>VSNG01000025.1 GCA_009774175.1 Lachnospiraceae bacterium | reverse complement strand
TGACTATAAATGTGACATGGGCAATACAGGAAAATCCTTCGTTAAAATCTATAAAAAAATAACTGAATCGTAAAAAAATACCCTAATATTTTTAATTTGTATTAGTTATTTTTATTATATCACAAATTTGTATTGTTGAACCCCAACAAATTGCACAAAAGGATGAATTTGGGTGTTGAATCGTTGAATACATTTTGCTAAAGTGTTCTCAGAGACGGGGAAACAACGAATCCCGATCTCGAAAGACATAGTTCTCTCACCGCGGTAAGCGATGGGAGGCAACCATGAAAGGGAGGAAATAAAAATGAAGAGAAAATTGGCAGTATTACTGACAGGCGCTATGGTAATGGCTACTCT
Source organism: Lachnospiraceae bacterium (assembly GCA_009774175.1). Lineage (GTDB taxonomy): Bacteria > Bacillota > Clostridia > Lachnospirales > Lachnospiraceae > UBA3282. The sequence continues at coordinate 58,179 of VSNG01000025.1, read as the reverse complement.
GGCAGGCTGTGGCGGCGCTGAGGAAGCTCCTGCGGCAGAGACAGCAGCTCCTGCGGCAGAGGAGGAAGCTCCTGCGGCAGCAGAGGAGGAAGCTCCTGCGGCAGCAGAAGAGGAAGCTCCTGCGGCAGAGGAGGAGGCTCCTGCGGCTGAGGCAGCAAGCGGCGAGCTTATCACTGTTGGTATCATCAACAACGATCCTAACGAGTCCGGTTATCGTACCGCTAACGACAAGGATCTGAAGGAGACCTTCACAGAGGAGAACGGTTATTCCGCATCTTTTGCTTACAGCATGAAGAACGACGAGCAGATTACAGCAGCTCAGAAGTTCATCCAGGACGGCGTTGATTATCTGCTTCTCTCCGCAGCTGATACAGCTGGTTGGGATTCCGTACTGACAGATGCTCAGGATGCAGGCGTTCGCGTTATTCTGTTTGACCGTACCATCGACGCTGACGAGAGCCTTTACGAGGCTTCCATCGTATCCGATATGGATAAAGAGGGCGAGACGGCTGTAGCATGGCTTGAGAGTCAGGGTCTTGACACTTACAACATCATCCACCTTCAGGGTGTGATGGGTTCCGCAGCTCAGGAAGGCCGTACCGGCGCTCTGCAGGCTAAGGTAGACGCTGAGGATAACTGGAATCTTGTAGCACAGCAGACCGCAGAGTGGAATGCAGAGAATGCACAGCAGATCGTGCAGTCCGCAATCAGCTCCGGACAGGAATTCAATGTAATCTATGCTGAGAACGACGATATGGCTAAGGGCGCTGTTGCAGCTCTGGATGCAGCTAATATCTCCCACGGCGTAGGCAAGGACGTTATCGTTATGGGCTTTGACTGCAACAAGTGGGCTCTTGAGGAGCTGCTTGCTCAGAACTGGAACTATGACGGTCAGTGTAATCCTTTCCAGTCTTCCTATATCGACGAAGTTATCAAGACAATCGAGGGCGGCGGTACTGTAGCAGAGAAGACCATCATCATGGATGAGAAGGGCTTTGATGCAACTACCATTACTCAGGAAGATGTAGACAACTACGGTATCTAATAGTTTGCTGCTGAGTCAAAATATGATATAATGAGAGAAACGAGCGCGGTGTAGCGAAAAAAGCCTGCCCGCGCTCTTTTTCTATAAAATCCGGCGGATTTTACAGAAGCAAATACGCGCGTGCAGCCTGCTGCGTGGCGTATGCGGGGACAGCGCGGTAAGCGCGAGGTCCTGATTATAAACTATATAATAATTTGGGAGGTGAACCTGAGAGTGGAAGGAAATGTTGTATTAAAAATGAGAAACATTCACAAGATCTTCCCGGGAGTGCACGCCCTGCAGGGTGTGGACTTTACATTGCGCAAGGGCGAGATTCATGCTCTTATGGGGGAGAACGGCGCCGGTAAATCAACGCTGATCAAGGTTCTTACAGGTGTTTACGGCAAGGAGGACGGAGAGATTTTTCTGGACGGCACAGAGGGGACGGTGGCAATTCATTCGCCCCAGGATGCGCAGAATATGGGTATCAGTACCGTGTATCAGGAGATTACGCTTTGCCCGAACCTCACCGTGGCGGAGAACATGTTTATCGGCCGAACCAAGGGCGCGGTACAGAACTGGAAAAAAATGAATACCGATACCGATAAAATCCTGCAGTCTCTGGATATACCGGCGAAAGCCACGCAGCAGCTCGGTACCTGTTCACTGGCAGTGCAGCAGATGATCGCCATTGCCCGTGCGGTTGACATGGAATGTAAGGTTCTGATTCTGGATGAGCCCACTTCATCCCTGGATGAGCAGGAGGTTGAAAAGCTCTTTAAGCTGATGCGGGATCTTCGCGCCAAGGGCGTAGGCATTATCTTTGTAACCCATTTCCTGGAGCAGGTATATGAAGTCTGTGACAGGATTACCGTTATGAGGGACGGTAAGCTTGTTGGTGAATATGAAATCGAAAATCTGCCCCGTGTACAGCTTGTGTCCAAGATGCTCGGTAAGGAAGTGGATGACCTTTCCGATATCAAGAGCGAAGCCAAGACATATGATGCGGGCAAGGATGCGGTTCCCGTGCTGGAGGCGGAAGGTCTTGTCAGCAACGCGGGCATCAAGCCTTTTGATTTCCATATCAATAAGGGTGAGGTAAACGGTTTTACCGGGCTTCTCGGTTCCGGACGAAGCGAGTGTGTGCGCGCGATCTTCGGTGCGGACAGAGTGATCGGCGGAAAAGTCAGGGTGAACGGCAAGGACGTAAAGATTGTGAAGCCGCTTGACGCCATGAAGAATGGCATTGCATATCTTCCTGAGGATCGTAAGGTGGACGGTATCGTAGGCGATCTTTCCGTGCGTGATAACATTATACTTGCACAGCAGGTACTTAAGGGATTCTTTAAACCTTTCTCCAAAGCGGAGGCCAACAAGGTTGCGGATGAATACATAAAACTTTTGAATATTAAGACAGCTTCCAAGGATACCCCGATCAAATCGCTTTCCGGCGGTAACCAGCAGAAGGTTATTCTGGCAAGATGGCTCTTTACCCATCCCGAATATCTGATTTTGGATGAGCCGACCAGAGGTATCGACGTGGGTACGAAGGTGGATATTCAAAAACTGGTGCTGCAGCTGGCATCCGAGGGCATGAGCGTAACCTTTATTTCCTCGGAGCTTGACGAGATGCTCAGAACCTGCTCCCGCCTGATCGTCATGCGCGACCGTAAGGCAGTGGGTGAGCTCACGGGCGATGATCTGAACCAGGGTACGGTTATGAATACAATCGCGGGAGGTGACAAATAAATGGCAAACAGTGGAACGGCTAAAACATCAAATACAAATATCTTAAAAAATTTAGTTAAAAATCAGTGCTTTATTCCAATCGCGGCGCTGTTGCTGTTGGCGGTCTTTAATTTGATTGTCGATCCTTCTTTCTTTAAGATAACGATGGGGTACAACAGCGCGGGCAATCCGGTGCTGTCCGGCTTTATCATTGACATTATCAATAACGGTTCCGAGCTGGCGATTCTGGCAATCGGCATGACGCTTGTGACAGCGGCTTCCGGCGGACAGGATATCAGCGTGGGCGCGGCTATTGCTATCGCAGGCAGCGTGATCCTGCGGGTGCTGTGCGGCAGAAATGCCCGTCCCGAAACGCTGCAGGCTCCTATCATTGTTGCATTTCTGGTGGCGTGTGTGGTTGCAATGCTTTTCGGCGCATTCAACGGTGTGCTGGTGGCGTATTTTAAGATTCAGCCCATGATAGCGACGCTGATCCTGTATACGGCGGGGCGTTCCATTGCGGCTTGGATTAACAATAACGAGCTTCCGGTTATCAGCGATCCCAAGTTTGCCTATTTCGGCGGATTTATTCCCGGGATACCGATTCCGACGCCCTGCTTCATTGCGATAGCCTGCATGATTGTGATTGGTATTGTACTTAAGGTTACGAATTTGCGTCTTTATACACAGGCGGTTGGTATTAACCAGAGCTCCTCCAAGTTAAACGGCCTGAATCCGGAGCTGATTAAAGTAATGGCATTTGTGATTCTTGGTCTGTGCGTGGCGGTTGCAGGGCTGATCAAAGTAAGCCGTGTTTCTTCCATTAACTACTCCGTTATCGCAAAGGATATTGAGATGGATGCGATTCTCGCGGTTGCTCTTGGCGGTAACGCGCTTTCCGGCGGTAAGTTTAATATGGCGGCTTCCATTATTGGTGCATTTGTAATTCAGTGTCTGACGACGACGCTTTACAAATTTGGCGTTTCCTCGACTGCGCTTCCTGCCTATAAGGCAATTGTCGTTATCGTTCTGGTAGTGGTTAGCGCGCCTACCGTAAGAGAATATTTTAATACGATTACCAAAAAAATGAAACTGAACAAGGAGGTGGCGTAAGATGGCGAAGACAGATAAAAATACAACGTCTGCGGGCGGCGGCCTTAAGGCAAAGCTGATGGGCATGACCGACACCAACCTGCTCCTTACCATTACAATTGCCGTATTTTTCCTGCTGTACATCGGCGCAATGGCTTTTCTGGGTTCGGGATTCCTGAAGCCACAGACCTTCTTTAATATTTTAAATGCCAATGCGGCGCTGATTATTCTGGCCTGCGGCATGAGCCTTGTTATGATTACCGGCGGTATTGATATTTCCGTAGGCGGCGTTACGGCTCTGGTAAGTATGTGCTGTGCGGTGTATCTGGATTATAAGGGCGGTAATGTATTCATGGCGGTTATTATCGCGCTGGCGATTGGCCTGGCATTCGGCGCTTTTCAGGGATTCCTGGTAGCGTATCTGGACATCCAGCCCTTTATCGTTACACTGGCGGGAATGTTCTTTGCGAGAGGTATGACGACAATCGTAAATACATCGCCCTTCAACGTGGAGAACGAGGCGTTTGTCGCTTTAAAGATGACGCGTGTGAATGTGCCCGGTTTGGGTTCCGTCAATAAGATCGGCAAGTATGTTCCCGCGTATGTGGAGATCGGCGTGCTGGTAGCGCTTCTGGTGGTAGTTGTCATGTTCGTTATGCTCCGCTGGGCGAAGCTGGGACGTAATTTCTACGCAGTGGGCGGCAACAAACAGAGCGCATTGATGCTTGGTATCAACGTAAAGAGAACCAAGTTCCTCTCCCATTTAATCTGCGGCCTTCTGGCGGGTATCGGCGGTTTTGTGTACTTCCTGCACGTGGGTTCCGGCTCTCCCTCCCATGCGACGGCGGCGGAGATGGACGCGATTGCTTCCTCCATCATTGGCGGCACCATGCTGACGGGCGGTGTAGGTAATGTGCTTGGTACATTCTTCGGCGTGCTTTCTCTGAGTACCATTCAGAATATCGTGTCCTCCGTTGGATTTGACGAAGCATGGTGGACCGGTATTACGAAAGCGGCCATGCTGTGTCTGTTCCTGGTGGTTCAGAGTGTGGTTATGTCTGTGAGAAAGAAAAGGAATTTGGCAAATTAAGCAAACTGAACAATAATTACAGAAAAAGAAAAGTCGGGTGCGTAAAAGTGCCCGACTTTTTGTTTGGGGCTGTTATAATTTTGTGAAATGTGCTATTCTGTATTGTAAAAGGGAGGAGTTACCTATGAAAAAGATTGGATTTAAATTTGCGTCGGCAATCATGGTGCTTGCCTTGATTTCCATTATTTCACTGGGGCTTATGGCGAACAGTATGACGGCGATCTCGGAGAGCAGTCAGGATGTTATGAATAATGAGGTGGAGAAAATCAATCTGATTCATAGCATATACGAAGATTACCTTGACATGTATATGAACCTGTATGCCCATGTAAACGCCAAGCTGACAAGAACGATGGATATGCGCGCGGATGATATTCTGGAGCGGCGGACGATAATGTGGGAATCCATGGCGGCCTACGAGGAGATGATTACCTCGGAAGAAGTGAGGGATAGTTTCAGCACGTTAAAGGGAAGGCTGGAGTCGTTTGATGAATATGCAGACACTATCATAGAATTGAGCCGGGCAAACGATAAAGAGCGCGCCAATAACCTGATTGCCAATAATCTGGGTTCTTTAAAACAGGTGCTGGACAAGGCGATGAGCAGAATGCTGGAGTATTCGGAGCTGGATCTTGAAAGCGCCAGGGCTGATCTGACGGTAAGAGCCAATAACGCCTATGTGCTGACGGCGGTCGTCGTTGTTCTGCTTGTGGTAATGGCGGTTTTGATTCTGTTTATTGCAAACCGTATTATTGTAGTGCCGATCCAGAAAATTGCGCAGGTCATTAACGGTATGATCGAAGCCATACATAATAATAAAGGAAACCTGAACGAAAGAGTGCCCGTGCAGACCAAAGATGAAATCGCCACCCTTGCCAGGGGCGTCAATGAATTTCTGGATATTTTGCAGGGTGTGATCGACGGGGTGATTTCCTGTAGTGAGGAAATCAACAGACAGCAGATGAACGTCAACGAGGTGGTGGAAGAAACGAACCGAAGCGCCAACGATACTTCCGCTACCATGGAGGAGCTGGCGGCCAGCATGGAGGAGGTATCGGCCACTGTCGGTTATGTAAGCGACAGCACCAGAGAGGCGGAAGCTTCTGTGGGAGAGATGGTTGACAGAGCGGTGAACGGCACGAAGTTTGCAGAGGAAATCAGAAGCCGTGCAGAAGAGCTGCGGAAGCTGGCGCAGGGCAGCCGCGCTTCTGCGGACAGCATGATAAAGGAATTTGACGTGTCCCTGAATGCATCCATAGAGGACAGCCGTCAGATAGAAAAGATCGGAAATCTGACTTCGGATATTCTGGGCATTGCTTCCAAGACAAACCTGCTTGCGCTGAATGCGTCCATTGAGGCGGCAAGAGCCGGTGAGGCGGGCAAAGGCTTTGCGGTGGTGGCGGATGAGATACGTCAGCTGGCGGATAATTCAAAAGAGACGGCGGGAAATATCCAGCAGATTTCCGAGAGCGTGGTTGCGGCGGTTATGACGCTTGCAGAAAATGCGGGTAATCTTGTGAAATTTATTAATGACCGGGTAATGCCGGATTATGAGATTCTGGAGAATACCGGCGAACAGTACCTGAACGACTCCATTACGGTGGATCAGATGATGAGCGAGATGCGGGATTCCATGGAGAATATCGGTTCCATGATGCGCACGGTGGCGGAGTCTAATGTGAATATTTCCAATAATGTAAAAGAAAGCGCGCAGGGCGTTGGCGGAGTGGTGGATAATACTGCGGCGCTTGCTGATAATATGAAAAATATCATCGAGGCATTGGATCAGGTCTCTGACGTGGTAGGCCATCTGTCCGAACAGACAGCGTGCTTTGAAGGATAGAAACGGAGGAGGAACCGGGCATGACGGACAGTGAGGAAAGAGAAGAATTTGCGGTGGAGGCGCCGGAGATTCCAAATGAAACCGATGCAGACGATTCTGACGGTGACACTAATAATAGAAGAAAGGGAGACACCAAAGTAGGTTTGACGCTCCGCATTGTGGTGGCGCTGTATGTTTTATATCTGGCATATGACCTGATACGGGGGTTTGGAGAGACTGCCGCAGGCGACAGGATATTCATAGCGGCTGCAATAGGCATTTTTCTGATTGCCGGCGGCGCTATTCTGGCTATATCCGCGAAGAAACTGATTAGAAAGGAGTACATTGATGCAGACGGGGAAACAGGAAGTGAAAAAAGGTAAAGGAATCGGAATCCGCTTGAAAATCAACGCCTGTATTTTGTGTACGATGGTTGTGCTTGTGGCGCTGATGGCGGTGCTCGTGATCAGATCAAACAGCTATAACACGCAGTATTCGCAGATTCTTGACAGCATCAGCAAGGTGACATTCGTGAAGGACAATGCCGCCTATCTGGGAAGAACGGTTATTACCAAATGCGGGGTCGGCGGAGATATTGCTTCCAGCGGGCATGTGGAAGTGATAGATACCATGGAGCAGTATGTGGCGGAAATAGGAGAAGGCCTTCCTCAGGAGGCGGAATACTCGGAGATGCGTAACCAGTATGACAAGTTCGCCTCCGAGACGGGTAAATTTATTGCTTCCTACCGGGAGGTGCAGGCCGCCTGCGGGGATACCTATTCCTCGGCCGGAATGGATGCGGCGCAGAGCATGAACGGCAACATGAGTTTTATCAGTTCCAGTGCAGAGACATTTCTTGCATCTGAGATATCCAGAAGCGAGATGCTTGTTGAGACGATTCAAAACGATTTCAGGCGCACGCTTACCATAATTATTGGGGCGGTGGTAGTTACGGCGGTTGTTGTTCTGGCGGCGGCTTTTGCACTGATGCAGAGCATAACGGCGCCTATCATACAGTTGCAAAAGAATCTTACAATTATGTCCGAGGGGAACCTGACGAGCGAAGATATTCAGGTAAAAAGCCGGGATGAGGCCGGCCGGGCGGCTTTGGCATTTAATAAAATGAAGGGAAGCCTGGTGTATCTGATCAGTAAAGTGGCTTCCAATATGGCAGAGCTTAAAATGGCTACTGCCACGGTAAATTCCAGCGTAGATGAGAATACGCAGGGAGGTACACGCATTGCCGATGCGGTGGACGGTATGCTGGCGGCGCTTGAGAGGCAGCAGGAGGAGGTCAGGCACGCTCAGGGGCAGATCAGCGATATGGAGGATATTGCCAGACGTGTGGCGGACTATGCGGAGTCCATTCACGGAAACGCGGGCAAGACAAGGGATAATGCCAGAGAAGGTATGCAAAAGATTATGGCCTATGTGGAGCAGATGGGCGAGGTCAACCGCTCCATGCGGGAGATGGAGAGTGTGTTTGCCTCCTTTGGTGAGAATGCCAAGGGAATGACGGAGGCGCTTGCGTCCATTTCTTCGATTGCCTCCCAGACGAATCTGCTGTCATTAAATGCTTCCATCGAAGCAGCCAGAGCCGGCGAGGCAGGCAGAGGGTTTGCGGTGGTGGCTACGGAAATCCGCGATCTGGCTGATGATTCTCAGGCGGCAGCGGCGCAAATCGGTAAGATGATTGAGGCGGTCAGCTCTCAGGCGGATCAGATGACATCCAGACTGCGGGAAAGCCTGGATCAGCTGGAAAAGGGAAATCAGATGACAGGCGAGGCGAAGGAGAGTTTCGAGGTTATTACCGGGGGAACCGACGAGGTGAGCAACAACGTCGAAGACATCATAAACGGCGTGGAAGCGTTGTCTCAAAGAATTTCAGAGACGCTGGAAAGCATGGGAACCGTAAAGGAAGCTGCCGACGACAATGTAACGGAGATTAATGAGGTCAGCGCGGTGGTGGCAGAACAGTCGGCAAATCTCGAAGAGGTGTCGCAGGCCATGGATAGACTGCTGGCGCTTACGGGCGATGTGGAAGGCGTTGTGGGTGAGTTTAAGATATAAAATCTGCCAAAAAATGGGCTTTAAATAGATAAATGGAAGGGAAAGGGACTGTGCTCGTGCACGATCCCTTTTTTTAAGTTGTATTATGTACAACTTTGGCAAGATGTATGTAAAAAAAGAATAAAATGATTGACAATTTATTTGCTCATGTATATAATGGAGGTGTCACTTCGGAAATAAGTGGTCAAAATGTACAGAATAACTTAAAATTTGAGCGCCGATTAAGCAAAATGTTCCAATTATGAATTTGCCAAAAAACTAAAATATCTTAAAAACCGGCAAATTGTATAGTGTACAACTTTTTCGACGCATACAGACAAGTTTTTCTGTGCGAAATAATTATTCTAAGGGAGGAAAAAGAATGAAAAAGAAAGTTTTAGGCACACTTTTGAGCGTAGCAATGGTTGCTTCCATGCTCGTAGGCTGTGGCGGTTCTGCTGAAGAAGCAGCAGCTCCTGCGGCTACAGAAGAGGCGGCTCCCGCAGCGGAGGAGGCAGCTCCTGCGACAGATGCGGCAGATGCGACTGACGCGGCTGACGCGGCAGTAGATGAGGCGGCGGCAGCAACAGAGGCATCCGGCGGCAAGAAGGTTGGCGTGGCAATGCCTACCCAGTCTTCTGAGAGATGGATCAACGACGGCGCTAACATGAAGGCTCAGCTTGAGGCTCTTGGCTATGAAGTAGACCTTCAGTATGCAGAGGACGACGTGCAGGCACAGGTTTCCCAGATCGAGAACATGATTGCATCCGGCGTAAACTGCCTGGTTATCGCTTCCATCGACTCTGACGCTCTGGTAAACGTAGAGGCTCAGGCGAAAGAAGCTGGTATTCCGATCATCGCTTACGACCGTCTGCTGATGAACACGGACGCAGTTTCCTACTATGCTACTTTTGATAACAAGGGTGTTGGTACTGCAATCGGTAAGTACATCGAAGAAAATGCAGGCCTTGATCCCGCTGACCCGAAGACTATTGAGTTCTTCATGGGTTCCCCTGATGATAACAACGCACATATGCTTTATGCAGGTCTGATGGAGGTTCTTCAGCCCTATCTGGACAACGGTGCGCTGGTATGTAAGTCCGGCAGAACTTCCTTTGAAGATACCTGTATCCTGAGATGGTCTCAGGAGACCGCACAGCAGAACTGTGAGAACTACCTGACAGGTTTCTATGCTGACGAGGATCTTGATATCTGTGCAACCGCATTTGACGGTTTCGCATATGGTTGTAAGGCAGCTCTTGAGGGCGCTGGCTATACAGACGCTAACTGGCCTATGATCACTGGTCAGGATGCTGAGCTGATGGCTACCAAGAACATCATTTCCGGCAAGCAGACAATGTCCATCTACAAAGATACCCGTCTCCTGGCTGAGAAGTGCGTTACCATGGTGCAGGCAGTGCTTGAGGGTGCAGAGCCTGAGATCAACGATACCGAGCAGTACAACAATGGTAAGATCGTAGTTCCCTCTTACCTGTGCACACCTGTAGCAGTAGACCAGTCCAACTACAAGGAGATCATTGTAGAGGGCGGCTACTACACAGAGGAGCAGTTGGCTGAGTAATATTTCATAGTAATTCAGGAGGGCGGCGGCAGTTGTGCTGCCGCCCTCATTATATCACGCAAAAGTACCATGGCATTAAGATATTGAAGAAAGAATTGCGAGGTAATTCTTTGGTCGCAGACTGCTGAGTCTGTGACGAATAAATAGAGAAGGGAGTTGGGAAAATGTCGGATTACATCTTGGAAATGAACCACATTATCAAGGAATTTTCAGGTGTCCGTGCGCTGGATGATGTAAATCTGAAAGTGAGACGCGGTGAGATCCATGCCCTGTGCGGTGAGAACGGAGCTGGAAAATCTACACTGATGAACGTTCTCTCGGGCGTCTGGCCTCACGGTACATATTCCGGTGACGTGGTGTATAATGGGGAAGTCTGCAAGTTCCACAATTTGAGAGACAGCGAGGCGAAGGGCATCGTTATCATTCATCAGGAGCTTGCTTTGAGCCCGCTTCTCTCGGTTGCAGAGAACGTGTTTCTGGGAAATGAGCAGCTGGCGGCTAAGGGGGTTATTGATTGGACGAAGACCAGACAGCGTGCGCAGGAAATGCTGGCGAGAGTGGGTTTGGAGCACGAGGATGTAAATGTGCCGGTTAACTCTCTGGGTGTCGGTAAACAACAGTTAATTGAAATTGCAAAAGCGATGGCAAAGAAAGTGGAGCTTCTGATCCTTGACGAGCCGACGGCGGCGTTAAATGACGAGGAGAGCAAAAAGCTTCTGGACATTATGCTGGAGCTGAAAAAGCAGGGAATTACCTGTATTATTATTTCCCACAAATTAAATGAGATTGAATATGTATCTGACTCCGTGACTATCATCCGTGACGGTAAGACCATCGAAACCCTGATTAAGGGTGAGGACGATATGTCTGAGGATCGCGTGATTAAGGGCATGGTAGGACGTGAAATGACCAATCGTTATCCATTGCGTGAGGACGTGAAGATCGGCGATACGATTTTTGAGGTCAGCGACTGGAATGTCTATCATCCCGATGATGTGAATCGTCAGATTTTAAAGAATATTAATATCAGCGTGAAGGCGGGCGAGGTAGTAGGGCTTGCCGGGCTGATGGGCGCGGGGCGTACCGAGCTTGCCATGAGCCTGTTCGGACACAGCTACGGACAGAAAATTTCCGGAACCGTTAAGATCAACGGAAAAGAAGTGGAGATGAAAACCGTAAAACAGGCGATTGACAGTAAGCTTGCCTATGTGTCCGAGGACAGAAAGGTATATGGCCTTAACCTGATCGGCGAGATCAAGGAGAATATGACCATAGCGGCCCGCCCGAAATTCTTCTCGAAGCATGGCGTGATCAACGGAAACGATGAGATCGTTGCGGCGGAGGAGTACAAGAAAAGGATCAATGTCAAGGCAACTTCCATCGAGCAGGTAGTCGGCTCCTTGTCGGGTGGTAACCAGCAGAAGGTGGTTCTGGCGAAGTGGATGCTGACACAGCCGGATGTGCTGATTCTGGATGAGCCTACGCGCGGTATTGATGTGGGCGCGAAGTATGAGATCTACTGTGTTATCAATGAGCTGGCAAAGGCAGGCAAAGCGGTGATTATTATTTCTTCCGAGATGCCGGAGATCATCGGTACCTGCGACAGGACCTATGTGATCAATGAGGGACAGATCGCTGGCGAGCTGAACCATGAAGAGCTGACACAGGAAAAAATTATGCAGTGTATTATGGCACATAATAGAAAGGGTGATGGAAATGAATGAGAAGAAAAAAGTAGTAAATCTTGACATGAAACAGTACGGTATGTTTCTGGCGCTGATTGCCATCTATGTTATCTTTGCCATTATGACGGGTGGAAAGAACCTTTCCCCGGCTAATATTAACAACCTGATCATGCAGAACGGTTATGTGGTTATTCTGGCCATTGGTATGCTGCTGTGCGTACTGACCGGTAACGTCGATCTGGGCGTTGGCTCTGTTGTAGCGCTTACCGGTGCGGCGGCAGGTATCATTTTGATTGACTATAAGATGAATATGTGGGTAGCGATCATAGTTGCCCTGCTGATTGGTCTTCTGGTAGGCATGTTTGCAGGCTTCTTTATTGCTTATCTGGATATCCCGCCTTTCGTTGTGACGCTGGCTACGATGCTGATGGGCCGCGGCCTTACCTATACGCTCTTAAAGGCGCAGACAAAGGGCCCTCATCCGGATAATTTCGTGTATCTGGGCGCAGGCTTCCTTCCCACGGCAAAGGTGAATGTGGGCGGCGGCACGCTGGATCTGGTTTGTATCGCAGTGGCTGTTATTGCATCCGTTGCGCTGATTCTTAATGAGATCCGCAGTATTAAGACGAAAGAGAAATATAATTTTGCAACCAATCCTCTCTGGCAGATTGCGCTGAAGCTGCTGGTTATGCTCTTTATTATCTGGTTCTGCTTCTATAAGCTGGCACGCTATAACGGACTTCCTTTCGTGCTTGTCATTATGGCGCTTTTGATTGCCCTGTACGGCTTTATCACCAGCAAGACGGTAGCGGGACGTCAGATTTACGCCTTGGGCGGTAACAGAAAGGCGGCAAACCTTTCCGGTATTGATACAAAGAAAGTTTTCTTCTGGGTATACACCAATATGGGTATTTTGAGTGCGGTTGCCGGCATTGTTCTTTCCGCCCGTAACTCCTCCTCCACACCGAAGGCCGGCGACGGTTTCGAGATGGATGCCATCGCATCCTGTTATATCGGTGGCGCGGCGGTTGCCGGTGGTGCAGGTACGATTATGGGTGCGGTAGTCGGCGCGTTCATTATGGGTATCCTGAATAACGGTATGTCCCTGTACGGCTGGTCTACAGATATTCAGAAGATCGTAAAGGGCGCGGTGCTTCTCGGAGCTGTAACCGTAGACGTTATGTCCAAGAGAAAGAAAGGCTAAAGCCTGGCATAACAAAGAGATACATAAAAGAAATGGACAGCGCGGGAGAACGCAGTCCTTAAAGCGCGAGGGCTGCCCGATAGGGTAGCCCTTTGCGGCTATGACAGAGGTGTATTATGGAGAAGGCAACCCCCAAGTACCTGGAGTTGGTTCAGTGGATCAATGAACAGATAGAAATGAAAAAGCTTGTTCCGGGACAAAAGATGTATTCTGAGAATACGCTTAAGGACATGTTCGGCGTAAGCCGTCAGACGGTCAGGCACGCAATCGGCATTCTTGAAAATGAGGGCGTTATTCGAAGGATTCAGGGAAGCGGTACCTATATCAATGATAACCGTCTTGCGAATCTGACAAAGCGGATGCGGGTTTCCGTTGTAACGACTTATGTGGACGGCTATATTTTTCCCAGAACCATTCAGGGGATTGAGAGCGTTTTGCTGGAGGCGGGATATTCTGTACAGATTGCCTTTACCAATAATCAGCATGGGCGGGAAAAAACCATTTTGGAAGATATTATCAGCCGGGACGAAGTGTCCGGGCTTATCGTGGAACCGACAAAAAGTGGTATACCAAACCCGAATCTTCGTCTTTATCAGGAAATTCGCAAGAGACGGATACCGGTGATTTTTATAAACAGCTTTTATCCACAGTTGAAAATTCCCCACGTCTCCATCAATGATCACATGGCGGGATGGAAAATGACGAAATATCTGATTTCCATGGGGCATGAGAAGATCGGCGGTATTTTTAAGCTGGACGACGGACAGGGCCAGGCGCGCTTTTCGGGGTATATGGACGCCATGATGGACGCCGGACTTGAAGTGGAGGACAGGCAGACTGTCTGGGTGGATACTGAGGAGAAGCAGCATCTGGATAAAGCGGCAGACAAGGTGCTGGGGCGGTTTAAAGACTGTACGGCGGTGTTCTGCTATAACGACGAGGTTGCTTTCGGGCTTCTGGACATTTTTAAAAAGAATGGCATTCGGGTTCCGCAGGATATTTCGGTGGCCAGTGTGGACGATTCGGAACTTGCGATTTTGGGAGACGTCCCCATCGCGTCGACGCCCCATCCCATGGAGCGGCTTGGCGGGAAGGCGGCGGAAAATCTTCTGCGTCTGATTAAGGATCCGTCTTTTGACGCGAATTATGAGTTTGAAGTGGATGTGGTGCCGAGAAGCTCCGTGAGAAGGCGTAAGGCCCGCTAAATTCGTAAGATTTTTGGTACATACAACTTGATTATTTGTACATACAAGTAGTAAAATAATTTTAAGAAAAAAGAGGGGTAGTTGTGCGGATCGCGTGTTAAATTGTATACAAAATTGTACGCATGTACAACTTGGGGATCGGGCCGCGGGAAACAGACGGCAGCGAGTCCCGCCCAATTTGCAGGAAAACAGGCAGTTCAATTATTTAAAGAAAGAGAGGGTATTGTATGAGCGTAGCAAAGAACTACAAATTTTGGTTTTGTACGGGGTCTCAGGACTTGTATGGGGATGAGTGCCTGAGAAAAGTAGCGGATCATTCCGCGAAGATTGTGGAGGGACTGAATGCTTCCGGCAATCTGCCCTTTGAAGTGGTATTAAAGCCCACGTTGTTAGGGCAGGCTTCCATCCGCAAGGCATTTAACGATGCAAACAACGATCCTGAGTGTGCGGGCGTCATTACCTGGATGCACACTTTTTCTCCGGCAAAGATGTGGATTCTCGGTTTGAAGGAATTTCGGAAGCCGCTCTGCCATCTGCATACGCAGTTTAATGAGGAGCTTCCCTATGATACCATTGATATGGACTTTATGAATGAGAACCAGTCCGCCCACGGTGACAGAGAGTATGGGCATATCGTAAGCCGTATGGGGATTGAACGCAAGGTTATTGTGGGGCACTGGGCGTCGGAAAGCGTGCAGAGACAGCTGGGAAGCTGGATGAGAACGGCTATCGGCGTGATCGAGTCTTCCCATGTGCGTGTATGCCGTTTCGGCGATAACATGAATAACGTTGCAGTGACTGAGGGCGATAAGGTAGAGGCACAGATCAAATTCGGCTGGGAGATTGATCATTACTGTGTGAACGATGTAGTGGAATATGTGGACGCAGTGCCGCAAGGTGAAGTAAACGCGCTGGTAGAGGAGTATTACAGCAAATATAAGATTATCGACGAAGGCCGTGACGCCGAGGAGTTCCGCAGACATGTGGCGGTACAGGCACAGCAGGAGATCGGTATTGAAAAATTCCTTAAGGAGAATGATTATCACGCTGTTGTTACCCACTTCGGCATGCTGGGCGGCTTGAAGCAGCTTCCGGGTCTGGCGATCCAGAGACTGATGGAGAAGGGCTACGGCTTTGGCGCAGAGGGCGACTGGAAAGTGGCGGCAATGGTTCGTCTCATGAAGCTGATGACGGCTGATATTGAGGGAGCAAAGGGTTCTTCCCTGATGGAAGATTACACCTATAATTTAGTGCCCGGCAAGGAAGGTATCTTACAGGCCCATATGCTGGAGGTATGTCCTTCTGTTGCGGACGGCGATATTGCAATCAGGGTATGCCCGCTGTCCATGGGTAACAGGGAAGATCCTGCCCGTCTGGTATTTACCGCAAAGGAAGGCCCTGCGGTGGCCTGCTCCCTGATTGATCTTGGAACGAGATTCCGTCTGTTGATCAATGCGGTGGATTGCAAGAAGGTGGAGAGACCCATGCCGAAGCTTCCTGTGGGTACGGCATACTGGACGCCTCAGCCGAATCTGGAGGTGGGCGCAGCAGCATGGATTCTGGCAGGCGGCGCGCATCATACGGCGTTCTCCTATGACCTGACTGTTGACCAGATGGTTGACTGGGCGGATGCAATGGGAATCGAGAGCGTTGTAATCGACAAAAATACCACGATCCGCGATATTAAGAACGAACTGAGATGGAATGCGGCAGCATATGTGTAATGGCAACGAGCGATGCGAACAGATATAAATGAAGGAGGTATAGGATAAGGTATGGGAGCAAAAGAATGTATTGCAAGTGGGAAAGCGGTACTGGGGATTGAGTTTGGCTCGACCCGTATCAAGGCCGTGCTGGTGGATGACAACAATAAACCGATTGCATCCGGCGCGCATGACTGGGAGAACAGACTGGAAAACGGCATCTGGACATACAGTCTGGACGATATCTGGACGGGGCTTCAGGACTGTTACAAAAAGCTGACGGAGGATGTGCAGGCGCAGTATGGAGAGAAGCTGACCAAACTCGGCGCGATTGGTTTCAGCGCGATGATGCACGGTTATATGGCTTTCAATGATAAGGACGAACTGATGGTTCCCTTCCGTACATGGAGAAATACCATTACGGAGGAGGCATCCACAAAGCTGACAGAGCTCTTTAATTACCATATTCCCCAGAGATGGACCATCGCGCATCTCTATCAGGCGGTTTTGAACGGCGAGGAGCATGTGCCGGATCTGAAATTTGTGATTACGCTGGCGGGTTATATTCAGTGGAAGCTGACGGGAGAGAAGATTGTTGGCGTTGGCGAGGCTTCCGGCATGTTCCCCATCGACATTGCCACGGGACAGTTTAATGAGAAGATGATCGGGCAGTTTGACGAGGCTGTTGCGGATAAGGGATTTGCATGGAAGTTAAAGGATGTGCTTCCGGCGGTTTACACAGCGGGACAGCAGGCGGGCGCATTGACGGAGGAAGGCGCCAAGCTGTTAGATCCCACGGGGACGTTACAGGCAGGCATTCCGTTTTGTCCTCCCGAGGGAGACGCGGGTACGGGTATGGCGGCTACCAACAGCGTTGCGAAGCGTACCGGTAACGTATCGGCGGGAACCAGCGTATTCGGCATGATCGTTTTGGAGAAGGATCTTTCCAAAGTATATGACGCCATTGATCTGGTGACCACTCCCGACGGCAGTCTGGTGGCTATGGTGCACTGCAACAACTGCACCTCTGACCTGAATGCATGGGTGAACCTGTTCAAGGAATATTTGGAAGTAATGGGTATGAAGGTGGATATGAACGAGCTGTACGGCAATCTTTACCGTAAGGCTCTCGAGGGTGACGACGACTGTGGCGGTCTGCTTGCCTACAATTACTTCTCCGGGGAACATGTGACGGGCTTTAACGAGGGACGTCCGATGTTTGTGAGAAAGCCGGATGCGAAATTTAATCTGGCGAACTTCATGAGAGTGCATTTGTTCACTTCTCTTGGCGCATTGAAGACAGGTTTTGATATTTTGTTTACAGAGGAGAAAGTACAGGTAGACGAAATTCTTGGACATGGCGGACTCTTTAAGACAAAGGGTGTAGGCCAGAGCATTCTTGCGGCGGCAATGAACGCTCCCGTGAGCGTGATGGAGACGGCCGGTGAAGGCGGCGCCTGGGGTATTGCGCTTCTTGCTTCCTACATGATTAACAAGGGCGCGGACGAGAGTCTGGCAGCGTTCCTTGACAGCAAGGTATTTGCAGGTCAGAAGGGTGAGAAGATGGAGCCGAAGGCGAATGACGTAAAGGGCTTCAACGAGTTTATGAAAGTTTACAGTGCGGGACTTGCCATTGAGAGAGCGGCGGTAGAAAGCTTATAGGAGGAGAACGATGTTAGAGGAATTAAAAAAGCGCGTATATGAGGCTAATATGCTTCTTCCGAAATACGGGCTGGTTACTTTTACCTGGGGCAATGTGAGCGAGATCGACAGGGAGAGCGGTATTTTTGCCATCAAGCCCAGCGGCGTCGATTATGAGAAGCTGACTCCCGACGATATGGTGCTGGTAGATTTGGACGGTAAGAAGGTGGAGGGGAAATATAACCCCTCCTCCGACACGGCGACTCATGTAGAAATTTATAAAGTGTTTCAGGAGGTTGGGGGTGTGGTGCATACGCACTCATCCTACGCAACGAGCTGGGCACAGGCGGGCAGAAGCATTCCCTGCTACGGAACGACCCATGCCGATTATTTCTACGGGGAGATTCCCTGTCTGCGCTGTCTGACGCAGGAAGAGATTTCGGAAGGATATGAGAGAAATACGGGCGTGCTTATTGTCAATGAGTTTAAGAGAATGGAAAAGGACCCTGTTGCCGTACCCGGAACGCTCTGTAAGAATCATGGTCCTTTTGCCTGGGGCAAGGACGGCCATGAGGCGGTACATAACGCGGTAGTGATGGAAGAAGTGGCGAAAATGGCATACCGTGCGGAGACGATTAACGCGAGGATTCAGCCCGCGCCGCAGGAGCTGCAGGATAAGCACTATTTCAGGAAGCATGGCGAGAATGCTTACTACGGACAAAAATAATGCGGCAATATGTTATGTCCATGCGTTGCAGATGTATAAGATATGTGCACGGGCACGGTGACAAAGTGAAAGCTTTGTGTTACACTGTGTTTAGCAGAAAACGAAGCATAGTTATTAAGGATGGAGGACAGCGATGAACAAATTAGAGTTACAAAAAACAGCTAATGAAGTTCGCAAAGGTATCGTGACAGCGGTACACGGCGCTAAGGCAGGGCATCCGGGCGGATCTCTGTCGGCGGCAGACATTTTTACTTATCTGTATTTTGAAGAGATGAACATTGACCCGAAAGACCCGAAAAAGGCAGACAGAGACCGTTTTGTGCTTTCCAAGGGGCATACGGCTCCGGGGCTTTATTCCGCATTGGCAAACAGGGGATATTTCCCGGTAGAGGATCTGCCGACCCTGCGCCATCTGGGCTCCTATTTGCAGGGACATCCCTGTATGCAGGAGACGCCCGGCGTAGATATGTCTTCGGGTTCTCTGGGACAGGGTATCTCCTCGGCGGTAGGCATGGCGCTTGCGGCAAAGCTTGACAATAAGTCTTACAGAACCTATACGCTTCTGGGAGACGGTGAGATACAGGAAGGCCAGGTATGGGAAGCGGCCATGTTTGCAGGCCACAGAAAGCTTGACAATCTGGTAGTTATCGTGGATAACAACGGCTTACAGATTGACGGTAAGATTGACGACGTATGCTCGCCTTACCCCATTGACAAGAAGTTTGAGGCGTTTAACTTCCATGTAATCAATATTGACGGCAATGACTTTGACCAGATCGACGCGGCATTTAAAGAGGCGAAGGCGACTAAGGGAATGCCCACCGCCATCATTGCGAAGACGGTGAAGGGCAAAGGCGTATCCTTTATGGAGAATAACGCGGGCTGGCACGGCAAAGCGCCCAACGATGAAGAGTATGCGACGGCGATGGCGGATCTGGAGAAGATCGGCAAAGAGTTAGGAGGTGCGAACTGATGGCAGATGTAAAGAAAGTGGCAACAAGAGAGAGCTATGGTAATGCACTTGCTGAGTGTGGCGCGGAATTTCCGGATCTGGTAGTCCTTGACGCTGACCTTGCAGGCGCTACCAAAACCGGCGTGTTTAAGAAAGCTTTTCCCGACCGCCATATCGACTGCGGTATCGCGGAGTGTAATATGACAGGCATTGCGGCGGGTCTTGCTACCTGTGGAAAAATACCTTTTATCAGTTCCTTCGCCATGTTTGCGGCAGGACGGAATTTTGAGCAGGTTCGTAATTCCATCGGTTATCCGCATCTGAATGTAAAGATCGGCGCAACCCATGCGGGTATCACCGTGGGAGAGGACGGCGCAACTCATCAGTGTAATGAGGATGTTGCCCTGATGCGGACGATTCCCGGTATGACGGTTATTGTTCCCTCCGATGATGTGGAGGCGAAAGCGGCCGTGCGTGCGGCAATTGAGATGAACGGGCCGGTTTATCTGCGGTTTGGCCGTGCGGCTGTGCCGGTAATTAACGATAAGCCGGATTATAAATTTGAGGTTGGCAAGGGCGTTCTGCTCAGAGAAGGCAAGGATGTGACAATCATTGCCAGCGGCATTACAGTAGCTTCTGCTCTGGAAGCGGCCGAAATGCTTGCCGCAGACGGAATTGACGCAGAGGTGATCAATATTCATACCATTAAGCCTCTGGATGAAGAACTGGTGCTTGCTTCTGCGAAGAAAACCGGTAAGGTGGTGACGGCAGAGGAGCATACCGTGATCGGCGGTCTTGGCAGCGCTGTCTGCGACTGCCTGTCCGAGAAGCATCCGACGCCCGTTCTGCGGATCGGTATGCAGGATACTTTCGGTGAGTCCGGCCCGGCAAATGCGCTGGTGGAGAAATATGGTCTGGACGGTAAGGGAATTTATGAGAAAGTAAAGGGCTTTGTGAAATAAGCGCAATGTCTGTCGGAAGTTTTTCGAGTGACGCTGCGGAGGACACGAAAATGAGTAAAAGAATTTTGTCTCCCTCTATTCTGGCAGCTGATTTTGCCAGATTGGGGGAGCAGATCAAAGAGGCCGATGAAGCCGGTGCGCAGTATCTGCATATTGATGTGATGGACGGTGTTTTCGTGCCATCCATTTCCTTTGGGATGCCGGTAATTAAAACGATACGCAAGGTGACAGACCGAATTTTTGATGTGCATCTGATGATCGTGGAGCCGGAACGGTATGTGAAAGAGTTTAAGGAGTGCGGCGCGGACAGTATCACGTTTCATTTGGAAGCGACGCAGGACGCGGATGAGACAATTGCGCTTATCAAGAGCCTTGGCTGTCGGGTGGGGATGTCGATTAAGCCCAAAACACCGGTGGAAGCGGTCAGGAAATATCTGAGTAAGCTGGATATGCTTCTTGTCATGACGGTAGAACCGGGATTCGGAGGCCAGAAGTACATACCGGAATCTACGGAGCGCGTTCGCCAGGTTCGGAAAATGGCCGATGAAATGGGGCTTGACCTTGATATTCAGGTGGATGGCGGTATTACCGTGGAAAATGCAAAGATTGTTTTGGAGGCCGGCGCCAATGTGATTGTGGCGGGCTCGGCGGTTTTTCGGGGAAGCATTACGGAAAACGTAAAACAGTATCTGGCGCAGTTTTAAACAACCGGCGCAGTCTTGAATGGAGACTGCGCCGGTTCTTTTTGTCTGTTTAAGTATTGTCTGGAAACGCGGTATTCCCATGTCTAGGAAACGATGTTTTGCAGCCAGACGCCCTTTTTAACCAGAATAAATCCGATCACACATTTAATCCAGTCACCCATCTGCACGAATGCGTACACGGCCAGAACGGGCAGCGTTGTGTAACGGCTTAAAGTAAAAGCGATGACAACGCTGACACACCAGATAAAGACGCTGTCAAAGAGGAAAGTGATGACCGTCCGGCCGCCGGAGCGCAGCGTGAAGTAGGAAGCGTGCAGAAAAGCGTTCTGCGGCATAAAGACGGCGGTAAGCATAATGAAGTATGTAGCCAGCGTCCTTGCATCGCTGCTTGTGTTGTACAGCAGCGGGAAAAACTGCGCTAATAAAAGCATGAAAACGGCCATAACAGTACAGCTGATAACGGAAAAGGCAATCATTTTATTGTCCGTGTCCCGCGCTTCCTTCATCTTACCGGCGCCCAGAAGCTGCCCTACGATGATGGCTACGGAATCGCCCAAGGCTAGAAATACAATGTTGAATACGTTATTGATCGTATTGGAAATATTAAGCGCCGCAATGACATTTAATCCCCGAATCGAGTAGCACTGTGTAAGCATGGCCATACCGGCTGCCCAGAGCGTTTCGTTCAGAAGAAGGGGCATGCCTTTTGTTACAATCTTTGCCACCAGACCGGCGGGTACTTTTAACGTGCTGTAAAGTCCTTTGACAAAAGGATTCTGCTGTACGTGGCGGTGCGTATGAATGAGCACAACAGCGCACTCCACAAAACGAGAAATGATCGTGGCGATGGCGGCGCCTTGTACCCCCAGAGCCGGCGCGCCCAATTTACCGTAAATCAATATGTAGTTTAATATCAGATTCACGAATACGGCAATTACGCCTGCCTTCATGGGCAGGATGGTCTGTCCGCACTCGCGAAGGGTGCTTGAATAAACCTGAACCAGCATAAAAGGAACAAGTCCGGGAAGCATAATCATCAGATACTCTTTTCCGTAGCGAAGAGTGGCCGCCGCGCTTTTGGCCGTGCCATCGCCCTGCAAATAGAAAGCGATCAGGGGATCTCCGGCATACAGAAGAAGAATGACGGTAATCAGAGTAATCAAAAAGACCATCCAGATTTTAAAGCGGACGGTTTGCCGAACGCCTTCTTCATTTTTCTGTCCAAAGTATTGCGCGGTAAAAATGCCTGCTCCGGATACGCCCCCGAACAGACAGAGATTATAGACAAAGAGCAGCTGATTGACAATGGCCACGCCGGACATCTGTTCTGTGCCGATCTGCCCGATCATGATGTTGTCCAGCAGACTCACAAAGTTGGTAATGCCGTTTTGAATCATGATGGGTACGGCGATGGCCAGTACCATTTTGTAAAAATTCCGATCTCCTATGAATTTGTATCTGATGTTTTTCAAGAGTCTCATCCCCATATTTTACAGGATCAGCCGACCTTTGACAACTCGAAATTTTACATGCATTTAACGAAACGTTAAATTTGATGGAATTTTCGCTTGCTATTCTACGAATAATAAAATATGATAAAAGAGACAAAGGAAACTAAAATTACAAGAAGAAAGAAGGGGAAGGAACAAATGCGATTTGAAAACTTGACGGATTGTGAACTGTTAGTAATGAAGACATTGTGGGACGCGGAGAAAGAGCTTGGGCTGTCGGAGGTTACACAGAGAGCAAACGAGACATATCAAAGGGATTGGAAACTGCAAACAGTTTCCACTTTTCTAACCAGGCTTGTGAATAAGTCATATTTGGAAAGTTACAGGCAGGGCCGGGTATTTTATTATCGGATTCTGGTGCCGGAGACGGACTATGTAAAAGAGCTGGCGCAGGATTTTATTGCGTTTTGGGGCTGGGATAATATGGAGATATTTCTTGCCGTTGTGGAAAAGGGCCGCGCCGAATAATTTTTCCTGATAAGGTGGGTGGTGCATTTCCTGTTCCGATGTGGTATGATAGGTAAGGTTAAGGGAATGGAGATGACACGATCATGAAAAAATTGGGGAGAAATGACGCCTGCTGGTGCGGCAGCGGGAAGAAATACAAGGCCTGCCACATGGCGATGGATGAAAAGATTGAGGCATATGCCTTGCAGGGACATATGGTTCCCCATCACGATATCTTAAAGACGCCGGAACAGCTGCAGGGAATCAGGGAAAGCAGTAAACTGAATATTGCGATTCTGGATGAGATTGAGAGACAGATTCATGTGGGCATGAGTACGGAAGAGATAGATAGGATTGTCAGGGATATGACAAAGGAGCTGGGAGGTATTGCCGCGCCTCTTAATTACGAGGGATTTCCGAAGAGTGTCTGTACTTCTGTTAACGAGGTGGTATGTCACGGCATACCTGATGAGACACGCTTTCTTAAGGATGGCGATATTGTCAATGTGGATGTATCTACTATATATAAAGGCTATTTTTCCGACTCCTCGCGTATGTTTATGCTTGGGAATGTGCCGGAGGAAACACGCAGGCTTGTGCAGGTGGCGAAGGAATGTATTGACGTTGGACTGGAGCAGGTGAAGCCCTGGAATTTTCTGGGAGATATGGCGCAGGCCATTAACGATCATGCGAAGAAAAACGGCTATTCCATCGTGCGGGAGATCGGCGGCCACGGTATTGGGCTGGAATTTCATGAAGAGCCCTTTGTCAGCTATGTGACGCCCAGAGGTACGGAAATGCTCATGGTGCCCGGAATGGTGTTTACCATTGAACCCATGGTAAATATGGGAAAGGCCGATATCTATATTGACGATGAAGACGGATGGACAGTCTATACCGAAGACGGAAAACCCTCCGCGCAGTGGGAAGTAACACTGGCGGTCACAGAGGACGGCTACGAGATACTGACGTACTGATCGTTATTGGCCAGAATATTTTAAAGATAATAAAGCGTGACGGAATTTCGTTTGTAGTGGTTAAAGCCAGAATGCATCAATAAAAAGAGGTATTCTGGCTTTTTAAATTACTTAAAGCTTGTGCAACATTCCGATATTGCAAAACAAATTATGCTCTGGTATCTTAAGGATACAATCTTTGGAGACATATTAAAGTATACTTTATTCTGCACATTTTCTGTGCGGGTCTACGGCAGATCGCCGCTGAATTCCAAATGTTGAAAATAAAAAGAAAGATTAAAAGGAGGTTTTTATGCGTGAATTTATGACAAGGTTGTCAGATTATTTTGATGAGTGGAGAAACGACCCGGAAAGAAAGGAAAATCAGCTTTCCGTGGCAGTGATTGGGGCCGTTTCCGTGGTGATTATTGTGCTTGTAATTTTACTTTTATGGTGGGGACATGGCGCGCAGGAACAAAAGAAGGAGGAGGCGGCCCAAAAGGCGGCAAAGCTGCAGGCGCAGCAGGAGACGGACGCTGACAGCAGGACTGGGGAAGACGGGATCGGAGAAGGCGATTTTGAACAGGGGCTTGTGGCGGCGACCTATCAGGAGAAGATGGCGGAATATATGTCAATGGATTCCGGTGAGGCGCTGCGGCAGGAATATCTTACGAATACGAATGCGTTGAAGGAAGAAATCAAAGAACTGCAAACCACAATGGAGCGGGCGCAGACGGAAATTGCCGCAGTGACAAAAGAATATCGGGACGGGGATGCGAACCTGACTGAAAAGCTTGTATTGCTGGAAAAGGAAACGCAGACAATTGTGGAAAACATTGGCGCGCTTGAGGAAAAGCTGAGCAGCCTGTCAGAGATCATACGGACGGCGGACGGGGAAAAGATTCCCGCGATACAGGAACAGATTAGGGAACTTCGCCGGGAAATCGAACAGGCGCGCGCAGGTATGAGCGGCGTTCATGAAAAAATCAAATCGCTGGAAAAGGAAGATGGAAAACTTTGGGAAAGGCTGTCGCAGGTGCAGAAAAGTCTGGAGACTGCACTTGGAGAAAATCTCAGAGAGATTGATAAGCGAATGGATCATCTCGACGACCATATCGAAAAATTGCAGAATGAATTCAGGGCGGCTCTGGAAAAAATGGGCGAAAAGATGAATGAGAAGGTGGATGCGCTTGCCTCGGATGCACTGGGCTATCGTTATGAAAAGGAAACGAATACGCTCTACCTGATGCCAAACCGCAAATAGGCGACGAAAAAAGGAGGGAAAGGATGAAGAGAAGGGTGAAAAAAAGGGTGAATAACAGGCTTTTGATTTTATCAGGCTGCCTGTGCTGCGCGCTGTATATGGCGGTATGGTGTCCCCGGACGGGATTGACGGTGTATGCGAAGGAACTTGCCGCCCGGGGAAATCTGCTTTATCAGGATGAGGATGGGAAGGCCGGAATTTATGAGTCGGATTTTCTGATTTTGGATGAAAAAATGTCTGTGGACTCGACGGAGGCTTTCGGTCCCGATTATTATACGCATACCCATCTGTGGGAATACAGGGATGTGAACGAAAGGACCCATACAAGACATTGCGCAATCTGCGGAGATGAGTATGATTTGGTGCAGAACCATAAAGCGGAGTCGGAGGAGGAGTGTACGATTTTTGCCGCAGAAAGAGAGGTTCCCGGCAGGCGGTTTATATGCGCCTGCGGCTATCGGTGGGAGAGGGAAGCGGCGCATGAGCTGACCTTTGATATGGTGGATGAGACGTGCCATCGGAGCAGATGTCTTCTGGACGGCACAGCGTACTGTCCGGGATATGAGCCGGTGGAAGAGGAGCATTTCGCCTATTATCATACGTGGGATGAGACGGGCGACTTCTGTATCAAAACCTGCATGGACTGCGGCTGTCAGATCAGGGAGGAATCTGCGCCTCGGCCGGAAAAACAGATGGAGGTGACAGAATCGTCCGATGAGGAGCCGGAGACGTCCAATGAGGAGCCGGAGACGGCAGAGGAAGCTGAGGAGGAATCGAAGTCTCCGGGATCCGGCGAAGCGGCGGAACCGGCCGAAGAGAAGCCTGAGTTCCCGGAGCCCGGCGAAACCGCGGAACCGGCCGAAGAGAAGCCTGAGTTCCCGGAGCCCGGCGAAACCGCAGAACCGGCCGAAGATGAGAAAAAGCCGCCCGAATCCGTGTCAGGAAACGACTGCGCCGGAAAAGAAACGCAGCCTGTAACGGAAGAGACAGAGAAGAAACCCGCGAATGAGAAAGGAGAGAATTTATGAGGAGAAAAATTACAGGGAAAATAGCTGCAGGAAAGAGATTTGCAGAAGAAAGACCCACAGAAAAACGTTGTCTGTCCGTGCTGCTGGCATTGGCGGTGGTATTTGGAGCGTGCAGCGCGGCCCTTACGGCGGATGCGAAGGATATCGACACGGGAAGCGGCTTTCAGTCTTACGGTAAGATTACTTACCAGAACGGGGACGATGTGGTGGTGATTGATTCGGAGGATTTTAAAAAGCTTGCCGACAGGCTTGATTTGTTTAAATGCAGAGTAGTAAACCAGCTTAATTCCATGAATACTTATTTTACAACGGGAGACGGAATACCATTGCAGACAGAGGAGAATATTCATATTGTACATACAGGGCCGTCCGGGGAAAACTGTGTCGATCCAAAGGAAATAGATTTGAATGCGCTTGTGGAAGGCATTGCGGCCAGTCAGTCCGTGCCGTTTGGGGTAACGGCGGCGTCCGAAGAGAATTTGTCTGCGGGAACGGCGGCATGGGTAAACGGTACATTGCTTCTGGGTACGGGAGGGGATAATCAGAGTTATTATGAAAATGGATATAAGGAAGGCAAAAAGACAGGGGCGCTGCGCGTCAGTCAGGAAGTTAAGATTAACGGGGACGATAAGGAGGGATTCGAATGGTATATTGGCGATCAGGAATACATTCTGTTTACGGGATGCGCAAAAGGAGTCGTAACCAGTCCGGCCCCTGTCTGGAGATATGAGGGGCACGACTTTTCGCTGTGCCGATATACGGGTGGTAGTAATGGATTTATACATGTTCCGTATATGGAAAATGCGGCGGGTATACCGGGTATGGCGTATTATCTGAATTTTTAACAGACGGGATATAAAAGGCAAAGGAAAAATCAGGCTCTGGCATGTAAAGGGAAAATCAGGCTCTGGCAGGAATTGACAACCGCGCGCCTTTAGGATAGACTTGAAGATTAGAAGGTAAGTGGAAAGGAAGCGTGTCATGAATAAGGGAAAATATTATATTACAACGGCGATTGCCTATACTTCCGGAGTACCGCATATCGGGAACAGCTACGAGATCGTGCTGGCGGACAGTATTGCCCGCTTTAAGAGAAAAGACGGCTATGATGTGTTCTTCCAGACGGGTACGGACGAGCATGGGCAGAAGATTGAGCTGAAAGCGCAGGAGGCTGGCGTCACGCCGAAGGCCTTTGTGGATAATGTGGCGGGAGAGATCCGCAGAATCTGCGACGCCTTAAATACATCTTATGATAAATTTATCCGCACCACAGACGATTATCATGAAAAGCAGGTGCAGAAGATTTTTAAAAAGCTGTATAATCAGGGTGATATCTATAAGGGATATTATGAGGGAATGTACTGTACGCCCTGCGAGTCTTTCTGGACGGAATCCCAGCTTGTGGACGGTAAGTGCCCAGACTGCGGCAGAGAAGTGAAGCCCGCAAAGGAAGAGGCTTATTTCTTTAA
Organism: Lachnospiraceae bacterium; assembly: GCA_009774175.1. Lineage (GTDB taxonomy): Bacteria > Bacillota > Clostridia > Lachnospirales > Lachnospiraceae > UBA3282. The sequence continues at coordinate 30,334 of VSNG01000025.1, read as the reverse complement.
AATGAGCAAGTATGCGGACAAGCTGATTGCGCATATCAATGCCCACCCGGAATTTATTCAGCCGGTTTCCCGTAAAAACGAGATGATGAATAATTTCCTTCTGCCGGGACTACAGGATCTGTGTGTGTCCAGAACTTCTTATAAGTGGGGCATTCCTGTGGATTTTGACGACAAGCATGTGATCTATGTGTGGATGGACGCGCTTTCAAACTATATCACCGGCATCGGATATGACGCCGACGGGGAAAGCGGCGAGCAGTACGGCAAATTCTGGCCGGCGGATCTTCATTTGATCGGCAAGGATATCATTCGCTTCCATACAATTTACTGGCCCATTTTCCTTATGGCCATGGGCGAACCCCTGCCCAGGCAGGTGTTTGGACACCCCTGGCTTTTACAGGGCGACGGGAAGATGAGCAAATCCAAAGGGAATGTGATTTATGCGGATGATCTGATTGACTTCTTTGGGGTGGACGCAGTGCGCTATTTCGTGCTGCACGAGATGCCTTTTGAAAATGACGGCGTAATTACCTGGGATCTGATGGTAGAGCGCATGAACTCCGATCTGGCCAATACATTGGGAAATCTGGTGAACAGAACCATTTCCATGAGCAATAAATATTTTAGCGGTAAGGTGGAGAATAAGAAGGTTGGCGTGGATGCCGGCGCAGAGGATGTGGACGCCGATCTGGCGCGCGTGCTTACGGATACCTACAACAAGGTATCCCGTAAGATGGACGAACTGCGCGTGGCGGATGCGATAACGGAAATATTTACACTGTTTAAGCGCAGCAATAAATATATTGACGAGACGATGCCGTGGGCGCTTGCCAAGGATGAGACAAAGCGCGACAGGCTGGCTACGGTGCTTTATAACCTATCCAATGCGATTCTGGTGGGTGCGTCTCTTTTGGAGCCCTATATGCCTGAGACGGCTAAGCGGATTTCCGAGCAGATGAATGCGCCGTTAGCAGACTTTGCCGTACTGGAAACATGTGCGTCGAAGCAGGATATCGCTACGGCGTCCACACTGTATCCTTCCGGTACACAGGTGACGCAGACACCTGAAATACTTTTTGCAAGGCAGGATCTTGCGGAGGTTATGGAGAAGGTGGAAGCAATGTTTGCGCAGAGAAAGTCTGAGGCGTGCGAGGAAGAGAAGTCGGGCATGGATGAAAAGTTTGTGGAGCTTGCGCCGAAGGCTGAGATTACCTACGACGATTTTGATAAATGCCAGTTTCAGGTAGGGCTGGTGCTTGCGTGCGAGGAAGTGCCGAAATCCAAAAAACTGTTAAAGTTTAAGATACAGGTGGGAGGCGGCACAAGACAGATTCTTTCGGGCATCAAGCAGTATTATAAGCCGGAGGAGCTTGTGGGTAAGCGCGTTATGGTGCTTGTAAATCTGAAACCGAGAGAGATTGCGGGACAGATGTCCGAAGGAATGATTTTAAGCGCCGCGGATGAAGAAGGTAATCTTGCGGTGATGACGCCGGAACGGTTTATGCCGGCCGGATCGGAGATTTGTTAAATGACGGAAAAAGAAGAATTTTATTTTGGTTCGCGGGACGGCGAACATAAGCTTCATGCTATAAAATGGATACCGGATACGGAGAAACCTATCTGTATTTTACAGATTGTGCACGGTATGTCGGAATATATTGACCGTTACGATGCGTTTGCGCGGTTTATGGCCGAAAAAGGTATTCTCGTGGTGGGTGATGATCATCTGGGACATGGTCTTTCCGTAAAAGAAGGGGAGATCAGAGGATATTTTTGCAGGGAAGATGCAGCCACGGTGCTTGTGAGGGATGAACACAGGCTCAAAAAGATGATGCAGGAGCAGTATCCGGGCGTTCCCTATATTATTCTGGGTCACAGCATGGGCTCCTTTATCCTGCGCAACTATCTCATGCGATATGGCGGCGGCATAGATGGCGCCGTTATCATGGGTACGGGTATGCATTCAAAACGGCTGATTATTTTTGCATGGGCGCTTGCCACGGTGTTGAGCGCTGTGGCGGGGCCAAGGCACGTATGCAGGCGGTTGGACAGGATGCTGTTCAGCGCCTATAACAGAGGGCTTACGGCTGGGCCCGCAGATTCCGGCAGCTGGATCAGCCTTGATCCTGAGAACGCAAAACGCCATAAAGAGGATCCGCTGTGTGATTTTATCTTCACGGCTAACGGGTTTCAGACGTTAATGAAGCTGATCTGGAATCTGTACGAGACGGAAAAGCTGCGGCAGATGCCAAAAGACCTTCCGATCTTCTTTGTATCCGGTCAGGAGGATCCGGTGGGAGAACGGGGAAAAGCAGTAGAGCGGGTTTTTCATTCCTTTGAAGAACTTGGCATGGAACAGGTACAGATGAAACTTTATCCCGGTGACAGACATGAAATACTAAACGAAGCAGACAGGGAGAGCGTATACGGAGATATCTATCGCTTCATTTTACAGAAAGTCACCTGATTGAGGAGAGAGAATGAAAAAACTTTTTAAGCTTTTGTGTCTGGCGGCGATTCTTTGCGTGGCCTGTCTGATTGTCACACAGCCGCGCGATGGGCGCGGATCTGCCATGGAGGATATTGAGTCGGAAGCGCAGGAGCTTGTCGGTCAGGTGAAGGGTATGTATGAAGAGTACGGGTCCGCAGCGGTGGAACAGGCTGACGAAGCGCTGGGAGAAGTTGTGGAGCAGGCGGATCAGGTGATAGAGGAAGCTGTGGACAGCGCGGTGGAGGGCGCGAAAGACGGTTTTTTTGAGAGCGTCAAAGAGAGCGTAAGCGGATTTTTCAACGGTTTATTTGCAGAAAAAGAGCAGGAATGAAGAGGTGTATACGACAGGAGACTCTGCAATGCAGCGTCTCCTTTTGCGAATAGATTAAAGGCTTTTGCAGATACTAAATATCTGAAATATGCGCTATTAAAACATTAAAACTTTTTTAAGAGGAGGAAATTATGAAGATAGCTTTTTTCAGCACAAAACCCTACGACAGGATATGGTTTGAGCCCATGGGAAAGGAATATGGGTTTGAAATTCACTTTTATGAAGTGCCTTTTCATCAGGAGACGGTTTCTCTGGCGAAGGGTTATGATGCGGTCTGCATTTTTGTGAATGATTACGTGAACGCGGACATGATTCAGCAGCTTTACGATATGCATGTGAAGGCGATTCTTCTGCGGAGCGCCGGCTTTAATCATGTGGATGTGAAGGCGGCGGAAGATAAAATACAGGTATTGCGCGTGCCCAGCTATTCTCCGGAGGCGGTTGCTGAATTTGCCATGACCATGCTGATGACCGTGAACCGCTATACGCACAAGGCCTATAACAGGACGAGGGAATTTAATATGAGCCTGCATGGGCTTATGGGCGTGGACTTGTACCGCAAGACTGCCGGCGTGGTGGGAACGGGTAAAATCGGGCAGGCCATGATCCGTATCTGCAACGGATTCGGTATGGAGGTGCTGGCCTACGATCCTTATCCGAATAAAGAGCTGGACGTGGAATATGTATCGGTACAGGAGCTTATGGAGCGTTCGGATGTGATTTCACTGCATTGTCCTTTGACCTCGGAGACAAAACATCTGATCAATGCGCAGACGATTGCAAATATGAAAGACGGGGTGTATCTGGTTAATACTTCCAGAGGCGCGCTGATTGATACGGACGCTTTGATTGACGGACTGGTAGCTGGGAAGTTCGGCGGCGTGGGACTGGATGTTTACGAGGAGGAGGAAGGAATTTTTTATGAAGACAAGTCCAATGAGATTATGCGGGACGAGAATCTGGCGCGTCTTATGACCTTCCCCAACGTGCTGATCACTTCTCATATGGGCTTTTTCACAAAGGAGGCCATGCAGGCCATTGCCAAAGTGACTCTGGAGAACGCCTATGCGCTGGAAAACGGACTTCCTCTGGTCAATAAGGTGGGGAGCGAGGCGGCGAAATAACTGCTACAGGTTGTAATTTCCTAAAAAATACGGTAAAATAAGCAGGAAGGTAAAAGGAGAATCGGATTGTTTTGGAAATGCCGTATCAGATCAGAAATGCATATCGGGATGAATGGGAGGATGCCATGTCGCTGGCATGGCGGACTTTTTTGCGATTTGAGGCGGATGTCTATTCTCCCGAGGGCGTAAGAAACTTTGAAAATTTTATTACGGATTCGACGCTTTACCGAATGTTCGTCGTTGGGTCTTATCAGATGTTTGTCGCACTGGACGGAAAGAAAATTGTGGGGATGATCACGCTGCGCGATACGACACACATTTCTTTGCTGTTTGTGGATGAAAAGTATCACAGGCAGGGAATCGGACGGGCGCTTATGCAGTATTTGTCAAATTATCTTCTGACAGAGGTGCAGGCATCCCGTGTGACGGTAAATTCTTCTCCTTACGGGGTTGAATTTTATCACAAATTGGGATTTCGGGATCTGCGCCCACAGGAGAAGAGGGACGGTATTATCTATACGCCGATGGAATTTGTGCTGTGACGGATCAGGGGACGGGAGAAGCATATGGAATATATTAAGAGTAAAGATATTTATTTGTTGATGAGGGATATTTTGAAGCTGATCAATCCGACCCTGATGGAGCACGGATCGAGGGTGGCGTATATCGTTTACAAGATGCTGCAGGAAGAAAACAAATACGAAGAGTTTGAGCTTGCAGATATTGTTATGATTGCGACCATGCATGATATCGGCGCCTATAAGACGGAGCGCAAGCGGATTAACGATATGTTGCAATATGAGACGAGAGACAGCATGGCTCATTCCATTTACGGGTATCTCTTCTTTAAATATCTGTCTCCGGAGCCTGATCTGGCCAAGGTGATCATGTATCATTGCAGGGATTATGAAAAATTGCAGGCGGTGGATTATCAGTATAAGGATGTGGCCGCCTATCTTAATATTGCCGAGAAGATAGATATTTATGCCAACACAATGGGAGAGCAGTTTGACCCCCGTATGTTTCAGAAGCAGGCGGGCGCGAAACTTTCCGCAACCGGGCTGGATCGGTTTTATCAGTGCGATTCCAAGTACAATATTAGAGAAAAGCTGAAAAATGACGAGTATAAGGCGGAGCTGAATGAAATTGCCGAATATATGATTTTTTCCAATGAAAATAAGAAGAAATTTCTTGACATGCTTATTTATTGTCTTGGATTTGTCAGGGAGGGCATGGTACTCGATACCGTTACCACCATCTGCATCTGTGAGGAGATTGCTTCCCGTCTGTTCCTGCCTGATCAGGAAAGGGAAATGATTTATTACGCGGCGTTGGTTCATGATCTGGGAATGATTGCGATATCGCAGGATATTGTTATGGCGCCAAGGAAGCTGAGACCTGAGGAAATCAAGCATGTTCACACGCATGTGGGAATTATGCAGGAGAAGCTGGAAGGAAAGATGGATGCCGAGATTGTGAATATCGCGCTGGCCCACCATGAAAGAGGCGATATGAGCGGCTATCCGAAACGCCTGAATGAACAGCAGATCAGTATTCAGCAGGGAGTTTTGCAGGTTGCAGACGTGGTAAGCGCATTAGTCAATAAGAGAAGCTACCGGGAAGCGATGTCAAAGCAGCAGGTGCTTAAGATTCTGAATGAAGAGGTTGCAAAAAAGCGGTTCAAGCGGCAGGCCGTCATGGTGCTTGCGGATTCCTATGATGAAATTATGGCCCGGGTGAAGCGGGAGACGGCTAATATCCTGAAAATGTATCAGACGCTTAACATGCAGTTTCAACAGGTCAGCACAAAATATAAAATCTAAACCATTTAATTTTTACATATTTTGAACTTTTTTATGGTTTTCAGTACTTTAGTATGATAAAATGATATTCAGAATATTTTGGAGAATTGCCGGATGGGTAAAATTTTTGACATGGACAGTCCTGTCATGCGGGTTTTAAACCGTGTGGGAGATCTGCTAATTTTAAACGTTTTAATGATTGTCTGTTGTATTCCCGTTATCACCGCAGGGGCGGCTTTTACGGCGATGCACTATGTACTTCTCAAAATCGTTCGCGGGGAGGAAGGCTATCTGATCAGAGGATTTTTTAAGTCCTTTCGATCAAATTTCAGACAGGCTACCCTGATATGGCTTCTGATGCTTCTGGTAGTGGCGGTTTACGTTGGAGATATCTGGATTTTTAATTATTCCGGTCTGGTATTTCCAAAACCTCTGATTATAGCGGTGGCGGCGGTGGCATTTGTTCTTCTAATGATTGCGGTGTATGTATTTCCGCTCCAAGCCAGATTTGAAAACTCTGTAAAAAATACACTTAAGAATGCAATGCTGCTGGCTTTTGCCAATCTGCCGAGAACGATTCTGATGATGGCGTGCTATATACTGCCTCTGGTGCTTGGGTATTTTTCAACTTATGCGCTTCTTTTTGTCATCATGCTTGGCATTTCAGCGCCGGCCTACGCCGCGGCCTGGATTTACAGCGGTATTTTTAAGAAACTGGAACCGGAACCGGAGGAAGCTGCCTCCGATTTGGAATTTTCTCTGAGAATGGATGAGGAGATAAAAGAAAGCGATGAGTAATCAAAACAGGTCAAGTGTACTGCAGTGGCTTATTCCGACGGGAATTATGATGGTTGTTGTAGTGGTGATGTTAGTCAGCTTCTATTCCAAAAGCAATAAGGAAGCGGAAAATACTGTCCATAAGACGCTGATTTCTTCTACAGAAACCTACGGCGAGCGATTTGAGAGCCGGCTTGACGGCGTGAGCATGGCGGGAGAGCCCATAAAGCGGCTTCTTGAAAGCGAAGGGGTGGAGGACAGCGCCCGTTTGACGCAGCTGCTTGGCGTGGCGGCGGATTCGTCTGAAGCGACCACGGTTTTTTACAGCGACGATAAGGGAAAAGCGATTGATCAGAACGGAGCGTCTCAGGATATCGGGGAGACGGCATGGTTTCAGGAAGTTCTTGAAGGAGAAAGGTCTTACATATATGTGGAAGAAACCGAAACGATTGCTGTGGTAAAACAGCTTTCCGGCGGTACGGCGAAGGGGTATCTGCTGCTTTTCTATCCAATGAATAACTTTGAAGATCTGCTTATGAATTCCGGATATGATTCAACCAGCTTTCTGGCTATTATAGATCTGGAAGGCAATGTTATGGGGACGAGCGGCGCTTCGACCAATGCCTGCTTAAAGGGGGGGAATGTTTTTACCGCACTGGAGCCGGAAAACAAAGATGCCGTCAGGATACTTCGTAACCGGGTAGGTAACGGTTCCCGTGGCAATCTGGTGATGCAGACGGGGAATCAGACTCATGTTGTGACCTTTGTGCCGGTGGGTACAAACCGCTGGGATATGGTGCTGGGCGTCAGCAAAGCCTATGTGGACAGGCAGGCCGGTTATCTGCGCAGAAATACAAAAAATATGGTCTTCTCACTTCTAATTGTGATCGGCGTATTTTTCTGTATCGTCATGGTGATTAATATTGTCGGTAAGATTCGAAGCAATGAAAAGAAGAAGGAGCTGGAGGATAAGGCGGATACGGATCTTCTGACCGGGCTGAATAATAAACTGGCGACGGAACGTAAGATTAAGGATTACATGGCGCAGAATACGAATAAGCAGTCCATGATGTTTCTGTTTGATATAGATAATTTTAAGAAAATCAACGATACGATGGGACACGCTTTCGGAGATGAGGTGCTGCGCTCTCTGGGAACGCAGATTGGAGCGATTTTCCGGGCTTCCGATATTGTAGGCCGTGTGGGCGGCGACGAATTTATGGTTTTCCTTAAGGATATATCCAGTGATGAAGATATTCTGAAAGAGGCCAGAAAGGTGGAAAATTTCTTTAAAAGTTTTCAGGCCGGCGAATATGTAAAATATAAGGCGACGGCGAGCATCGGCGTGGCGATCTTTCCGCAGGAGGGCGAGGACTTCGAAACTCTTTACAAGGCGGCGGATCAGGGATTGTACAAGGCGAAGAAGCGCGGCAAAAATCAGCTGGCGTTTTATCGCGACAGAGAACCTGCCGGGCAGACGGCGGCAGAATAGGAAAAATGCAGAAGATATGCGGTACATCGGAGGACGGTGTACCGCTTTTTTACGCTATGTCACTTATACGAAAAGAGCGAGTTACTTAAAATTTAAGTAACTTGGATCACTCTATAAAATTTGAATAAAAAAAGTTAAAAAAAAGCTTGCTAATATGGGAAATATGTGCTAAGCTTACATTACGAAAACGTTTAAGTAAATAAACGTGTCGCGTTACCATAGGATTAATAATTTATAAAGGAGGAAATGAAAAAGTGAAAAAGAAAGCGGTTAGTATTTTACTGGCAACGGCAATGGTTGTTACACTTGCAGGCTGTGGCGGCAGTGATCCCGCTCCGGCGGCAGAGGCTCCCGCAGCAACGGAAGAAGCTCCTGCGGCAGCAGAGGAGGCAGAGGCTCCTGCGGCAGCAGAGGAGGAAGCTCCGGCAGCAGAGGCTCCGGCAGCAGACGGCGAGCTGGCTTACAGCGGCGACATCTCCATCATGCACTTCTCCACATCTGAGGAGTCTGAGGGTAATGGTGGTTCCGATGGTTTCAGAACCTGTCTTGCAAACTGGCAGGATGCTCACGGCAATATCACTCTGAATGAAGAAGTTCTTGCAAACGACGATTATAAGACACAGATCGCTACACGCGCAGCGGCTGACGATCTTCCGGATGTGTTCCTGCTTCAGGGTATGAACACCATCAGCTGGTCTGATCAGGGTCTGGTATATGATTTGACAGACGCCATTAAGAATTCTCCTTACGCTGATCAGTACAATATGGATTATCTTGTACCTTTCACGGCGGGCGGCAAGTATTATGCATATCCTGCTCTGACAGGTGGTACATGTACCGTAGTTATCTACGATGAGGCTATGTGGAAAGAGGCGGGCTTTGACAGCTTCCCGACCACCTGGGCCGATGTAGAGAAGGCGGCTGAGTATTTCAGCGGTCAGGGCATTGACACTATCGCATTTGGTAACTCCGGACAGTGGCAGCTGAATTCCTGCTTCGTATCCTGCCTTGGTTATCAGTACACAGGCACACAGTGGTTCTCCGATATCATTGCCGGCACAGGCAACTTCGAAGATCCCAATTTCGTGGCAGCTCTGACAGAGACACAGCGTCTGTTCCACGACACAAATATCTTCAACACAGACTTTAACGCAATTTCCAACGAGGATGCTCGTGAGTACTATATCTCTGGCGAAGCGGCAGCATTCATCGGCGGTAACTGGGATGCTTCCTACATTCAGGCAAATCTGGAAGGCGATCCGAAGAAGGATACCACAAAGTTTGCAGTTCTGCCTCAGGCAGCAGACGCTACCAAGTATGAGAATTTCCAGAACATCGGTCTTGGCTACGGTATGGCAATCAGCGCAAAGGCAGCTTCCGATCCTGATAAGCTTGCGGCTTGTATTGATCTTTGCCAGTATCTGACAGGTCCTGCATTCTCCGAGTTTGTAGGCGCGAACTACGCACTGGCTGGTTTCTGCAGCTCCGATGTGGATCTCTCCGCATTTGACCAGTACACACAGGACTTCTATAACTTCTCCTATGTGGACAACAAGGGCTGTGAGATTTACGACTCCTATGTAGACGGTTCCGTTTGGTCTGTACTGAACACCGAGATGCAGGAGATGGTAAACGGCGACAAGGATCCCGCAACGGTAGCAGCTGATACACAGGCAGCTTACAAGGCTTACCTGGGACAGTAATTGATTGAACCGACGTAATGTATTTCCGCCTGGGGATGTTTCCCCGGGCGGATCTTTACCGAAAATATTTGGGGTTATGGCGAAGCGGCAGAGATGGTCTTCGTTTCGCTTTTGGGGTACATCTTTGAAGGGGTACTAAAAAGGAAATGGGGGCGATATAATGCTGAAATCTATTAAACCAAAAGGATGGGTAGTAGCTGCATATCTGGCCGTGCCTGTAGCGCTTTATGTGTTCACAGTGTTTGCACCGCTTCTTGCGGCTCTTTTTTACAGCTTTTTTGAATGGAAGGGCGGTCCGGTTAAAACTTTTAACGGCTTTGCAAATTATGCGCAGCTGTTTAGCGACGAGGTTTTCTGGAGCTCCTTCTGGCATAATATTTTTCTGGTGATTGTGTGTATCATTGGTCAGATTGGCCTGGCATTCATTGTAGTGCTGCTGATCAATTCCAAAGTAACCAAGCTGCAGGGGATTCACAGGACTTTCGGATTTTTCCCGAGCACGATTTCGGCAGTCTGCATCGGTTTTATCTGGCAGATGATTTACGATTCCAAGAGAGGTCTGCTGAACTATTTTCTGGAGAAGATTGGCAGAGGGGATCTGAAGAAGGTATGGCTCAATGAGCCCGGTCTGGTTATGCTTTTGGTGTCCATTCCTCTGATCTGGCAGTTTATCGGTTACTATATGGTGATTTTACTGTCTGCGGTTTCCTCCATCAGTACGGAGGTTCTGGAGTCCGCAGAGATTGACGGCGCGACGGGTATCCAGCGCGCGCGTTACATAGTATTACCTTTGATTAAGAATACACTGCTTGTATGTATTACCCTCTGCGTAGCGGGTAACATGAAAGCATTTGATAATATTTATGTCATGACGGCGGGCGGCCCCGGCTACTCGTCCATGGTTATGGCAATGTACGGATACAAGGTTTCCTTTGAACAGTCCAACCTGGGTTATGGCTCCTGTATTTCTGTCGGCATCTTTATTCTGGCGCTGGCCGTGATCGGTGGCTCACAGCTTCTCATGAACTACTGCATGACGGACAGATACGACCGTGAAGAGGCGAAGCGTCTGAAGCAGATCGAGAAGGAAAGACAACAGGCGATCAAAGCCCGCAAGGCTAAGGCGTAAAGGAGGGAAGCGTAATGGCAAAAGAAATGGCAATGACAAAAGTAGAGAGTAGCTCTACAGGAACCAAGGTAAAACGGGGCATTCTTGGCGTTATTATTAATTTTGCACTCTGGTTCTTCTCGCTGACCTGTATTTTTCCTCTGATTTGGATGTTGTACTCTTCCCTGAAGACAAAGAGAGTGTTTAACGCGGATATTGCCGGTTTGCCCAAGGAACCGACGCTGGCAAACTATACAAAGATTTTATCCAATAAAGACTATCACCTGATGGAGTCGGTGGGAAACAGTGCGCGAACCACAATCCTGTCCGTAATCCTGATTGTGCTGATTGCGTTTGTCGTAGGTTATATTCTTTCAAGAATTGACTTCCCGTTAAATAAACCTCTGTATGTGATGTTCCTGATGGGAATGCTGATTCCGATTCATTCCCTGATGGTTCCCATCTACATTATTTTTTCCAAGCTGGGTCTGTCGGATCATTGGTATACGCTGCTGATGCCCTATGTATCGTTTGCGCTGCCCATGTCGATATTCCTGGTGGAGGGCTTTGTGAAAGGGATTCCGATTGAGCTTGAGGAGGCTGCGGCCATTGATGGTTCCAGCTTTTCCAAGACCCTGTTTGGAATTATCCTGCCGGTTTGCAAGCCGATCCTTGTGACGGTTGCAATCATCAACGTATTTAGCTGCTGGAATGAGTTTTCCTTCGCTTTGATTTTGATTAAGCAGAGAGCGCTTTATACGGTGCCGCTGGGACTGCGGCAGTTCACCGGACAGTTTTCATCGGATTATCCGAAGATCATGGCGGCCATGCTTATGACCATGGCGCCTATCGTAATCTTCTACTTTGCATTCAGCAAACAGATCATCAAGGGTATGGTTGCCGGTGCCGTGAAGGGTTAAGAAGAAGCGTTACAGTCAGGCATTTGCGTAACGGAATAAGAACAGAGAGAGTCGGAGACGGGAAACCGTCTCCGATTTTTTGGTTGAAGGTTCTTATGGATTTTTTACTTGACATATACCCTACGGGGGTATAGTATAATTACAATAAGTATTGTAATTTTGGGTGAAAATATTTATATTCAGAAAATCAGGGAAAAATGATACAGACCGCAATTGTTTTCCCGCCAGGAGGGATTCGTATATGAAACAGGATAAGGCAGAGGAAAAGATACGGCAGGATACGGAGCAGTACGATGTGTGCGCCTGCTGTCGGCATAAGAGTACGCCGCGTGACGCTGCAAAACAAAAGAAGCTGACAAGCCGCATTAACCGTATTATCGGGCAGTTGAGCGGGATACAGAATATGCTGGACGACAACCGCTACTGCGGTGATATTCTGATTCAGATCGGCGCGGTGGAAAGCGCGCTGCAGGGGCTTGGATATCTGATTTTGGAGGAGCATATGGAGACCTGTGTGGTAGAACAGATTAGACAGGGCAATACGGCTATTATGGCGGAGGCTGTGGAGCTGATGAAAAAGTTAAAATAATAAAGGTCGAAAGTGTGGTGAGATAGGCATGAAAACAGAAAAGTTCAATGTGACAGGCATGACCTGTGCGGCATGCAGCGCGCATGTTGAAAAAGCGGTACGAAACGTCACGGGGGTCGATGCAGTCAGTGTAAATCTGCTTATGAATAATATGACGGTATCCAGCGAGGAATCGGTTTCGGCGTCTGCGATCTGTCAGGCGGTGGAGTCTGCGGGATATGGCGCGGCGTTAGCCGGCGCAGAGAGGGTGCGCAGAGACGACGCGTTTGCGGATCATGAGACGCCGAAGCTCCGGCGGAGACTGGCCGCGTCTTTATGCCTTTTACTGCCGCTTATGTATGTATCCATGGGGCATTTGATGTGGGGGTGGCCCGTACCCGTGGCTTTTGCGGAAAATCCCTGGGCCATTGCCCTGTATCAGCTGCTTTTGACGGGACTTGTTATGGTCATTAACCAGAAATTTTTTATAAGCGGATTTACCGGACTGATTCACCGTGCGCCCAACATGGATACGCTGGTGGCGCTGGGAAGCACGGCGGCGTTTGTCTACAGCGCGGCGGTGATGTTTCGCATGGGCGGCGCGTATGGCGCGGCAAACAGGGAAATGGCCGCACACTGTCTGCATGACATGTATTTTGAGTCGGCGGCCATGATTCTTACACTGATTACGGTTGGCAAGCTGCTGGAAGCCTACAGCAAGGGCAAGACGACCAATGCTGTAAAAAGTCTGATGGATCTTGCCCCGAAAACGGCGCATGTGGTTCGCGGCGGGACAGAGATGACGATAGCGGCGGACGAGGTTTTGGTGGGAGATATTTTTATTGTAAAGCCGGGGGAGAGCATCCCCGTGGACGGTCAGGTAATTGAGGGGGAGAGCGCGGTGGATGAGGCGGCGCTTACGGGAGAAAGCCTGCCTGTGGATAAGGGGACGGGAGATCGGGTCAGCGCCGCCACCCTGAATCAGAACGGAGCCCTGACCTGTCGTGCAACCCGTGTGGGCGGGGATACCACCTTACAGCAAATTATAGATATGGTCGAAAATGCAGTGGCCACAAAAGCGCCTATCGCGCAGATTGCAGATCGGGTGTCCGGCGTTTTTGTTCCTGTGGTAATTATTCTGGCTCTTCTTACAGGAGCGGTCTGGCTGCTCGCCGGGGCCGGCGTCGGAAAAGCCCTTTCCCATGCCATCAGCGTATTGGTGATCAGCTGTCCCTGCTCGCTTGGGCTGGCCACGCCGGTAGCCATAATGGTAGGCAACGGTATAGGGGCGGGACAGGGTATTCTGTTTAAAAATGCCACGGCTCTGGAGCAGACCGGCCGGGTAAATTTCATGGTTTTAGATAAGACGGGAACGGTAACGGAGGGCAGACCGCAGGTGACAGATATCTGTCCCGCGGCAGGAGTTGCAAAGGAGGCGCTTCTGCTTGCGGCGGCGTCCTTGGAAAAGAAGAGTGAACATCCTCTTGCCAGAGCTATTTGTGAATGCGCGGAAAAAGAAGGAATAGCGCCGGAAGAAGCGGCTGATTTTCAGGCGCTCCCGGGGTGGGGTGTAAAAGGCGTGCTCGGGGGGATTCGGACGATTGGCGGAAAAGCGGCGCTGTTACAGGAAAAAGGGCTGATGACGAAAGAATTTCTCAGCAGAGGAGAGCAGATGGCGGGAGAGGGAAAGACGCCCCTTTATTTTGCCGGAGGAGAAAAACTTCTTGGCATGATCGCCGTAGCGGATGTGGTGAAGCCTGACAGCGCGCAGGCGGTGAAAGAGATTAAGAACATGGGCATTCATGTGGTTATGCTGACGGGCGATAACCGCCGCACCGCAGAGGCAGTCCGCGCACAGACGGAAATCGACGCTGTTGTGGCGGATGTTTTACCGGGCGATAAGGAGGCGGTGATCAGGAAGCTGGGAGAGTATGGCAGGGTGGCCATGGTGGGAGACGGCATTAACGACGCGCCTGCCCTCACCGCGGCGGATGTGGGAATTGCCATAGGCGCCGGGGCGGACGTTGCGCTGGATGCGGCGGACATTGTTCTGGTGAAGTCGAAGCTTACGGACGTATCCACGGCTGTCAGGCTTTCCAGACAGGTGCTCAAAAATATTCATGAAAATCTGTTTTGGGCATTCTTTTATAACTGTATCGGAATACCTGTGGCGGCGGGGGCATTGGTTTCGCTCACTGGGCTGTCCCTGAATCCGATGGTTGCGGCAGCGGCCATGAGTCTGTCCAGTTTTTGCGTGGTGACAAACGCCCTGCGGCTGAATTTCTTTTCCGTTAGAAATTCTGCTGGGGATAAGAGGGCAAAAGAGGTTCCCATGCCGGATCTGAGCAGCTTTATAAAAATAAATGAAAAAGAGGAAGGAAAGGAGAACAAAGAAATGGTAAAAGTATTGGATGTAGAAGGAATGATGTGCGCAAAATGTCAGGCCCATGTACAGAAGGCGCTGGAGGGTATCGCGGGCGTGAGCGCCGTGGAGGTCAGCCTTGAGGATAAGACGGCGAGGGTGACAATGGAGAGCAATATTGCGGATGAGAAGCTTGCTGAGGCTGTAACTGAAGCGGGATATGAGGTGAAAGGATGCCGGACGGCGTAGATAACCCGGCGGGGAATACAGGACATTTTCTCAATTTCGTGTGAAAACACACAATTTGGTCAATGTGTACAGGAAGGCGGTACATTCTTAGGCAATTTGCCGTGAGGGATAAAAAAAGCAGGATAAAGTAAGCAACATTTACAATCAGGAACAAAATCTTTGTGGAATAGTGGTATAGCAAAGGGAGGGAAAGTCCGTTATACTAATTTACAGATTAAGTGTCTGAGACGGTTTATTCTCAGGCTGGCAGAAAACAAAAATTTTAAAATCAGGAGGCAGTCCAATCATGGCAAGTTTATCTTTAAAAAATGTCTGCAAGGTATACCCTAACGGATTCGAGGCAGTAAAAGATTTCAATCTTGAAATTGCGGATCAGGAGTTCATTATTTTTGTAGGACCTTCGGGTTGCGGTAAGTCTACCACACTTCGTATGATCGCAGGTCTGGAGGATATTTCTTCCGGTGAGCTGAAGATCGGCGACAGAGTAGTAAACGACGTAGAGCCTAAGGACAGAGATATCGCGATGGTATTCCAGAACTACGCTCTGTATCCTCATATGTCTGTGTATGACAACATGGCATTCGGCCTTAAGCTGAGAAAAGTTCCGAAGGATGAGATTGACAAGATGGTGAAAGAGGCAGCTAAGATCCTTGATCTGACAGCTCTTCTTGATCGTAAGCCGAAGGCTCTGTCCGGTGGTCAGAGACAGCGTGTGGCTATGGGACGTGCAATCGTTCGTAATCCCAAGGTGTTCCTGATGGATGAGCCGCTGTCCAACTTGGATGCGAAGCTTCGTGTTCAGATGCGTGTTGAGATTTCTAAACTGCATCAGAGACTGGGCACCACCATCATCTATGTAACACATGACCAGACAGAGGCTATGACCCTTGGTACCAGAATCGTTGTTATGAAGGACGGCGTGGTACAGCAGGTTGATACTCCTCAGAACTTATATCAGAAGCCTCAGAACCTGTTTGTAGCAGGATTCATGGGATCACCGCAGATGAACTTCCTTGACGCTGTCGTTGAGGTTAGCGGTGACAGCGCAAGCCTGAAAGTAGCGGGCCAGACCATTCCGCTTCCTCCGGCTAAGGCTAAGAAGCTGATTGACGGCGGTTACGCAGGAAAGACCGTAACATTCGGTATCCGTCCTGAGGACGTATATGATTCCGAGATGTTTATTGAGACCGCTAAGTGCGTATTCGAATCTACCATTAAGGTTTACGAACTGCTCGGTGCAGAGGTTTACTTATACTTTGATCTTGCTGAGTTCCCGATTACTGCAAGAGTGGATTCCCGTACCACGGCAAGACCTGGCGACACAGTTAAGTTTGCTTTCGATGTTGAGAAGATTCATGTATTCGACAAAGAGACAGAGCAGACCATCACTAACTAGGAAAAATGATTTTAGGGGAGGGATGCTGATGCATCCCTCCCTCTTTCTAATGTGAGAAAAACCTGTGCGCGAAATGAAGTGAAACGAAGACGAGCGTGTACTGCTGAGTAACGGAGGGTTATATGATTTCAAGTCAAATTATCAAAGCCAGCATAGAGGAACTTGGAGCCATTTCCAAGGTTGATCTTGCCGTATGGGATTTAGAGGGAAAGGAGATTGCGGCGACTTTTGAGACGGGAGATATCTCTTCGTCGCTGATTACGGGATTTGTTGATTCTCCCGCCGACAGTCAGGTTATCGGGCCTCATCATCTGCTTAAGGTTTTGGATGAAGAGACAGTGCTTTTTGTGCTGGATGCAAAGGGCGGTAACGAAGACACCTATATGATCGGCAGGATTGCGGTCAGTCAGTTACAGCATTTGATCATTGCCTATAAGGAGCGTTACGACCGTAATAATTTCTTTCAGAATCTCCTGCTGGATAATATGCTTCTGGTAGATATCTATAACCGTGCCAGAAAGCTGCATATTGAGGCGGCCGTTCCCCGCGCTGTATTTCTGATCGAGACAGACAAAGAGAAGGACAGTACGGCGATGGAGCTTCTGAACGGTATGTTCAGCTCGCAGGTCGGAGACTATATTACAGCAGTGGATGAAAGCAATGCGATTCTGATTAAGGCTCTTGCTCCTGATGATGAATATGAGCGGCTGGAGCAGATTGCTGATACGATTGTTGACATGATGAATACGGAAGCAATGCTCAATGTGCGCGTGGCTTACGGGACGATTGTGGAAGAGCTCAAGGAAGTGTCGAAATCCTACAAGGAGGCCAAGATGGCGCTTGATGTAGGTAAGATCTTTTATGCGGAGAAAAAAGTTTCGGCGTATAATACCCTGGGGATCGGCAGATTGATTTATCAGCTTCCCATTAATCTTTGCCGGCTTTTCATTGATGAAATTTTCGGTTCAAATGTACCCGCGGAGCTGGACGAAGAAACGCTGACGACTATTAACAAGTTTTTTGAAAATAATCTTAACGTATCTGAAACGTCAAGACAGCTTTTCGTACACCGCAACACATTGGTGTATCGGATTGAGAAGTTACAGAAAAGTACGGGACTGGATATCCGCGTTTTCGACGATGCCCTGACCTTTAAAATTGCCCTCATGGTAGTCAATTACATGCGATATCTGGATTCGTTGGAATATTAGCGCATAAGCAGAGCCGGAAGGAGGCAGAGTCAGGACGCGTGCTTTCATGCAGGCCTGCTCCTGCCGACTTACGGCGAGCAACGTGAAGCGAGGAATGCGAAGCATTACGAACTTCTGCTTATGCACGATGCGATAACGGCGAGCGGTGTGAAATCCGGGACGATTGTGTCCCGGGTTTTTTATGCCAAAAAAAGTATACATATTTTGTGTCAGGCCCGCATATAGATAGATAGAAAGGCATGGTGCGACTATGTATCAAAAAGAAATCGTATATATGAGTTTGTATAAAAATGGAAATCGTCTGGGAAATGCAGGGTTTCTTAAAGTGGAAAAAAGAGACAGGGAAGGCAGTCTGTCTCTTACCGTGAAGAATGCGCCTCGTTCCATAAGCGGCAGATTCCCGGTGCGCTATTATTGCGGAACGGACTGGAAGGAAGTGGATGGCATTGCAGTGAGGGATGGCAGCGGCCAATGGGAAAAGAAAGAAGAGGAGTCGCTGGAACAGATCATGCTGCAAATCATGCTGCCGGGCGGTTATTTGATTGAAGGTGCAGGCAAGGCGGCGGGACCCGTTTTGAGGGAAGAACGGCCCTCTGCAGAGGAGACGGAGCGTGCAGAAGGGGAACGGCCCTCTGCAGAAGAGACGGAGCGCACAGAAAGGGAGCGGCCCTCCGAAAAAGAGACGGAACGCGCAGAGGGGGAACGGATTTCTGGAGAAGAGACGGAGCGCGCAGAAGGGGATTCGTATTCGCAAAGACGGGCGGAAAATGCAGAGCCGGCAAGAATTATGGAGCAGGCTTCACGGGAGAGGGAATCCGGGCGGCAAAACAGACGGGTGGAGTATATCGCTGTTGAACGGCCGAGCCCACGGGAAACTGTTGTGTCACAGGAGACGACTACAGCAGGACGGGTGCGGGGGAATGAGAGGCCGTCGATGTCCATGCCGCCCATGGAAGGGCTGAAAGAAGATAAATGGGAGCAGATTTTGGATACATATGAACGCATTCACCCTTATGGCGACGAGAGGGTGTATGTGAAGCTTGAGCCAAAAGATTTCCTTATTTTATCTTCAAAATATCAGCATCTGGTAAATAACAGTTTTCTTTTGCACGGATTTTATAATTACCGCCATATGATTTTGGGAAAAGAGGGGGAGGAATATTATCTGGGTGTGCCGGGTGTTTTTTATGAGAGGGAAAAAATGGTGGCGCTGATGTTCGGCTTTGAGGCATTCGAGCGTATTGGCGGTGAGAATGGACAGCATGGAGGCGGCGGGCCCAGGGCAGGTGAATTTGGATATTACCTGAGACGAGTGGAGCTGTGACAGGGGTCTTGCCTGCCTGTGCAGGCAAGCCGAAATATGTTTAGATACCTTCGCAGTCAAAGGCGGGGATAAAGCTTTCCGAGGCGGTTTCTCCTTCCTGAATGAAGCCGTTTTCAATGCCGATGGAAATAGCGTAATCTATAATTTTTTCATATTCTAAGGGAGAAATTTTGCGATCCAGCTCGGGAATGCTTTTTACCTGCGCAAGCGGAGTATACTGGTTCATTATACTGACATATATGTCATTTTTGTAGGTTTGGTGAAGAAAACGCAGAATACGGCGGGTGTCCTTTTCACAACCGGGTAAAAGCAGATGGCGGACGATAACCCCCTTTTTCATAAGGGTGTTTTCGCCGTCCTCAAAAACAGGCGCGCCAACCTGACGGACCATTTCGGCAATGGCAGGTGCGGCAGCCTCAAAATAATCGGGCGCATGGGAATAACGTTTGCTTAAAAGGCAGTCGCGGTATTTGAGATCGGGCAGATAAATGTCCACAAGCCCTTCCAGCTTTTTCAGGGTGGCTGTTTTTTCATAGGCGGAGGTATTGTAGACGACGGGGATGGAAAGTCCCTGTTTTTTTGCTGCTTTTAATGCGGCTATGATTTGGGGGACAAAATGAGTAGGCGTGACCAGATTCAGATTGTGCGCGCCTTTTTCCTGTAATTCCAGAAAGATATCACAAAGACGGGACAGGGTGATTTCCCGTCCGCAAAAACCGCCTGCGATTGCGTGATTCTGACAATAGACACAGCGCAGATTGCAGCCGCTGAAAAAAACAGCGCCGGAACCGTTCGTGCCGGACAGGCAGGGCTCCTCCCAGAAATGAAGGGCGGCTCTTGCAGCTGTGAGCGCTGCTGTTTGTCCGCAGTATCCGATTTCGCCGGCGTTTCTGTTGACATGGCATTCTCTCGGGCAGAGCGTACAGTCTGAGAGCTCCGACAGAATGTCGTATTCGCAAATATTCTGATTTGTCATGTGTTCATTCCCGTCGGCAACGAGCCAAATGATTTGTTTGAAGTCAACCATGGGTTGGCCTGGCATTTTGGCGACTGCCGCGACAGAAAAAGAGACTGCGGCGACAAAAGTTAAACATTCAAAACCGTGCGCTTTATGTCGAACCGAAACCCATGTACGTTACCTTTACAGTTAACTCCGCCAGGCACCCTCACGGCACATGAAAGGTTCCACTTAGTGCTGCTGTGTTCCCACCCTGACACGGTTCATGGATTCTCATTGCGTAAGACCCAAACTTCAACGCCACTTATAAAGGGCAGCTACGCAAGCGAAGGCCCTCGATAAAGCATCACCCCCACTGGAGCGGATTGTGGGTACAGGGCACCGCTAACGCCCCGGCTGCACGGTAGCGGAGACGGAGGGATTCGAACCCTCGTGCCCCGGAGGGCTAACGCATTTCGAGTGCGCCCCGTTATGACCACTTCGATACGTCTCCATACGAATTAGATTATAAGTGATAATACGGTGATTGTCCACTGTTTTATTCAAGTCTTTCTATTCGACATGATTTTTGATATAATAGACGCGGGTTCAGTAGTTTGCGGCACAGGAATTACTGTGTATTTTTTTGGCATTACGAAGAATTACGGCATCTGTGAGATGATTCCGGCTGGAGGGTGGCATGACACAGGACGAAAAGTACATGAAGGAAGCCTTAAAGCAGGCGAAAAAGGCGTACGCTTTAGGCGAGGTGCCGATCGGCTGCGTGATCGTATATCAGGATAAGATTATCGGCAGAGGTTATAACCGTCGTAATACGGATAAAAACACACTGGCCCATGCGGAGATCACCGCGATCAATAAAGCAAGCCGCGTGATGAAGGACTGGCGGCTGGAAGAATGCACTCTTTATGTTACACTGGAACCCTGCCAGATGTGTGCCGGGGCGATAGTGCAGGCCAGAATCACCAGAGCCGTCATAGGCGCCATGAACCCAAAGGCGGGCTGCGGCGGTTCTATTTTGAATATACTGGAAATGACGGAGTTTAATCATCAGGTGATCGTACAGAGGGGAATTTTGGAGGAGGAATGCCAGGCTGTTCTCAAGGCTTTTTTTGTGGAATTGCGGGAGAGAAATAAGCTGGAAAAGCAAATGCGCAGGGCGGCTTTGGCAGGGGAGGGCAGCCTTTTTGAAGCGGGAAAAAATGATGGGGACCAAGGAGCCGGCGATTGAAATAAAAGTTGTGATGAAACTGAAAATAAGATATAATCGTATAAGAAGAAGTTTTGGTTTTCTGGTGTGGCAAAAAGTGTAATGTAAGTAAGGAGGAAGCGCAATGAAAAGAATTGGAATGTTGACCAGCGGCGGTGATTGTCAGGCCTTGAACGCGGCAATGAGAGGCGTGGTGAAATGCCTTTCGTGCAGCAGTGAGGATGTGGAGATTTATGGTTTTCTGGATGGTTATAAGGGAATGATTTACGGGGATTTCCGTATTCTGACAGGACATGATTTCGCGGGCATTTTGACAAAAGGCGGCACCATACTCGGAAGCTCCAGAACGCCCTTTAAGCTGATGCGGGAGCCTGACGAGAACGGGCTGGACAAAGTAGAGGCGATGAAACAGAATTATCATAAACTGAAACTGGACTGCATGGTAATTCTGGGCGGCAACGGTACGCACAAGACGGCTAACATGCTGCGCGAGGAGGGGCTGAATGTCATCACACTTCCCAAGACAATAGACAATGATCTGTGGGGGACGGATATGACCTTCGGTTTCCAGAGCGCGGTGAACATTGCAACGGACTGTATTGACTGCATTCACACAACGGCTTCCTCTCATGGACGTATCTTTATCGTGGAAGTTATGGGACATAAGGTTGGTTGGCTGACGTTAAATGCCGGGATTGCGGGCGGCGCGGATATTATTCTGATCCCGGAGATTCCTTACGATATAAACAGTATTGTGAAAGCCATTGACGGGCGCAGGGAGAGAGGTTCCCGCTTTACCATCATGGCGGTGGCGGAGGGCGCGATCTCCAAGGAAGACGCGAAACTTTCCAAGAAAGAACTCAAGGAGAAGATGAAGGATTATCCGTATCCGTCGGTTTCCTATGAAATTGCGGATAAGATTATGAAAAAGACCGGGATGGATGTGCGCGTTACTGTTCCCGGCCATACGCAGCGCGGCGGAAGCCCCTGCCCTTATGACAGGGTATTTGCAACCAGGCTCGGCGCAGAGGCCGGCAAGCTGATTTTGAAGGGCGAGTACGGCTTCATGGTTGGTTATAAGAACAGGGAAATCGTCAAGGTTCCGCTGGAGGAAGTGGCTGGCAAGCTGAAAATGGTATCACCTGATGCGACCATTGTGAAGGAAGCAAAGATGGTGGGTATCAGCTTCGGAGATTAGTAGATGTCATATACAGCATTATACCGCAAATTTCGTCCCGGCCGATTTGAAGATGTCAAGGGGCAGGAGCATATTGTCACCACCTTGCAAAATCAGATTAAAGCGGATCGTATCGGTCACGCCTATCTGTTTTGCGGAACGAGAGGCACGGGCAAAACATCAATAGCAAAAATATTTGCAAGGGCGGTTAATTGTGAACATCCCGTGGAGGGGAGCCCCTGTGGGGAGTGCGAAAGCTGTAAGGCGATTGCGGCGGGCGCCAGTATGAATGTGATCGAGATTGACGCGGCCTCCAACAACGGCGTGGACAATATCCGTGAGATTGTGGAAGAGGTATCCTATTCCCCGGCGCAGGGGCGGTTTAAGGTTTACATTATTGACGAGGTGCATATGCTTTCCATTGGCGCCTTTAATGCGCTTCTTAAGACGCTGGAGGAGCCGCCGTCGTATGTGATTTTTATTTTGGCGACCACGGAGGTTCACAAGATACCGATTACGATTTTATCCCGCTGTCAGCGCTATGACTTTCGCAGAATCTCGATTGAGACGATTGCCGGGCGGCTGCGTGAGCTGATGGAGAAAGAGCAGGTGCAGGTGCAGGAAAAAGCGCTGCGCTATATCGCAAAGACGGCGGACGGTTCCATGCGTGATGCATTGAGTCTGTTGGACCAGTGCATCGCGTTCCATTTCGGCCAGGAGCTGACTTATGACAAGGCGCTCGATGTGCTTGGCGCGGTGGATACGGAAGTGTTCAGCAGACTTTTGCGCCTTGTTCTGGAGGGCGATGTGACGGGCTGCATCAGCCTTTTGGAAGAGATTGTCATGCAGGGCCGGGAGCTGGTGCAGTTTGTAACGGATTTTACATGGTATCTCAGAAACCTGCTTCTGCTACAGTCGTCGGATGATATTGAGGATATTATTGACGTGTCTTCTGACAATCTTCTTCGACTGAAAGAGGAGTCAGGCATGTTGGGAACGGATGCGCTTATGCGATATATCCGTATTTTTTCGGAGCTGTCCGGTCGGATTAAATATGCGCCGCAGAAGCGGATTTTAATAGAAATTGCCCTGATTAAACTGTGTAAACCGAGTATGGAACAGGATTATGGCTCTGTGGTGGAACGGGTCAGGGTGATTGAGGATAAACTGGAAAACGGTGTCGCGGTAATGTCTGCCGGTTCACAGGGATATAGTGGCGGGGAGACCGGCGGACAGGGCGCAGCGCAGGTTGTGAAGGAGAGGCCGCCGCTGCCGAAAGCCATCCCGGAGGATGTGCAGGCTGTGGTAGACAGATGGCAGGACGTTGTGGCAGGCGCAGTCATGCCCATGAAACAGTATTTGCGGGATGCGCGCTTAAGTCTCGGCGGTGACAGCAGACTCCTGGTAGTCGTGGAGGACGGCCTTGCCTCCGACTATTTTCTGCGGCAGGAGGGGCACAGAGAGCTGCTGGAGCAGATGCTTGCCGACGTGGCGGGCAAAGAGATTGACGTGACGATACAGACGGTGCCGGACAGGGAAACGTTTGAACATAACTATGTGGATCTGTCGCAGCTGATTCATATGGATATTGAAGAAGAATAAAAAAAGGAAAACGGAGTGGAGAGTATTATGGCAAAAAGAGGCGGATTTCCGGGCGGCGGTATGCCCGGCAACATGAATAATCTGATGAAGCAGGCGCAGCGGATGCAGCGGCAGATGGAGGAGAGCCAGAAGGAGCTTGAAACCAAAGAATTTACTGCAAAAGCCGGCGGCGGCGCAGTGGAAGTAACCGTAACCGGCAAGCGCGAGGTGACTAAGGTGAAACTGTCTGAGGAAGTGGTGGATCCGGATGATGTCGAAATGCTGGAGGATCTCGTGATGGCGGCCGCCAATGAAGCGCTCCGCATGGCGGAGGAAGCGAACAACGAGGCGATGAGTAAGATGACGGGAGGCCTGGGGCTGGGCGGAGGTCTGCCCTTCTGATGGAGCTTTACAGCGGATATATCAACAAATTAATTGAGGAGCTGGCGGGACTACCCGGTATCGGGCATAAATCAGCGCAGCGGCTGGCCTTTCACTTGATCAATATGCCGAAGGCACGGGTGGAGCGGCTGGCAAAGACTATTGTCGAGGCGAAGGAAAACGTTCGTTACTGTCAGGAATGCTTTACCCTGACTGACAGGGACGTCTGCCCGGTCTGCGCCAATGAAAAGAGGGACCACAGCACAGTCATGGTGGTGGAAAATGCCAGAGATCTGGCTGCTTATGAGAAGACGGGGAAATATACGGGCGTTTATCATGTGCTTCACGGCGCCATATCTCCCATGCTGGGGATCGGCCCGGGCGATATTAAGCTGAAAGAACTGATGAAACGGCTGGAAGGCGACGTGGCGGAGGTGATTATCGCTACCAATTCCAGTCTTGAGGGCGAAACTACGGCGATGTATATCAGTAAGCTGATTAAACCGACGGGAATTAAGGTTACGAGAATTGCCAGTGGCGTACCGGTTGGAGGCGATCTGGAATATATTGACGAAGTGACGCTTTTACGGGCGCTGGAAGGCCGGGTGGAGCTCTGACCAAAAAGGGGTAACGAAAAGATTCAGATAAAACAGAAACTAAGGAGGGTATGAGTAATGGGTGTGGTAAAAGAAAAGTTCGGGACGTTACAAACGGGAGAAGAGGTTTATCTCTATACGTTGAAGAACAAGAACGGAATGGAAGCGAAATTTACCAATTTCGGCGCGGCGCTGGTAGACCTGTTTGTGCCGGATAAAGACGGAAAGCTGGAGGACGTGGTTCTTGGTTTTGATAATCTGGAGGACTATATTTCCAATCCCAGCTTTTTCAGCGTTACCATCGGACCGAATGCGAACCGCGTAGGGGGCGCGGCGTTTACGTTAAACGGAAAGGAATATCATCTGCCTGTCAACGACGGCCCCAATAACCTGCACAGCGATATGGACAACGGTTATCAGAAACGTCCGTGGGCGGTAGAAGAAGGAGAAAACAGCCTGACGTTTTCCATTGAGGGAAAAGACGGTGAAATGGGATTCCCGGGAAACAAAGAGGTAAAGGTGACCTTTACGCTTACGGACAATAATGAATTGAAGCTGAAATATTATGCGACTGCCGATGTGGAGACGCTGATTAATTTGACCAATCATACCTACTTTAATCTGGCCGGGCATGATTCCGGCAGTATAGAGGGGCATTTGCTCTGTCTCCATGCAAGCAGGTATACGCCGGTACTGCCGGGGGCGATTCCCACGGGAGAGATTTCGCCGGTGGCAGGAACGCCTCTTGACTTTACAAAGAAGAAACGGATCGGAGAAGAGATTGGAGCTGACTGCGAGCAGTTAAAGCTGGTGCAGGGATACGATCATAACTTTGCGCTGGACGGTGCGGACGGCACCATGCGGGAAGCAGCGGAAGTGGAAGACCCGAAGAGCGGACGCAGGATGAAGGTATATACTACGCTGCCCGGCATACAGTTCTATGCGGGAAACTGTATTGTGGAGCAGAGCGGCAAGGGTGGTGTGCATTACGGGCCGCGGACGGGACTCTGTCTGGAAACCCACTATTTCCCTGACAGTATTCATCATCCCGAATTTGAACAGGCAGTGTTTGGAGCGGGTAAGGTTTACGAGTCCGAGACTATATACGCATTTGAATGATATGAAAAAACGAGGCTTCCTAAGAAGTCTCGTTTTTTCATATCTTGCGCCTTCCAACAGCAGTAACGCGGCCTGATTTATTGTATGTGCCTGAACCATGGAAACGTAATCAGTAGCCTTACTGCACAATGACATTACCTCTTCCGCAAAAAGGGCTCAACCCGCAGATGGAGAAAACCGTTCCCGCCTTCAAAGATAAAGCTGAAAGAGTCAGTTTCGCTTCCGCCATGGACTTCGTCCCAAATCATATCGCCGGAGTTCTTGTCAATCATAAACACCCATGCATTATTTCCGGAATAATTTTTGCTGCTCCCGTAGGATCTGCTCCAAGCGTGGGTCAGGTTTTTGTCCGATTTCATAACCCAGACATTCGTACCGAGCGATTCGTCAGTCTGTGGTGCGTCTGTTCCGACAGTATCCGTAATCTCGGCCTTCTCGACTACGATATACTCTCCGGAGGAGGTTTCTATAATGTGACTAACGCCTTCCCCACTGTTGTGAACATCCTCAAAATTAGCTTTTTCAATATATTTTTTTATCATTTTAACACTTCCCTTTGGGATAGTACCTTACTTATAAGACAGTACTTGCATCTTTTTATGCAGACAGCTACAATTGTAAATAAGGAAACATAGTATGTCAATCATGTATGGAAATGGGGTAATTACAATGAGAAAGAAACTTAATATTACGGAAGGCATTTTTCCAATGCCGGTTTTGATGGTGGCAACTTACAATGAAGACGGCAGCGTGAATGTGATGAATGCCGCATGGGGTACCATGCAGGAAAGAGGAAATGTAGTCCTCAATTTAACGGAGACACACAAAACGGTAAAAAATATCAAGGCAAGGGGTGCTTTTACAGTGAGCATTGCGGATGCCGCTCATGTCGTCGAGGCGGATTATTTTGGCGTTGAATCCGGCAACAGGGTCGCTGATAAATTCAACAACAGTGGTTTTACCGCGACCAGGTCGGATATTGTGGATGCGCCGATTATCAATGAACTTCCACTTTGCCTGGAGTGTGAATTTATCGAGTATCAGGACAATAAGTATGGATGCGGTGTGGTCGGCAAAGTGGTAAATGTTACGGCAGACGAGAGCGTTATGGCTGGCGACAGGATAGACATGTCACTGGTGAATGCCATTGCCTTTGATCCGTACACGCATGGATATTATAAAGTAACTGAAAGGGTGGGTGAAGCATTTAAAGACGGGTTATCCCTTAAAAAGTAATTATGTTTGTATAAGCTTTAGAAACATTGGCAGGAGACAGGAATCCTGCCTTTTGTTATTTATCGCGTCTTATGCCATCTTTTTCAAAAAGGCTGTGATATAGTTGTCGCAGAAGCAAAATATTGTGAGAAGCAATAAGGCAGGGGGAAAAGATGGAATCCGGTTCGACCGTTATTCGGAATGAAGAAAGAAAAAAGAAATATCAAATCTATGTGGAAGAGTACGTCTTATCCTATCTGAGACGGGAGGCGGATTCGCTGGAGCTGTCTGAAATTTATTTTTACGGTTCCCGTCAGGATAAGGGCAGAAAGATTTTTGTCTACGGGGCGGGACGCGAAAAGGAGATTACCCTGTTCGCACAGTACGAACCCCTTTCGGAGCTTATATGCCGACTGACCCAGGCGGGGCCCGTTTTCATGGTGCGGGAGCCAAACGGTGAATGTGGGGTTAACGGGTTTCAGGTTTTTTATGAAAATAATGAAGCCATGCAGAGTTATCTGCTGGAGTGGACAGGCAGTGCCAGTAAAAAGCGGGAGGTTGAAAAAAGCGGCGGGCAGGACATGGAACTGCCGGTGCTGATTCCACCTGTGGAAAAAGGGAAAAAGGAAATTCCCGGCACAATTTCCCTGCAACTTTGTCTGATATTAATGGTGCTTACCGCCATTGTGATAGCCTCCACCGACAGTTATGATAAAATGAAGCAGTTGAATCAATCTGCAAAAGAAGTTTTTTTTGCCATAGAGAATCAGGAGGCGGAGGATAGCGCGAGGGATGTCGCAAATACAGAGGGTCAGGATGAGATTGTGGTGGAACGGGATGTGGCGGCAGGCAGGCGGCAGATGGAGGAAGACGGAGATACAGATCCAGAGAAGACGACCGGGCATGAATCCGCAGAAGAGCCGGAGGAAGAGCCGGTGGCGGAAGCAGAAGACGGATTATCAGAGGAAGATAATAATGCAGAGACGGCGACGGCCGGGGACGAGCCCTTAAAGGAGGGGGCAGAGTCAGAGGCCGATAAGGAAACGCAGGAGAATGCCGCCGGAATAAAGGACGAGCCGGAGGAAGGGCAGGATAAGTCCGGCGAAGAGGAGCTGTCAGAAACGGGAGAATCAGAGCAGGGGGAAGAAGCGCTTTCCAGAAGCGTGACAAGATACTATGAAGTGGAAGAGGGGGACACGCTTTACACTATTAGTCAGAAAATTTACGGGGATTTTTCAAGAGTGGAAAAAATCTGTGAAGTAAATCAGATTACGGATCCCGACAAAATCTGCTCCGGCCAAAGAATTATTCTGCCGTAGAAAAGAGATTGGGGCTGTGTTATAATGTACGCGATGGCAATGAGCACTGCGCAGAAGCGGGAGTGCGAAGCCCGCGAGCGAAACGGAAAGTTGAGCGTGCGAGCAGTGCGGGGAGCGCAGACAGCCCGTGAGCGAAACGGAAGTTGAGCGGGCAAGCAGTGTGGGCAAGCTTGCGGGTCTGGAAGAGAGAAAACGGCAGATGGCTAATATAAGGGACTATTTGAAAAGAAAAGAAAAACGGGACGAGGAACAGACAAAGCCCAGAATCAGTTATAAAGAGAAGATAAAAAGTCACAAGTTTACTGTTTTTTACCGTACGTTTCTGGTGCTTGCACTGCTCATGGCAGTGGGAGCTGTGCTTCTGATACAATGGCAGAATAAGGTTTACACGGAAAACGTGGAAATTTCAAGCGTGGAAATTAAGATTCCCTCCAATGCGGAAATGATGCCTTTTGCCACACACCTTCTTACATATAGTAAAGACGGTATCAGCTGTATGGACACCAAGGGGAATGCGGTGTGGAACCAGACTTTCGGAATGCAGAATCCCATGGTTGATATTAATCAGAATGTAGTGGCGGTTGGTGATTATAACGGCAGAGAAATTTATGTGATGAACACGGATTCTTTATTGGGTAAGATTACAACAAACCGACCGGTACGCAATTTCTGTGTATCCGCCGGAGGCGTTGTGGCGGCGGTGCTGGACGACACAGACGTTACCCTGATCTGCCTGTATGATGCGAAAGGGAATGAGCTGGTACGCTTTCGGACGACTATGAGGGAAAGCGGCTATCCTGTGGAAGTATCCATTTCACCGAGCGGTGAACTTGTGTGCGTCTCTTATCTGTACATAGACAGCGGACATATGAAAACAAGCGTTGCCTTTTATAATTTTGGAGCGGTGGGACAGAACAATACGGACAATTATGTGAGCGGCTATGATTATGTTGACACGGTGGTGCCGTTTACAAGATTTCTTGACAATCAGTCCGTTTTTGGAGTGTCCGATGACAGGATTATGTTTTTCGGCGGCTCGCAGAAGCCGGTCAGCGTAGCGGAAAAACTGTTGGATGAAGAGGTGCGGGGCGTATATTACGGAAGCGAATATGTTGGGCTGGTATTTAACAGCAAGGAGAGCGGCAGCAGATACCGTCTGGATGTGTATCACAAGTCAGGAGAGTTTGTGCGTTCCATTGAATATGATATAGATTGCAGGGATATCGTATTCCATGAAGATGAGATTATTATTTACAATGAGTCCGACTGCCGTATTTACAACAGCAAAGGGCTGCAGAAGTATGCGGGCAAGTTCAATAAGACGGCATTGATGCTGATACCACAGAACGCTTCCTATACTTATATGGTAGTGACGCCGGAATCCATAGATAAGATAGAATTAAGGTAAGATGAGACAGGATATGATAGCATTCGCCTTTGCGGCGGTTATACTTTTATTATTAATATGGAGAATAAAGAGAGGCTATGCCAATGGAATGATGCAGGAGATTATGAATCTTCTGTCAGGGGTAATTTCTCTGGCCTGTGTGGTGCTGGTGTTTTTTGCAGTCAGCAGCGCGGTTAAAAAATCAATGCATACGCTGACGGCCTGCATTGTGGCGCTGGTTTTGCTTGGCGTTATTTTTAAGATATGCCGTTTGATTTTTGCACCCCTTTTGGCCGTAGGCAGTATTTCCGTAGTCAGCGGCATCAATAAATTACTGGGCGCTGTAATGGGTGCTGCGGAGGGATGTCTGTTGGCTTATATACTTTATAAAACGCTTGTTTATTTTGGAATTTATACACTCTGATCCATGTCAGAAAAAAATTCTAAAAAATTCTTAAAAACCCGTTGACATCCAATAATTCATCTGCTATTATATGAAAGTCGCCTGAACGGAATACCTTTTCGGAAAGAGC
>VSNG01000024.1 GCA_009774175.1 Lachnospiraceae bacterium | reverse complement strand
GCTCTTTCCGAAAAGGTATTCCGTTCAGGCGACTTTCATATAATAGCAGATGAATTATTGGATGTCAACGGGTTTTTCAAATTTCTTACAAATTTCTTTTATCTGTTACAGATAATCTGCTTTTTCGCGCTTAAAATCCCGCCGTTTACTGCAAATGAAGCGTCCCGTCCTCACCGTTTCCACGAAGGATAAAATCAATACTGCCCGCGTTTGTTCCCTGCGGCACTTCCACAATGCTGACTAATTCCACCGAGGAGTTTGCAGGTATTAAGCTGTCGTAGGTCTGCATGTCGTTCACAAGCATCGTCGCCAGCGCGCCCCTGCTGGACTCACCGTTGACGGATATTCTAAACGTAGCGCCATATCCAAGCATATTTAACTGCTGATCCTCTCCGCTCAAATTCTGCGCGTTAAACTTCAATATCAAGAGCTGTTTTCCCGGCGATGCTTCCAGCGAGAAAAACGGCACTGCTCCTTCCTCCTCCTGGGGGTAGGAATCGACCATCTCGCATCCCGTATAATTTATCATCATATTGGGAATGCCATAATATTCCTCCACTGAGGATACAGCCGGCTGTGTCTCTTCCTCATCCTGACTCACATCCACTACTTCGACAGGCTCCTGGGTCTCCGGCGCAGACTCTTCTTCCATATCTTCTGCAGGCTCTTCGGGTGCAGGCTCCTCCTCTTCCACAGGTTCCTCATATCCCGAAGTATCAACCAGCCGTCTGCCATGTCCCGTGTCATATTTTAACAGCACGCCCACCGCATATTCCGATATTAACTCTGTCTCGTCCTGTGTCAAATCGGGCATATCGCCGCAGCCTGTCATCAGAAGCGCAGCCGCCACGCCGCACAGAAGCACCTTTGCTTTTTTCACGTCAGCATCTCCCTGTCATTCAGATAGTTTAGTTAGCTTTTACAACTACTACATTATACTCTACAATTTGTATTCTTACAAGCCAAAACCTGACAGGTTTTAAGCCATATCCAGTTCAAACCAGAATTCCACGCCATTATCATAGTTTATGACGCCATACCTCTGGTTCATGGATTCCATGACAGCCTTAACGATGGAAAGGCCGATGCCGCTCCCGCCGTATTCTCTGCTTCTCGCCTTATCCACCTTATAGAACTTCTCCCACAGGTGCTCCACGCATTCTTCGGGAATCGAATTTCCCGTATTAAATACCGAGATCCGCACCCTTTCGCCGTCCTTCACCATCTTCACATCTATAATCCTGTCGCCCAGCGCATGGTTGATGGCATTGGTAAAATAATTCATAAATACCTCCTCCACCCGAAACTCATCGCCCCAGACATAAATCGGGTCATAATCCTCCATGCGGACGGATATCTCCTTTTGTCTGATCAGGATATCCGCGGAAGCAATATAATTTTTCGCAAGAGCCGCTACGTCAAAGCGCTCCATATTTACAATATCGTTCCCCGCTTCCAATTTGTTAAGGGTCAGCAGATTTCTGACAAGAGCGTTCATTCTGGACGCCTCGTCCATAATCACATCGCAGTAAAATTCCCTGCTTTCCTCATCGTCATTGATTCCTTCCTTCAACCCTTCCGCATAACCCTGTATTAGCGCAATCGGCGTCTTCAGCTCATGAGACACGTTGGAAAGAAATTCCCTGCGCATCTCGTCAATCTTATTTTTTGTCTCTATATCCTTCAGAAGTTCATTGTTAGCTGTGCGCAGTTCAGAGATCGTCTCCTCCAGCGCCTCCGACAATTCGTTGATATTATTGCCCAGTATGGCGATCTCCGTCTTGTCATTTCCTGCATACTTGGCCTCAAAATCCAGATGCTTCATGCGCTCCGAAATATTTGCAAGCTCCAGGATCGGCTTGGTCACCCTGTTCGAAAGCCAGACCACCAAAAGGGCGCTGACGCAAATGGCTATCAGGCCCACATAGGCCAAAAAGTGATTGGAAATGGATACGCTCTCCCGAATACCCTCCAGAGCGCTTCGCAGTATGAATAGATAACCGTTATCCAGTATCCCCCACATTTCGATATACTCAGTCTGCGTCTTGTAATCCCTGACCACCTGCATTTTATAATTGTCAGTATTAAGCAAGAGGCTCTCTTCATCCACGCCGCGAAAAATATTGTCAAAAAGCTGTTTCAGTACTGTCTTCGGATCGTTCATGGAATATTTTACCGCCTCAGATTCCCCGTCCGCCACCAGCACCTGAATATTATACTTATCGCAGATTTTTTTCAGTTCAATATCATACGCTTCCGATATGATATCCCCGGCGCTTGACGCTTCATTAATGCTGTAGTATGCGCTTACCAGCGCATTTTGCTTCTTATTAATGTAATAAGTGCCAAGCAGAGTTGAATTCAGGATCAGACATAAAAGCAGCGTACCCGTTATCAGAGAGATAAAAATAAAGGCAAATTGTCTTTTCATGGAATATTTCATAGTGTCCGCATCTCGCCTCATATTTCTTATAAGGATGTTTTTCACAACGTTAACACCTCCCTTCCCGTTTGTCAATATGAGGCTCGCCTTGACTTTCCATGTGCTTATGATAAAATTATGGTAATTCATTTTGCAAAAAACCGCGACACCATACCACTTTTCGGGGAGGTTTTTATCATTGAAGGCAAAACGTCACTATATCTGGACTAATATAAAGCTGGTGGGAACCATTGTCCCTATCGTTCTCATCATGATCATCATTTACTTTATGCTTGTGCGGCAGGAAATTCTGACTCTGTCCCGTGAAAAGCTTGCTCTGGAATCCCAGTCCTATACGGAAAAAATCAACGCGTGGGCTGACTCTGTCCTGAATGAAGTAACCATCTATAAGGATATGATCGAACGGCTCGGCCTTGAAAATGAGGCTGTCCATGAGCTGATGTACACCAGTGTGGATACGCACGAGGCTTATCCTTTCGGCCTGTATATGGGAGACGATCTCGGAAATTATTTTGACGCCTCAGGCTGGGTTCCTGAGGATGATTTTGTTGTGACGCAGCGGGACTGGTATCAGGAGGGTCTTAAGCATTCCCTGCCCGCCTTTGGCGAACCCTATGTGGATGCCATGACAGGCGGTACATGTGTCAGTGTCACCAGCCTTTTAAACACTTCTCCCGGGATAACCGTTCTCTCCACGGACGTCTATCTGGACTACGCTTCCCGGCTGGCAGATGAAATTACATACGATAAGATCGAACACGCTTTTTTTGTCACCAAGGACAGCCGGCTCATCGTGGCCGACTCCGACGCTGCTCTGACAGGCACGATTTTATCCGCAGGGAACGAATCCCTTCTGTATCAGAACGTGAGCAGACTCCTGGATGCCGGACAAATCGGCCAGACCGATATTCTCGGTGATGAAAGCGTCTATTTTGTCAATATTAACACAATTCCGAAAACGGACTGGTACTTTGTGACCTGTATGAACCGAAACGAAGTTCTGAAAGATTTGTGGCGGTTAGAATTTCCGATGCTGATCATCGCCATCATTGCTTCCGTGCTCCTCTTTTATCTGACCTCGCACTTCTCCAGAGAGATGAGTTCAATCCGCACAAAAGCCAGAATGGATCCTCTGACCAAACTTTTCAACCGGGAGGGCTTTGAAGAGCTCGTGCGTCTGTCGCTTGCAGACAGACCTAGGCAGGGCATTTTTATGATTTTGGATATGGATAATTTCAAGCTGGTAAACGACCAACTGGGTCATCCCGTGGGCGATCAGGTTCTGCGGGAATTTGCCTCCATTCTGGAGAACTATTTCAACCGAAATAAAGACATTACGGGCCGGCTGGGCGGCGATGAATTTGCCGTGTTTGTAGGCCGGGACATCGCCATAAAAGAAACAGAAGGCATGCTCAAAAAATTTATTTCCATCGTTCACCAGAATTTTGACGGCAAATACCCTGACCAAAAGCTCTCTGTCAGCATCGGCGTCAGTCCGGCCGCAGACAGCGACACCTACGAACTGCTCTACCAGAATGCCGACAAGGCGCTCTATGAAGCCAAGGGGAAAGGAAAAGACCGGTTTCAGATCAGATAGCCATCCGAAGCCGGTCTCGTATATCGAAACTGTCATTTTACCTTTATCATTCTTTCCCTGCTTTTTCTCTCTTTTCCAGTCTTTTCATCCTCTTTGCCTCTCTGTGCTCTCTTCTGCTCCGCTTGTCAATAATCAGGTAGAAGGTTGGCAGCAAAATCAGTATCAGTATAGTAGAGGCAACCAGTCCGCCTATGATAATCAGCGCCATTCCCTGCATCATGATGGAACCGTCCCCGATTCCAAGCGACATGGGCACCATGGAAAGAATCGTTGTCAATGTGGTCATGAGGATAGGCCGCAGACGCATCTGCCCGCTTTGTACCAGTGCGTCGTTTAACGGCATTTCTTCCCGCAGTTTATTGACCGTATCTACATAGAGAATACCGTTGTTCACCACGATACCGACCAGCATCAGCACACCCATCAGAGAAACCATGCTGAGCGTAGAGCCCGTAATGAAGAGAAGCCCAAATGAACCGATCAGCGCAAAGGGAATACTCATCATGACCATGGCTGAAAATCTGGGAGACTCAAACTGCATCGCCATTACGAGAAAAATCAGGAACACAGCCGTAAAGATTGCCTGAATAATCGCCTCGAACTCCTCCATCATCATATCGTTCATCATGCTTTGCGTTCGGGTAACGCCCCGTGGAAGCACCATCTGTTCCATGGCTTTTTCCGCCGCATCCTGCGCGGTAAACCGCGCATCCTCCGTAGTATTTCCCGTTACTGCCACCTGGTACATACCATCCACCCGGATCAACGTAATCGGCGCATCCTTATACGCTATCTGCGCCACCTCCGACAGGGGAACCTGTGTCCCGGCCGGGGTTGTCAGTGTGAGATTCAGCAGATCATTCATATTCTCATATTCGCCCTTCGGATACTCAAGGCGAACCTTAAACTCTTCTCCGTTCCGCGTCAGAGTCGCTGCCTCCACACCGCTTAAGGTGTTTCGCATCTCTCCTGCCACCTGAACGGGCGGCAGTCCCACCGCCATACTCTTAAGGGGATCCACCACAACCTCCACCTGTGTGGAAGCGTCAGCCAGATCGGACGACACCTGTAATACACCGGGAATTTTTGCAAGCATATCTTCCACTTCTCTGGAAGCCTCTTTCAAATCATCCAGATCTCTTCCCTGTAAGTCAATCTCGATACTGCCGCCCATCATCGCCGTAATGCTCGCGCCGCTGGACTGAATACTGATATCCATGCCGGTCACATCCTTTAGCGCTTCGGAATATTTCTCAATCGCCTGATTGGTGGAAATGTCGGCGTCATCCTTCAGGTATGCCCTCACGCTGGCCGAGCTGGAGGAAACGTAATAAGAGTATTCGTCAATGTTCTCGTCAGCCGCAACCATCTCTTCCAGAAACAGCGTCTTTTCCTCCACCGTCTCCGGCTTTGTGCCGGCGCGAAAAGTGGCGCTGATGGTAAAGGCTCCCTCGTCCATGGAAGGCATCAGCTCTGAGTTCGTATGGCTCACCAGCATAAAAGCTCCCACAAGAAGAAGTACGGCAATCACCATAACTGTTTTCTTCTTATACAGCAGTTTATGTAATATTTTATCATAGCCGCTGTTAATCTTTCGAAGCAGTTTATTGACAGGAAGCTCCTTCTTCTCCTGCGGCCTGAATTTACGAAACAGAAGCGGGATAATCGTCATGGCCACAATCAGCGAGGTCAGCATGGCCATAATGATTGTCATGCCAAGCTGCGCAAACATCTGCCCGGACAGTCCCTTCATGGTACTCAAGGGCAGATACACCACTACCGTGGTAATCGTTGACGCAATGATGGAAGCCGTCACATAGCCCGTTCCCTTAAGCGCGGCATCATCGTACTCGCCAGTCTTATCCTTAAGCCGGAAACAGCTTTCCAGCACGACGATGGAGCTGTCCACCATCATACCGATGGCAATGACAAGGGCGCCCATGGTCACCACGTTAAAGGTAAATCCAAGCATATTCATACCGATCATGGTCGCAAACAGTGAGATCGGCATGGAGCTTCCCACGATCAGACTGGCCCGCAGATCGCCGAAAAAGATAAACAGCACCAGCATGGATAAAATAACACCCAATATCAAAGTCTCTCCCACTGATGTCAGTGAGGATATGATCGCATCGCTTGCATTGTAGATCACGTCGATCTTCACCGTGTCATTGGAAGCCTGCAGCCTGTCTAACAGCTTCACCACTGATCTGGTCACATCCACCGTGCCATAGCTCTTTTTCTTTGTGATGGCAATGGTGATATCCTCCTGCCCGTTGGTACGGCTGACCCCGGAATCTTCTACCTGACTTTCCGTCACAGTGGCCAGCTCCGAAAGAGGAATGACCTGCCCTCTTGCCGTAGTTATCGGAATATTCTGAATCTGTACCACGCCCGAAATATCCGCCGCACTGGAAATGGCAATATCCTGCGTTCCCTGACTGACGCTACCCACAGGCACCGTAAAATCCATAGCGCCAATCGTCTGGGA
The DNA here is from genome assembly GCA_009774175.1 of Lachnospiraceae bacterium. Classification (GTDB taxonomy): domain Bacteria; phylum Bacillota; class Clostridia; order Lachnospirales; family Lachnospiraceae; genus UBA3282. The sequence goes on along the minus strand of VSNG01000024.1, from coordinate 52,317 downwards.
AATGCTGTTCATAGTAACGCCGTACTGCTTCATGGCGCGGGAGTTTAATTCCACTTTAATATAGTTTTCCTTACCGCCCGACACCTGCACCTGCGCCACGCCCGATAAGCTCTCCAGCTCCGGAACCATCGTGTCATTGACATAGCTGAGCACATCGCTGTCGCCCACCGCCATCACGGAAACATCCATCGTTTCCATCTGATCCATTGACATCTCAATGATAACGGGCGTGTTCACATCCTCCGGCATGGTAGCCTTAACCGTATTCAGTGCGGTCTGCAAATCCATGTAAGCTTCATCCAGATCCGTTCCGTACTCATACTGGAACATAACCATGGACATATTTTCCGCCGACTGAGAGGTATAGGTCGTGACGCCGCTCTGCTCCGCACCCGCCGACTCCACCTCCTTGGTGACCAGCTCCTCCACACTCTCCGGATCGGCGCCCGGATAAATGGTATAAACAAGCAGCATGGGCATTTCCATATCCGGCGTCAGCTCCAGACGAAAGCTTAAAACGGAGGATAATCCAAATACCACTAAGGCCAGAACAATCAACGCCGTTGACACGGGCCGGCGCATTGCCAATTTTGTCAAATTCATTCCGCGCCTCCCTGCTCTTTGGTTCCCGAAGCAGAGTCCGCCTCAGATTCTGATGTCTCCTGAACCGTTACCTGCGCACCGTCACGCAAATTTTCCGACCAGCTTGTAATCAGCAAATCTTCTGTGGTCAGACCGGATACAACCGTAATAGTCTGCTCGTCGAAAATATCCGTCTCGATATCCCTGCGCCTGGCCGTACTGCCCTCCGCCACATAGACATAGGACTGGCTGTCGTCGTAATAAACCGCGTCATAAGGAATTAACAAAACGCCGCTCCGGCTGTAGGTATCCGCCGTCACCGTCACAGTGCTGCCTGTAAGCAGACTGTCGTCCGGCGTGCTGACGCAGGACTTGATCATAAAAAGTCCCGTAGTCTGATCAATCATACTGCCGATCTCCGTAATCGCCGCGCTGTATACCTTGCCGTTTCGATCTACTTCTATCTTCTGGCCCACTCTCAGAGTGCCGCGGATTCCCTCGCTCACACCGAAAGTAACCGTCATGGTGTCCTTATTGGAAATGACAAATGCCGGATTCCCGGGAGATGCATAATCGTGCGCCTCCACATTCACCGCTTCAATCACGCCGTCAATGGGCGCCGTCAGCGTATACATATCCAGCTGGTACTCTGCGCTGTCAATTCCCACCTTGGCTCCTGCCGCGCCAACCCTTGCGCTGTTTACCTGTGCTGCCGCGGAATCTATTCCCAAGGCCGCCGTTCTTTTGCCTGCCTCCTGTACCGGCTGAGTATTGACGTTAAGCTGCGCTTCCGTCAGGTTTTTCACCGTTTCCGTCTGCCCCAGGCTTTTGTAAGTGTCGGAAAGGGTTTCCTCCAGCTTCTCCTTTCCGTCGTCTATCTGGTCGATGCCGTCCTTGACCTGCTCGTAGGCGGAATCCATCTGGGAAGCCGCGCTCTGGGCCGCCTGCAAATTTGCCTGATGAGGCTTCATATTCGCTTCGGCTGTTGCCAATGCCAGCTTTGCCTTATCCAAGTCATCCTGCGCTTTTTTCTTTGCCTCATCATAGGCTGTATCGCTGGAATACTCTGCCCCTTCCACCATGTTCATCTGGGCAATTGCTGCCTGATAGTTTCTCTGCGCCTCCGAATATCCATAGGCTATGTCTGCCGCATTATAATCCGCCTGCGCCAGATCCACGTAATCGTCCGCCTGATTTCTCGCCTTTTTCAGATCGTCCTTCTGATCCTTAAGATCCTCCCGATCCTCTTCCAGCTCCACCATCTGGTCGTTAATATCGTCAATGCCGTCGTGAATCCCGTCAATCTGCATCTGCATCTGATACATGGTCAGATCCTTCTGTCTCTGGGTCTGTTCATTCTGGACGTCGAGCTGCGCCACTGTGCTGTCATATTGCGCCTGCGCGATCTCGTATCCCACCTCGGCCGCCTGTACACCTGCCGCCGCGCTGTTATACTGGGCCTTCGCACTGGCCAGCTGGAGCTCCGCCGCCTCCGGATCGAGTTTACATAACTCCTGACCCGCCGTAACAGTATCGCCCACTTTTATATCCGCGCTCAGCACCTCCGCCGATACCAGCGGCACCACATATACAGATTCTTCCGGACTCACCGTTCCCACAAACTCGTTTTTCAGAGTAAGCTCCCCCGTTTTTGGCGTCTGCACCTCGACAGGAACTGCTTCGCTGTCGGCGTCTTCCTCCAACGCCGCTTCCGCGGTTTGTCCGCAGCCCGCAAGCAGCGTGGACAAACACGCTGTCACAAGCAATACCGACATGAGCCTGGTTGTAAAATTTATGTACCGTCTCCTCATATTGCCCTCCTCCGAAATCCAATTCCCTTTATCCGCTCTTTAGAATACAACTATTTTCGGGAAAAAGTAAAGCATATTAGGTCACATTTAACACTTTTTTTATCTTTCTTAAAAAATAAATTTCGCGCATACAAAACCGGGCGTTCTCACGCCCGGTCTTCTTTTATTCCTCAGCTCCTGTTTTTTTCCTGCCAAGCCATCTCGAAAGCATCCGCTGTAGCTGGTCAATATCCAAAGGCTTCGACATATGCTCGTTCATGCCGCTGGCTTTCGATTGCTGCACATCCTCCAGAAACGCATTGGCCGTCATGGCGATGATCGGCATCTTGCGGATATCCCTTCGATCCATTGCGCGAAGCGCCCGGGTCGCATCGTGCCCGTTCATAACCGGCATCTGCAAGTCCATGAGAATCAGGTCATAATACCATTCCTCGGAAGCCGTCACCATATCCACAGCCTCCTTGCCGTTTTCCGCCGTTTCAACCTTCACGCCCGTCATGGAAAGAATTTCCTGTGCAATCTCCCTGTTCAGATCGTTATCCTCCACTACAAGAATCCGTTTGGAAGAATAATCCACCTCCTCCAGCTGTTCCAACGACCCTTCTGAGGGCGCCGCCTTCTCCTTTGGCATAAAGTTCCTGAACGCTTTTAACAGTCTGCTCTTATCCAGCGGTTTCCTAATAAAAGCATTTACCCCTGACAACCGCGCCTCGACCTCAACGTCAACCCATTCATGGGAAGAAACCAGTATCACAGGCGTCTCCGGTCCCTCCTGACCGCGCAGGGCCTGTGCCGTCTCCATGCCGTTCATGTCGGGCATATTCAGATCAACCAGAATTGCAAAAACATCCTCGTCCTTCTTTTTCTTTTCCCGCATGTATTCCAGCGCTTCCTCACCGGACTGCACCCACTCGCCATGCATGCCAAGATTTTGCAAAAGAACGCAGGTTCCTTCTCCTGCAAAAGGCTGATCGTCCACCACCAGTACGGTCCGTCCTTCCAGATCTTCCCTGTTCACCACGCCCGGGATCTGATATTTTAAAGGCACGGTAATTGTGACGATAGTACCCACTCCCGCTTCGCTCTCAATCTGAATATCACCGCCCATCATCTGAATGATGTTACGGCTGATCGTCATCCCGAGCCCGGTACCCTGAATCTTGCTGATCCGCACATCCTCGGCCCGTTCAAAGGGATCATAGATATGCTGCAAAAATTCCTCGCTCATACCGATTCCATTATCCTTAAACACAAATTCATAGCATCCGATCTGATCCTGATTAGAGTCCTTCTCCATGATATCTATACTGATTTCCCCACCCTCGCCGGTATATTTGATGGAGTTACTCATTACGTTCATAAAGATCTGCTGTAGCCGTAAGGCGTCGCCCCTTACATTGGTATTATGGACTTCATGGGCGCGAAACTCTATCCGCTGCTGTTTTTCCCTTGTCTTTGCCGTCAGCGTATTAACCAGACTTTCCACCATGTCAAGAAGGTTGAAGTCCTCCTCATTCAACGTTAGTGTGCCCGACTCAATCCTGCTCATATCAAGCACTTCGTTGATCAGGGAAAGGAGATGCTTGCTTGCGGTTGAAACCTTGCCGAGACACTCCTCCATCCCGTCAGGATCATGAAGCTTGGTGCCGGCAATGGCCGTCATACCGATAATGGCATTCATGGGCGTCCTGATATCATGGGACATGCGTGAAAGGAAATCCGTCTTCGCGCAGCTTGCCCGGTCCGCCGCCTCATAAGCGTCTAACAGAGCCTTCTTCGTTTCCCTGTCCTTTCTCCTGATATCCGTAATATCCTTGGCGTTATTGAGCGCCAGTATATCCCCGCTCATACCGTCCTTAGTAAGCAGTATGGTATGCCGAAGCACCATAAGCTGCTCCTCTGTTCCAGAAGTTTCAATCTCTACGATCAGTTCATTTTCTCCACGCTCATAAGCATCCAGCAGATGCCTTGTATTCATGGTCTGTATGTAAACCTCCCTGTCCACAGGGAAAACTCTTTCCTTGCTCCAGCGCAGGAAAAAATCGTCCGCATTGCAGGGCGCCTGCATCCCCATTTCTTTCAAAACCGGCTGCATCTGCCCGTCTCTGATCTCGTAAAAATCTTCCTCAATTAAATTTTTTGTCACATTCACATTAAATACAAAAACTGCCTCGGAGACAATGGCCTGTCTGTACTGTTCCTCCGCGCTCAGCGTACGGCGAAGCGCCCGGTTCGTATCCCGGATTTTCTGATTGGCTTCCTCCAGCTCCTTCTTGGCCTGAACCAGCTCCGCATTCGTCCGCAGAGTCCGCTCCATCAGTTCTGCTTCCCTTGCCTTTTCCTCCGTTATATTTTTCACATACCACATGAGCCTGGGATTTTCTTCACTGAAATTTTCCACAGGCACCAGCGCCGTCTGAACCCATTTCCAATCTCCTTCCACAAGACGCAGATAGCTGAAATGAATGGGCGCGCCGCCGCCCAGAAAAACCTGCATCAGGTTTTCGGCCGACATGACGTTTTGGAAATTTATACGGTCCTTTTCATCTACATAATTTTTTGCGCAGGAAGCAACCGTCATTCTGTAATCGCCGTTTAAACGCTCCACAACACGGGATTCGCTCTCCACATATTTAAGATCGGTAATCTGATTTTTCTTAAGGTCAATGGCGCTGATTCTGAAATAGGTATCCTGCAACATCCGAAAAGCCTCGTCGGCTACCTGACTGGTACGGCGTTCTTCGTCAATCAGCCTGACAGCGCAAATCCAGATCTTGCGTCCGTCCTCGGACAGCGACTCTGTCCGAAGCTCATGTACCCAGACCGGGTGGCCCGCCCCGTTTATCAGTCGATACTCCCTTTTCTCCTCCTCGCCGGGTAAACAGACATGGGTAAAAATCGGCCGGTCAGGTTCATAGACGGCATCAAGAAATTTTCCATTGGTTTTCTCCATAAACCGTTCAAAGGTCATGCCTATATTGGAAAGCGCAAACTCACTGATAAAATAAAGCGGAAATCCCTCTTCATAGAAACCGCCGACAATACCGACCGCCACATTTTTTCCGAGCAGTTCAATAATTGTATTCTGATTGTTTTCTCCAATGCTATGTTCTTCCGACGTGAAAAACATTTCTTCTTTGTAAAACCAACGTCTGGCCATTATTTTTCTCCCCTTCGCCGATTTTGCCGGTAAGTATCAAACCTTACCCTTCCTCAAATTTATAACCCATTCCCCATATGGTCTTAATCAGTTCTCCCTTTGCCCCCATCTTGCTGCGAAGCTTTTTTACATGGGTGTCAATCGTCCGGGCGTCCCCAAAATAATCGTAATTCCAGACACTGTTCAGAATCTTCTCCCGGGACAATGCAATGCCTCTGTTTTCCATAAAATACGCAAGCAATTCAAATTCCTTATAGCTTAAATCAATATCTTTCCCTTCCACAGTCACGCTGTGCGCCTGTTTATCAAGACGGATCCCGCCGGCCTCCACGATCATCTCCGACGCCGCCTGACCTGTTCTGCGAAGAATGGCTTCTACCCTTGCCACCAGAATTTTGGGACTGAACGGTTTGGAAATATATTCGTCAACCCCCAGTTCAAACCCCAAAAGCTCATCTCTCTCATCCGACTTGGCAGTCAGCATAATAATCGGCACTTTGGAGTAGGCACGAATCTCCCGGCACACCTGCCAGCCGTCCAGCTTCGGCATCATCACATCCAAAATCACCAGATCAATATCATTTTGCTCAAAAAAAAGAGCAAGCGCCTCCTCGCCGTCCGCCGCCTCCGCTACCTCATAATGGCTTTTAACCAAAAAATCCCGGACCAGCTTACGCATACGACTCTCATCGTCAACCACAAGGATCTTCGATTTCTCCATATACCATCCTGTTCCTTTCCTTTTTGTTACTCTGTCTTAAGACTTTCTATCTGCAACTCACGTTCCGCGTTACGAACTTTTCTTTCTCTTTCGGTAAGCTCCTGCTCCCACTCCGAATATTCATTCACCACAGCCTGCCTGTAATTGACTATATTCGGCGCGTCACTGTTCCACGCAATCACAACCATTCCCGCCACCAGAAGAACCAGCACCACATTGATCAGCAGCGACGTGACAAATCTGCCCTGATATTCCGGGTGCCGCTTCGCCACGCTTATTCTTATGGAACGGCTGTTTGCCGTCTTGTTACTGAATGTTCCGTAAAGGGGCACCGGCTTTATCTTATCCGCCGGCACACCCCATTTTATCATTTCCTTCTGCATCTTTTGCAGATAGCTCAAACCCACAGGCGTCAGAAAAACCTGATTATCCACCGCCCTGTTATAGACAAGCAGCACGTTCTGCGGCTTACGGTAATCAAGGCGCTGCTCCAGATTCTCCACCTTCTTTATTTCCATTCGGGCTGTCTCCGCGTCCGCCACCGTCGCAAAGCGGTAGCCGCCGACAACCAGATCATCCTCTCGCTTTTCCATATCTTCTCCTCAAAGGCCTCATTCAGATTTTGAAGATACTCATGCTCTGCTCCAGACGTTCTGCAATCTCTTTGAGATTATTGGCATTCTCGGAAATGCTGTACACGATTGTACTTACTTCCGTAACGGAAGCGGAGGTTTCCTCTGTGCTGGCCGCATTTTCCTCGGCAATCGCCGTCAGATTCTGCACCACATCCACCACATTGACTCTGGCTGCATCCATTCTCTTTGTCTTATCCGCAATCTGATTTACTCCATCCAGAGACTGGGTAATACCGTCCCTTACCTGTACAAAGCTTTCGTTCGTCCGGCCCACACTCTCATTCTGGCTTTCCATGATCTTCTTAACATCTTCCATGGTCTCTACGGACTTCTGCGAATCCTCTATGAGGGAGTCGATGATAGTTTCAATCTGTCTTGCCGAATCATTGGACTGCTCCGCCAGTTTCTGAATCTGGCCCGCCACCACCGCAAAGCCTCTTCCCTGTTCCCCGGCCCTGGCCGCCTCAATGCTGGCGTTCAAGGACAGCAGATTCGTCTCCTCTGCAATGGAAGTAATTAATGTAGTCGCTTCCCTGATCTTCATGGCGGACTCGTTCGTAGTATTGGTCTGCTCATAGATCACGTCTATCGCCTCTCTGGCCTTATCGTTGATTTTTTCCAGATTTTGCAACGTGGAAACAGCTTCTTCACTGGATTTTCTCATGGCATTGGCGTTGTCGGTCAGTTCTTCAACCTGTTTTGTGGTCTCCTCCACCATATTGCCCATCAGAATTACATTTTCTGTCGCTTTCTGTGTCTCGTCCGCCTGAGAGGACGCGCCCTCGGAAATCTCCGAAACAGCCTTTTCCACCTGTTCTACTGTGGTTGCCGTTTCAGAGGCATTCGTATTCAAAAGATCCGAAGCCTCAAAAAGCCGTTCGCTCTGACTGCGAAGCTCTGTCACCACATCCACAAGCTGTCTTCGAAGCTCCGCCACCGCGCGGCTCATCTGTCCTGTCTCATCCGCCCGCGCCGTCAGTTTCTCCTGTCCCTCTATTTCAGAAAAATCCATATGGGCAAGCCGTCCCACTACATCCGTCACCTTCAAAATGGGCTTTACGATTTTACCCACAAACAAATAGGCGATCAGGCTGGCAATAATCACCATGATAATCGTAGCCACCGTGCCGGTAATGGTAACCTGGTTCACTGTGCTCATCAGCTCGTCTTTAGCCGCAGTCACGACCAGAATACAATGTCCTCTCTCCGTCACATAATAGGAAGCATACTTCCCAACGCCCTTAAAATCATACTCCACAACATTGGGCTCGGGAACAACTCCTGTGGCAATCTCCTGCACCACCCCGGTCACCACTTCATTTTCCACAGGCTGTCCCACTTTTTCCTTCGTAGGGTGATAAAGCATCGTACCGTCCGATGCCACCAGATAGGCATAACTGGAATCCACACCCTGCAGTCCCAGCTGCCCGATGGAATCTGCAAGATTATTATAATAGGTTGCCGTATTATATCCCTGTACTTCGATCTGGGTTTGCAGCTTCTCCCCGTAGGCAACCGCCAGATCGTAAAGATAACTCTGATTCAGCTCCATCATGGGAATGCGAAGATTGCGTATCAGCATCACCGACAGACAGGTCATCGCAATGGCCATTGCCAGCACCATTCCCCCCACAAGCTTCGTTTTTACGGAATGTAAAACCGTTCCTGATTCCTTCTTTTTTATCTTAACCGTGCCTTCTGCCATAACTTCGTCCCCCTCTTCTTACGAATACATTATTTGTTATTTATTTTACTGCTAAACGAAACCTATGTCCAGTGAATTATGAGCGGCATCTTCCCGCGCACCGTGAAAAACCCTGTATGGTTATTACCTTATGACAAAAAGAAAAGCTCCTAAAAAGCCGATATAACCGACGTTTTAAGAACTTATCCTAGTGGACCAGACGGGAGTCGAACCCGTGTCCAAAAGCCCATTCCCTGTCCTTCTACTATCATAGTCTCTCATTTCGGATTGCTCCCCGTTCCCTCCTCCATGGGGAGAAAGACACCCTCACGGATTCAGTAGCCTCTGATACGCCCGCGGGTAAGAGGCGTCCCCCGCGTCGTTTCCTGCATGGTCGATGCCCGGTTCTTAATGTGCAGGTGCACTAAGGCGGACAGCTGCCCTTAGGCAGCGTATGCTAAATTGTCTTCAGCGTTTGTGTTTAAATTTGCGATTTGACGCATCAGCCTGCGGATAGCTTCTCCAGCTGCAAGACCCCTGTCGAAACCTTGACTGGCCCTTATTTTTCTGTTATACACAGTATAGCACATTCCTCTTTGTCCGCGCAATCCCCTTTCTGACGGTTCTGCGCCGCCATGCAGCGCGGCATTCATAAAATAACCCCTGTTACAAATTCCTGATCTTAAATTCCCGCTCATGCTCCCTGCGCAGATCCTTTTTTGCGATGTCCTGCCGCTTGTCATAAAGCTTTTTACCTCTGGCAAGCCCTATTTCCAGTTTTGCCCTTCCATCCTTAAAATAAACCTGCAAAGGCACAATGGTATAGCCCTGCCCCGCAAGCTGTCCCGCAAGCTTTCGGATCTGTACCTTATGCAGCAGGAGCTTGCGCACCCGCAGCGGGTCTTTATTGAATATATTACCCTTTTCATAGGGACTCACATTCATGCCGTAGACAAACGCCTCTCCGTTCTCAATCCTGACAAAGGCCTCCTTGATGCTGCATTTCCCCATGCGCAGGGATTTCACCTCCGTGCCGTGCAGCGCAAGCCCCGCCTCGTACTTTTCTTCTATAAAATAATCGTGGTAAGCCTTCTTGTTATTGGCTACCAGCTTCATGGCCTCTTTTGCCATTCCCTCACCTTCTTTCACTCCCTGTCCGCATCCGCCTGCGGCAGTTCAAAATCCACCGTCCCGGTCAGGCGGTCCGCGTTTTTGACCCGTATGGTCAAACGTTGTCCCAGCTTATAGACAACGCCGCTCTCCTTTCCCACCATCTCACAGGCTTCCTCATCATAGTAAAAATAATCTCCTGAAAGCGCGGATACATGCAGCAACCCCTCCACGGTATTGTGAAGCTCCACATAAAGCCCCCACTGGGTAATGCCTGAGATTACGCCCTCCCAGATCTCCCCGATATGATCCTCCATATATTCCGCTTTCTTAATCCTGTCTGTCTCCCGTTCCGCTTCCGCAGCGCGCCGCTCCATTTTGGAGGAATGTTTTGCCACCTCCGGCAGCCTCTCCTCATAGCGCTCGATGCGTTCTTTCGTCAGCTTCCCCCGCAGCTGTTCCTTAATGATGCGGTGAATCTGCAAATCGGGATACCGCCTGATGGGGGAAGTAAAGTGACAGTAATGCTGAAAAGCCAGACCGAAATGTCCCGTACACTCCACCGTATATTTCGCCTGCTGCATGCTCCGCAGCGTAAGCCGGCTGATCATCGTCTCCTCTTTCGTATCTGCAATCTGATCCAAAAGCTTCTGTATTTCTTTCGGATGAATCTCCTCCCCCGTCACCTTAATCCGATAGCCGAAATTTCGTATAAAAGTAGCAAGCTTCCGAATCTTGTCGGAATCCGGCTTTTCATGGGTACGGTATACGAAAGGCAGCTCCAGCCAGTAAAAATACTGCGCCACCGTCTCGTTGGCGGCCAGCATGAAGTCCTCGATCATTCGGGTCGCCACACTGCGCTCGTAAGGACGGATATCGACAGGATGTCCCTCCCCGTCCAAGATGATTTTGCTCTCCGCGAAATCAAAATCAATGGAGCCCCGTTTATGCCGCCTGTCTCTGAGAATTGCCGAAAGCTCTCTCATCTGTTCCAGCATGGGCACAAACGGTTCATACGCTTTGCACTCTTCCTCGTCGTGATCCTCCAGAATCTTTTTCACGCCGTTATAGGACATTCTGCGGTTTACACAGATCACCGTCTCCGCAATCTGATAATCCCGCACCTCCCCTTTTGCGTCTATGGTCATAAGACAGCTAAGCGCCAGCCTGTCCACACCCGCGTTCAGGGAGCAGATACCGTTCGAAAGCCTGTGCGGCAGCATGGGAATCACCCGGTCTACCAGATATACGCTGGTGCCCCGCTCCAAAGCTTCCCAGTCAAGAGCGGAATTTTCCTGTACATAATTTGTCACGTCCGCAATGTGCACCCCGAGACGATACAGCCCCTTTTCATCCCGGTAAAGGCTGACGGCATCATCCAGATCTTTGGCGTCTTCACCGTCTATGGTCACCATCTGGAGATTTCGCAGATCCATGCGTCCGGCCATATCCGCCTCCGACACAGTCTCCGGCACGCGCTCCGCCTGATGCAGCGCCTTTTCCCCAAACTCTGTGGGCAGCCCAAATCCGCGCACAACAGATATAATATCCACGCCCGGATCGTTTATATGCCCCAAAATTTCCACGACCCGTCCTTCCGGCTTATGGCTCTCATCGCCATAGGAAGTAAGCTCCACCACTACCTTTGCGCCCGTAACCGCCCCTTTGGAGCGTTCTTTCGGCACGAAAACATCCGTGCCGATCTTCGTATTATCAGGAATCACAAAGCCAAAATTCTGCGACTGCTCGTAAGTACCCACAAGCTGTTTCATTTCGTGCTCCAAAATACGGATCACCGCCGCCTCCCGCCGCTTTCCGCCGCCGTCCGTCAAAGGCGCAATCTGCACTCTGTCCAGATGAAAGGCTCCCATGGTATGCTCCGCGGGAATATAAAAATCCTCCGCAAGCCCCTCCACTTCCACAAAGCCGAAGCCCTTGACGTGCCTGATAAAAATACCTACAGGCCGCTCGCCGTCCGGCTTCACATATCTGCCCTGTTCGTTTTTGTCTATTCTGCCTTCCGAAAGGAGCGCCCGCAGCACTTCCCGAAGCTGCCCCCTGTCTTCTGCACGCACCTGCATAAAAGCCGCAAGTTCCTTTTCCTTCATGGGCACATAAGCTTCGTCAGCAACCAGCTCGCATATTAAATTTTTCCTTTTTTCAAACTTTGTGTCCATTTTCTTTCCTCTGCTTCCGACTGCGCTTCTGACTCTGCGTATCAGCAGCTCGAAATGCTTCGCATATTAAGAAAGCACCCTTACCGCTGCGTGCAAGAGTGCTCTTCATCCTTTTATCTTAGAATAAATTCAGGTTTAAAACAATCGCAATCAGCATAAAGCCCACTGCAAGCCCGGTCGTAATCCTGACCAGCTTTCCTTCCATGGAACGGCCCTTGTTTTTGCCCCAGTAGGTTTCCGCCGCTCCGCTGATCGCGCCGAGACCCGCCGACTTGCCCTCCTGCATCAGTACCAGAACCACCAATGCCACGCATATTAAAATATAAACCACGGTAAGTATAATTCTCAATACTTCCATTTGTATCCTCCATCCAAAAGCCTTTTTCGTTCAACAAGCCTCATAATACCACATAACAGATTATTGTGCAAGCCCCCATTTTTCTGTAATTGCACACCGCTGTTTTCTTTCGTGGTATACAGAATCTCTTTCAGTATTCCGGCGCCTTCGGCGCTTTAAGCTCCTTCTGCTCAATGGAATTGGATAAATAGCGGAATGCGCCGTCATCAAAAGACTGCACCACAATCCTGTTGGTAAAGGCAAGATCGGAAAACGACCTTATCCGCCAATATTGACGCAGGCTTCCGTCAACGAACGAGTTTCCGCCTGTGGAAGCATCCATAAATCCGACTCCGCTTCGGCCTCCTCTCCTTTCTTCCCTTTCATCCTGTCAGAATGCCACCAGATATCGTAGTCTTCTTTCGATGAAATAATCTCATTTGACACATATTGAAAACCGCCCTCTTCCAATGGCCGAATGACTGTCTTGTGGGAAAAAGATTTCGATGTGTTTTCCTTCGGATATACTGCATTGACGATAAGCGTGATTGTTCCATCCGCATTCTCCATATAATCCACTACTTCCGGATACGGAATTTCAGGATATTCCGCCTCATAAAACCCCCGCGGGCTGTATTCATAGGCGCCGTTCTCCGGCAGATATGCGGTTTTCTTTCGAAGCGTTTCACTGTCCGCCTTAAAATGTGCCGTCACAACATTTTCAAATAACGCCTCCGGGATCTCTACCGGCTCCGTTTCTGCCCCGTCACTTAAAGCATAAGGGTTTGGCTGCTTATTCAGAATCGGATAAAAGCAGTCAAATACATCACAAAAATCCAGGCTGCCAAACTCTTCCTCGCTCCAATCTGTCAGAAATATATTGTTCCGCTCATATCCCACGGGCAGAATATACTTTTGGTTCAGTTCCCTGCATGTTTCATTAAGCGGCAAAACCCGCAGCGCCGTATGCTCCGTTTCATCGCTTAAGGTCAGCACAAAATTCTCCTCCGAAAAACAGCTTCCCGCAAAGATGAGATACCCTTCCTCCGTATACTCCCAGAAATTAGCAGGATAACTTACTGTGTCTCTGTTTTGCAGACGGCCCTCTCTGTCATACTGATAATACTCTCTGACAATATTTATATTGCCGTCTTCTGTTTGTAAATCAAACTTCCGACAGCCCGACTCTGTAACCGCTATTATTGTAATTTGCGCATTTTCCTTTTTCTCAGCTGCCCTGCAAAACGCCAATACCTGCTCGACGCCTGTCATGTCAATCTGATTTTCACTGTCAGCCGCAGCATAGCCGCGCTCACCAAGCCTTGCAATCATGCGCTTTCTGATTGCAGGGCTTCCTAGGGTGTTTTCCCCTGCTGCCTCATCATAAATATCGCTTAACATTTCCGCTATGGTTTCCCCATCAACACGGTTCTTTTCAAAGGAAGTATCCTCCTTGTCATCTGTCTGTGCCATCCAAGCCTCTGACATCCCCCACATTTCCGGCGTCCCATCGCTGCAGCCGGCCGATACCAGCGTCATGATGCACATTGCCGCCAGCAAAAATTTTTTCCCGTTCAGGCTTCTCTTTTTCTGTATTTTCCTGCGGAACAAAAAATCTGCCGTATCGTATTTCACACTGATCTCCTTTTCCAGACACTGCATAATATACATAGTCGTTTATCCCCCTATGAAATCTGCTCAATCCATTGTAAGATATAGCATCACAATTTACAGTTCAAACTGCGAAAAAGCATCCTCTTTCCTCCTCAGACCATCATGATAACGCATCAGGTATGCCCTCATCTCCGCATGCCGCTCGCCCATATCTTCCATCATGGCCTGAAAGTTTTCCCCGGTTACGCCGCCAAGCTTCGTCAAAAACTCATAATACTGCCGCTCATCCCCGTGTTCCTCCAGAATCACCCGCCAGGTCTCCTCACTTTCACAGCCTTTCACATGGGCCAAAAGATAACCCGCAAGCTCTTCTCGAAGATCATCCCTTAATCCATAATCATGAAAGAGCCGCAGCATGGCAAGCCGCACCTTATCCCTGCGCCGCTGCTCCATATAATACCCCACATCCGTATCCCTGCTGCCGCAGTCCTCCTCGCCGCACAGAAGCATTTTAGAAAAGCCCTCGTTATCCGCAAGCGCCATCTGCGCCGCCACCCTCGCGTCAAACCCGGCAAGCCAGTTCTCCGACCCCGCATTTTCCGGCGTAAACAGATAAAAGGCATCCAGCGTTCCCACCGTGGCCGCCAGCAGAAAAGCGACATCCTCATTCTCTTCCTTTCCCCGACAGTCATTGATCTGGGAAAGCGCGCTGCAGTCCTTAAAAACGCCCTGTCCCATTTCCAGACTGCGATATGGCAGGGATACGCTGCAAAGCCCCGCACAGTATGCAAAAGCCCAGTCTCCGATACCCGCAAGGTTTTTCGGAAGCTGTATCCTACGCAATGTTTTGCAGCTTAAAAAAGCCTTTTTCCCGATCCACACCACGGGATAACCGTCCACCGTCTCAGGAATCACAAGGGAAGCATCCTGTCCGCTGTATCCCGTCACCGCCGCCGTCTTTGAAACAATCTCAAATTTCAACCTTCCCCTCTGCGTTGCCTGCTCTCTTATTTCCATGATGTTCCCCTGCCTTTTGATCCGCGTATCCATTCCCGTCACAAACCGCCGATTGGTATTGCACACACAATCAAATCACCGCACTTACAGATCCAGACTTCTGATCTCCTCCGCCAGCACGTCGCCCCGCTCCGTCAGCATCAATCCCTCATTGTGCCTCACATAGTCCTCGCACCCATAAGTATTGATAAACGCCGCGCAGTCCGCCTGCACCGTACACTCCGTCACTAAAAGCAGCATCTCGTTTCCTTCGCCAAAGGTATCCTCCACGAAGGAAAACAAGCCGTGCAGCCGCTCCTGCTTCCTGCCTGTGTCCGCTTTATGGGCCTCCACCTGTTCATCGAAGCGTGCCTTAACAAGAGCAAAAGCCTCCTGTCCGTCCTGCATCCCTTCCGTCAGAATCGCGCGCGCCCCTTCTCTCAGGAATCTGACGATCACCTTTCCCGTCTGTCTCTCATCTATAGAGAGAGCTCCCGCACCGGCCAGCGAATCCATAGCCTGTTCCCTTGCATCCGCCTGCTTTTGCAGCAGGGCCGCCAGCTCTTTCGCATCTTCCCCGGCCTCCGCTTTCTGCTTCAACGCCCGCAGGGGATTCATCAAATCCTTTAAACGTTTTGCCTGCGCGCCGTTTTCCCTAAGCTCCTGCCTGAGCCTGTCAAGCAGCATTCCCATCAGCGAAAGCCTCTCGTCGAACGCCGCCTTTCTTGCCCGGTCCTTCACCTGTTCGCTCACCGTACCCGCAAAGATATCCTCCACCCGGTAATCCTGCTGGTATTTTCTGTAAAGATCATAGTAAGCGCTAAACTCCCTGGCAACACGGTCGTTTCTCAAATACTGCCCGATCAGGGATTCTTCCACCGAAAGCCCTTCCTCCTCATAGAGCACAAGCATCTGCGCCAGATCTTCCCAGCCTCTTGCCGTGACATAGCTTTTTCCTCTGACGGTAGTCTCCACCAGATAAAAATCTTCCTTCTTCATATCCAGATAGTTTAACACCGCCGTATGAAGATTGCGGTTTGCGGCGTACTCCCGCCAGCTCTCGTAATCGGCCTCCACCTCCAGAATCTTCATGCGGTCAAGCGTCACCACGTCAAACTCCCGCACCGATTTATTATATTCCGGGGGATTTCCCGCCGTAACGATGATCCACCCCTCCGGCACCTGATGTCTGCCAAATATCTTATACTGTAAAAATTGCAGCATGGAGGGGGCCAGTGTCTCGGAAACGCAGTTGATCTCATCCAAAAACAAAATGCCCTCATGAATGCCGCTCTTTTCCATCACCTCATAGACCGAGGCAATGATCTCGCTCATGGTGTACTCCGACACGTCGCAGGATAATCCCCCATATTCTTTGTGCACGATAAAGGGAAGACCCAGCGCAGACTGTCTCGTGTGGTGGGTCATAGAATAGCTTACAAGAGCAATTCCAAGCTCCTGCGCGATCTGCTCCATAATGGCCGTCTTGCCGATGCCCGGCGCGCCCAGAAGAAAGACGGGACGCTGTCTGACAAGGGGAATCCGATAAGCGCCCTCCTCGTCCTTTTTCAAATAAATCTTCACAGAATCCTTGATATATTTTTTTGCCTCGCTGATATTCATATCCCTTTTTACTCCTCTCCCTCCAATTCTTCCTCATTCAGCACAATTCTGATCGCCCAGGGCGGCACCTTCGGCGCGCTGTCATCCTCCTTCAAAAATATGAACGCAGCCTCGTAGGAGGGCATCTGCTCCGGGTAAATCCCGTAGCCGTCCGTAAAGTAAAGCAGTCCTTTCAGGTCTTCAAACTCCCCTGCCCTGACCAGTTCGTCCACATATTCAAAAACCGGCCTGAAATCCGTGGAGCCGAATCCCGTCAGCTTCCCGTTCTTCAAAAAGGCGTCAAAATCTTTCCTTTCCGTAATCTTCACATCCTGCTGCACCTGACTGTCGCACTGGATAATGTGGACGTTAATTTTGGAGAAAAAGTTTTCGCTCTCCTGCATGATATTGTAAGTTTTTTTCAAAAACGCCTGCACAGTGGCCCCCCGGCAGGAGGCCGATGTGTCGATGGCAATCACAAAGTCTTTGATTTTATGGCTTTCCTGATATTCGAGCGGTTCCACTAACGGCATATTTCCATAAGTCGAAAGACCATACGTATAAAAGATATGGTCGAACTCCTCATCGTTCACCCGCATGGCCTCTCCCATGGCCATGAACCGCTTCAAAAACGCCGTATAATCATAATGCTCCCTGACGGCTTCCTCCAGATTCTCCGTCACGCTTTCCGCATTGTTTTTATCCCTGCTGAAACTCTTTAAGTCCGCCCGTATCCGTTCGCTGATTTTTCGCCACTGGGCCTGAGAAAGTTCAAGCTCTTCCTTCTTTTCCCAATAAATATGCTCATCCCGTTTACAAAGTCGTTTCCACTCCGCGGCCGCCTTCGTGGAAGGCTCCTCGACCCGAAAATGCCGGTAGATTTTTTCCGCCGTCAGTCCTCCCGCCTGCTTTTTTAAGAGCATAAGCCGATTTTTTAACTCTTCGTCTTCCTCAAGAGCCGTCATATGCAGATCGATATCCAGAATTGTCGCCTCCACGGCGATATCCGTTGCCATATCCCAGTATTCCGGCTTCATCCTGTCTGTCTGAAAACCGTGGTAAAACACTGCGTGCAAAAGAGTGTGCAGATACAGTCTGGCAGGCAGCGCCGTTTCCTTCTCATACTGCCTGATCAGAAGCAGCGGATCACAGGTAAGGCCTGCCCCATCAAAGACATGTGCGCCCATACCGGCCCTGCATGTCACAGGCAGCCGGGAGAGCGCCACATCCAGAAAACGCATATTAATCAGAAGGCCGTCGTAAGCCAGCTGCAGTATCTTATCCGCCACCTGCCGGATTTTCTGCTCTCTGTCCGCATTTTCCTGTGCTGTCATACCGCCGTATTTCTCCTTTCCACGCTATATTCCAATTTTAATCAAATACAGGATAAACAGATGGGCCGGATAAAACAGATAGAAAAACCATTTGGAAAAATTTTTGCCCCGTTCCATTCTCTTTCCGTTATACAAATACAGTACGGTCACACCTGCCGCCAGAATACCAAGCCCGGACAACAGGCCGTGAAAAACGGCATAAGCAGTCCAGTTCCCCTGTTCGCCGTTCATATAGTTCTGCACATTCAGAATGGCAAATATAAAATAGCACACTAAAAAACCAAGGGCGGTTTTCTTTCTGTCCCCCCGGCCATTAAAGAAATAGATTGTAAAAAGCGGCGCAACGATCCCCCAGTCGCCATACACCGTTACCAGCATAAGCGGTAGGACGAGCGCTATTTTGGGCAACGTCCCTTCCACCTTCTCCATAGTCACCAGAATCAGAAAACAGCACAGCAGCGTAAAAAGCATATTCAGTCCGTTCTGTTCAAAGGCCAGCCAGAAAGGGATCTGAGAAATCACTGCAAATAAAAAAAGCCGGAATCCATATTTTAATTTTGATCTTGTGTGAAAATACCCCTCCACCAGAAAATAGCACATCACCGGTGCAGTAAAAAACCCGATATCCTCAAAAACTTCATAACGGATTGTGCCTCGGGTTAAAAAGACGTGGGCAATGTGGTTGAGAAGCATGGTAAACATTGCGATATATTTGATAAAGTCCCTGTTCAGGATCTGTAGTTTTGCGCCGGATACTGTCTGTATCTGTCCATCCATTTTCAATTTTCCCTGTCGTTCACTGCACAAAAGGATTGTATGCTTTCTCATGTTCGATGGTTGTCGACTCCCCGTGCCCCGGATAGACCTTCGTCTCATCCGGCAGGACAAACAATTTATCCCTGATGGATCTGACAAGGGCGCTCATGCTGCCCGTGGCCAGATCCGTTCTGCCCACGGATTCCTGAAAAATCGTATCTCCCGCAACCAGAATGCCTGCCTCCTCAAAATAGTAGCAGCAACTTCCCACCGTATGTCCCGGTGTGGCAATCAGTTTACAGGTCATGCCCGCAATGGTAATCTCTTCTCCCTCTTTCAGGTATCTGTCCGGTATCACCGTATAAGGGCGGCCTACCTGATCCGACACATTGGTAACCGCATCCTCGCACAGCGCCCGTTCCTCCTCGTAAGCATAAACCGGCGCCCCCGAAAGCTCCCGCAGTCTGTTACAGCCCCAGATATGGTCAAAATGAGCATGGGTCAAAAGAATCCCCTTCACCTGAAATCCCTTTTCCCGCAATGTCTCGTAAATATAGTCTCCCTTATCCGCCGGGTCAAAAAAGATCACCTCACCGGTGCCTTCCCGATAAACAAAATAGCAGTTTGTCTGACAGATGCCTAACATCAGCCTTCCGATTTTTAAATCCGACATTCTCACACTCTCCTGACTGGTATTCCAAAAACCGCATCCTTTACCGCAGCGATATGTCAGCCGCTGGTTCTCTCAATGTCAATGATGCTCTCAATGGTTCTGATTTTATCCACAATACGCTGCAGTTCTTCCCTGCCACTGATCTCGAAACTGACCATAATGGTTGCCGTTCCCTGCTTGCTCACCCTCGTATTCAATGCCAGGATATCAATATCCTTCTCCGTAAGGGCCCTGGAAACATCCGCCAAAAGGCCGTTCCTGTTATTGGCGTAAATATTGATTTCCGCCAGATATTTTTCTCCGTCCCCAGCCTCTCCCGTAGTCTGCCATTCCGCGTCAATCAGCCTGTTTCTGTCAACCTCCGGCAGATTCATAAGATTCACACAATCCGTCCGATGAATGGAAATACCTCTTCCTCTGGTGACAAAGCCGACAATCTCATCTCCTGGCACGGGACTGCAGCATTTGGAAAAGCGGACCGCCACATCATGAATCCCTTTCACCACAATGGCGCTTTGGCCCTTACCCGGACGGCTTCGGTTGATCTGTATATTGTCTTCGATCTCCGCCATCACCTCGGCGTCCGTCATTTCCCGCCTGTGATCCTTTTCGTAGAGCTCGCGCATACGGTTGACGATCTGTCCCTCCTTGAGGGCCCCATGTCCCACCGCCGCAAGCACGGACTCCCAATTCTGGAATCCGTATTTTTTCATCACGGACTCCTCGTACCGGGACGTCAGTATATCCGCCGCATTCAGGGATTTCGCCTTACAGTAAGCCTGAATCAGCTCCCGTCCCTTGACGATATTATCCTCTTTCAGCTCATTTTTAAACCATTGGTTGATCTTATTTTTGGCCTGCGTGCTCTTTACCACGTTCAGCCAGTCACGGCTCGGTCCCTTGGAGTTCTGGGAAGTCATGATCTCCACCCGGTCGCCGTTTTTGATCTCGTAATCAATTGTCACCAGCTTACCGTTGACTCTTGCCCCGATCATCCTGTTGCCCACCGCGCTGTGCACATTATAGGCAAAATCAATGGGTGTAGAGCCTGCCGGCAGGCTCTTTACGTCACCCGTAGGGGTAAAGCAGAATACCGTGTCGGCAAAGAGGTTTAAATCATCCTTTAAAAGATTCATAAACTCCTTATTGTCCGTCATATCCTGCTGCCACTCCAGAATCTGTCGCAGCCATACCAGCTTTTCCTCCTCCTGCGTTTCCACTTTTTTACCGTCGGAGGCCTCCTTATACTTCCAGTGGGCGGCAATACCGTACTCCGCCGCCTTATGCATCTCATAAGTGCGGATCTGAATCTCAAAGGGCTGGCCGCTTGCTCCGATCAGCGTAGTGTGAAGAGACTGGTACATATTTGCCTTCGGCACGGCAATATAATCCTTAAAACGGCCGGGAATCGGCTTATACATCTCATGGATTACGCCCAGCGCGGCATAACAGTCCTTTACCGTATCCACGATAATACGCACGGCAAACAGATCGTAAATCTGGTCAATGGACTTATTCTGGTTCTTCATTTTCTTGTAAATACTAAAAAAATGCTTGATACGGCCATCTATCTGCGCTTTGATGCCCGCGCGTTTGATATGCTCGCTGACCTCGTCAACGATAGTCTGAATATATCGCTCCCGCTCGCCTTTTCTGACGGCAATCTTATCCACCAGATCATAATAGGCTTCCGGCTCCAGATATTTTAAGGACAGATCGTCCAGTTCCACCTTTATTTTTGATATTCCCAGCCGCTGTGCGATGGGCGAATAGATATCCAGCGTCTCTCTTGCGATTTCCTGCTGCTTTTCGGGCCGCATGTGCTGCAGCGTCCTCATATTGTGCAGACGATCCGCCAGTTTTATCAAAATGACGCGGATATCCCTGGCCATGGCAAGAAACATCTTTCGCAGATTTTCCGCCTGCCTCTCCAGTTTTTCCGCATCCTTATCCTGATTTGCGTGCTCCCCGTGAAAATTCAGCTTATCCAGCTTCGTGACGCCATCCACCAAAAGAGCCACATCCTTACCGAACTGCTCCCTGATCTCCTCGTCCGTCATAACGGTGTCTTCCACCACATCGTGTAAAAGCCCTGCAACAATGGTTTCCTTATCCATCTCCAGATCTGCAAGAATAATCGCAACACACAGGGGATGAATAATATAGGGCTCACCGGATTTACGCGCCTGTCCCTTATGGGCGTCTGAAGCTATTTTATACGCTTTCTCAATCAGACTGATATCCGTGGATGGGTGGTATTTACGCACACGAACAATAAGCTCGTCGTAAAGCTGCTCCGGAGCCTGAAATTCTTCAATGGATTCAATTCTGCCGTCGTCAAAGACCAGCTCTGTCTTCTCTTCTGTCGCCATACACTCACCGTATCCTTATCGGATTACATAATAACCATTTTATGCTATTATAATATTATTTGCACGGCAAGTCAAAATAATTTGCAAAATATTGCACAATACCATATTTAGCAGGAATTGCCCGTCTGAAACAGCGATAAAACGCCTTATGTCTGCTGCGCAGCGTCAGCTCTAGGCTGCGCCTCTCGCTATCGTTTGGCTTTGCCATACCAGCCACTCAAAAAGGACATTCTCTCAGGCAAGCCTAGAGAATGTCCTTTTCTTTCCTTCTTCGCCTTACATCATCCCCATACCGGCACCGCCTGCGGGCATAGCGGGTTCGGGCTCTTTGATGTTTGCCACTACAGACTCGGTGGTAAGCAGAGTGCTTGCCACGCTGGTTGCATTCTGCAATGCGCTTCTGGTAACTTTCGCAGGATCGAGAATACCCGCCTTCACCATATCCACATACTCCTCGCCGAGAGCGTCAAAACCTACGCCCACTTCGGACTCTCTCACCTTGTTGATGATAACGGAGCCTTCCAGACCTGCATTCGCCACGATATGATACAGCGGCGCTTCCAGCGCTTTCAGAACGATCTGTGCACCTGTCTTCTCGTCGCCTTCCAGCTTCTCCGCCATTTTCTCCACTTCCTTCGCCGCATGGATATATGCGGAACCGCCGCCGGAAATAATACCTTCCTCCACAGCCGCTCTGGTAGCTGCCAGCGCATCCTCCAGACGAAGCTTCGCTTCCTTCATCTCGGTCTCGGTAGCCGCGCCTACACGGATCACAGCCACGCCGCCCGCTAACTTGGCAAGACGCTCCTGTAATTTCTCTCTGTCGAAATCAGAGGTGGTCTCCTCAATCTGCTTTTTGATCTGGCCGATTCTTGCCTCGATCTCAGCCTTTTCACCTTCACCGTCAACAATCACGGTATTTTCCTTCTGTACCTTAACGGATTTTGCACGGCCCAGCTGGTCCAGCGTAGCATCCTTAAGCTCCAGGCCAAGCTCGGAACTGATCACCTGACCGCCTGTCAGAATGGCGATATCCTGTAACATATCTTTTCTTCTGTCGCCGTAACCGGGCGCCTTGACAGCCACTACGTTGAAGGTGCCGCGCAGTTTATTCACGATCAGAGTTGTGAGAGCCTCGCCCTCCACGTCCTCTGCAATGATTAACAGCTTTGCGCCGGACTGTACGATCTGCTCAAGCAGAGGCAGAATCTCCTGAATGTTAGAAATCTTCTTATCTGTGATCAGAATGTAGGGGGTATCCAGAACCGCTTCCATCTTATCCATATCGGTAGCCATGTATGCGGAAATATAACCTCTGTCAAACTGCATGCCTTCCACCAGATCCAGCTCTGTGAGCATGGTCTTGCTCTCCTCGATGGTGATCACGCCGTCGCCGGAAACCTTCTCCATAGCGTCCGCTACCAGCTTACCAACCTCATCGTCGCCGGAAGAAACTGCAGCCACTCTCGCAATATGCTCCTTGCCGTTTACTTTGGAGCTCATCTTTGCGATAGCGTCCACTGCCGTCTCGGTAGCCTTTTTCATACCTTTTCTCAAAATAATCGGGTTCGCGCCTGCCGCCAGATTCTTGATTCCCGCGTTTACCATTGCCTGTGCAAGAACTGTCGCCGTCGTCGTGCCGTCGCCCGCCACGTCGTTGGTCTTGGTTGCCACTTCCTTGACAAGCTGTGCACCCATGTTCTCAAAAGGATCTTCCAGCTCGATCTCCTTTGCAATGGTTACGCCGTCGTTTGTGATAAGAGGCGCGCCGTAGGATTTATCCAAAACAACATTTCTTCCTTTCGGTCCAAGCGTCACTCTCACGGTATCCGCCAACTGATTAACGCCAGACTCCAAAGCCGCTCTGGCTTCTGCTCCATACTTAATTTCCTTCGCCATGATTTATGTCCTCCTGATTCAATATTTTTATTATGCTTTGCGGAGAATGCCTGTATTCTGGCATTCTCTGGTGCGAAACATAGAACTTCTTAACGAAGCGTCCTCTGGCGCAAGTTTTAGAAGTTCTTTTCGCACGCTTCTCACTCGACAACTGCCAGAATATCGCTCTGTCTTACGATAATGTATTCATCCTCGTCAAGCTTCACCTCTGTGCCCGAATACTTGGAGAAGATGACCTGATCGCCAACCTTCACTTCCATTTTAACCTCTTTGCCGTCCACAACGCCGCCGGGTCCTACTGCGACCACCTCTGCCTGCTGCGGCTTTTCCTTACCCTGTCCCGGTAAAACAATGCCGGATTTCGTGGTCTCCTCTGCTACCAGCTGCTTCAAAACAACTCTGTCGCCAAGTGGTGTTAACTTCATGATGATTGCCTCCTTCTTAATTATGTTATGCACATCTGTTTTCATTCATCTTGTTAGCACTCTCCTTGTCTGAGTGCTAACTCTGGAACATATATTATCTTCATATGCGGACGTTTGCAAATGGTGTTATGTTCGCATATGAAGTTTTTTCTCTTCTTTTCTTCTATTTTCTTTTATTATCTCCCATTATCTTGTTTTTATCTATTAAAAGGGATTTAATACTTATTTTATAATTTCCTGTTCCATGCCCAGAGACTCCCATATTTCCTCTTTCGCAAAGGCATATGATCCCATCTGCTTTTCATATTCCTGCATTTTATCATATTTCCGCTGTGCCTGCGCGGTATTGCCAGCTTCGCTGTGGGCATGATAAAGCATCGCCGCTTCATAATAATAAGCTACCGCGTAAAGCTGCGCCATATCGCCCGTCACCTTCGCCTGATACGCCTCGTTGCGGTGTACGTTTTCCGCCAGCGTATCGTACTGCCCGTAGGAAACCATACTGATCAGGGACGTCTCGTCAGCCGTATATACCCTCCGGTAATCCAGCACGTTCATAATAAACGCCGCTGAAGCGTATAACTTTCTTCATAATACTGTCCCTCATAGGAAATCCGATGGGCCGCCTTATAAAAACTGTCCAGATACGCAGCAATGCGGGAAGCGGCGGCGGTGCCGCTGTCATATTCATTCTCTGCGTCATAGCGGGTAAATTCGTTCAGAATACATTTATAATCAGAACACATAAAATAGAGAACCCGATACTCGCGTATCACGTCTGCAAATCCGATATTTTGGGCGTCATAAAAAGCATAAAAACTCTGCCAGTCCCCTTCCTGTTCATAAGTGCGCAGAATCTCCTGTATTCCTGCTCATTTTTCGAGATATCCCGGTGCAGATGGTTGGACCAGATGCGGTAAGGCCCCTCGTTTTCGATTACAATCATCCCGATCACCATCGCAAAAAGCACTGCAATAACCGTAACCTTAGCCGTTAACGAGTTAAAATGCCGTGCTTTCTTCTCTACTTCCTGTCTGGTTTCCTGAAATTCCCGATGATACCTTTGCATATCCTGCCGGTGCTCTACGGCAAAGGGATTCGGGTTTGCGCAGAAGGGACATTTTTCATCCTCAATCTGCAAATTCGCTCCACATGTGGGACATTTCTTTTATCTGTTCCTTTCTTTTACACACTGCCTGACCTTCTTTTTGGCCGTATCATAATCCAGGTAAACGCCGTACTCATCTTCCACGCAGCTTTCTTCAAACAGCGCATCCAGCTGCGGTAACACTTCCCGCTCCCAGACGGCCTGCTCCTTCATCTCCTCCGGGGAAATTTCGTAATCCATGGATTTATGAACCAGAAAAACAGCCACGGCGCCCATCACCGCCGCCAGACCCGCAAACACAAGAAAAGTCCGAATGAGTATGCGGCCGGCCTTTCCCATTTCTCCCCGGAATACCCGCTTTGGCGCTTTCCTCCGATATCGGCGCATGACAATTTTCACAATAGAGCATATGTTATATCCCTTTTTCCAACCGCTCCCTGTAACCCGGTGCGTTTTTGATCTCAAATTTATTGTTAAACATTTCGTACTCCGCGTCGTCCAGCTTATCTTCCACCTTCTCTTCCACGTTGGTCTTGTAGACGATGCCGCACGCCACAGAAGGCGCCAGAATCTTATCCTCAAAGGAAAGACATGCCTGTCTGACACGTTCGCAGTAGCTTTCCGCCTCCCCGTCCTCAGCCATGGGAATAAGCACGATAAACACATCGCCATCCACACGTCCAATGATATAATCCGGCTTCTTCTCCTGCTTCAAAATCCCGGCCACCGTTTTTATCAGCCGGTCGCTCTCCTCGTCGCCAAAATGATCATTCACAAATTTCCAGTCGTTTATATTCACATTAATGACCGCTACAGGCGCCACCTCCGCCCTGTCTATCACTTTCATGCGCTCCTCAAAACACAGCTTATGGTATACGCCGGTAAGCGCATCCTCCTTCTCTCCCTTTGCAGTCTGTATATGCTGTACATTCAGCTTCTGCTCCAGTTCGTCCATATAAATAGCGGTCTCCGTGTGGAGATAGGTCTCTTCGCCCCAGCGGGAAAGCATATTGGCGAATCCGTCCAGCATCTTTTCCACCGCTTCTTTCTTTTCAGGCGAAACCTTCTGCGTTTCCGCATACAGGTGCGCTATGGTTCTGCCATACACCCGCACCTTACGCCCGGGATCTCCCACCACATCCGGCTTAAAAGCGGCAAATCCGCCCACCGATATGATCTTTTCCCCGTGCCGCTCCGTAAGCAGAATCGCTGCGTCTGTCACCGCACAGAGGGCCTTGCAGTATTCTGTCAGGGTATCCAGCGCATAGAGATTATTTATCTCATAGCTTCTGATATTCTCCTTAATTCTCTGTTCGAACGGAATCGCCTTGTAATCCATATCAATACCTATGCTCCTCTCTCAATCTTGCGAATTTGTGCCCTCAAGCACAAATTGCGTGTGAAATTCTATTTTTCACACAATTCTCCTGTCTATGCTTTTTAATTCTGTTCCTTTAATAATGTATAGAACTCCTCCGCCGGCATAGGCTTTGCATAATAATACCCCTGCACCTGATCACAGCCGATGCTTCGCAAAAGCTCTACCTGCTCTTTTGTCTCCACACCCTCTGCAAGAAGCTCCAGCCCCAGCTTGTTGGCCATGGCCACTACCTGCTCCAGAATCAGTCTTCCCTTGTCGGACAACATCATGTTCTCCATGAACTTTTTATCCAGCTTGATCAGGTCAAAAGGCGTCTCCAAAAGAATATTCAGAGACGAATAACCGCTTCCGAAATCATCCATCAGCAGCCTGTAGCCTTCTTCCTTGAGCTGATACGCCTTCCTGCTGACCTGCTCGTTATCCACCGTCTCCGTTATCTCCAGCTCCAAAAGCTGTCTGGAAATCCCATTCCTTTCAATCATATCGTGAAGCACCCGGATGCATTTGTCATCCTGCAAATGGGCTCTGGAAACATTCACCGATATGGGACATGCCGGCAGCCCCTCGTCGCTGCACCGTCTGATAAAGCGGCAGGCTTCCTCCCATATATAATAATCCACTTTCCTGATAAAACCGTTTTCCTCAAGAATCGGTATAAACTGATCCGGATAAATCATGCCCCGTTCCGGATGCCGCCACCTGACCAGCGCCTCCGCGCCTGTAATTTCGTTCTTCTCTATACTGTACTTGGGCTGCAGATACATCAGGTACTGGCGCTGGGTAATGGCCGCCTGCATATTTTCCTCAATAAACCGCCTGTTGTACAGGGAATCCTTAAACTGCTCCCTGTAAAATACAATATTGCCGATGATACTTTCCTTGGCCGTTTTCCTCGCCATCGCCGCGCGGTCTTCCATCTGCCGCAGCTCCATCTCCCTTTCCTCAACCGTATATACCCCGTAGGACATCTGCAGTTTGACCTCTTTGAACTCCTTTATCCTGTCGTTCAGCCTACGGATAAACGCTTTTAACTCCGCTTCCTCCCCGTATTCCATTACGACCATGAACACGTCGCTTCTAAGGTTTACATAAAGTTTTCCGTCGCTACAGATTTCCTGTAACTGTTTTCGAATAAAATCAAGTACTTCATTTCCGAATTTCTCTCCGTAAAGATCGTTTACTATTTTAAATTTACGGATGTCGAACTGAATGAATCCAATTCTTTTTTCTGAGGATAACAGAAGATTATTGACGCTCCTTCTGAAACAACGAAGTCTGCCCATCTCCTTCAGAACCGCATACATCTCGTTGTCCTGCGGGATATCCTTAAGTTCCAGATCACTCTGCGTCACATCCTTTAGATAATCCGCAAGCATATCCTCCAGAATTTCAATGCTGATATTAATCGCCCTGGGACACTTCTGCAAAATCAGTCCTTCCCTGCGGATAGCCGCCATACCCTCCGCTTTGGAAATGTCCTGCCCGAGAATATCCCTGCACCGTGTCACGCCGTCCATGGCCTGTGTAAAACGTCTGATAAACTCGTCGGTTTTCTGATTGCCGTAGGTCTCCCGTTCCGTATCCTGTGGGTCAAAAAAACCAAGCGCCATGCCGAGCACCAGCAGGGATCCCGTGATACAGCCGCATACCCCGCCCTGACGCATACCGCCGCCAAAGCAGGTGCTTATTTTAAACGCCGTCTTTAAATCCATGCCAAAATCAGAAGCAAACGCGCCGAACAAAGCCTGTGAACAGTGGTATTTCTGATGTAAAAGTTGTTCCGCCTTTTCCTTGTGCGTCATAATTTACCACCCCGCATTAACGATTCTCAGGGTTTTTCCCATAGGCTTATTCTAACAAATAACATCGCGCTTGTGAAGTTGAAAATCAATATAGGGACTCATTTATTCAGAAATTTTTCAGAACGCGTTTTCCTGGTAGTTTCGACTGTGATAGCTGCGCTCCTCCACCCCGTTTTGCACATTGAGTTTAAGCGCAAGCAAAAAGAAATAACCGGAGAGCAGATTGCAAAGATCAAAAAGACTGTCCGGGACTTCTCCTCCCCGGTGCGCGTATCTATACAAAAGCCTCACCAGCCCCTTTGCCTTCACTCGTAAAAGATGGGCGGTGCAGGCGCTTTGACAGCCGCAGGGCAGCACGAAACCGCGTATCCCGCTCTGCGCCTGCAGCCTGTCCACAATGAAGGCCAGACGTTCAATCTCCTCCCGCGTCACCGTAAAAGAAGTGCGCAGAGTCGGATTCATATGATAAATCAATTCACAGATCCACAACAGCTCCTTTGCCAGTTCCTGATCCTCCGTCTGGCTTCGAAGCATCCCAACCGCGCTTGCCAGTTCGTCTGTGGCAAGTTCAAAGTCACAGCGCAGATCATCGTCCGCGTCGCATAAAAAAGGGTATGCCTCATAGGGACTTCTGTATAACGCCATCTTCTCTCCTCCTCATTCCCATCGTCCATGAATACGCTTCATGTAACGGCGCACATCCATACCGTATAGCCGGTCAAACAGTTTCAAATCCAGACTCTTCACAGGGCCATGGAAAAGCGCCCTCCCCTCCTCCAGCAAAAGCGCCGTGTCCGCAAAGGCAAGCGCCAGGCTGATATCATGAAATACCCCCACCACACAACGCTCACGGTTCGCCGTCCAATCCCGCAGGCTTTCAAGCAGCTCCGCCTGACAGCACAGATCCAGATGATTGGCCGGTTCGTCCAGAAGAATGATCTGCGGTTCCTGAGCAAAGGTTCTGGACAAAAACACCCGCTGGAGCTGACCGCCTGAAAGCATTGTCACCGGCTGCTTTCGCAAATCCCACATACCGGTGCGCCGTAAAGCCTCCTCCACGGCACGCCGGTCAGCCGCTGTTTCCGCCGAAAAGAGGGAACCGGTCTGGTGCGCATAACGTCCCAGCATCACGGCCTCATAGACGGTGTAGGCAAAAGCCGTCTGAGAAAACTGGCTCATTAGCGCCACCTTTTTTGCCCGAAGCTTCGGAGACAGGCCGCACAGGGCAAGGCCGTCCGCCTCCACCTTCCCCTGCCAGGAAAGCACCCCCGCAAGAGCCCGTAAAAGCGTCGTCTTACCGCAGCCGTTCGGACCAAGGACGCACAGCCGCCCGCCCGCCTCCACCTGAAAGGACAGGTCATGGATAACCGTCGTTTTTCCGTATCCACAGCTAAGATGTTCCACCGTCAGCATCATTTTCTTGTTCATTGCAGATATCCTTCCGTTTTCAACCGTTCCTTCGCCCGGCAAAAAAGAGATACAGAAAAAATGGCGCGCCAATAAACGCCGTAATGGAGCCGATGGGGATCTCGTGGGGCGGCGTAAGGGTTCTGGCCGCCAGATCACACAGTACCAGAAAAGCGCCCCCAAACAGGGCGCTGGCCGGAATCACCCGCCTGTGAGCAGCGCCAAAGAGACGTCTTACAATGTGAGGCACAATGAGATCCACAAAGCCTATAATACCCACAAAGGACACCGCCGTGCCTACAAGCACCGCCACCGCCGCCATCAGCCTTCCCCTGACTTTTCGCAGATCCACCCCCATGGTAAGCGCCTGTTCCTCTCCGAAAGTCATCACATCCAGTTCTCTGGCATAGCGCAGGAAATAAAGCCCTGTCAGAACAGTTACCGGCAGAAGCGCCCAAACCGCGCCCCACTCCCGCATGGAAAAGCTGCCCAGCTGCCAGAGCTGGATGCGCTGTGCATGGACAGGGGAACCCGTCGCAAGCAGCGTCATGACAGCGTTACAAAACAGGGAGATTACCATTCCCACCAGAATCACAGTTACATTGGACATACCCTTATCCAGCTTTGCCGAAAGAAGCAGAACCAGAAATACGGTGCCAAGGGCAAATGCGAGACTGACTGCCGGCAGCAAAAACGTGCCAACCCCGGCCAGAACAGGCCCCAACACAATAACAACCGCCGCGCCAAGTCCCGCGCCGGAAGAAACCCCCAGCCCAAAGGGCGATGCCAGCGGATTTTGTAAAAGGGACTGCATGACCCCGCCGCACACCGCAAGAGCCGCCCCTGTCAAAAACGCCAGAAGAACCCTGGGCAGACGCATATCCAGCACCATGACGCTGTAGCTTGCAGGAATATGCTCCGGCAGCGGACTTCCAAATATATGCCCTGCCATAATCGAAAATATATCTCCCGGCGGCACATATACGCTGCCAATCCCCACTCCCAGCAAAAGAGCCAGAACGGCTGCCATAAGGAGCAGCCCCATTTTTATCCCCGTTCTCATTGTTCTGTAAAACGCTCGGGATAGAGCGCTTCCGCCATCTGTTCCACCGCCTTCACAATATTCTGGTCAGGCAGGGAAGACGCCATATTATCAATATAATATACCTCCCCATCCGCAACGGCAGACACACCTGCCCAGCCCTCCCTGCCAAGAATTTCCTCCACAGGCGCCTCCGTATAATTTACGTTGGTAAAAATCACATCCGGATCGGCCGCTACCACCATCTCGCCCTCCACGGAAAGCCAGCCTTCCTGATCAGCCAGCACATTTTTTCCTCCTGCAAGCTCCATCAGTTCATGCAGATAAGTACCGCTTCCGCAGCTGTATAAATAGGGCGCCGGTGAAATTTCAAAATAGACGCTTTTTTTCTCTTCCTCCGGAATATCGGAAACGATATCGGACAGCCGTGTAAGCTCCGCATCCATCTCCTCCACCACCTGTTCCCCCGCTTCCGGCACGCCAAGCGCCGCCGCCAGAAAACGAATGTCGCTCCTGACCCCTTCCACACTTTCACTGGTGGGCACGCAAATCACACAGACGCCCGCGTCGATCAGCGGCTGGTAAGGCGCCTCCTGATCATAGAGAGAAAGATTCGACACAAAAAGGATATCCGGGGCAAGGGCCGTCAACTGTTCCACATCGGGGTTCACCGTGTCGAACGTGGGCACATTCTCAGGCAGACCCGCAATGCCCACGCTCTGTAAATCATAGCCCGTAATTTTATCCGCCATATCAAGAGCAACCAGCGTCTCACAGATCGAGGGAGCCAGTGCAACCACCGAATCCACCTGCTCGGGAATCACCACAGAGGCCCCGCTTGGGTCGGTGACAGGAAGCGCCGCTGGTGTTTCCGCATTTTCTGCAACAGACTCTGCCGCTTCCACATCCTCTGCCTCAAGCCCCGCACCTGCCGCTTCCTCAACCTCTGCAGCGGGCGTCTCCGGCATCGTCTGCCTGCCGCAGGCCGTCAGTGCAAGAAGCAGCATACTAAGCAGACAAGCCGCAATCCTCGTTTTTGTCATTCCCTGTGTTGTCATTTCTCTTTTCATGTTAATCTCCTCTTTTTCTTTCGTATATACTTCCCCATACCGGCGGCTCCTGTCTCTGCCGTCTTCTGACTCTGCTTATACGCGCAAAAAGCGTCCTGCAGCGAAATGCAGAACGCACCAAATCATGCCCTTACATGGCAAAGATATAAATGACGCAGTTCCGGTTCCGGCAGAATGCCATCAGACTGCCACGTATCTGACTCATCCTTTCAAAAAGGCTTCACAGTGACCGACTCGCAGGGCTTTTCACCCTATTCCGTGCGCCGCAGGCGCGGCCGCAGCTGATGCTGTATTAATTTACGCTGACAGTGTAGCATAGTTCCCGCCTTTTGTCAAAAAACATGGCGGTACTAATTCTTTTTCACCATGTAGGTATTAATTCCATTTCACTACCACCGTCTGATCCACCATCTGCACATATCCCGCCTGCGGATAAGCGGGCATCCGCAGTCTTTCCGCCTCCTCCTTCACCGTGTCCTCAAAAACAACCTTCACATCCCGCAGCATCACATGATCAAAATATGCCTGATAGGTTTCCTTATAAGTAATCGCCGCCGATTTGTTACAGCCGGAAATCCCCTTCACCCGGTCTGTTCCCGGAAGCTCCTGCATCACATCTGCTATATCGCCCACAAAAGTAACCGCCGTCTCTCCCGGCACATAACCTTCTGTCTGGTCAACCAGTGTCATCGCCTCCGTCATCAGCGACAGCGTGGCCTCACTCTCCACCCTTTTCTTGACATACACCGCATTGTCCGTCTGTATGCAGGAAAAGATAATAAAAGAAAGGAATACCGCCGTCACAGCATGAAAGGCCGTGTCGACTGCCGTCCTTTGCCGTCGAATACTTCCATCCCCCCCTGACTGTCCATTTCCCCAAAAGAACCGGCACCAGATATAAAAGCCAGACAGAATAAACCATCAGGTCATGGACATGAAGATTTAACAGTCTCATCATATAGGCCGCAAAGGGTAAGGCCGCTGTCAGGAGCGCCAAAAGCGCCCATTCCCCTTTACTCCATTCGTCTCTTTTCTGTCTCACCAGACGCAGGGCAAGACAGATACACACACAGCCAATCAGACAATTCACCGTCCAGATCAGCTGATAGGGATAAACGTTTTCATCCTTTGCAAAAAAATGCGTCGCCTCCTCTTTCAGACAATGCACGATTCTCTCCGCAACCGACTCCCGATTGTCCCACAGATTGGTCACGCTGTCATAATACCCTTTGGCAAGGGGCATCCCCGCCAGAGCGCAGACAAATTTCATAAGAAAATAATAGCCTGCTCCGCCCGCGGCCAGCATCCCCACGCCTGCCATGCCATCCCGAAATACCTTCGCCGCCCCCTCACAGTCAAAAATGTTCTGCATGGAAAGCAAAATCATCAGCACAACCGTCACCGCCAGATAGCACTGATAAACGGAAAGGGACACGATCACCGAAAGAACGCCCAAAAACAAATGTCCTTTCCTGCCGCTTTTCCCGTAATGCCGCCAGAAGTAAACGCCTGCCACCGCAAACAGCAGTGCAAACATATCCGCCGCAAGCCATGGGGTGTAAGCCGCCGCCACAGCCGTCACGGATATATTGACCGTCATGATTCCGGCAGTCAGTAAAACTTCCATCCTGTCTGATAACCCAAACAGCTTGCAAACCAGAAATACGGCGATTCCCAGCCAGAAAAAGGCCATAATTCCCAGACACCACGGCATCAGAAGCCCAGACCCCGTAATCTCCCTGTAAAACGGCTCCAGAATCCTTCCCAATCCGATCTGATGTTTGTGAGCCGCAAGCCCGTCGTAAAAATCAAACACAGCATCATGGGAAATACTGAGATTTACAAGCACAAAGCCATGTGCAGACAATCCCAGCAAAAATGTATAAAGCATACTTCTTTTCAAAAGATATTTGTCCTCAATGCAAAATCCGTATCTGGCAAGCGCCTCTTCCCATCCTGTTTTCGCCGCCTTGTCCATACCGCCTGATTCCTCCTTCATCCATGCGTCTTTTACTTGATACCATGTTATTATCATATCCACTGCTACAATAAAAAACTCACTTCAATTCCGTATCATACAAAATCAAAGTGAGTTTTCTTTTGTTCTTAATTATAACCTTTAACGTCGGTAACTATTTACGCTCCCGCCTATGCGTTCACAATCTGACCAAAATCAGGCTTCAACGCCGCGCCGCCAATCAGGCCGCCGTCGATATCCGGCTTGGAAAGCAGTTCCGCCGCATTGGAAGCGTTCATGGAACCGCCGTACTGAATGCGGACTGCTTCTGCGGTAGCTGCGTCATACATCTCAGCGATGCAGTCACGGATACCCTTACATACCTCCTGCGCCTGATCGGAAGTAGCTGTCTTGCCGGTTCCGATCGCCCAGATAGGCTCGTATGCGATAACCATACCCTTCACCTGATCAGCGGTCACGCCTGCCAGGTCGGACTTGATCTGCAATCTGATCCAATCCATGGTCACGTTCATCTCTCTCTGCTCTAAGGACTCGCCGCAGCAAAGAATCGGTACAAGGCCTGCCTCCAGCGCCTTAAGCACTTTCTTGTTCAGGAAAGCGTCGTCCTCCTTGAAATACTCTCTTCTCTCAGAGTGACCGATGATCACATACTCAACGCCCGCATCCTTTAACATGGGAGCGGAAATCTCGCCCGTGTACGCGCCCTTGTCTTCAATATAGAAGTTCTCGGCGCCCACATGTACGTTTGTGCCCTTTACAGCCTCAGCAACAGGCACAATGTCAATCGCGGGTACACAGTAAACTACGTCCACCGCATCATTCACTACCAGATCCTTTAAGGTCGCGCACAGCGCCACTGCCTCGCTGGGAGTCATGTTCATCTTCCAGTTGCCGGCGATAATTCTCTTTCTTGCCATTGTAGTAATCTCCTTCTGCTTATTCTACTATTATTTTTCCTACGATCCGCATCGCCTCAGTCATTCTGGCTCTGCTTTTCTCATTTATCGTCTGCTGCCACTACGCCGGGAAGCTCCTTACCCTCCAGGAACTCAAGGGATGCGCCGCCGCCTGTGGAAATGTGGGACATCTTGTCTGCAAAACCGAGCTGATTACAAGCCGCTGCGGAATCGCCGCCGCCGATGATGGTGGTTGCGTCTGTCTCAGCCAGCGCCTTCGCAACAGCGATGGTGCCCTTTGCCAGCGTGGGGTTCTCAAATACGCCCATAGGTCCGTTCCATACAACGGTCTTCGCACTCTTTACTGCATTCGCAAAAAGCTCCTGTGTCTTGGGCCCGATATCAAGGCCTTCCTTATCGGCAGGAATCTGGTCAGAATCCACATACTCTACATCAATAGGCGCGTCAATGGGATTCGGGAACCCGGAAGCAACGCCGGTGTCAATGGGAAGCAGCAGCTGTTTACCAAGCTTCTCCGCCTTTGCCATCATCTCTTTACAATAGTCAAGCTTCTCGTCGTCTACGAGAGAGTTGCCGATCTCATAGCCCTTCGCCTTCAAGAAAGTGAACGCCATGCCGCCGCCGATAATCAGGGTATCGCACTTCTCGAGCAGGTTGTTGATTACGTTTAACTTATCCGCAACTTTTGCGCCGCCAAGGATCGCAACGAACGGTCTTACCGGGTTCTCCACCGCATTGCCGAGGAAGTCGATTTCTTTCTGCATCAGATAGCCGACAGCATTCTCGCCGCCCTTTTCTGTGATATACTTGGTAACAACCGCAACGGAAGCATGCGCTCTGTGAGCGGAGCCGAAAGCGTCGCAGACATATACATCAGCCAGATCAGCCAGCTCCTTCGCGAAAGCCTCGCCTGCCTCCTTCGGCTTGGTCTCTTCCTTGCCGCGGAAACGTGTATTCTGTAAAAGAACCACGTCGCCCTCGTTCATAGCAGCAACAGCAGCCGTAGCAGCCTCGCCGGTCACGTTGTCGTCTTTTACAAAATTAACAGGCTTGCCAAGCTTCTCGGAAAGTCTTTCCGCAACGGGCGCAAGGGATTCACCCTCATTGGGGCCGTTCTTTACCTTGCCAAGATGGGAACAGAGAATTACCTTGCCGCCGTCAGCAAGCAGTTTCTTAATGGTGGGAAGCGCTGCCACGATACGGGTCTCGTCCGTGATTTTGCCTTCCTTCAAAGGTACGTTAAAGTCGCATCTTACAAGAACGCGCTTACCCTTAACGTTGATATCATCTACCGATTTCTTATTCAAAGACATGTTGTATCCTCCTTTTTGATTAACAGCTACTTACTTAAAAAGAGAGACCCGGCCCAGCGGCCGAGCCTCTTTGTTTCTCTAATGATCTGCTTAAGCGCAGGTTTGTGTTTTTCAAACCTGTCGGTCAAAGCTTAGATTTTTATTTATGCAAGCTCAGAGAAGTACTTAATGGTACGAACCATCTGAGAGGTGTAGCTGTTCTCATTGTCATACCAGGAAACAACCTGAACCAAGTTGTCCTCGCCTACCATGGTCTGGGTAGCATCGAAGATGGAACCGTAGGTGCTGCCTACAATATCGGAAGAAACGATCTCGTCCTCGTTGTAACCGAAGGACTCGGTAGCTGCTGCCTTCATGGCTGCGTTGATCTCTTCCTTGGTAACGGACTTCTCAACAGTTGCTACCAGAATGGTTGTGGAACCTGTAGGAGTAGGAACACGCTGTGCGGAACCGATCAGCTTGCCGTTCAGCTCAGGGATAACAAGGCCGATAGCCTTTGCAGCGCCTGTGCTGTTGGGAACGATGTTCACTGCGCCTGCGCGGGATCTTCTCAGGTCGCCCTTTCTCTGAGGACCGTCAAGGATCATCTGATCGCCTGTGTAAGCATGGATGGTGCTCATGATACCGGACTTGATGCCAGCCAGATCGTTCAGAGCCTTAGCCATGGGAGCCAGGCAGTTTGTTGTGCAGGAAGCTGCGGAAATGATGGTATCCGAAGCTTTCAGTGTCTCGTGGTTTACATTGTATACGATAGTAGGAAGATCGTTTCCTGCGGGAGCAGAGATAACAACCTTTCTTGCGCCTGCATTGATGTGGGCCTGAGCCTTCTCTTTGCTGGTGTAGAAGCCGGAGCACTCCAATACAACGTCAACCTTGAGCTCACCCCAAGGGCAGTTGTTTGCATCGGGCTCTTTGTAGATCTTTAATGTCTTACCATCAACCGTGATGGAATCCTCGCCTGCTGTTACGGTATCAGCCAGAGCATATTTACCCTGAGAAGAATCGTACTTTAACAGATGCGCCAGCATCTTGGGGCTGGTCAGATCGTTGATCGCTACAACCTCGTAACCCTCTGCTCCGAACATCTGTCTGAATGCCAGACGACCGATACGGCCAAAACCATTAATTGCTACTCTTACTGCCATTTTCTGTTCCTCCTAAATATTGATTTTTTATAACTTTAGCTATAATAATTCTGCCAATCAAACTGGATAAGATTGACAAAATTTTGTCAACGATTTTATTTTACCCAATTTGTCCCAAAAATTCA
Organism: Lachnospiraceae bacterium; assembly: GCA_009774175.1. Taxonomy (GTDB): domain Bacteria; phylum Bacillota; class Clostridia; order Lachnospirales; family Lachnospiraceae; genus UBA3282. Next base: position 15,141 of record VSNG01000024.1, on the reverse strand, counting down.
AGACGTAAATAAAAAATATTTGGGAAAATATCGCAGAATATCTCAGTAACAATCCCGCAGCTCGCCAAATTCCACCTTCGGATCCGACCCGAAGTCGAATTCCCTTCCGAAAAACGTTACGATAAAGCCGCCGTCCCCGTCAACAGAAAGATCCGCTCCCCATTCTCTGTACTGTGACGGCGTAATGTTCCAAGATTCAAACCGGAACATGTAAATCATATACGCCTGACAAAATCATACGTCAAAATATGTCATAAAGCATACCAAATATAACAAAACATTTGTATTTGCGTCCCATTTCAACTATACTGAAATTATAATAAAGCATTATCAGCAAAGGAGTTTCCATGGCCATCACCGCAGACTTTCATTTACATACTTCCTTTTCGGGAGATTCCGACACGCCCATGGAAGAAATGATTCTCAGAGGAATCGGGCTGGGGCTTAACGAAATGTGTTTTACGGAGCATAACGATTTTGATTATCCCGTATCCCCTTCCGAGCCGGAGGGATTTTTTGAGCTGAATCCCGATGCCTTTTTGTGCGAATTTCTGAAACTGCGGGATAAATATACGAGCCGCATCCATTTGCGTTTCGGCGCAGAAATCGGTTTACAGCCTCATCTGGCGCAGCGAAACAGAGCTTTTGCAAAAGCACACGACTATGACTTTATCATCGGCTCCTCTCATTTATGCCACGGAAAAGACCCGTATTATCCTTCCTTTTATGAGAACCGTTCTCAGGAAGACGCTTACCGGGAGTATTTCGAATCCATTCTGGAAAACCTGAGCGTTTACAGTGATTTTGACGTTTACGGCCATCTGGACTACGTGGTGCGCTACGGCCCGAAAAAGGACGAGGGATATTCCTACAAAATGTATCAGGAAGTGTTCGACGAAATATTAAAAAGGATAGTAGATATGAAAAAGGGCATCGAGCTGAACACAGCCGGGCTGGCAAAGGGTCTCCGGGAACCCAACCCCTGCGCCGCCGTTTTGAAACGCTACCGGGAACTTGGCGGCGAGATTGTCACCGTCGGAAGTGATGCCCACGCTCCCGGCCAGATCGCCCACGCCTTTGGACAGGCCTGTGAAATTCTGAAAGAATGCGGTTTCGGCTATTACGCCACCTACAAAAAAAGAAAACCTATATACCATGCAATATAATGCCGGAGGATCACGCCATGCAGGAAAAGAAGAAATTTTCCCGTAAAACTGTTTTGAAGCTGCTTTTTATCATCTATGCATGCATCAGCATCTGTTTCACCACAGCTGCCATTGACCGCATGTTCTCTAATGACTATGCCGCCATCTCGGAATGCGTTACCCTGAATGACAACTGGGATATCACCATCAACAGCACATCCTATCATAACGTCTCTCTGGATACGTTTCGCTTTGATATCGTAAACAAGGGTGATATCATCACCATGATGCGTCCCTTCCCGGGACGGCTTGACTGCGTTGGAAACGCCCTTCTGCTGCCGGTCAGACAGACAGCCGTTAAAGTGTATATAGACGCAGATCAGATTTACCAGTACGGCTGGGACAGACTCAACCGGCATAAAACCATAGGCAGCGGTTATCTCACCGTAGAGCTTCCGGACAATTATGCGGAAAAGACGTTAAAGCTTAATATGACCGTTGGCGAAGACAACGCCTTTACCCTCTTCGATCCCATACAGATCTATGAATGGAAAAACATTTACCGCGTTATCCTGACCCAGAACAGGGCGCCCCTGTTTCTTGGCTGTTTCCTGACAATTTTCGGACTCGCCACCTGCTGTATCACGGTATTTGCCCTTCTATTTTCAGGCAAATATCTGCGCATTCTGTGCATCTCCGTGTTTTCCATCTGTATTGGCCTCTGGACGCTTTGTTATTACAATGTCCTGCTGATCTTTTCCATGCCCCTTTATATGATCAGCCTGTTAGAATATATATCTCTCTTTCTGGCCCCCATCCCCCTTGTGATTTACATGCGCGAGGATGTGCTTGCCCTGAACCGGCCTTTTATGCACCATCTGTACCGTATACTCCTTATCGCGCAGATCGCCTTTACCACGGTTTTGATCGGCCTTCACGCCGTGGATCTGGTGCACTGTGCGGCCACCTTAAAATATATGCAGGGATTGATTATCTGCCATCTGGTTTATTTCATGATTGTGGAATTTATGAATCTGCGCATCAGCCGCCAGCTTGTCCACAAGCTCTTTCTGGTGGGTATGCTTGTGCTCTCGGCCTGCGTTTTCTACGATCTGCTCTTTTACTATCTGAACCGATACCACGGCGTCACGTTTCTTCCCGTCAAGGGCATCGCCTCCCTGGGACTGGTACTTTTCATTTTTATCCTGATGGTCTCCTTCTATATCAATATAACCCAGAAATTAATGCAGGAGACGGAACGTAACTTTCTGATCAGGAGCGCCTATACTGACGAACTCACTCAGATTCATAACAGACGCTACTGTATGGAATACATGAACCGCATTATGGAAACGGAAAATCAGGCCTATACCGTTTTCTGCTTTGACCTGAACAATCTGAAAGTTACCAACGACACCTACGGCCATGCAAGGGGCGACCTTCTGATCAAAAGCGCCGCCGAAGTGATAGAGAAGGCTTTCGGGCCTCACGGCATCGTGGCCAGAATGGGCGGCGACGAGTTTATTGCCATTGCGGAAACTCACAATTCCTCTGATATCTCTTCCATGATAGGAGAGTTTCATTCCGCCATTGACCAGAAAAACATGGACATTCCCGATCTGCACCTGTCCATCGCTCTCGGCTATGCCTCCTGCACGCCGAAGGAATATAATATAGAAAAAATTTATCAGCTTGCAGACGACCGCATGTACGAAGACAAGGTGAAAATGAAGCAGGCCGCCGCCAGAATACAGGCCTGAGACCCCTTTGCCTTATATGGCAGAAGCTATGGCGCGGAAAAACTCCACATGCTTTAATTCATACCCTTTGGACATGAAATTGGGATCGGCGCTCGTCTTTACGATAATCACCTGCTTCTTCGGATGCACGTAAATCCACTGTCCATAGACGCCGATTGCCATGAACTCTCCCTCTTCCCCTTCCGGGATCCACCACTGGTATCCGTAGCCGATGGCATTGTACGCGTCGTGGTTGGATCCCGGTTTCGCATACTCTTCGCTCATATCCAGACTGTCCCTTATCCATGCCGGGGATGCCAAGGAGCGTGCGCACGGAAAAACCGCTCATATCCTTTTCTTCATCAAAATCAATGCCGGAAGCCATTTTCAGGCAGGCTCGCACAGGTATGTTTTCCAGTTCGGTGCCTGCATAAATTTTTCGCACGGATAAAAACCGCCCTCGTAGGAAAACCCTTCCGCCAATGCGGCGTTTTCTTCCTTTAAAAACTGAAAAACATCGCTTCCCCTGCTTATTTTTCTGGTGGGCTGTATTTCAGGGGTGTGCTGAAACGTATGGGCCAGATTTTCATCCTTAAAGCTGTTCAGCGAGGTGTACAGCGTTTTTAACTTTTTCCCGAAAGAAATCCCTGCTATTCCAACTACAGCAGCTGCACCGACCGCTATCATACCTTTCTTTTTCATGATCATTCTCCTTTCTCTTTCCGTTTTCTACTGTATAACACAGCATAAACCATACAGTAACTGTACAGTCAATCCCAGAATGAAAAAAGAATGATTTTTCTTTACAGGATGGTTCCCCCGCCCAGCACATACCCGTCCTCATAAAAGACCACCGCCTGCCCCGGCGTAATGGCGCGGACGGGCTTTTGAAACACGCACTTAATCCGATCTTCCCCGATTCTCTCCATCACGCATTTCTCGCCCGTATGGCCATAGCGTATCTTGGCAAGCGCCTCCCGCGGCTCTTTCAGGTCTTCCATGCCCATATAATTAATATGCCCGCAGACAAGAGAGCCGCCAAATACCTCATCCGCCTCGCCAATCACCACCTGGTTTGTATCGGGCCTGATTTCCTTCACAAAAACGGGTCGTCCCATAGCCAGATTGAGGCCCTTTCGCTGTCCCACCGTGTAATGGGTAATGCCCAGATGCCGGCCCAGCACCTGCCCGTCTGTGGTCACAAAGTTACCAGGCTTTGGCACGCGTTCTTTCGCCTCCCTGTCGATGAAGGCGGCGTAATCGTTGTCGGGAATGAAGCAGATCTCCTGACTGTCCGGCTTGTGCGCCACGGGAAGTCCCGCCTCCTCGGCGATCTGCCTGATCTCCTCCTTGGTATAATCCCCCACCGGCATCAACGTGTGGGCCAGCTGCTCCTGGGTCAGGCTGTACAGGGCATAGGTCTGATCCTTTTTTGTCGTCACTGCGTTTCTGACGGCATATCTGCCGTTTTTCAGTCTTATAATCCCCGCGTAATGTCCGGTAGCGATATAATCCGCCCCGATTTCCATGCTTCTGCGAAGCAGGGACTCCCATTTCACATAACGGTTGCAGGCAATACAGGGATTGGGCGTTCTGCCCGCCAGATACTCCGACACAAAATAATCCATCACCTTTTCCCGAAACTCTTTTCGGAAGTTCATCACGTAATGGGGGATATCCAGTACATCCGCCACCCGCCTTGCATCCTCCGCCGCGTCAAAACCACAGCACCCTCCCTGTGCCGCCGTCACAGCCGGATTTTCCTCCTGCCAGATCTGCATGGTGACTCCCACCACGTCATACCCCTGTCTCTTTAACAAAAGGGCCGCCACGGAGGAATCCACGCCCCCGGACATCCCTACCACAACTTTCTTTGCCATTTCTGTTTCCTCTCCTCCCTGAACGGTTCTATCCCTTCGGCCAGTAATTCAAATCAGGATATCGTTTATCCCGAATCGCTTCCTCATATGCGGTTCCGGCCAGCGTACAAAGCGCTTCCTGCATACCCTGCATGTATTTTTCCGCATCGGCAGACTTCCTGTCTTTCCCAAACATGTCCGGTAGGAAGGTCATGCTGACATCAGACCGCCCTTAACCGCAATTCTTATTTCTCCCGGACTCAGATCGTTACAGAGCTCCATATTTTCTATGACCGCCGACTCCTCCATATGAAACATGGCTCTGGGCGTTACCGAATCCATCATGGGAAATCTCCCCTGTATCCTGTGCCCGTCCCCGTCAAAGGCGCCGCATAAGGGATTCTCTTCCGTACCCAGACAAAACCAGCCCTGCTGCCGCTCCCGATGCAGGCGGCCTTTTTTTATTCTCACTCATCACGCATATCCTTTCAACGTGCTTTCCACCCGCATTATATCCATTGAAAAATTCTATCCTCTTCTTTTCCCGCATAAACATGAATCATATCCCACACAATAACGGTGATTTATGACATTCAAAAAATGGACTCATCCCCTGATTACCGGAACTGCCATCCTTACTTTAACCGGATTAGTCAGCCGCTTTATCGGCTTTTTTTATCGTATCTTTCTTTCCAATGTTTTCGGCGCGGAAGGCATGGGCATCTATCAGCTCATTTCCCCGGTGCTTGCTCTTTCCTTCTCCCTCACGGTGTCCGGCATTCAGACTGCCATTTCCAAATATGTGGCAAATGAAACAAGCACGCGGGACTATAAAAATTCCTTCCGCACACTCTGGGCCGGTTTTCTGCTGGCCATGGCGCTTTCCATCGCCTGCGCCCTGACAATCTATCTGTACGCAGATCAGATCGCCGTGACGTTTCTTTTGGAGGAGCGTACCGCGCCGCTGCTTCGCATCATTGCCCTCTCCATTCCCATGGCAAGCGTACACTCCTGCATCAACGGTTATTTTTACGGCATACGCAAGACTGCCATCCCCGCCTTCTCCCAGCTGGCGGAACAGGTCTGCCGCGTGGGAAGCGTCTATCTGATCTATTTTGTGTGCAGAAAGCACGGTTTTGTACCTACGATCAGCTTTGCCGTAACAGGTCTTGTAATCGGTGAGAGCGCTTCCATGATCGTATCCGTGGTTGCAATTCTGGCCAGGGCCCATCATGTGTTTCCAAACAGTAAATCCGCCGGCCGCTCCTTTTTTCACCAACACAGGCCGACCCCCGTATCCGGAAACGCCCGCCGTCAGGCCTCCCTGCCATTATCCGCTGTGATCTCTGTATACCGGCGCATCACGGGACAGCTTTTACGGCTGGCCGTGCCCCTCTCCGCCAACCGTCTGATCCTGAATCTGCTGCAAAGCGTGGAAGCCATCTATATTCCGAACCGCCTTATGGCATACGGACTGGACAACGCCGACGCGCTTGGCGTTTACGGCGTACTGACCGGCATGAGCCTGCCTCTCATCCTGTTTCCCTCCGCCATCACCAATTCCATTTCCGTCCTGCTTCTGCCCATCGTCTCCGAAGCGGATGCAAACGGCAACCAGGCGGCGGTAAAGCGGGCCATTCTGACTTCCATCCGAAGCTGCCTCCTTCTGGGCTTTGCCTGCACCGCCATGTTTCTGCTGTTCGGAAGAACGGCCGGACGCCTGCTCTATGGCTCTGAGCTTGCGGGCAGCTTCATCCTGACGCTCAGCTTCCTGTGCCCCTTTATGTACATTGCCAGCATGCTAAACAGCATTTTAAACGGCATCGGCAAGACGATCCAGACCTTTCTGTTCAGCGTGATAAGCCTGCTTCTGCGCCTGCTGTTTGTCTTTTTTGCCATTCCCCGTTTCGGCATACAGGGCTATCTATGGGGCATGCTTGCCAGCCAGATGTTACAGACCCTGTTATGCACGGTGTCTGCGCTTTGCGTCTCACGAAAGGCGCAGACCACTTGCCATTCCTAACTCAATATACTATAATATATGTGTTTTTGCCAACAGAAACCTTACAGAAGAGCCTCAGCCGGCCCTTCGGAACGGAGAAAGACATGTCATTTCATTATGTAGCAAAATTACCGACACCTGACGAAATCCTTGCGCAGTTCCCCATGCCGGAACATCTGATGCAGATCAAAAAGGAACGGGACGCGCAGATTCGTGATGTGATTACCGGCAAAAGCAGTAAATTTCTTGTTATCATCGGCCCTTGCTCCGCCGACAATGAGGATGCTGTCTGTGATTATGTAAACCGCCTTGCGCGGGTCAACGAAAAGGTTAAGGACAAGCTGATCCTGATTCCCCGCATTTATACAAACAAGCCCCGCACCACCGGGGAAGGCTACAAGGGAATTGTCAGCCAGCCCGATCCCGAAAAGAAACCGAACTTTACAGGCGGCCTGATCGCCATGCGCAAAATGCATATACGGGCCATTGAGGAAACCGGCCTTACCGCGGCTGATGAAATGCTTTATCCCGACAACTGGGGCTATGTGGAGGACATTCTCTCCTACGTAGCCATCGGCGCCCGCTCCGTGGAAGACCAGCAGCACCGCATGACCGTCAGCGGCTTCGACGTACCCGCCGGTATGAAGAATCCTACCAGCGGCACCCTTTCCGTCATGCTCAACTCCATCTATGCGGCACAGCATTCCCACGATTTCACTTACAGGGGATATGAGGTCAGCACCGGCGGCAACCCTCTGGCGCACGCCGTTCTGCGTGGTTCCGTAAACAAACATGGCAGAAGCCTTCCAAACTACCATTATGAGGACTTAAACACCCTCTTTACCCTGTATCAGGACTACGATCTGTTAAACCCTGCCTGCGTCATCGACGCAAACCATAACAACTCCAACAAGGAGTATGCGCAGCAGATCCGTATCGTCAAGGAAGTGATGCACAGCAGGAAGTTAAACAGCGACATTCATCGGATGGTCAAGGGCGTTATGATAGAAAGCTACATCGAGGAAGGCTGCCAGAAAATCGGCGAGGGCATCTACGGAAAATCCATCACCGATCCCTGTCTGGGCTGGGAGGCTTCTGAAAAGTTGATTTACGATATTGCAGAATATGAGTAATTTAATATTTTTATCCTGAAAATGGGGGCTGTTTCGCGGCAGCCCCCATTTTTGTCCGTTCTGTATGCAATTTTACAGATAACGATATTTCTCCCTCTTCGCTACCAGAAATCCCGTCGAAAGCAGGCATGCGAACACTTCGGCGGCGGTAACGGCCCACCAGATGCCGTCCACACCGAAAAGAATCGGCAGGATCAATACGGATGCCGTCTGGAAAATCAGCGTCCGCATAAACGATATGGCCGCAGAAACCGCGCCGTTGTTCAGCGCCGTAAACAGGGAGGACGTAAAAATATTAAAACCCGCCAGCAGGAAGGAAAAGGCAAACAGATGAAAGGCGTGTCTTGTGAGCACAAACAGCTCTTCATCATAACCGACGAAAATGCGCGCCAGCGGCGAAGCCAGAACAAACGCCAAAACCGTCAGGACAACGCTCGCGCTCCCCACCAGGCACATGCTCTTTCTAAACATATTTTTAAGTTCCGTCTCATTTTCCGCGCCGTAGTGAAAACTGATAACCGGCGCCGCTCCCACTGCATAACCGATATAAATTGCCACAAAAATAAACTGCACATACATCAGCACGCCATATGCCGACACGCCGTTCTCTCCCAGATACTTTAAAAGCTGAAAATTATAAATCATGCTGACTACAGAAGCGGAAATATTGCTCATCAGCTCGGAAGAGCCGTTCGCACAGGCCTGTAAAAGCGGCCGAATCTCCAGCTTTGTCCGGGAAAGCCGCAGTCGACTGGTATTGGGTCTGATAAAGTACAGTAACGGCAGCACGCCGCCCACACACTGACTAACGCCTGTAGCAAGGGCCGCACCGGCTGTCCCCCATCGGAACACGCCCACAAAGAGCGCATCCAGAACCATATTTGTCAGCCCTGCCGCCACCGTCGCAGCCAGTCCAAGCTTCGGCCTCTCGGCAGCGATCAGAAAGCTTTGAAAGACATTTTGCAGCATAAAAGCTGTGATAAATCCGATGGTAATTCTTCCGTAAAGCACACAGTCCTCCATCATTTCCGGCGTCGCGCCTAGCAGACCCGCCACCGGGCGCATAAAAACAAAGCCTAACACAGACAAAACAATTCCCATGATCACAGACAGATAAATCATCATGGAAAAATAGCGGTTTGCCTTCGCCCTGTCATTCTGGCCAAGCACCAGAGAAACCAGCGCCGTGCCGCCGGTACCGATCATAAATCCCATGCCTCCCAGAATCATAATAAAGGGCATGATAAGATTAATGGCCGCAAACGCCGTTTTCCCTGCATAATTGGATACAAAAAAACCGTCCACCACCCCGTAGACGGAAGTAAACACCATCATTATGATGGATGGGCCGGTAAACCGCAGCAGCTTGCGATACGTAAAATGGTCTGATAACTGAATCCCCGTCTTCATGTCAATTTTCCACTCCTTTCCCTGAAATCGTGCACATAACGCTCTGTAAGCTCCAAATATTTTTCCACATCCTCCTCTGTCCATGACGAAAAAATGTCATTTTCCATCTCGATGATCCGCTTTGCGGTTCGATCCGCCACATCCTTTCCTTTCGATGTGAGACAGACCCTTTTGTTTTTGGCGTCCACCGCCTCCAGAAAAACCACACCCTCCTCTTCCAGCTTGCGCAGCGCCGAATTAATGGTCTGTTTGCTAATGCCAAACTGATAGTAAATATCCCGAAGCGGACAGGAATCCCCATGATCGCAGATGGCGTACAGGATAAGCATCGTACTGTCGGATATTTTTAATTTTACATTTATCTCGTGATAGGCGGCATCCAGTTCTCTGGCCAGATAATTGAATCGTTTTAAATCTTTAGAGGAATGTGTGTTCACAGTCATTTTCCTTCCTGTCTGATTTATGGCGAATAGTACGAAATCGTACTTTATTGAATTATAGTATGATTTCGTACTAAAGTCAAGATAAATATGCACATAAGCAGATTTGAAATGCTTCGCATATCTCATTCTCGATACTCGCCATACCCCTCCACAGCCAGTCTGATGTGCAAGCGCATCGCCTGTCTCTGTCACGTTCTGACTCTGCTTATGCGCGCAAAAAAAGCACGGGGTGTTTCCATTGAAACAGTCCCATGCCTTATAAACGTAGTTCCCTGACCTATCCGCGGGGATGCGCCTTTGCGTACACCTCCCTGATATGATTGTGATTCAGATTTGCGTAAATCTGTGTTGTGGAAATATCTGAATGGCCGAGCATTTCCTGCACGCTCCTCAAATCTGCCCCATTCTCCACCAAATGAGCCGCAAAGGAATGCCGTAAGGTGTGCGGCGTGATATCCGCCTGTATGTCCGCCTTTTTGGCATAATGCTTGATCAGTTTCCAGAATCCCTGTCTGCTCATGGGCTGCCCGGAGCAGTTTGCAAAGAGCACATCCGATTTCTTATTTTCCAGCATTTCTTCTCTGGTGCCGTTTAAATACCGTTCCATGGCCGTCTTGGCCGCCGCCCCGAAAGGAATGATTCTTTCCTTGTTCCGGTCACGGCAGAGAATGAAATTCATCTGCATGTTGACATCCGTCAGGGTCAGCGTGATCAGCTCCGTCACACGAATGCCTGTAGCATAGAGAAGCTCCAGCATGGCCTTGTCACGGATTTCCTTTGGGCTGTCCCCGGAAGGCTGATCCAAAAGACGCACCACCTCGTCGGGGGTCATGATCTCCGGCGCCTTCTTTTCAATTTTGGGCGCCTTGAGCTTATCGGCGAAATCCTCTTCTACCAGTCCCTCCTGCATCATATAGTGATAGAATGCCTTGAGGGATGCAATATTGCGTGACACAGTGGCCGCCGCAAACTTATTTTCCTCCAGATACTTCACATAGTCGGACAGATCCTGCGCCTTAACATCCCTGACCTCGGTAATACCCCTTGAAGCCATAAAATGCAGTACCTTTTCCAAATCTCTTTTGTATGACATCTCCGTATTACCGGAGGTATTCTTCACATTATGTAAATATGTGATAAATGCGCTTATCTCTTTTTCCATCTGCCCGGAAGCCCTTCCCTGTGCATTCTCTTTATGTAAATCAAATCACTGTCTGAGTTCCATTATAATCAGATTTTTTGAGAAAAGCAAATGGATTTTTCCCCGATTTTATGGGCATTTGCGCCATTTTCAAGGGAAGGCACAACATATCGTCCGTATATGATTTTATGTCTACTATATCTTGGAAAAAAAGAATAAAAAAATTTTTTAGAAGATCTTTAATACAAAATGTAATATATTAGGATTGACATAACTCTCCAGCAGGCATCCGATTATGACAACCGCGGCAATGGCGACCATCTGAGAACATTTCTTCAAATAAAAATGACTGCTTAACCGTTCATATCCTTCCAGCTGTGTACGCGGCGCATAGAGCGTCTGATTGACGTCCGCCGCCCAGAGAAAGAGACAGATATAAGCCGGTATCAGCAGGATGGCCTGCGGAAATAAGATGCCGGCCATAAACAAAAGTCCTCTGATCCCGTAGCGGACAACAGACACAGATAAAAGGCAGCCGGCTGCCAGCCCGGTATAGCAGATGTATGCGCTGAGAACGGGCATTCCCACAATGGTCGTGGAAACCAGCCCCAGGAGGCAGACCACGGAAAGTCTGTGACGCAGAATATATCCCACCAGCCCTTCCCCGTCCGGCCTGCTGTTTTTAAGCCGCCCCATCATCTCCGTACCAAGAAGGTTTCCGTTCCTGATCCACGTCTCATGACCCAGATTCACCATCAGGATTCCCATAAAAAGCCCGATCATAAACAGATATGCCATATGATAGCTGTTTCCTGTCCTGAACTGTCTTCGCAAAAAATCACCGCCCCTGCTCATGCAAATGCATCAGGTATTGTTTTACCTAATGTATATGCGCAGAAGGCGGTGTACATGCATTCGATGTTATCTGTCAATTCAGACTGTTTCACCCATGTATTTTTCTGTCATACGCCAGTATGGACGCGACGGTCTTTCCGTCCTGTATCTTACAGTCAAATATCATCTGTATCAGCTCATCCAGATCATGGCTTTCCACATTTAAAAATTCATCCTCGTCCAGATGCTGCTTTCCCGGCTTTAAATCAGTCGCCAGATAGACATCTATCTTCTCATTACAAAAGGCAACCGTGGTCCGCAGCGTCAAAAGAAGTTCCATTTTGCCCGCCACATAGCCGGTCTCCTCCTCCAGCTCTCTTGCCGCGGCAGCCTCTGTGGGTTCTTCCCTGCCATTTAAGCCGCCCGCCGGAATTTCCAGCGTTTCCCGATCCAACGCGTTTCGGTACTGCCGCACCATCAGAAGCTTTCCGTCATCCCTTACGGCAACCACAGCCGCCGCGCCCTTATGATCAATCAGATCCCACTTAACCGTATTGCCGTTTGCAACACGAATGGTATCCTGATAATAATCAATGATCGCTCCCTTGTGAACCAGCTCTCTGCCCAAACGCTCGTAATTTTTGTCTGCCATTTTATCTGTTTCCTTTTCTAACCATCCTTATTTTTCAGCTTCAAAAGACGCCTCACGAAACGGGCAGTCCGCCCGCTTCCTTTCAAGCTGTTTCAGCCACCGCATTCTGTAACAGCTTCTCCACGCTGACTAACTTCACGCACAGCACAAACACATCCGTAGCCTCGGCCATCTCCTCCGCCGTGGGATAAGTAGGCGCAATGCGAATATTGCTGTCCTTCGGATCCTTTCCGTAGGGGAACGTTGCGCCCGCACCGGTCAGCACCACGCCCAGCTCCTTACACTTTGCCACAATCTCCTTCGCGCAGCCTTCCATAGCCTCAAAAGAAATGAAATAGCCGCCAAGCGGTTTCGTCCACTCGCCGATTTCCAGACCGCCGAGCTCCTTCTCAAGCACTGAGAGCACCGCCTCAAACTTGGGACGAATAATATCCGCATGCTTCTTCATATGATTGTGCATGCCTTCCAGATTCTTAAAAAATCTGGCATGACGCAGCTGGTTTACCTTGTCATAACCGATCGTCCGCAGCGTCAGGGTTTTCTTTACATCTTCCATATTAGCCGTAGAGCAGGCCATCGCCGCTATGCCTGCGCCGGAGAAAGAAATCTTGGAGGTAGAGCAAAACTCATATACCATATCCGGGTTGCCTGCCTTTTCACACGCACTCAAAATTTCCAGAAGCGTATCCTGTTTATCTTCATATAAGTGATGCACTGCATAAGCGTTATCCCAGTAGATTCGGAAATCCTTCGCAGCAGGTTTCAGCGCCGCAAATCTTCTCACTGTCTCATCAGAATAAGTAATACCCTGGGGATTTGAGTATTTGGGCACGCACCAGATTCCTTTCACCGCCTCATCCTCGGACACATATCTCTCCACCAGATCCATATCCGGCCCCGTCGGCGTCATGGGAATCAGAATCATCTCGATTCCAAAATGCTGCGTAATAGCAAAATGTCTGTCATATCCCGGCACCGGGCACAAAAATTTCACCTTATCCAACTTACACCAGGGTGTAGACCCCATAACGCCGTGCGTTACGGAACGTGAAATCATATCGTACATAATGGAAAGACTGGAATTTCCAAAGACAATCACGTTATCCGCCGACACATCCATCACGTCCGCCATCAAATGTCTGGCCTCTGTGATACCTGTCAGAAGACCATAGTTTCTGGTATCCATCCCCTCCATCGACTTCATATCTGAATCGGAATTTAATGCATCCAAAAGACCCATTCCCATATCAAGCTGCGCAGGTTCGGGCTTTCCTCTGGACATATCAAGCTGTAATCCCTTTCCCTTGGCATCTGCAAACTGCCTGTCAAGTTCTGCCTTCTGCGCCATGAGTTCTTTTCTGGTCATCACTTTGTACGGTTTCATAACTGCCTCCATCCTGAATCATTGAATAATTGTATACAATCATACACCGATATTTATTCTACTATAACTGCACTTTTTTCTCAAGTATGCAGATGCGATAATTTTATTTGGTTCTACAGGTATTTTATGGTAAAAAACCACAAAGAAACCCCGCAGAATACTCTGCGGGGTCTTTCGTACTATTTGGCATAAGGTGTAACTTATTTTAAGAAAGTATTGATTTTAATAGTTTTCCTTTCACATAAAATACTTACATTTCTCCAAATAAAACTGTTGCTCCTTTTCCAAAAGCGTAATTAATTTATCCAGTTTTTTTTCTTCTCTGTATTCTTTCAGTGCCTCCAGATACTCACTTCTATTTATATCCTCAATCACAACTGGCACAACACCATTCTTTAGACACTCCCTAAAGAGAATCAACCTTCCCGTCCTGCCGTTTCCGTCTTGGAAAGGATGAATACTCTCGTATCTTGCATGAAACTCAGCTAACACAGAAAGATTTACTTCCTGACTACTATACCAATTCATCAAAAAGCCCATTTCCTGATTAACATTTTCTGGTCTTACGGTTTGATACATTCCAATCATATTAGGACGCTGCTTATAATCGCCAATTGCATATCCGTTAGCACGATCCTCAAATACTCCAGACTTTAATTCAAAATGAAATTGCTTTATCAGTTCCTGTGATAATGATTCATCCAATGTATCCAACATCTTATTGAACATAAGAAAATGTCCATTCATTTCCTCAACGTCTTTTGCTTTATAATAATCATCAGATTTTGGCAAAGTTCCATTATCAAACAAAGAAGCTGTTTGCTCCTCAGTAAGTTTGCTACCTTCAATCTTATTTGAGTTATAAGCAAGTAGGCGCTGTGTGTATGCATATACACTCGATCTGTCAAATTTTTCTCTTTCTATTTTGAATCTTTCCAAGAGGAAATCCAAAAACTCTTTATTCGTAGGATTATTCATGTCTGCACCTCACATATATCATTAATTATCCAAGTTCTTGAATCATTTTTCTTACTTTTTCAATCTCGTCACTTGTATGTGGTGTTCCGCCAGCATTCATATCCACATACCACTGCAGCACTTCTCTCTCCGTTTTCAAATCATTGACATTTAAATACATTGCCGCATGTGTAATATTTATTCTATCTTCATATTCAGAGAAATAAGATCCAAACACCTTGAATTCGTAAGATTGTGAGGTTCATATGAATTTCTCCCATACTATGCTATTAATATTATGTGTATACTTTATACACAAAAATCATTTTGTACAAAAAGTATATTCACAATATATCATATTAAAAAAAGGGCTTGATCTTTTTGCACTAATTTGACACCAATAGAGTCATATAAGACAGTATAATTCCGGACAATATTGTAA
>VSNG01000023.1 GCA_009774175.1 Lachnospiraceae bacterium | reverse complement strand
GTTTAATAGTATATATAAATAGGGATAGAAAAAGTGGGTTTTCGGCCACAAGCAAGAAAAGAGGTGTCATATGAGTAAAAAAGTCACATGGCTTGAAATCTACAAGGATTTTCAGAGGAGGTTTCCGAGGCTGTCAAAAAACGCTGCCCGCTACCAGCCGAATGGGTATCTGTCCATACTGGTATATTTTAGAGATGGCTCTCAGATGATTTATGATTATATGGAGCAGAGTGGAAAACTGATTACTGCGTAGCCCCTACCACATTATCGCTCAAAAGTCAATAGGAGAATCGAAAAATCATGTTTCTTTTTTGCCTGGACTGTGGTATACTAAGACTGCGACACAATTTCATATATCTCGTTTAAGGGAAATCACTTTGGCAAAGGGTGTTTTCTCTCTTTACTTATGCCTTAGACGGGATGAGATTGTGTCGCAACAATGAGGGATTCACTTTTACAGGTGCGTCTCGTCATTGGGGCGCACTTTTTTTGCGCCTGATTCTACCTATAAGGAGGATCAGAGGTATGAGTAGGTCATATACAGAAGTTCAGGTGCTCAAAAAACTTGATATTCCCGATTTTCGTCATCTGACAAAGGATAAAGTAATAGCGTTTGCCACCATGATTCCAAGAATGAATCCCGAAGTGGCTAAAAAAGCTTTAGAGCAATTTCCAAATTTCGCTTCTACCTCTTTAGAGGTAATGAGAGAATATCGCGGTATTTTGGAAGATGCGATGAAAGATGAGCGCGAAAGTACACAAACTTGTTACGACATGTATAATCGAGTGATGAGTGCACTTGAGAAAATTCTTGACGAGGATGATCTTTCTTTCGAGGAAAAGACATACATATTAAATCAGATGAAAGAAGTTGCCGATGAAGTATCTAAAAAGGATTGCGAAAAGGCGAACAATCGTATGAAAATGATTGGTATTGCTGGTAGCGTTGCGGCAGCAGTCGTTGCTATTCTTGGTTCGGCTATTGGCGTGAATCTAACATCGCGACAAAATTCTTTGGAGGGTGATATAGAACCTATTGATAAATAAAAAAGAATTGGAGGAAAAAACATTTGAGCAAAAATGGAAAAAAGAAGCGTGGCACAGCCGGTTTAATTTTGGATGTATTTCTTACTTTCTTTACCGGTGGTCTATGGCTTATTTGGATACTGATAAGGTATCTGAGAAACAACAGTTAAAAAACGGTAAAAATTGAATATGGTTATTTGGCAGACAGAGTTACCTTTAAAGTTTCTCTGTCTTTTCTTTTGCTCTTTTTTACCTCGCGAAAAAAACATGCCCTTTTATGAAGAGAAAGGTAAAATAGACATTTTTAAATGCTACATTCTCTTTTGATTTTGGACAAAAAAAAAGAAAGGAGGCTCACTAGAATGTTAGAGAGCAGTTTTCAGGGGCAGCTAATTAAGGAATTGAAAAAAATGTTTCCCGGCTGCATTGTAACCAAAAATGATTCCAGCTACATTCAAGGAATTCCCGACTTGACCATTTTCTACAAAGACAAGTGGGCCACCTTAGAGTGTAAACAAAACGCGAGAGCAAAGAGGCAGCCAAATCAAGAATATTATGTTGGACGAATGAATGAAATGTCTTTCTCAAAGTTTATTTGTCCGGAGAACAAGGAGGAAGTGCTATATGAACTTCAACAGACATTCAAATCTTGAAGGGCAGCATGCTTTTCTCGGAGCGAGTAAATATCATTGGATCAATTATGATGAATCTAAAGTCGCGGAATCATATTCAAAGTTTCTTGCAACCCAAAAAGGAACAGTTCTTCATGAGTTTGCGGCACAGTGTATTCGGCTCGGTCAGAAATTACCGAAGTCTCAGAAGACATTGAATATGTATGTGAATGATGCAATAGGATTCAAAATGATTCCGGAGCAACCGTTATTCTACTCGGAAAATTGTTTTGGAACAGCAGATGCGATCGTGTTTCGCGATGACTTATTAAGAATTCATGATTTGAAGACCGGTATTACTCCGGCACACATGGAGCAGCTTATGATCTATGCTGCTCTTTTTTGTTTGGAATATAAGATTAAACCTGCGGAGATTGAGATCGAACTTCGATTATACCAGAATAATACAATTCTCTATCACAATCCGACAGTCGAAGAACTTGTTCCAATCATAGATAAGATTATCACATTCGATAAGATTATCAATAAAATCAAAGAACAGGAGGGCTAAACCATGAATCCCATTGCGGAAGAGATTTTAATGCACTACGGAATGCCGAGACGTTCTGGAAGGTACCCTTGGGGTTCTGGCGATAACCCTTATCAACATAGCGGCGATTTTCTGAGTCGTATTGAAGAATTAAAGAATCAGGGACTTAGCGAAACGGAAATTGCAAAGTCCATGGGGCTTACTACAACTCAATATAGAACCCAGAAATCGTTAGCAAAAGATGAACGGCGTGCTCTTGAGGTTGCCACTGCTAAAGGACTTCGAGAAAAAGGCTACAGTTTGAATGAGATAGCGGAAAAGATGGGTTATTCAAATGACTCATCTATTCGCTCTCTTTTGAATGAAAACTCGGAAGCTCGTATGAACCAGGCAAAGAAAACGGCGGCGTTCTTAAAAGAGCAGATTGATAAAAAAGGAATGATTGATGTCGGAACCGGAGTGGAGCGTGAACTCGGTATTTCTAAAGAAAAATTGAATCAGGCTCTTTACATATTGGAAATGGAGGGATATCCGGTTTATGGCGGCGGCGTTCCACAGGTAACAAATCCTGGAAAGCAGACAAATATAAAAGTTATCTGTCCTCCGGGAACAGAGCACAAAGAAATATACAATTTTGAAAATGTCCATTCCGTTACGGATTATGTTTCCCATGACGGTGGCGACACTTTTGACACCTTTGTCTATCCTAAAAGTATGGATTCCAGCAGACTACAGATTCGTTATGCTGAAGAAGGAGGCGTTCAAAAAGATGGTGTTGTAGAGATTCGTAGAGGAGTGGAAGATCTGTCACTTGGCGGCTCTCATTATGCACAGGTTCGAATACTTGTTGATGACACCAGATACATCAAAGGTATGGCGATTTATTCTGATGATCTTCCTGACGGTGTTGACGTGGTCTTTAATACAAACAAGAAACTCGGCACTTCTAAGAGCGATGTCTTAAAGAAGATAACCGATGACCCTGAAAATCCATTTGGTTCCCTTATCAAAGCTGGCGGACAGAGTTATTATACGGATGCAAATGGGCAACGGCAATTATCGCTTATCAATAAGCGTGCAGAAGAAGGCGATTGGGGTGAATGGAGTGATCATCTTCCGTCTCAGTTCCTTTCTAAGCAAAGTATGACTTTAATTAAGAAGCAGTTAGGCTTGGCGGCAGCAGATAAACAGGCTGAATATGATGAAATTTGTTCCCTTACCAATCCAACTGTAAAAAAAGCTTTGTTAAAGTCTTTTGCCGATGACTGTGATTCAGCAGCCGTTCATTTGCAAGCAGCGGCTTTACCAAGACAGAAGTATCAGGTGATTTTACCCATTACTACCATGAAAGATAACGAGGTGTATGCTCCGAATTACAAAAATGGAGAGCAGGTTGCACTTATCAGATTCCCTCATGGTGGAACTTTTGAAATTCCGGTACTTACTGTAAACAATAAACATCCCGATGCTAAGAGGATTCTTGGAAATGCGAAGGATGCTGTTGGAATTAACAGTAAAGTAGCTGAGCGATTGTCCGGCGCAGATTTTGATGGTGATACCGTTATGGTAATTCCTACCGGTGGTAAGGTAAAGATTACTGCCACTTCGCTATTGAGAGGGCTTGAGGGCTTCGATCCTAAAACAGAATACGGGCCGGATACTTATAAAGGGCGCACCGTCAAGGCGATGAGAAATACTCAGACAGAAATGGGTAAGATTTCAAATCTCATTACTGATATGACTTTGAAAGGCGCTACTGAAGATGAGCTTGCTCGTGCTGTTCGTCACAGTATGGTTGTCATCGATGCAGAGAAGCATCATCTCGATTACAAGCAGAGCGAAGTTGACAACGGAATTGCTTCTTTGAAGAAAAAGTATCAGGGTACCATTGATGAAGATGGAAAATATCATGAAGGTGCCGCAACTCTGATCTCAAGAGCCAAGTCTGAGACGTCAGTTCTTAAACGAAAGGGTAGTCCCATTATCAATCCCGACACTGGAGAACAGAGTTACAAAGAAGTTTATGAAGAGTATGTTGACAAGAATGGAAAAACCAGAGTTAGAACTCAGGCAAGTACCAAAATGGCGGAAACCAGGGATGCCTATCTTTTATCATCAGGTACCCCTCAGGAAGAAGCCTATGCCGAGTATGCTAATACCATGAAATCTTTAGCTAATCAGGCTCGTAAAGAGATGGTAAGCACCGGAAAGATAGCTTATTCAGCATCTGCTAAGGCCACCTATCAAGAAGAAGTAGACTCCCTATCTGCTAAACTTAACGTGGCTTTAATGAATGCTCCTCGCGAACGACAGGCTCAGGTTATAGCAAATGCCTCCGTAGCGGCTAAAAAACAAGACAATCCCGATATGACAAATGGAGAGATTAAGAAAGCCAATCAGCAGGCATTAACGGCGGCTCGTGCTTCTGTAGGGGCAAGAAGAGAGACAATTAAGGTGACTGATAAGGAGTGGGAAGCTATTCAGGCTGGTGCTATCAGCGAGAATAAACTTACCCAGATTATTAACAATGTTGACATTGATGATCTTCGTCAACGCGCAACTCCCCGTGCAACAACAGAACTCAGCACTGCTAAGGTTAATAAGATTGCCTCTATGAATGCTTCGGGATACAGCACTGCTGAGATAGCAGAAGCTTTGGGTGTTTCGACCTCAACGGTATCTAAATACTTGAATTGAAAGGAGTGAGCTAAGTATTATGGCAAGCAAATGTGCATTGACAACAGTCGATAATCCTTACAATCCATTTGAACAGTTCACTTCTTGGTTCTTGTTCGATGAGGAAAAAGGTTATCATTCATGCGCATACTTAGGAAGAATTGCTCGAACTTCCGATCAGCTTTCGGATGAAGAAAACAATCAGGAAATTGAAAGAGCAATTGATGAAATCATTAAGTATGACTTCACCAACACATATAGAAAAGTAAAAGAGAATGTTGTGAATGCATGAAAATAAAGTCATAAAAATTTTCTTTTACATTTCTGAAACTACAAATCATGATCGCTGACACAGACTGATGAACGGGAAAGAGATATAGGGGGGTGTCACCAAAACTGCACCCCCGCCCACATCGCGGCGGTCTTAAAAATTTCTCCGGGGGTATATTTTGGAATTGCCTTTTGCTTTTGGATAGTGTTTGAACGAGCTTGCAAGGTTGGTTATAGCATTGGCTGTGGGCTTTTGCTCTTTTTTCTCCTTTCGGTAAAAAGTTGCGACCGGCTTTGTGAGTTCGTTCAAACACTATCTTTAAAAAGTGTGTATAAAGACATTTCAAAGTTTTATCCTTCTCCGGAAAACTAATCGGCATCTAAAAGAGAGGAGGCGGCAAGTGATGAAGAAAGCAGGTACCGTCAGCTCTTCCAATTCTTCAGGAAAGATGAGACCGGCTTTATCTCCTGAAGCTAGAGAAAATCAGATGATTTCTTTGGCGATGGATCTTGCCGAACAGCAGTTGCGAGATGGCACTGCTTCTTCTCAGCTTATCACAGAGTTTGTTAAACGGGGGTCAACAAAGGCTCGGTTGGAAAAAGAAATATTGGAGGAACAAAAAGAGTTGATGGCAGCTAAGACGGAATCATTACAGTCAGCTAAGCGGATTGAGGAACTTTATGAGAATGCGTTGAACGCTATGCGAAGTTACAGCGGGCAAGGAGTACCGGATGATTAGGACATATACAGAACTCATCCAAATACCAACCTTTGAAGAAAGGTATCGCTATCTCCAACTTCATGGAACTATTGGCGAAGAAACTTTTGGTTTCAAAAGATGGCTTAATCAGGAATTTTATCATTCGGATGAATGGCTGAGATTTCGGGATAAAATCATCATTCGAGATGGCGGATGCGATTTGGCTGTAGAGGGATTTGAAATATTTAGTTCAATCATCATTCATCATCTCAATCCAATAACCTATGAAGACATTCTCGATCGAAATCCGTGCGTATTCGATATGAACAATGTTGTCTGTACCAAGTTATCAACTCACAATGCAATTCACTATGGCGATGAAAATCTGCTGACAAAACCCCCAGTTGAAAGAAGAAGAAATGATACATGTCCTTGGCGGCATTAGTAAAGGAGGATTACAAATATGGAAACTAATTTGGTAGGAATGAAACCCGGCGAACCCTTAATCGGAATCGTTATTGATTGTAAAAATCTTAATGTCCGTGCTCAGCCCGATAGCGATGCAGACGTTTTAGGAACAATTCCGGCAGATTCCGAAGTGTTGATCGATGAGAGCGACTCTACTTCTGAATTCTATAAGGTTTGTGCAGCATCTGGACTTGAAGGATTTTGCATGAAAATGTACATCGCCGTTCAGCCGTAAAGAGGAGGGTCACAATGGAGAGTATACTGACATCAATTAAGAAACTTCTTGGAATTGCAGAGGAGTATGAACATTTCGATCCCGATCTTATCATGCACATCAATTCTGTGTTTTCGATTTTAACTCAGCTTGGTGTCGGTCCCTCTGAAGGTTTCTCGATTGAAGACAAAAATGCTGTGTGGAGCGATTTCATTCCTGAGAAATCAAAAATTGAGTGTGTAAAGTCTTACATACATCATAAAGTAAAACTTTTATTTGACCCACCACTTGGTTCTGCCGTTATTGACTCGATGGAGCGGACAATCAAAGAATTGGAATGGCGGCTTATGGTTGCGGTTGATCCGGTTCAGACTTCAGACGGAGAGGAGGAAATTCAAAATGAATAGTAGTGTATTAACACATCATGGAATCCTCGGACAGAAATGGGGCGTTCGTCGAACCCCTGCTCAGCTTGGAAGAAGTAAAAATTCTTCAGGCAAGAAGACCGCTTCCGATGATTCCCACGATGACTATAAGAAAGCGCATAGCGGCAAATCCGTAAAAACCATGAGTGATGCAGAATTGAGGAGCAAGCTGAATAGGCTGCAGATGGAGAGACAGTATTCCCAGCTTTCCAAATCTGATGTTAATCGTGGAAAGAAGTATCTCGATACGGTTATCAAGGCTGGAACAACTGTGGCTACTGTAACCAGTACGGCTCTTACAATTTACAACAACATCGATAAGATCAGGAAAATCGTCACTCCTGAAAGCAGCTAAAAGGAGAAATGAATTATGGCATTATCAAACACTGCCGTTCCGCGATACTACGGCATGTTTCGAGATGCCGTAGTCCGGGGCGAAATACCTGTCTGTAGAGAGGTCGAAATGGAAATGAACCGGATTGATGATCTGATTGCGAATCCGGGCGTTTATTATGACGATGAAGCTGTTGAGGGGTGGATACGGTACTGTGAGGGAGAACTTACATTGACCGATGGTTCTGATCTGGTACTTCTTGATACATTTAAGCTGTGGGCTGAATCCGTATTTGGTTGGTATTACTTTGAGGAACGAAGCGTATATGAACCAAATGAAGATGGTCATGGCGGACATTATGTACAGAAGTGGATTAAGAAACGTCTGATAAACAAACAGTATCTTATCGTTGGACGAGGTGCTTCCAAGTCCCTCTACGAATCCTGTATCCAAAGTTACTTTTTAAATGTTGACACATCAACAACTTATCAAATGACTACCGCGCCAACAATGAAGCAGGCAGAGGAAGTCATGTCCCCTATTCGAACAGCTATCACAAGGTCTCGCGGACCGCTGTTCAAATTTCTTACAGAAGGTTCCCTGCAAAATACAATCGGTTCAAAAGCTAAACGGATGAAACTTGCGTCTACGAAGAAAGGAATTGAAAACTTCCTTACTAATTCGCTTCTTGAGATTCGTCCGATGTCAATAGATAAGCTTCAGGGTATGAGACCGAAGGTTGCCACTGTCGATGAGTGGTTATCTGGCGATATCAGAGAAGACCCTATTGGCGCTATTGAACAAGGGGCGGCCAAAGTGGATGACTACCTTATCGTTGCCGTAAGTTCAGAGGGGACTGTTCGCAATGGTAGCGGCGATACAATCAAAATGGAGTTAATGAAGATATTGAAGGGGGATTACCCCGACATACATACCTCCATTTGGTGGTATAAACTTGATTCGCTTGATGAAGTTGGTAAACCTGAGATGTGGCTAAAAGCAAATCCGAATCTTGAGAAGACTGTCAGTTATGACACTTATCAGCGTGATGTTGAACGTGCTGAGAATGCGCCCGCCGCAAAAAATGACATTCTGGCAAAGCGATTCGGTCTTCCTATGGAGGGTTATACCTATTACTTCACTTATGAAGAAACGCTTCCACATAGAAGACGGGATTTCTGGCAAATGCCTTGTGCGATGGGCGGAGATTTATCAAGAGGAGATGACTTCTGTGATTTTACGTTTCTGTTTCCATTACCAAATGGAGCGTTTGGTGTGAAAACCCGCGCATACATTTCAGAACTAACTTTGAAGAAATTACCGGGCGCTATGAGAATCAAGTATGAAGAATTTATTTCCGAGGGCAGTCTTATCGTTATGGAGGGAACCGTTCTGGATATGATGCAGGTTTACGAAGACCTCGACAGCTATATAACGCGGGTTGAGTATGATGTCCGTTGTTTTGGATATGACCCATACAATGCCAAAGAGTTTGTAGAGCGTTGGGCGTCTGAGAATGGTCCGTTTGGAATTGAAAAAGTAATACAGGGGGCAAAGACAGAATCCGTTCCTTTGGGTGAGTTAAAGAAACTTTCCGAGGAGCGGATGCTTTTATTTGACGAAGCATTGATGACTTTTTGTATGGGTAACTGTATTACCCTTGAAGATACAAATGGTAATCGAAAACTGCTTAAAAAGCGACAGGACCAGAAGATCGATAGCGTTGCCGCTATGATGGATGCCTATATCGCTTATAAGCTAAACAGAGATGCATTTGAGTATTAAGGAGGTGAGCGCATTTGTCAGAAATCATTAAGCATCATGGAATCCTCGGACAGAAATGGGGAATCCGAAGAACCCCGGCACAGTTGGGAAACCTTAACAAAAAAGATGCGAACTGGGTTAAGAAAAAGAGCGATAAAGTCACAGAACAGGCTCGAAAAAAGTCTTCCAAGGAGCTGAACCGATATGCCGATGAACTTTTGCGCAATCCGAATTCGGTAAATAAATCCGGAAAGTTAAGCTCATCCGCTATCAATGCTTATAACAAGAAGATGGCAGACTTAATGAGCCAATCTGTTTCTAATTTACGGTCTCCGTCAGGAAAGGTTGTACAGTTCGTAGCCAAACGAGGCGAAGTAGGCGTTATGATGGCACTTGCTGATGAGGGGTACAATATGGCGCAGCTTAGGAATGGAGTTTGGGCTTCTGGGAGGGTCGCCTATAAGAAAACAGTGCTGGACAAAGCGTAAGGGGGGTGAAAATTCAAAATGGAGATAGCAGTTGGTTCCAGGCTGAGACATGCTTGGAATGCTTTCCGCAATAATAGTTCCCAGAGCTATTATCGGGATGTTGGAATTGGCTATTCTTACAGACCCGACCGACCGCGGCTTACAAGAGGTAACGAACGGTCTATTGTCACCTCCGTATACAACCGTATCGCTTTGGATGTGGCACAAATAAAAATTCAACATGTACGGCTGGATGAAAACGACAGATTTCTCGAAGTGATGAATTCCTGTTTAAATAATTGCCTTTCGTTAGAAGCAAATCTGGATCAGACGGGGCGTTCTTTTATTCAGGATATAGTCATGTCAATGTTTGACGAAGGATGTGTCGCTGTTGTTCCAGTTGATACAGATGATGATCCGGAAGACGGGATTCCCGGTTCTTTTGATATTAACACCATGAGAACCGGAAAAATTCTTGAATGGTATCCTCGGCATGTCAGAGTCCGTGTCTATAATGACCAGACTGGGCAGAAAGAGGATATTTTATTGCCTAAAAGTGCCGTGGCAATTATCGAGAATCCGTTGTATGCAGTCATCAACGAGCCCAATTCTACGATGCAGAGACTTATTCGGAAACTGAACCTTTTGGATGTGGTTGATGAACAAAGCAGTTCTGGAAAGTTGGATTTAATCGTCCAACTTCCATACGTGATCAAGACAGAAGCAAGACGTCTGCAAGCCGAAAATCGGCGTAAAGATATCGAGCGGCAATTGTCGGGTTCTAAGTATGGTATTGCTTATACCGATGGTACAGAGCATATCACACAATTGAATCGTTCCGTTGGCAATAATCTGATGGCTCAGATTGAATATTTAACGAGTATGCTATACAGCCAGTTAGGAATCACTCAGAGTATTTTGGATGGTACTGCCGATGAGAAAACGATGCTCAATTACTATAACCGAACAATTGAGCCAATCGTCTCCGCCATTGTTGACGAGATGAAGCGGAAATTCTTGACGAAAACCGCCAGATCACAGCGTCAATCAATCATGTTCTTCAGAGATCCGTTTAAGCTGGTTCCCGTTACAGAACTTGCGGAAATCTCAGACAAACTTACGCGTAATGAGATTGCTACATCGAATGAAATGCGGCAGATTATCGGATGGAAACCGTCTACAGATCCAAAGGCAGATGAGCTTCGTAACAAGAATCTGAATCAATCAGATAACGGTGGCTCCACGACTCCGGGAGTTGAAACTGGAGGAAGCGATCAGGATCAAATTGTAAATGAATTGCTCGATAGCCTTGAGGCTGAGATAGAAGACATCATCGGTAATTATCTTTCCGAGGATGGGGATGAGGAGGAGACCGATGATGGGTAATGAATATATCCGGCATTATGCTTCTCCGTATTACGACCCGGTTAAGGCTCACGAGTATTATATGAAGACGCGAGAATTGAAAGGAAGACGTTCGGTTCAGAAATTGTCCGACGAGGGAAAGAAAGTTTGGGCTTACACCAAAAACGAAATCAAGACCGAGAAGAAGGAAAAAGTTGATGCTGAAAAGGAAAAGCAGAAACAGACTACTACCAATCTTAGGGAGCGGGCTTCTGAAACTCGGAAACAGATTTCTTCTCGTTTGAAAGAACTGAATGAGGCGTTGACAAAACGCGCTGCCAGTAGAAAAGAACGGATTGAGTCTGAGAAAAAATCGGACTTGGAAGATGTTGAGAAAAACGCTGCCAAGAGAAGAGAACAGATGGAATCCAAAACAAATGCTGAAATTGAAAAGCTCATGGCTGTGGAGATTCCGAAGGGCTTACCCAAAGCAGAGCGAGCGGAGAGATTGGCTGAACGAAATGAGAAGATTGCTAAGCTTCGATCCAGTTTAAAATCTGACAAGTCAAAACTCAGTGAGGACTCCCAATCTGATAAGGCATCAGTAAGAACGGATGCTCAGTCTCGCAAGCAGAAGGTTAGCGATGAGACGCGAGAAGATAAAGCAGCGAACTCTGCAAATGCCTCTGCTGAAAGAGCTCAAGTCAGTGCTGAATTGAAATCGGCTATTGCGGCAGCAAGAGAAGCGTACAAGGCAGCTAAAGAATCTTTGGATTCTTCCTATGAAGAAATCTATCAGAGGGAGTATGACAAGATCGCGTCTGAGTATAAGAAAGTAAGCAAACGTAAGTCGAGGAAGAAAAAGAAATAAGGAGGAAAAATTCAAAATGGCGAAGAAATACGATTTCAGTGGCTGGGCCACGAGAAATGATTTGCAGTGCGCCGATGGACGAATTATCCGGAAGAATGCTTTTAAGCAGCAGGATGGAGAAACAGTTAGTCTGGTTTGGAACCATCAGCATAATTCGCAGGATAACGTGCTTGGCCATGCACTTCTGGAGAACAGGGAAGAGGGTGTGTATGCCTATTGCACATTCAATGATACGGAATCGGGACAGACGGCTAAGAAACTGGTTCAGCATGGTGATGTTTCGTCCCTGTCCATTTGTGCAAACCAGCTCAAGCAGATGGGACATGACGTTGTTCATGGTATTATTCGTGAACTCAGCCTTGTTCTTGCCGGGGCAAACCCGGGAGCTTATATCGATACTGTTATGAGCCATGGCGTCGAGGTTGAAGACGCGATGATCATCAACTACAACGAGAACATCATGCTTTATCATTCCGATGAAGAGGATAAACCCAGTGATAAGCCGGCTGAAGAGAAAAAGCCGGAGGATGAAACGATCGGCGATGTTTTTGAGCGTATTCGCGGAAAACTCGACGAAGAAGAGCAGGATGCGGTTTTAGCGGTGATCGGAATGGCTCTTGGAGAATCAAGTGAGCCTGAAGATAAGAAAGACGACAATGACGATTCTAAAGGAGGAGAAGAAACTATGAAACATAATGTTTTTGACAAGGGCGTGGCGCAGAACAATGTTTTCCTGAGTCATGCAGATCAGGAGGGCATTATTGCTCTGGCTCAGACCACCAGTGTTGGGAGCTTCAAGAACGCTCTCAAGATTTATTTCGAGGAAAATAAGGACACTCTGTCCCACAGTGGCATTGAGGATTTCGATGATTTTCTGGCTCACGGTATTGACAAGATCGATGTTCTGTTTCCTGAGTACAAAGATGTGCGTCCCGGCGCTCCGGAACTGCTGACTACCGATCAGGGCTGGATTGCAAAGGTGCTTTCCAAGGTTCATAAGAGTCCTATCTCCCGTATCCGTACCCGTCAGGCGGACATTCGTAACATCGATGCTCTGCGTGCACAGGGATATGTTAAAGGTAAGGAAAAGAAATATATCGGTAATTTCAAGCTGCTTCACCGGACGACAGATCCTCAGACCGTTTATGTGAAGTCCAAGATTGACCGGGATGATATTGTGGACATCACGGATTTTGATGTGGTTGCGTATCTTTATGGTATTGACCGCATGAATCTGAATGAGGAACTTGCTACAGCGATCATGCTCGGCGACAGCCGCGAGGACGGTGCCGAAGGAAAGATTTATCCTGATAAGATTCGTCCTGTTTGGACAGATGACGAGTTGTATACGATTCATGCCGATGTGGACATTGCCGCCGCAAGGAACGAACTTCAGGGCAGCAATACCGGCGCAAACTTTGGCGAGAACTACATTTATGCCGAGGCTGTTATTCAGGCTCTTCTGTATGCCCGCGAACAGTACAAAGGTACCGGTACTCCTGATTTCTACTGCACGCCTCATCTGCGTAATGTGATGCTGCTGGCTCGTGATCTGAATGGCCGCCGCATCTACCACAATGTTACTGAACTGGCAGCAGCTCTGGACGTTGGAGAGATCATCACTGCCGAGCAGTTCGAGGGCAAGACTCGTACTACTTCTGACGGAAAAACAAAGAAGCTGCTTGGTCTGATGTACAATCTGGCCGACTATTCTCTTGGCGCAACCAAGGGTGGGGAGATTACTCACTTCACCGATTTCGACATTGACTTTAATCAGCAGAAGAGCCTTCTGGAGACCCGTACTTCCGGTGCCAATACTCGTGTTATGTCTGCTATTGCTCTGGAAGAGGATGTTGCTCCGACAGTTGCGGGTTAATTGGAGGAAAAATTCAAAATGGCTAAATTTTATGGACCGATAGGCTATGCTGTAACGGTGGAAACGAGACCCGGCGTTTGGGAAGAGCAGATTACCGAGCGTCCGTATTACGGTGATTTGATTCGGAATACTCGTCGGCTTCAAAGCTCCGAAACGCTTAATGATGATATAAGCGTTGCGAATGAAATCAGCATAGTCGCAGATCCATTTGCCAATGAAAATTTCCATTCGATGCGCTATGTCGGATTTATGGGAGCAAAGTGGAAGATTTCCAATGTCGAAGTTCAGTATCCAAGGCTAATTCTGACGATAGGGGGTGTATACAATGACGACAACGGAGCGGCGACTTGAGCTGCATGAAATATTGTGTACTATCCTTGGAAGCAGAAATGTTTATTTCCAGCCACCGGAATCAATAAAGATGAATTACCCCGCCATTGTATACGGTCTCGATGATATCGACAACCAGTATGCAAACGACGGGGTTTATTTATCTCATCGGAGGTATTCGGTGACGGTAATCGATAAAAACCCGGATAGCGAGATTGTCGGTAAGGTTTCCGCGTTGCCGAACTGCAAGTTTAACAGACCATACCAGAAAGACAATCTGAACCATTACGTTTTTACACTATTCTATTAAAGGAGGAACAAATCTATGAAACTTGTTTGGGATCAGGTCGGCGAAAAACTTTATGAAACCGGCGTGGATAAAGGTGTCCTGTATCTTCAGGATTCCAAGGGACAGTACCCTAAAGGTGTTGCGTGGAACGGATTGACAAATGTGAATGACAGTCCGTCCGGCGCAGAGCCTACAAAATTATATGCTGACAATAAGGTTTATGCAAACCTTATGAGCGAGGAAGAGTATGCTGCTACGATCGAGGCATATATGTATCCGAAAGCATTTGCTGAGTGCGATGGCTCCAAGGAGGTGGCTCCGGGTGTATATGCCGGACAGCAGAACAGGAAGCCGTTTGGTTTCTGCTACAGGTCTTTGATCGGAAACGATACCGAGGGTACCGATTACGGCTATAAGCTGCATTTGGTATACGGATGTCTGGCGTCTCCTTCTGAGGGGTCTCACAGCACGATCAACGATAGTCCGGAAGCCGGCACGATGTCTTGGGAGGTCAGCAGTACACCGGTTGAGGTGTCTACCGTGGTTGATGGCAAGAAGCTGAAACCGCTTTCGACACTGGTGGTGAATTCCACCGAGACCGATGCTGAGAAGCTGGCTGAACTGGAGAAGATTCTGTACGGTGGGGATGACACCGAGGCTCATCTGCCTTTGCCGGATGAAGTCATTGCGCTCGTTGGTGTTATGGCGGCGACTCCCGAAGTATCGGGTTAATTTGCACAATTTCACATAGTCAGAAATCAGGGGGGAGTCGTATTCAGTTGAGGCTGGCGGCTCCTCTTTTTATTATTGAAAGGAGAAAACAAAATGTTAAAAGAAACTATCAAATTTACAGACTACAATGGTGTCGAGAGAACCGAAGATCATTATTTCCATCTGTCTAAGGCTGAGGCTATGGAGATGGAGATGAGTACGTCCGGTGGACTTTCTGAAATGATTCGGAAGATCGTGGCGGCTCAGGATACGCCGGCAATTATCAAGATCTTTAAGGAAATCATTCTCAAATCTTATGGTCAGAAGAGTCCGGATGGACGGCAGTTTATCAAATCTCCGGAACTGTCCAAAGCTTTCTCGGAGACTGAGGCGTACTCTCAGCTTTTCATGAAACTGGCGACAGATGCCGATGCGGCGGCCAAGTTTGTGAACGGGATCGTTCCGAACGAGAAGCCTGCAGCACAGCCGACTTTGGCTCCGGTTACGAATTAAAACAGAAAATTACGGGAGGTTCGAGGGATGCTACGGATTACAATACCGGCTGGAGAGGAGCAATGGGATGAAGTAAATCAGGTATTCATCTATCCGAAAGAGCAGACATTGCAACTGGAGCATTCCCTTGTCTCTCTTTCAAAATGGGAATCAAAGTGGTGTAAGCCTTTTTTGACAAGACAGGCTAAAACGTTTGAGGAAACTTTGGATTATGTGAAGTGTATGACACTCACGCAGAACGTTAATCCAGAAGTCTACAACTATCTCACCATTGCAAATATTGATTTAATCAACCAGTACATTGATGCTCCGATGACTGCAACACGATTTTCGGATGATAAGAACACAAAGACTAATCGAGAGCAGGTTACTGCGGAGATTATTTATTACTGGATGATTGCATTAAACATACCATTTGAGTGTCAAAAATGGCATCTCAACAGGCTTCTTACTTTAATAAAGGTGTGTAACATCAAGAATTCGCCACCTAAAAAGAAAAGTATGAAGGAGATTATGAGGCGGAACACCGCTTTAAATGAGATGCGTAAAAAACAATTACATAGTAAGGGGTGATTTTAATGTCTGCAAAAAAGAAAGGAATTGATATATCTGTATGGCAGGGAAATATCGATGCCGGGCAGATTAAGAATAGCGGGATCGAGTTTGTAATTCTCAGAGAGGGTTACAGACAGACAGTAGATTCCAGATTCTTTGAAAATGTACGGAAGTGCAAAGAAGTGGGGCTCGCCATTATGGGTGTGTACCACTTTTCTTATGCACTCAATGTTGAACAGGCAAAGCAGGAAGCACGGGTCTGTGTCGAAAACATTCAGAAATCCGGACTTGGTAAGGACACAATCGTGTTCTTCGACTTTGAGTATGACACGGTTACAAAAGCAAAGGCTTCTGGTGTGACGCTTGGAAAGGCGGAATGTAATGCACATACCAAGGCGTTCTGTGAAACTGTTGAATCTCTTGGTTATAAGGCGGGTGTTTATTTCAACATTGATTACTACCGGAATTGGTATGATCATGATCTGTTGGAAAAATACATCAAGTGGCTTGCCGATTGGAGTGGAGACGCGGATTATCCGTGTTCTTTCCATCAGTACAGCAGTAAGGGTAGCGTCCCCGGAATCAGCGGCAATGTTGATATGAATTATTACTTTGTGATCGAGAACGGCACTGTTGAAGCGGGTGTAACAGCAAACTCGGTGCTGGATGTTGCACGTGGCTGGCTTGGATATTCGGAAGCAAATGGAAAATTCAAAGAGATTTTGGATACCTACAATTCTCATAAACCGCTTGCTCGCGGTTATGCGATACAGACATCTGATGAATGGTGCGATGCGTTTGTATCCGCCTGTGCTATTAAGGCAGGAGCTGTTGATCTGATCGGAACTGAAGTTGGATGTGAGAAACACATCGAAATCTTCAAAGAAAAAGGTATCTGGATCGAGGACGGTTCTGTGAAGCCTGAGGTTGGTGATGTAATCCTGTTTAACTGGGATGATCCTACGCAGCCCAATGATGGACATGCGGATCATATCGGTTATGTGGAACAGGTATATGGCGATACTATCGTGTGCATTGAGGGGAACAAGGGTGAAAAGGTTGACCGCCGGACAATCAATGTCGGCTGGGGGTATATCCGCGGATTTGCCCGCCCGAAGTATGCTGTCGACGGTTCTTCTACGGTTACTCCGGTAACGAAGAAACCGATCGATGAAATCGCCAATGAAGTAATTCAGGGCGCTTGGGGCAACGGAGACGCTCGTAAGAATGCTCTTACCGCAGCCGGATACAATTACACAGAGGTTCAGGGGCGTGTAAATGCTATTCTTTCCGGAAATGCCGGTACGCCTAAGAAATCCGTGGATGAAATTGCGAAGGAAGTAATTGCTGGAAAATGGGGTAACGGAGATGCTCGTAAAGAGGCGCTGGCCAGAGCCGGATACAATTACTCCGAAGTTCAGGGACGGGTGAATGCTCTTGTTCCTGTTTCCCAAAAGTCGGTTGACGCAGTGGCTCGTGAGGTCATACAGGGGAAATGGGGCGTTGATGAAGATCGGAAAAGCCGGTTGACAAAGGCCGGCTACGATTACTCCGCGGTTCAGAGCCGCGTAAACGCGCTTATGTAAAGGAGAATTTCATATGATAACGTTCAGACAAAAGGGCGACTTCTCTAAGCTGACAAGGTACTTGGAAAGGGCAAAAGAAGTCGTTAAACTTGGAGACCTTGATAAGTATGGTCGAGAGGGAGTAGCCGCCCTTGCGTCTGCAACACCTGTCGATTCTGGTAAAACTGCCAGTTCATGGTCTTATGAGATCAAAAACAAGAATGGGTCTGTGACAATCTCATTCTACAATTCAAATATTCAAAATGGAGTTCCTATTGCCATCATTTTGCAGTACGGACATGGAACTCGAAACGGCGGCTGGGTACAGGGTCGAGATTACATCAATCCTGCTATCCAGCCTATTTTTGACAAAATCGCAAATGAAGCATGGAGGGAGGTTACTAAGCTATGAGCAAGACAGTTGATGAAAGAGTTGTCGAGATGCGGTTTGACAACAAGCAGTTTGAGCAGAATGTTCAGACCAGTCTTTCCACGCTTGATAAACTCAAACGCAGCCTGAACCTGGATGGCGCAGCGAAAGGCTTGGAGAATGTGAATTCCGCAGCCAAGAATTGCAATATGTCCGGTCTTACCAGTGCTGTTGAGACTGTCCATGCTAAATTTTCTGCATTTGAAGTCATGGCTGTGACTGCCCTTGCGAACATCACGAATTCGATTATCAATACCGGAAAGCAAATGCTTCATTCGCTTACTATAGAACCAATCTCTCAGGGATTTGAAGAATACGAACTGAAAATGGGTTCGATTCAGACAATCATGATGAGTACCGGAGCTTCTCTGGAAGAAGTCAACGGTTATTTGAATGAGCTGAATACATATGCGGATAAAACAATTTATTCGTTTGCTGATATGACATCCAACATCGGCAAGTTTACAAATGCAGGTGTTAAACTTGAAGATGCTGTTATGGCTATTCAGGGCGTGTCAAACGAGGCTGCTATTTCGGGTGCGAATGCAAACGAGGCTTCTCGTGCCATGTACAATTTTGCACAGGCATTGTCGGCAGGATATGTCAAATTGATTGACTGGAAATCCATTGAAAATGCAAACATGGCTACCGTGGAATTTAAGACTCAGCTCCTTGAAGCCGCTGTTGCAGCGGGTACGGTGGAAAAGACTGCAGACGGAATGTATCGCGTTCTTACCGAAAATAATCAGGGTTCTACAATGGACGATGCAATCGATGCTACAAAGAACTTCAATGATAGTCTACAGTATCAATGGATGACAACAGAAGTTCTTGTTAATACCCTGAGGGATTATGCAGATGAGACAACGGATATCGGTAAACGGGCATTTGCCGCAGCTCAGGATGTCAAGACGTTTACCCAATTGATGGATACGCTGAAAGAAGCTGTTGGGTCTGGATGGGCCATGACTTGGGAAATTCTGTTCGGTGATTTCGAAGAAGCGAAAACACTTTGGACGAGTTTAAGCACATCCATTGGTGGATTCATCGATGCTCAATCAGATGCCCGAAATTCCATGCTGAAGGGCTGGAAAGACATGGGTGGTCGAACGGCTTTGATCGAGGCCGCGAAAAATGCTTTTGAAGGCTTGGCGAGCGTTATCAAACCGGTAACCGAGGGATTCAGAGAGATATTTCCCCCGATGACGGCAGAAAAACTCTTCAATATTACAAATGCTTTGAAAGAGTTTACCTCTCATCTCAAGCTCAGCGATTCCGCTTCTGCGAATCTGAAAAGCACTTTTAAAGGTATATTTGCAATTCTGGATATTGGGAAGCAGGCATTCTCGGCATTGTTTAAAGCTATATCTCCTTTATTTGGGGGATTGGATAACCTTGGAGGCGGAATATTAAAAGTCACTGGTGGTTTTGGCGATTGGCTCGTCAATCTTGATGAAGTAATCAAGAAAAATGACCTCTTTAATAAAGCAGTTCAGGGTGCTATCGAGTTTGTAAAAAGGGCTGGTGAAGAATTCAAGAGTTTTGCCAAGTCTATTCAGGAGAAATTCAATCTTCCGAGTCTTGATGAGATTAAACAATCGCTCAGAGATTTTCTGATATTGATTAAGGAAAAAATCCAGCTTCCGGGTCTGGAACTGATTCATACAACTTTGGAGAGAATTCACGAAAGAATGTCTCAGGTTGGTGAGAGCGCCGGAAATATGAAAAGCGGTGTTTTAAATGCTGTTAATGCTCTCGGTGACGCGCTTTCAAAGTGTAAATTCATAGAGGTTCTCCAAACTATCTGGAAACTGGTTACAAGTTTTGCTAAGGGTATTGTTAATACTCTCGGCGATATGATCAGTTCCCTTGTTGACAAACTTGGCAATGCGGATTTCAACGGCTTTATTGACATGTTAAATGGGTTGATTGCTGGCGGAATTGGCGTTGGGATCATGGGGTTTGTCAAAGATCTTAAAGATGGTTTCGATGGCGTTGGGGATATTCTTGAAAATGTTACCGGTATTCTGGATAGTGTTCGGGGATGTTTTGAAGCCTATCAGCAGCAATTGAAAGCCGGAACATTACTCAAGATTGCCAGTGCAATCGCGATTTTGGCTGGTTCTATTGTTGTGATATCTTTGATCGATAGCGAAAAATTATCAGCATCCCTTGGTGCCATTACCGTTCTCTTTGGAGAACTGATCGCTTCCATGGCAGCCTTCAATAAACTCGGTGGTTTTAGTGGAAAAGGTTCCACGAATCTGATTGTGTTTGCGGCTGCTGTTCTGGTTCTTTCCAACGCAGTTAAGAAAATGGCTGATTTGAGTTGGGGAGAATTAGCAGAGGGACTTGTCAGCGTTGGCGTATTGCTTGCTGAATTGGATGCATTTATGGCGACGGCAAAATTCAGCAAAGGGAGTATGACAACTGCTACAGGTATGGTCATCATGGCGGCGGCAATTAAGATACTGGCTTCAGTTGCTTCTGATATGGCCGATTTAAGCTGGGAGCAGATGGCGAAGGGACTTGTCGGCGTTGGTGTATTGCTTGCTGAGATTGATATATTCCTTAATACCGCTAAATTTAGTGGTAAAGCCATGACAACCGCAACCGGTATTGTAATTCTTTCTGCTGCTTTGAAGATTCTTGCATCCGTATGCAAGGATTTTGGTCAAATGGAGTGGCGTGAAATCGGCAAAGGTCTTACGAGTGTAGGGGCGCTTCTTCTCGAAGTTGCTGCTTTTACAAAGCTTACAGGTAATGCAAAACATGTTATTTCTTCTGGTCTGGCTTTGATAGAGATTGCAGCGGCCATGAAGATATTTGCTTCTACGATGTCGGATTTCAGTAAGTTTTCTTGGGAGCAGATTGCCAAAGGCTTAGTCTCTATGGGTGGAGCTTTAGCAGAGGTTGCAATAGCCACAAAACTGATGCCTAAAAATATGGTTGGTATTGGTACCGGGTTGGTGATTGTCGCTGCTTCTTTGGAAATTGTAGCCGATGCTCTCGGCAAAATGGGTGGGTTCACATGGGAGCAGATTGCAAAAGGTCTTGTGACTATGGGTCTTGCTCTCGCTGAGCTTGCAATCGGTCTTAACCTTATGAAAGGGACCCTTGGGGGTTCTGCAGCAATGCTTGTCGCCGCTTCTGCGTTGGCCATATTGACTCCGGTTCTTAGTATCTTGGGAGCAATGAGTTGGGAGTCAATCGCCAAAGGGCTTGTGTCTATTGCCGGTGCATTTACTGTTCTCGGTATCGCTGGTGCCGTTCTTACACCGCTTGTACCTACTATTTTGGGATTGAGCGGGGCATTCGCGTTAATCGGTGTCGGCGTTTTGGCTATTGGGGCCGGATTGTTGGCGGCAGGTATGGGGTTATCTGCGTTGGCTGTTGGTTTTACTGCTTTAGCAGCCGCGGGAACCGCTGGAGCTACAGCAATTGTGGCATCGCTTACTGTGATTATTACAGGGGTAGCCGGTCTCATTCCCGTGGTAATTCAGAAAATTGGAGAGGGGCTCATTACCCTCTGTAAAGTCATCGCAGCGGGTGCTCCGTCAATAGGAGAGGCGGTTAAAGCGGTTGTTTTGTCGTTAGTTAATGTTCTGGTAGAGTGTGTTCCCGCTATTGCGGATGGTGCGCTTGCATTGTTGGATGGAGTTTTAGCCGCTTTGGTAGCTTATACACCGTCTATTGTCGATTCTATATTTCAGTTCCTTATCGGAGTTCTGGAGGGAATTGCTCGAAACCTGCCAGGTTTGATTAAAGCTGCTATTGACGTATTGATGTCTTTCTTCTCTGGAATTGCTGATGCGCTTAACGGAATCGACGTCGATGTTCTACTCAAAGGAATTGTCGGGATCGGTCTTCTTTCTGGAATTATGATCGCATTAAGTGCAGCTGCATCATTGGTTCCGGGAGCAATGGCAGGCGTGTTAGGAATGGGGGTTGTTATTGCGGAACTCGCTCTTGTGTTGGCTGCGATTGGCGGATTAGCACAAATACCGGGATTATCATGGTTGATCGGCGAAGGCGGAAAGCTGTTACAGGGTATTGGAACGGCAATCGGTCAGTTTATTGGGGGAATTGTCGGCGGATTTATGAGTGGTGTTTCCAGTCAGTTTCCTCAAATTGGCGCGGATTTGTCTGCGTTCATGACAAATATTCAACCGTTTATAGATGGGGCGAGTAAAATCGAACCCTCTATGATGGATGGTGTTAAAGCACTTGCCGAGACAATTCTCATCTTAACCGCGGCAGATATTTTACAGGGGCTTACATCATGGCTCACTGGCGGCTCCTCTTTGGCTGATTTTGCAACTCAATTAGTACCATTCGGAAATGCGATGAAGGACTTTTCTGTTGCAATAGCCGGTATGGATGCTGGCATTGTGGCCAATGCTGCAACTGCTGGTAAGACTTTGGCTGAGATGGCGGCAACTCTTCCCAATAGTGGTGGAGTTGTTGGATTCTTTGCCGGAGAGAACGATATGGAGGAATTCGGAAAACAGCTTATTCCATTCGGCAAAGCGATGATGGATTTCTCAATCGCTGTAAAAGGACTTGATGCTGATGCAGTAACAAAAGCATCTATCGCGGGAAAAGCGATGGCGGAAATGGCTACAACCATTCCCAACAGCGGAGGCGTTGTCGGGTTCTTTGCCGGCGAAAATGATATGGACAAGTTCGGAGAGCAGCTTGTTCCATTTGGCGAAGCGATGATGGATTTCTCAATTGCTGTAAAAGGTCTGGACGCAGATGCCATCGTCAATTCTGCAACGGCTGGTAAGGCATTGATAGAATTGGCAAATACAGTTCCGAATAGCGGTGGTGTTGTTGGATTCTTTACAGGAGAAAACGACATGGACCTTTTCGGAGAACAGCTTGTCCCCTTTGGCGAAGCGATGAAAGCCTATTCCGATGCTATATCCGGAATTGATGTGGAAGCGATTACCAATTCTGCAACGGCTGGAAAATCTTTGGTTGAGCTGGCAAACACACTTCCAAATACGGGTGGCGTTGTGAGCTGGTTTACCGGAGATAACGATATTGGGGCATTTGGTGAGAGTTTAGTATTGTTTGGCGAAAACTTTTCACAATACTCCGATTACATGAAAAATGTGGACGCAGGTATCGTAACAGCCACCACAAATGCTGCCAGTTCGATTGTTGAATTGCAAAAGAGCCTGCCTAAAGAGGGCGGTTGGTTTTCCGATGACAAAACACTTGCCGATTTTGGCGCAGATATGAGTTCTTTCGGATCATATTTCAGTTCTTACTATGCTTATATCAGTGGTATCGACACCGGCTTGTTGGCTAGTGTTATCACACAGACAAACAGGCTTGTTGATATGGCAAAGGGTATGGCAGAACTGGATACCAGTGGAATGTCTTCGTTCGGAACAGCTTTAACAACACTGGGAGAAACGGGTGTGACAGGTTTTGTCAATGCCTTTAACAATGCAGAATCAAAAGTGGCAACAGCAGCATCAAATATGCTTACCGCTTTTATCAATGCTGCAAATGCTAAGCAGACGACACTGACATCAACGTTTACGACGCTTGCTCAAGCAGCCATTACAGGTATCAACGCAAAGCAAGCGGAGTTTCAAGTAGCTGGTTCTGCACTTATGATCAAGTTCATTGCCGGTGTAAAAGCACAGGACATGAATTCTCGTAACACATTTACCAACATCATTAGTGGATGCCTGACGGCTATTCGGAATAAGTATTTCGAGTTTCAGTCTGTTGGAACCCAAACGATGATTAAGTTTATAGGGGGTGTAAAGTTACAGGATGTAAATGCCAGAAATACGTTTACCAACATCATCAGCGGATGTTTAACTGCCATTCGGAACAAGTATCCCGAATTTGAGAGTGCTGGTCAGCAATGCATGATCAAGTTTATTGCCGGTGTTCGTAGTAAGGATGCAGATGTGAAGAATGCGTTTACTTCCAGTCTGGGCGGGGCGGTTAGTGGAATTAAGGATTATTATAATCAATTCTACAGTGCCGGTTCCTATTTGGTAGACGGTTTTGCAAACGGTATTAGTGAAAACACATATAAAGCGGAGGCTAAATCTCGTGCAATGGCATCCGCAGCAGCAGACGCTGCAAAGAAAGAATTAGACGAGCATTCCCCGTCCAAAGTTGGTTATCGGATTGGTGATTTCTTTGGCGTTGCTTTTGTAAACGCAATTGGTGCTTACGCTTCTAAAGCGTACACGGCTGGTTCTGGAATGGCGGAAGCTGCTAAGACGGGATTAAGCAATGCGGTTTCAAAGATCAGGGATTTTATTTCCGGCGACATAGATGTACAGCCGACAATTCGTCCTGTACTTGATTTGTCTAATGTCGAATCTGGAGCCGGAAGACTTAATGCTCTTTTCAGCCGTACACAGGCGATGTCTATCAGTGCAGGAATGGAGCAGCGAAGAACCGCAGACGTTCAAAATGGCGGGACTTCCCCGAACACGGGAAATTCGTTCTCGTTCACGCAAAATAACTACTCGCCTAAGTCATTGTCGAGAGTTGAGATTTATCGTCAGACGAACAATCAGTTCTCGGCATTTGAAAGGATGGTGAAAGCATGATTCGAGCAATCACAGTTACAAACTATCTGGGCGATAGTATTAAGCTTGACTTGGCGCGGCCGGAGCAATCCGGCTTCGTCGTCACCTCTGTTACCGGTTTGGGATCTGGAAAGGCGAATATTAACATGACCGAAGTTGCAACTAACGACGGTGGTTTGTTTAATTCATCCAGACTTCCCAGCCGGAACATTGTAATTTCTTTGAAATACCTTTGGCACGATTCGATTGAGGATGTGCGTCAACTCTCTTATAAGTATTTCCCAATTAAGAAAAAACTTACCCTGCTGATAGAAACTGATAATCGGCAGGCAGAGATTGATGGCTACACCGAAACGAATGAGCCAACTATATTCAGCAAAGACGAGGGTTCTGATATCTCAATTGTGTGTCCGAATCCTTTCTTTTATTCTGCTGGAAAAGATGGAATCAACACAACGATTTTCTATGGCGTGGAACCATTATTTGAGTTCCCGTTCAGCAATGAATCTCTTTACGAATGTTTGTTGGAGATGGGGAGAATTCAAAACCAGACAGAAAAGACCATTGTTTACAGTGGAGATGCAGAGATAGGTGTTACCATTGCAATCCATGCGATTGGTGAAGCGCGGAACATCACAATCTACAATACGGGTACCAGAGAGATCATGCGTATCGATACAGACAAGCTGAAAGCTTTTACTGGATCTGGAATTATACCCGGTGATGAAATTGTCATCTGCACCGTAAAAGGGCAGAAATCCATAACTCTTTTACGAAACGGAAAAACCACTAACATTCTTAACTGTCTGGATAAAAATGCCGATTGGTTTCAGCTCGCAAAAGGCGATAACATTTTTGCATACACCGTGGAAGAAGGGCGGGCAAACCTGCAGTTTAGGATAGAGAATCGAATCGTTTATGAGGGGGTATAAGCATGGAACTGACTGTTCTTAATACAAATCTTGATGCTGTGTCCATCATAGACGTTTATGAGTCATTTATCTGGACTGATCGGTATTATGCGTGTGGTGACTTTGAGCTTTACACATCCATGACAGATACAATTCTCAAGTACATCCGACAGGATTATTATGTGCAAAATCGGGATTCCGAGCACGTCATGATTATTGAGAAGCTTCGTATCACTTCGGATGCGGAGGATGGGAACCACATCACCGTAACGGGAAGATCGTTGGAGTCCATTCTGGATAGACGCATCGTTTGGGGTCAAAAGACGATAAGCGGAAATCTTCAAAATGGAATACAGACTCTTCTTAATGAGAATGTCATATCTCCATCGGACAATAGCAGAAAAATCAGTAATTTTATCTTTGAGGCATCTACGGACCCGGCAATTACATCCTTGAAAATTGATGCACAGTACACGGGGGACAATTTGTATGATGTCATCAGTAAAATCTGTAGTGAGCGTAGCATTGGGTTTAAAGTCACGTTAAATGACAACAAACAGTTCGTGTTCAAACTGTACGCCGGTGCTGATCGCTCATACGATCAGGAAATCAATCCGTATGTCATATTTTCTCCGAAATTCGAGAATATCATCAACAGCAACTATGTAGAATCCAAATCCGCGTTAAAAACTGTCACTTTAATTGGCGGCGAAGGCGAAGGTTCTGCGAGGAGATATACCACTGTCGGAGGAGGCAATGGTTTGAATCGCCGCGAACTTTTTACGGATGCAAGGGATATTTCTTCAGATGTCGGCAATGGTGTGACCTTGACAAATGCTGAGTATATTGCTCAGTTACAACAACGGGGAAGAGAAAAATTGACAGAGAATACGGACGTCACCTCATTTGAGGGACAAGTCGAAACAACAGTGATGTTTAAATACGGAGAAGACTTTTTCAACGGAGATGTCGTTCAGATCGCCAACGAATATGGACATGAAACAAAAGCAAGGATTGTTGAAATTGTTATGTCCGAAGATGAAGAAGGAAGCTCTGTGTACCCTACATTTAAAACTATAGAACAGGAGGCGGCATGAAATGAGTGTAACGTTTGGATTTTACAATTCTGTAAATGGCGATCGAAAATATGATGCAATCCAGATGTCAAGCATTTTTGACGGGATTATTCGAGATGGTGTATTCCAGCATTTAGGCACAGCGATGATGGTCAAAGAATCTGAGGGCATGATTGTAAATGTCGGTATAGGTCGGGCTTGGTTTAACCATACATGGACATTAAACGATGCATTATTGCCTTTGGAAGTTCCGATATCAGAAGTAATCCTTAATCGGATAGATGCTGTAGTATTAGAGGTTGATGCTCGTGAGAATAGCCGGGCTAACTCTATTAAGATTATAAAAGGTACTCCGGCATCCAGTCCAAAGAATCCTGAGATGATAAAGGCAAACGACAGATGGCAGTATCCGTTGGCTTATATTCAGGTGAATGCTGGGGTTACGTCCATTAGACAGGCGAATATAACAAATTGCGTTGGTACATCGGATTGCCCATTTGTTACTGGTCCATTGGAGTTGATGTCTATAGATGCCCTTGTGGCTCAGTGGGGAGATCAGTGGAAAGAGTTTTATGAAAATCAGACATCTGATATGGAGTCTACGAACGCGTTTTGGAAACAGCAGTGGTCTACGTGGTATAAGACGCAGACTACTGAGATGGAAACTACGAATGCTTTCTGGAAGCGTCAGTGGGAAGAGTGGTTTTATAACTATGTCAACAGCAATACTGCTGAGATGGCAGAGTGGCGAAAGGACACAACAGATATTTTCTGGAAATGGTTCAATGATTTACAGACTATTCTGGAAGGCGATGCCGCTGCAAATC
This sequence comes from Lachnospiraceae bacterium, assembly GCA_009774175.1. Lineage (GTDB taxonomy): Bacteria > Bacillota > Clostridia > Lachnospirales > Lachnospiraceae > UBA3282. The sequence continues at coordinate 36,721 of VSNG01000023.1, read as the reverse complement.
TTGCAAATCAGTTACTCATGCTGCAGAAGAGAACAGAAATGCTTGAACGATTTGAAGGTGACCTTGAGACAGAATTTGCCGTATATCATAAGCTCTATGACAATGGTTACGAAACCTTGAATGATCTCCTTGATTCTTCAGACGGCACAATTGTAGATAGCAACTTAGAGGCTGTAATTGGACGCACCCATTCCAGTGACCTCATTCTGGATAGCAATGGTGATCCGATTTGTGGGCGCGTTATATTTGTAACCAAATAAAGGAGGATACGGACATATGAAAATTACAGATTACGAAAAAGTCCAGAGTCTTGCTGCAAATCATATTTTCTTGATTGACGGCGATAGCGGAACGAAAGCGATTCTGGCATCTGATCTGGCAAAAGGATTGGAGAAACTCATGGGATTTGAAAATCTCAATTTAGAGTTAGATCTTTCTAAACTTACCCAGATCAATTCTCTGGCAGCGGGGAACAAACTGCTTGTAGGAACAACGGATGGCAACGTGGCTATCGCGGCGGAAGATGCGCTTTTTGCTGTATTGGACGCGTTTGCTGCTCCGGAAGTACATAGTAGAGTTTTTCGGGGTAAAAACCTTGGAACTTTCTTTACAGAAGAGCAGAAAGCCAATATCCAGAACGGAACTTTCAAAGGATTGTTTCTGGGGGATTACTGGGTAATCGGCGGAGTAAATTGGCGCATCTGGGATTTTGACTACTGGTATAACGCAGGTGATGCAGCATTTACGAACCATCATGTCGTTATTATGCCGGATACCTGTCTGTACGAAGCAAAAATGAATGACAGCAATATCACGACAGGCGGCTATGTTGGTTCAAAAATGTATACGGCCAATCTTGTCAATGCCAAGACACAAATAAACGCTGCCTTTGGCAGTGCTGTGTTGACACATAGAGATCTGCTGACTAATGCGGTAACTAGCGGTTATCCTTCGGCTGGCTCGTGGTATGATTCCAGCGTGGAACTTCCGAACGAGATCATGATGTATGGCAGTTATGTTCATACCCCGGCAGGAAATGGATCAACGGTTCCGTATCGATATACCATTAACAAGAAACAGTTGGCATTGGCGGCTATTGCTCCCAAATACGTCAACATTCGTGCAAATTACTGGTTGAGAGACGTCGTTTCTTCGGCTCCTTTCGCTTATGTGACCGGCGATGGCCGTCCGGACTACAACAACGCTTCGAGCTCTTTTGGGGTTCGTCCGGTCTTCCCGGTTGGTTAGATAAATCTTGGGGCCTTGTGCCCCCTCGGATAAAACCGTACACAGGTGACAAGAGTTAGTGTTATAACAAAAAATTGAAAGGAAGGAATCAAAATGGAGGATCAGAAGACATATAAGATTATCCTTGCTGATGGAACAATTATCGATAATTTGACTCTGAATGGAAATAATTATATTTCTGCCGAGTTAATCGATGCTTCCATTTTTGAGGGAAACTGTTCCCCCGTTGCTATTAACGATGGGGTGACGGATGAAGTCCATGAACACATGGAGCTTGTTCAGGTGGCAACGGTAAACGGGACATCATGGATTGTTTTGCGGGATATTTCTCAGAAGGAATTGAAAGAGGCAAAGCGTGATGCTGATATCGAATACCTCGCCATGATGTGTGATGTTGAACTGTAAGAGAAAGGAGGATCACCATGGAACATAGCAAGAATTACGAAAAGGTAAAGGGTTTCTACGGCAAGAAGCTGTGGGACGAGACACGTGTTCGTAATGCCGTAGTAAAAGGATGGATCACCGAAGAAGAGTTTGCGGAAATTACCGGGACGGAGTATGCATGAGTGTTCTGGTAAGCGACCGTAAGGAATCTAAATTCGAGGCGATTACATACTCGATTGAGCTTCATGATATGCTTATAGACCTCATGCAGAGAAGTTTTGGGGTAAAAGATTTGGATCACTTTGTTAGAGTTCGTTACGCCTATGGAAAAGATGAGACTGAGGATTTTGCAAAATACAGATATCTTATGAGCAATTTCAAGACTCGTATTGACCAGTTGGCGTCACAAATGACAAATAATATCAGAGCTGCCAATTCGACCTATCCGACTTCGATGTTTGAATACGAACAGAGGAGAAGTTACCAAAACAACGCTATCGTAAACTGTGAGCAGATTATCAAGGAACTGCAAAGAGTTGTAGAAATCTTCGAGGTAGATATAAACACTTACGGGCGATATGTAAAAGCTATCGACCGAGAAATCGGATTGATAAAGAAGTGGCGTCAGCGAGACAACAAAATCAAAGCATACCTACAGGGCAATGTCTAAAACGCGTCGTTTCTTCGGCTAATTTCGCTAATGTGAACAACAATGGCAATACGAACTACAACAACGCTTCGAACTCTAATGGGGTTCGTCCGGATTCTCTGCCTAACCAACGGAGAAGGAGACGTTGTCCTTTCCATCAAGGATAAATGACAAAGCTGGACGCAATTTACTACGGTAAGTATTGCTATCACGGTGAATAAATATGACGTATGAAGAGATTTTGTCTGACGCCAACAATTTGTATAGGGCTTACAAGGCTTCCGTGAAAGGCAGCAAATGGAAAGAAACAACTCAGAAGTTCATGATGAATTTTCTGCGCTATATCTTTTCCATACAAGATGATCTTCTTAATCGGACTCTTCAAAATGGTCCGACGGAAGAATTCTCGCTGTCTGAACGGGGCCGGGTAAGACCTATCACAAGTATTCGAATCAGAGACCGCATCATTCGCCATGTATTATGTGATGATGTTCTGTTGCCAGAAGTAAAGAAACGGATTATTTATGACAATGGAGCTTCTATCAAGGGGCGAGGTATTTCACACCAAAGAGATCGGTTTGAGGTACATCTTCGGAAATATTACAAACTGCATGGTAACGAAGGATATATTCTGTTCGGAGACTTCTCAAAATTCTACGACAATATTATTCATGAGATTGCAAAGCGGGAGTTGTTAAAGCTGTTCGATGACGATGAGTTTATTGAATGGCTTTTGTCTCTTATATTTGACGGATTTAAGATTGATGTTTCTTATATGACTGATGAGGAATATGCCAATTGTTTGACTGATACCTTCAATAAACTGGAATATCGCAATATCCCAAAGGAAAAGCTGACCGGTGAAAAATGGATGGAGAAGTCTGTCAACATTGGCGATCAACTATCACAAGTCATAGGGATTTATTATCCGTATCGCATTGACAATTATGTTAAATACGTGAGGAGCCAGAAATTCTATGGACGGTATATGGACGACTGGTACATTATGAACCCGAGCAAAGAAGAGCTGCTGGATTTGCTTGAACATATTCGGATTATTGCTTCTGAATATGGCATTCACATCAATGAGAAAAAGACACACATTGTGAAAATATCCAGTACATACAAATACCTGCAAGTAAAATACACACTTACCAAAGATGGAAAAATCATTAAACGCATAAATCCGGACAGAGTTACATCGATGCGCAGAAAGTTGAAGAAACTGGCTGTGAAAGTCAGAAATGGGGAAGTGCTATATGAAAATGTAGAGAATATGTTCCGCGGTTGGATGGGCAGTTTCTATAAACTATTATCCAGAAAGCAGCGGGAAAACCTTATTCGGCTTTATGAAGACCTATTTGACAAGACAATAACAGTCGTAAGCAAAAAGCTGGTTATATTTGATAGGTCGCCACAAAAAATTATACAGGAGGTATGACATGGGACAATGGTTTCAAATATTACTAACTATATTTAGCTCAGTTCTTGCGTCTTCTGGGCTGTGGGCCTACATAACAAAGCGGCTTGAGAAAAAAGACGTAAAAACCGAAATGCTCATAGGGCTTGGGCATGACCGGATTATGTATCTGGGAATGGCTTATATCGAAAGAGGTTACATTACCTCGGACGAATATGAAAACCTTTATGAGTATCTCTATAAGCCGTATGAAAAGATGGGCGGGAACGGCTCCGCAAAACGTATCATGAATGAGGTAAACAATTTACCCATACACAAATCATAATACAAGGAGGAACAAATTATGAACATGAGTAACAAAACGTATGATGTACTGAAATGGATCGCGCAATTTCTGCTTCCTGCAGCCGGCACTTTATATTTTGCGCTGGCGGGAATCTGGGGACTTCCCTATGGTGAGCAGGTAGTCGGTACCATAACCGCTATCGATACATTCTTGGGGGTTCTTTTGGGCCTCAGCACTGCAAGCTATAACAAGGACAATAGAAAGTAAAATCAGGGATCGGTTGCTCAACCATACTTATTAACAATGTTGCTGTCTGCCATACGGACGGCTTTTTTTATTGCTGATGAGTATGATTAGAAGTGTAAAACCGTGTATTAAAAGGCACATAAAAGCAGTTTATTCTGTGATTATTCCTACATTATGAAGTATGGAATGGCGTGTTTTCATGGTTTCACGTTTCGATCGAGGAAGCGGCTAAGGCTGGGAAGTTTTGATTAACTGGAATTAGAAATACCCAAACACCATATAAAGACAGAAAAAACGCCATGATTCTTATGAATTGTGGCGTTTTTAGATACAATATCGGCGTATTTTTGCCGAAAATTGGAGGAAAAGGATATGGAGTTCAAATTAGCTAAGAAATGTGACGCAGAAAAGGTATATGCACTTGTACAGGAGACTATCAAGGTGGTCTATCCGAAATACTACTTGAAAGAAATTGTAGATATGTTTTGCGAATTTCACAGTCGTGAAAATATGATAAAGGATATTGAAGTTGGAAATACATACATTTTGGTGGAAAATGAAGAGATAATTGGCACCGGAACAAAGCATGGAAATCATATTACAAGAGTTTATGTTTTGCCACAATATCAAAAAAGAGGCTATGGATCTTTTATTATGAACCAGTTGGAAGAAATGATAAAGGAAAAGTATGATTATGTTGATATAGATGCCTCGTTGCCGGCTTGCAGATTATATACTCATTTAGGGTACCAAACCGTAGATCATGGAATTTGCGAATGTAAAAATGGTGTAATACAGGTTTATGAAATCATGAAAAAACAAATAATAAACGAACCATTAGAGCAGTTGATTATTAGACCATATAAGCCAAAGGATGCAGAGGCGATAGTAAGCTGGATTAAAGATGAAAGGGCTCTTCGCAAATGGAGCGCTGATAGATATGGTGCGTACCCAATAACAGCGGAGTATATTAACTATAAATATCTGAAATGTAATGGTGATTGTGAGGAGCCGGATAATTTTTATCCCATAACAGCTGTGGATGCAAATGGTCCGGTTGGTCATTTGATACTGCGCTATACGAATAAGGCAAAGACAATAATCCGTCTGGGATTTATTATTGTTGATGACAGTAAGCGTGGTCTGGGTTACGGGAAAAGAATGATACAGATGGCGATGAGATATGCCTTTGAAATGCTGAAAGCAGAAAAAATAACCTTGGGTGTTTTTGATAACAACCCTTCGGCATACTATTGCTACAAAGCAGCCGGATTTAAAGAAATTCCCATGAAAGAAGATATAGTCTTTGAAATACTCGGAGAAAAGTGGAAATGTATAGAATTGGAGATAAACAAGGAATCAATTACTTAGAAAACTATTACGCAAATTATGATGGAGGAAAACATAATGGACCAAGGTAAAATGGAGTTGCTCAGAATAGGGGCAGATGATGCGGTGGAATTATGGAAAATTCAGGTGGAGGCTTTTGCTTCGCTGTACGAAAAGTATAGACACACAGCTACCAGTCCGGCTTCTCAGGACACTTGCCGAATACATCAATGGATAAGTGGGCTCCTTTTTTTTGGTGTGGAAAGGGATTTCCAGATCTGTCGGCTTTTTGCAAACTGTGTCAGTTCGTTTTCAAACCTGCCGATATGGTTAAAGGATATCCTGATATGCTGTCTGGCGCAGCATTCCAGAAAAGTCTTTTGATTTACAATGCTGTTGCTTACAGTGAAGATTATGCACTCCACCATAACGAAAGGGGAAATAGATTGCAACGAATGACACAATGGAAGAGAACGGGAAAAATTATGATAAACCAACAAATTTAAAATATCTTGTCGTATAGAAATGCCCGTGTTATACTGTGGGAAAGGGATAGCCGAGTTGCAAAAATAAATAAAGCCTATTTTGTCACTTGTGAAGGTAGGCTTTGATTGTGGAATAATGAGGGGCAAAGATGAATTTACTCAGAGAGAAATTGCACTGGATCTGGAAAAGAGTTTTGCAGGCATACGCGGATTACAGGGTGACGGTAAGCGCGGTTGCGTTTTTTACAATTTACGGAGCAGTTCATAATTTCCTCGGTATTTTTGATTATGATGTAAGAGAGAAAATGCTGATCTGGAAATGCTTTGATTACAAGGCGGAAATATACGGCGCTATGCTGCCTCTTATCTGTGCCGCCATGTTTACGGAAAGCGTTCTGCATTATGCGTTAAAAGAGAAAAGAACGAAAGTCATAAGATTTTGTGCTTTACTGCTTGCCGCTGTAATCGCTGTGTTTCTCAGCGTTGGATTGTCGGGGCGGCTGTTTGGGGAATCTACGTATATTATGAATGTATCTGTCAGTACGGTAAGCAGATGGATGGAACAATGTACATGGGGGTATGTGCTGCTTCTGCTTCTTGGTACGGTGTACTTTTGTCACAGAAGAAGCGGCGTTGGGTTTATGGAATATATGCTGCATGTTCTGATAAACTGGTGCGCCGTAACAGGTGTTTATTTTGTTTTGCATGTGGGCACTATTCTGATTCTTTCCATAGTGGATACCCTGTTTGTTAAAAGCGCCGGGGGTACGTTTGCCACTACGGGAATCATACTGACAACAGGATTGTATTATGTGCCGGGCTGTATCATTGCCATGCGGAATATGGAAAGCAGGATAGAGGATACGCCTGCAAAATATCTGATCCGCGACGTGATCACCGGTATGACAATCTGCGCGTTGACGATTGTGTATGTCTATCTGCTGAAAGCCCTTTTGTTGTGGGAGATTCCGTCCAACGAAATATTTGGTATTGTAGCCGGCCTGTTTTGCTTCGGCATGCCCATCTGGATGATGGATTATTATTACCGGGACGACACGAAGTACATGCGATTTGTACGGAGACTCCCTTATGCTTTGATACCGTTAATTCCGATGCAGAGCTATGCCATAGGGGTACGGATCTTTGAGCACGGCATGACGCCGGATCGGTATATGGGTGTGCTTATGGTGATCATTGAGATTGCGGTACTGCTTTTCTGGCATTTCGGAAAAGAAAAAATGGAGCGTGTGTTATTGGTTTTGTGTCTATGCGTGGTGGTTTGTTTTCTCATCCCGGGCATCAACAGTAACAGTCTGTCTTACAGGTGGCAGCGCGCTTTTCTGGAGACTTATTATGAAAAGCTGCTGAACCAGGGAAGCCTTACGCAGACGGAATGCGGGAGGCTGCGGGGCGCTTACAAATATCTGAAAAACAAACCGGAGATGGCGTCAGTGGTGGAGCGGTACGATATCTATGAAGAAAGTTTTGCGGCCATGCTGGCGGATGCAGGTATAGATATGAAGACATATACGGAAATGCAAGCGCATCAGATTCACTGTTGTCAGATGGTGGGCAGCATGGATGTGGCCGGATACAGCAGGTTTGACATGCTGAATCAGGATACCCGATATAAAGGTACGGCGCAGGACAGGATTCCCGTGGATTTTTCCGCTTTTCATTTTTATAAAAGAGAAGACGGAAAAGAGGAGATTGTCACAGTGGATCTGAGCGACTTTGCAAAGCGGTGTATGGCGTATGAAAGGGAACATCCGGATGCGGGGGAAGAGGAATTTTCCGCCGCCATGAAACCTTTTCAAAAGATTATGCTTGCTGACAATCGCGTGCTGTATCTGAATCATTTCAAGGTCAGCTATCAGGATGGAATTAAGGATGGGGAGGCGTATTTTGAGGTTGTGAACGTGGATATATCGGGGATGCTGCTTGAGAAGTGAGAGAATAAAAGTGCGCTGATTTCCTTGTGTTCCCATAGGGAAGCGTGTATAATAAATGCTATAGTGTTCGTGAATGGATTTCAGGGGAAATGGCAATACTTGGTATCATAGGACGGCAGAGAGTGTATGACGGCATACTGCTGCACCGCCCGAAAGAAAGGAGTATTGACCATGATACTGACGGAAAAAGAGACGACCGCGCTGCGTGATTTGCAGACACAGGAAAAATCCTGTATCACCAAGTATGAGAAGTATGCCTCACAGGCGAAGGATACGGAACTGCAAAGTCTGTTCCGCACCCTGCAGCAGGATGAGCAGAGACATTTTCAGTCGATTGGTCAGGCGCTTCACGGCAATGTGCCGGAGAGCGACTGCAACGATTCGCAGGGAAGAGATTATGCGCCGAAGGGGACATATCGTGACGGCGCTAATGCGGGTGATAAGGAGCATGACTGTTTTCTGGCAACGGACTGCATCGGTACGGAAAAGCTGGTGTCCGGGGAATACAACACCAATGTTTTTTCCTGTGACAATTCCGGATTGAGGAAGCTTTTGGCTGACATACAGATCGAAGAGCAGAATCATGCGGAGATGCTTTATAAGTATAAGCAGGCTAATGCCATGGCGTAAGAGGGTAATGACCGCGGAAAGCAGCTGTGCGGGAACGCATGGCTGCTTTTAGTAGGATGAGAGGAAAATATGTTCAGTTTTTTGGTGGGATTCCAGATTTTGATGGTTCTGGGGTGCTTCGTTTTTGTAATTATCATGACGAGACAGCGTGAAAACATGCTGTCTAAGCTGATGCTCTGCGTCGGCTTTTTTGGCGCCATTCAAAATGCCGGATATTTACTGGAAATGCTTTCCAGCAATATTGGAGAGGCAATGACCGCCGTGCGTGTAGAGTTCATGGGCGGTGCATTTATGAGTACATTTCTGTTTATATTTGTGGCCAGATACTGCGGCTACAATATTTCAGCCAGGCTGGAGGCGCTTATGTTCAGTCTGGACGGGCTGGTGCTTTTGTGTATATGGGGATACCGCTATACGCCCATTTATTATTCAAGGGTTACCTTTGTGACAGAGGGGCTTTTTCCCCATCTGATTCTGGAGAAAGGGCCGCTTCATTATGTATTTTTAGTACATATGTTTATCCATTTGACAGGCAGCTTTGTCATGACAATACTGGCAAACAGGAGACTGCGGGGCGGAAAACGAAACATCAATCTGATTGCGCTGGGAGTTTGCAGCATATTTCCGATTTTGGGATTTGTGTGCGATTTGATGCAGTGGATTGAGGGTTATGACGCGGTGCCTGCCTGTGAGGCCATAAGTATTATGGCTTTTGGTGTTGTAATTGTATTTTTCCATATATTTGATATTACTATTACGGCTCACGAGGATATCATAAAAACCATGGATGAGGCCGTGTTGATTGTGGATGCGGACAGCGGCTTCGTGGAAGCGAATGACAAGGCGAAGGAGCTGTTTCAAAGCCTTTCGCGCTTCAGAAAAGGAGAGCAGGTTTGCCGGGAAAACTTAAAAGATGTCTTTGCCGTCAATAATTATTTTGAATATGTAACCTGTAATCATACTTTTGAAGTACATGCCAATAAAATCTGGAATAACAGGATGCTGGTAGGTTATTCGATTGTTTTTGTGGATATGACACAGAGCAAAAGGCAGCTTGAGCAGATGCAGCTGTTAAAGGCTAACGCGGAGAAAGCAAACCGGGCAAAATCCGAGTTCCTTGCAAGAGTATCCCATGAGATCAGGACACCGATCAATGCGGTGATCGGTATGAATGAGATGGTGCTGCGGGAATCTTCAGAGGAGGATGTGAAAAAGTATTCCATGGATATTAAGACCTCCGCCCATGCCCTGTTGGGAATCATTAATGATATTCTGGATTTTTCCAAGATTGAATCGGGCAAAATGGAAATTGTGCCTACTGAGTATGAGTTAAACAGTATGTTTAATGACCTTTACAATATGTTTTCCCTGCGGGCGCGTGACAAGGGGCTGCGTTTTGAAGTAAATGTAGATCCGACGCTTCCTTCGAAGCTGTACGGAGACGATATCCGTATCAGGCAGATACTTGTCAATCTGCTGACCAATGGAATTAAATATACGCGAAAGGGAACAGTTACTTTTGAAGTGACAGGCGAGAAGGACGGCGCAGATGTGATTTTGCATTTTGTGGTAAGGGATACCGGCGTTGGTATCAGACAGGAGGATATTCCAAAGCTGTTCTCGGCTTTTGAGCGTATAGATGAGGAGAAAAACCGTGACATTGAAGGCACAGGGCTTGGAATGAATATTTCGCTCCAGCTGCTGAAACTGATGAATACGGATCTGCATGTGGAAAGCGTTTACGGGGAAGGCAGCCGCTTCTCCTTTGCGCTGCGGCAGGGCGTTGTGGACGCGGAGCCTGTGGGAGACTTTCAGGAGAGAGCAAAGCAGGCGGCTAGGGAGCACAGCTATCACGCGTACTTTACATCGCCGGAAGGTGAAATTCTACTTGTGGACGATAACCGTGTAAACAGAAGAGTGTTCTGCGGCCTTTTAAAGCAGACGAAGGTCCGTATTACGGATGTGGGGAGCGGCAGGGAGTGTCTTGACCACATCAGGCAAAAGCATTATGATTTGATTTTCCTTGATCATATGATGCCGGAAATGGACGGTATGGAGACTATGCAGCATATGAAGGAGATGGAGGATAATCTCTGTAAGAATACGCCTGTCATTATGCTGACGGCAAATGCGATTATGGGGGCGAGGGAACAGTATCTGGCAGCCGGTTTCGATGATTTCCTGGCAAAACCCATAGACCAGACAAAACTGGAACGGCTGATGATGCACTGGATGCCCCAGGAAAAGATACATAGCAATACATAAAAAGGAGTGGATGTTATGAGAGAAAATCTGAAAATAAAAGTTGAGGCGCCGCAGTATACTGTAGTGGCTGGCGTGACCTTTGCACAGGTGGATGCATGGTTTGACCATACCAGAAGAGACCTGAAAATGGATATCATTTATCCCGAGGACAAAACGAAAAAGTATCCCTGTGTTGTGTGGATTTGCGGCGGCGCATGGATTCGGCTTGACCGTTCCGCACATCTGGCGTATCTGGCGGAGCTTGCCAGAAGCGGCTTTGTGGTGGCCAGTGTGGAGTATCGTACCACCAATGAAGGAGCGTTTCCGATTCAGCTGGCGGATGTAAAAGCTGGTATTCGCTATTTGAAAGCGCTGAGCGAACGTTATCATATTGATCCCGAAAGAATCGGTGTGATGGGAGAATCTGCGGGCGGTTATCTGGCGGCTATGGCGGCGCTGGCGGAGGATGAGGCGTTTGATATGGGCGCTTTTATGGAGTATTCCAGTAAGGTGCAGGCGGCCTGTTCATGGTATCCGCCGGCGGATGTGACAGGGTTTGTGTACCCTTCCCCTGTGGAGGCGGCGGCATCCATGGAGTCGATGCTGCTTGGTAAAAATGTAATGCTAAACAGGGAGGAAGCTCTTAAGATCTGTCCGGTAAGCTTTGTGACAAAGGATGCGCCGCCATTTTTGATTATCCATGGTGATAACGATCATACCGTGCCGTTTTCGCAGGGGGAGGCTCTGTACGATAAGCTGGAAGAAGCCGGGGCGGATGTAAAGCTTCTGGTTCTGGAGGGAGCGGATCATGCCGATATGCCCTTTTTCCAGGAGGAACTCTGGCAGAGAATCATAGCCTTTTTTAAGGATAAGCTGGGGGAACCGAGAGCATAGGCGGATTGAGAAAATGCAGGGCAGGCATGGCGCTGACATGGAGGAAAGATGAATTATTATCTGGTTGATTTTGAAAATGTGAAAAAGGATGGACTGGACGGCATCCACAAGCTGGAACAGGAAGACAGGGTGTGCATTTTATACAGCAAGAATGCGGACAGCATCACCTTTGAGCAGCATAAGAAGATCATGGAGTCCAAGGCCGATATTGAGCTTTGCAAAGTGGATGTTGGCAGCAAAAACGCGCTGGATTTCCAGCTTGCCACGCAGCTTGGATTTCTGATTGCCAATAAGTCGGCGGACAATTACTATATTGTCAGCAAGGATAAGGGATTTGAAATTTTAAGCGGTTACTGGAAAAGCAGAGGGGTCTCGGTGACGCTCATTGCAGACATTATGGGGCGGAGCCATGATCATGAAATGCAGGAGATGAAAGAGAAGCTGCAGGAAATGCTGTCGGAGATTCTCAGGGAAAATGATGACGTAACGGTAGAAGAAGTTTTAAAAACCATACAACAGTATAAGACAAAGCAGGGTATTATGAATGCGTTGATGAAAAAATATCCCAGCGCGGATAATAAAAAATCCAGTAAAATTTATAAGACAATTAAGCCGCTTCTGTCCGATAAAAAGGGAAGTTAGGGGTGGCAAAAAGAAGAGGAAAGCAGGAGAAATATGATGAAAAAGAAAAAAGTAATTTTCACAGGACTTTTCATTTTACTGGCGGGCCTTGGCTTATGCGCCTGCGGTGATAAAAAGGAGTCTTCCGATAACCTGGAAGGGGCTTTGACGGATATTATGACGACTCTTTATGCCAATGCGGAGCTTGATCCGGGATTTCGGGAGAGCCTTGACGGGTATGAGACGATTGCAATTACGGATGATCTGGAAAGCTATATTCTTGGTACGGATGAGATCACCTATACAGAGGGCGTTGTGTCCATGCCGCAGATGTCTTCCATGGCGTACCAGTGTGTCCTGCTGCGGGTGGACGAGGCGGACGTGGAGGCGGCCAAACAGCTTTTAAAGGACAACGCCGACCCGGACAAATGGGTCTGTGTCAGCGCCGAAACAACATTAATTGAAAGTCGGGGAAATGTGATTTTCTTTATCATGAGCGGTAAAAATGAGGCTTATGCGATGAATACGGCGTTCCAGAATTTATAGTTTACTGTATGAAGTGGTATGGTAGAAAGAAGTGAAGACGTCAGTACGCCTTCACTTCTTTCCACAGTTCATTGTAAAGGGAATCCCCCTCTTCGCCAAGATACACATAGGTTTCCAGATTGTCATAACGGGACAGATCGGGAAAGGCGATTTCGGAATTTCTGATGTCCTCGTCTTCAATCAGGTTTCTTGCGGCCTCATTCGGCGTGGAATAGGTTATATAATCAAAGTTCATGAGAGCGATATCTTCGCGGCACATAAAATCTATGAACTTTTCCGCATTTTCTTTGTTTGGGGCATTTTTCAGGATCACCCAGGCATCTATCCATACATTGGTTCCTTCTTCGGGAATCACATACACCAGATTCGGATTTTCTCTTTGGGTATAAATAGCCTCTCCGGAATAAATTACGCCGATGGCGGCTTCTTCACCAATCATTTTATCACGAACCTGATCTACAACGTAGGCCTGAATCAGTGGTTTCTGTTCAATGAGCAGATTTTTTGCCGTTTCCAGTTCTTCGGGGTCGAGGGTGTTCATGGAAAAACCGCATATTTTTTCGGACACCATAAAAGCGTCGCGGACGGAATCCTGCATCAGGATATTGTCTGCATATTTTTCATCCCAGAGCTGTTCCCAGCGGGTGATGGGTTCCTCTACCATGGTTTTGTTATAAAGAATGCCTACGGTTCCCCAGCAGTAGGGAATGGCATATTTATTATCAGGGTCGAAGCCTCTGGACTGCTCGAAGTACTGTGCGCCAATGTTTTTCCTTGCATTGGGCATTTTGGCATAATCCAGTTCGGAGAGCATTCCGTTTTGAATCATACGGCTGATCATGTAGTCGGAAGGACAGGCGATATCGTAAGCGACAGCGCCGGATTCCACTTTGGGATACATGCTTTCGTTTGTTTCAAATTCGTCATAAATAACCTTTATACCGCTTTCTTCCTCGAACATGCGGATGGTTTCGGGATCAATATACTCGCCCCAGTTATAGACGATGACCTGTCCGTTTACGCCCTTGCCGGCGGAGCTGCAGCCGCATAATATGACTGACAAAAGCAGGGCCAATGTAACTGAAATTTGTTTTATATGATGGAGTCTGTATTTTTTCATGTCTTCCTCTTTTCGGAATTTATTCCGCTTTTGCTTTGTTCTTATCCGCTTTATTTTTATCTGCCGGAGACAGATTAATCAGAATAAGCAGTGTCAGCACCGTTATAAAAATGAGAGCGGAAAGGGCGTACATTTCGGGCTTGATTCCCTTTTTGATTTCCGTATATATTTTAGTGGAAAGAGTATCCACGCCAACGCCTTTGGTAAAGTGTGTAATAATGAAATCGTCCAGGGACATGGTGAAAGCCATGAGGAAGCCGGACAGGATGCCGGGCAGCAAATCCGGAAATACCACTTTAAAAAAAGCGTTTAAGTTGGAAGCGCCCAGATCCAGAGCGGCTTCGTAGGTGCTTACGTTTAACTGTCTGACACGGGGCATCACGCTTAAAATGACGTAGGGAATATTAAAGGTAATATGGGAAAGCAGTATGGTTCCCATACCGAAGCGGATTCCCAGACTGATGTAAAGCAGCATCAGGGAAATACCGGTTACAATATCCGCATTTAACATGGGAATGTTGGTGATTCCCATAAGGATAGCTTTTGTCCTGCGTTTCATGGCGGTCATGGCGATACAGGCCACGGTGCCGATCACAGTGGCCGTGAGAGAGGACACGAACGCGATGAACAGGGTATTGAAAAGGGCCCGCAGAATTTCTTCATTCTGGAACAGGGAAACATACCAGTTAAAGGTAAAACCGCCCCATTTTGCCCGGGTTTTGCTGGCGTTAAAGGACAGCACAATCAGGGTGCCTATGGGCGCATACAGAAAAAGAATAATCAGCGCTATGTATATTTTTTTCATGACAGATCTCATAGCATGGAGCCCTCCCCTTCCTTATCGAAGATTGCGGATAAAACCATGTTAATCAGAATAAATATCATCAGGACCATGGAAAGGCCGCTGCCAAGATGCCAGTTGGAGGTTCTTGTAAATTCCTGCTCAATCACATCACCGATCAGAAGCAGTTTGCCGCCTCCCAGAAGGGAGCTGATCACGAAGGTGGTGAGAGCCGGGATAAATACCATGGTAATGCCGCTGATAATACCGGGAACGGACAGCGGCAGGATAATGCGGATAAAGGTATAAAAATGACTGGCCCCCAAATCACGGGCGGCATTTATTACGTTTGTGTCAATCTTCGCCAGAGCATTATATAAAGGCAGTACCATAAACGGCAGAAAATTGTATACCATGCCGAGAATAATTGCCGCCGGTGTATTGATAATCTTTAAGGCGGGCAGATGAAGAAAAGAAAGGATATGGTTTATCACACCGTTCTTCTCAAGCAGGGTCTGCCATGCCAGCGTGCGAAGAAGGAAATTCATCCACATGGGCAGGATAAAGATTAATATGATGAAGTTATGGCGTTTTACCTTCATATTTGCAAGAATCATCGCCAGCGGGTAAGCAAGCAGGAAGCAGACGATGGTGCTTATAAACGAGAGCAGAAGAGCGAGGCGCAGCGATTTTGCGTGCCCGGCGGAGGTGATCGCCATGATATTGTCAATTGTGAAGGCTCCCGTCCTGTCGGTCAGGCCGTAATATAAAACCATGCCAAGCGGAATGATGATAAATACGGCGGACCAGAACAGATAGGGCGCCGACAGCCATTTATTTTTAGATGTCAAGAGTTACCGCCTCCTCGTCTTCTGATTCTGGTTTGTTCATGATCTGGATATTGAAGGGATCTACCTGTATGCCCACTTCCTTGCCGACAGGAAAGAGCGTGGTGGATTGTACCAGCCATTCGAAACCGCAGGCCTGCACTTCCATTTCGTAGTGTACGCCTTTAAAGATCAAATGGGTCACAACACCCTGAATAATGCCCTCCGATGGATCTACCAGAATGACATCCTCCGGCCGGATCACCACGTCCACGGGGCGGTTGTGACCGAAACCCGTGTCCACACAGGCAAAGCGTGTGCCGAGAATGCTGACAAGCCTATCCTCAATCATGGTGGCGGGTATGATGTTGCTGTCTCCGATAAAATCCGCTACAAATGCGTTTTCCGGCTCATTGTAGATGGATTCCGGCGAACCGATCTGCTGGATATAGCCCTGGTTCATGACCACGATGGTATCGGACATGGTGAGAGCCTCCTCCTGATCGTGGGTAACGTAGACGAAAGTGATGCCAAGTTCATTTTTCATGCGGATCAGCTCGTACTGCATTTCCTGACGGAGTTTCAGGTCAAGAGCGCCCAGAGGCTCGTCCAGAAGGAGAACTTTTGGTTCGTTTACAATGGCGCGGGCAATGGCGACACGCTGCTGCTGTCCGCCGCTTAAGGAGTCGGGCATACGGTTTTCATAGCCGTCCAGATTTACCAGCTTTAGCGCGTAACGGATTTTGTCATCTATGTAGCTTTTGGGCTTCTTTTTTATTTTCAGGCCGAACGCAATGTTTTCGGCAATGGTCATATGTGTAAAAAGCGCATATTTTTGAAAGACGGTGTTCAGCTGTCTTTTATTGGGCGGAACGTGGGTAATGTCCTGCCCGTCAAAAACCACGCGTCCGTTGTCCGGGCCTGCAAAACCGCCGAGAATACGAAGAGTGGTGGTTTTGCCGCAGCCGCTTGGGCCTAAAAGCGTGACAAATTCATTTTCATGTATACTTAAATTTAGTTCATCCAGAACCATCTGCCCGTCAAAGGATTTGGAAATATCAATCAGTTGAATCAGTTCTTTGTTCACGAGAATAAGCCCTCCAATGATTACATAATATTCTCTGAATCATCGCTTGCTGGCGACGATTAGCTAAAAGTTGGGCGGGGTGCTGACCCATAAAAATACAGCGCCGCTTTTTCCGTTTGCCCGAATATAGTGTTCCGAGTCCGGCGTGAAATAGAAGGCGTCCCCTTTGGAAGCTCTGACCGTGCGGTTGCCGATG
This sequence comes from Lachnospiraceae bacterium, assembly GCA_009774175.1. GTDB lineage: Bacteria > Bacillota > Clostridia > Lachnospirales > Lachnospiraceae > UBA3282. The sequence goes on along the minus strand of VSNG01000023.1, from coordinate 19,776 downwards.
ATAATGGTAACGGAGCCGGAGAGTACATAGCCAAATTCTTCACCTTCGTGGGGCTGGTCGGGATAAGTGGAACCGTCCTTTTCCAGAGTGACACGGATGGGTTCCATTTTGTTTTTCTGCGCGTTTGGAATGATCCATTCGACCTTGTTGTGAAGTTCAGCGTCTGTTTTTTCAAAGAAATCATCCCTTCCGAAGACGATCTGTTCATCGCCCGCATCACGGAAAAACTCTTGCAGACTGGTGCCGAGACATTGTAAAATATCCATCAATGTAGCGATGGAAGGGGAGGTCAGGTCATTTTCCAGCTGACTGATAAAACCCTTTGACAGTTCGCAGCGGTCAGCAAGTTCCTCCTGTGTCAGGCCTTTTTTATTGCGCAGTTCCTTGAGTTTATTGCCCAGATCCATCCGGGCGGCAGTGTTGTCCATGGGGTCTCCTATCCCGCAGAAGATCAGTAAAAATAAACTAGAAGTTTACTAAAACTAAACATGCGTTGAATCCCATTATACAGGATAGACAGTGTATGTCAATGGAAAACAGGAAAAAACAAAAAATGTTTTTATAAAAAGAGAAGAATACGAAGAAAAGGATTAACAACTTTCGGAATTTATGGTAAAATTTTGCCAAGGGCACGGGCTTTGGATGTGGAAAATGGCGTGCCGGGACATGGAGGAGCAGGATGAGTCAGGATAAATATGTGGCGTATGTGTCCACCTACACGATGGCAAAAGAAGATAATTACGGCATTAAGATTTACGATGTGGATATGAAAAACGGCAGGCTGTCTGAGAAAAATCAGGTGGAGATTACGAACTCCTCCTATATAACGATCTCCCATAACGAAAAATATCTCTATTCCATCACGGATTTTGGCGTGGAAGCATACAAGATACTGCCCGGCGGAGATCTGGAGGTTATAAATGAGGGCTCCATCAACGGTATGAGAGGCTGTTATCTGTCAACCGACTATGAGGATAAACTGCTTTTTGTGGGCGGGTATCATGACGGAAAGATCACGGTGCTGCGTTTGCGGGAGGACGGCGGTATCGGAGAGATTACAGACGAGGTTTATCACAAGGGACTCGGCAGTATTGCGGAACGGAATTTCAGACCTCACGTGAACTGTGTGAAAATGACCAGAGACAATCATTACCTGTGCGCAGCGGATCTGGGCCTTGACCATGTCAACGTATACCGGGTCGATCATGCGAATGGGAAATTGAAGCCCATTGATATGATCAGGAGCGAACAGGAATCAGCGCCCCGCCATTTGAAATTTTCAAAAGACGGCAGGATACTGTATATTGTGCATGAGTTAAAAAACTATATTGACGTCTATACCTACGAGGAGATTCACGGGAACCCTGAGTTTGAGAAGATTCAGACGATATCCACGCTGAATGACTACCATGCGGGAGGTTCAGCGGCCAGCGCCCTGAATATTTCGGATGATTTTAAATATCTGACAAGCTCCAACGCCGGAGATAACAGCGCTGTGGTCTATAAGATTGATCAGAAAACGGGAATGCTTGAAAAGCTGCTGTGTCTGCCGATCAGCGGGGATTATCCCAAGGATGCGACGCTTTTCCCGGATAACCGGCATCTGGTTTCCTTGAATCATGAGTCGGATACGATGACCTTCTTTAACGTGGATTTAAAGAACGGGCTTCTGGTGATGAATGGCAGGGAGATTCAGGTGGAGCAGCCAAACTGCATTATTTTCCATAAACTGGCGGAGTAAATTTGCCGGAAACTTTTGAACCAGACAGCATAGACAGGAATCCTTCTGCATATACATTTACCAGTATAAGCAGGAGGATTTTTTATGGATATATTACAGAATAGTACATATGACTTGTATAAAGATATACAGAGAAGAACAGGGGGAGAAATATACCTTGGCGTAGTTGGGCCGGTCAGGACGGGAAAATCTACATTTATTAAGCGGTTCATGAATCTGCTTGTTCTTCCTTATATGGAGGATGAGCATGAGAAAGAGCGGGCACAGGATGAGATGCCCCAGAGCGCAGGGGGAAAAACCATCACGACGACAGAACCGAAATTTATACCGAAGGAAGCGGCCCATGTAAAACTGGGGGCGGATATTGATGTGAAAGTGCGGCTGATTGACTGTGTGGGCTATATGGTGGAAGGCGCCACGGGCCATATGGAAAAGGAAGAGGAACGCATGGTTAAAACGCCCTGGTCGATGGAGGAAATTCCGTTTACAAAGGCGGCTGAGATTGGCACGAGAAAGGTAATTCGGGATCACTCCACCATCGGAATTGTAGTGACCTGCGACGGATCCTTTGGCGAACTTCCAAGAGAGAGCTTTCTGGAAGCGGAGGAACGAACCATAAAGGAACTGCAGGCTCTTGGGAAACCTTATATTGTTCTTCTCAATTCCCAAAAGCCCTATGCGGAGGAGACAAGAAATCTGGCTGATGAGATCAGCGAAAAATATCAGGTTACAGTCATGCCCATTAACTGTGAGCAGCTCAAAAAAGAGGATATCAACCATATCATGGAGAATATTCTCTACGAATTTCCGCTTACGATGATTGAGTTTTATATGCCAAAGTGGGTGGAAATGCTTCCCTGTGACCATAAGATGAAAAAGGACATTATTGCCAGATTAAAGCAGCTGATGGCGGACTTAAATCATATCCGGGATATTACGGCGGATCGGTTTTCCGTGGAGAGCGAATATATTAAGAAGTGCAAGCTGGACGGTATCAATATGTCCGACGGCTGCGTGCGCATTGTGCTTGATGTGGACGACACTTATTATTATGAAATGTTAAGCGAACTGGTGGGGGAAAATATCGGCAGCGAGTATCAGCTTCTGGCAACCCTGCGTGAGATGGCAAAGATGAAACGGGAGTATGTGAAGGTGCTCCATGCGCTGGAGGCCGTACGCTATAAAGGCTACGGCGTTGTGATGCCTGACAGAGAGGAAATCGTGCTGGAAAAGCCGGAGCTGATCAAGCAGGGCAATAAGTTCGGCGTGAAGATCAAGGCGGAAAGCCCCAGCATCCATATGATAAAGGCGAATATTGAGACAGAAATTGCGCCCATTGTCGGAACGGAGGAGCAGGCCAGGGATTTGATTCAGTTCATCTCCGATACCGGCACCAGCGAGGAGGGAATCTGGGAAACCAATATTTTTGGAAAAACAGTGGAACAGCTTGTCAACGACGGCATTACGGGTAAGATTTCCATGATTAACGAGGAGAGCCAGGTAAAATTGCAGGAAACCATGCAGAAGATTGTGAACGACTGTAACGGCGGGATGGTTTGCATTATCATCTAACAACTCAGCCAGAAGATCATTCGGACGGCAAATCATGCCTGCATGAATTTGCCGGATGGATCATCCTTTGAGGGAGCGCCGCTTGATGAGAAAAAATAGCCGCGAAGCGGCGGAGAGCGTCGAAGACGCGGTTTTGCGAAAGGCGCGTGTCATTAAAGGAGCACAGTATATATTCAGGTCAAATACCGGGAGTCAGCAATCCCGGTGTTTGGCCTGTGTTGTTTTCGGGCAAAATAAATACCGGAATTGCTATCACAGGAAAAACATGGTAAAATTTTAGGCGGCAATAAAAACGGTTTGGAAATCAGGGTGGCGGACATGCAGCTTTTACAGATCCTTTGGGACAGGCGGGAGTTTTTTCTGATCTGTCTTCTGGAACATATCAGAATATCTTTGACGGCGGTGGTCTGTGCGGGCGTGCTTGGCATTTTGCTTGGCGCCTTGATCAGCAGGCATGAGAAACTTGCGGGCGTGGTACTTGGTGTTATAAACGTTATTTATACGATTCCGTCCATTTCCCTGCTTGGTTTTCTCATTCCGTTTACAGGGATTGGCAATAGGACGGCGGTGATTGCCCTGACGGTTTACGGACTTTTGCCGATTGTGCGAAATACCTATACGGGACTTACCAATGTGGACGCCAGCATTCTTGAAGTGGCGGAAGGACTGGGCACAGACGGACGGCAGATGATGCTTGGCATTCGGTTTCCCCTGGCGCTTCCTGTCATTATCGGAGGATTTCGCAATATGGTTGTGATGATTATTGCCATGGGCGGCATAGCTTCCTTTATCGGGGCAGGCGGACTTGGCGCTGCAATTTACCGCGGCATCACCACTTATAATATGACGCTGACGGCGGCGGGTTCTGTGCTGATTGCGCTTTTGGCGCTTTTTAGCGACTGGCTGCTTGCCCGGGCGCAGAAGGCGGTGAACAGGAGGTACGGCATTGAATAAGGCGATTGAAATGCGAAACGTTTCGGCAGCCTATGGCGATAATGAGGTGCTGCGGCAAATTTCCCTTGCAGTGGATATGGGCGAGTTCCTTGTAATCATCGGCCCGTCGGGATGCGGAAAAACAACCCTACTCAAACTGATTAACGGACTGGTGGTTCCCACAAAAGGCGAGGTTTTTGTGGCAGGGGAGCGATTGTCGGACTGCGATTTGACCGCACTGCGCAGAAAAATCGGTTATGCGGTACAGGGGGCAAAGCTGTTTCCTCATCTGACGGTGGAGGACAATATATGCTATGTGCCCTGTCTTGAAAGGAAAATGACAAAGGAGGAAAAGCAGGCGCTGACGGAAAAAATGCTGGCAATGACGGAATTGTCCCCGGAGCTGGCGTCCCGTTTTCCCAGTCAGCTTTCCGGCGGACAGAAACAGCGGGTGGGAATTGCCAGAGCTATGGCAGCCCAACCGGATATTCTGCTTATGGACGAGCCTTTTGGAGCAGTGGATGAGATCACGCGCCGGACGTTGCAGGAGGAACTTTCTGTATTACAGAAGAAAACGGGAATCACCATTGTGTTTATTACACATGATATAGAGGAAGCGTTCAACCTGGGGAGCCGTATTCTGATTATGAAGGACGGCGTAATCTGGCAGGAAGGCAAAAAAGAGGAACTGTTACATGCACCGAGAGACGGATTTGTCAGACAGTTGATCGGCGGCATGTAATTAAAGTTACGGAATGGAGGAAATAATGAAGAACATGAAAAAAGGAATGGCAGTATTGATCATAACAGGCATGGCTTTTGGCCTTTTTGCCTGCGGAAGGAAGGAGCCTGTTAAAATTGCATCAAAACCTATGACAGAACAGTATATTCTGACGGAAATGATTGCCCAGTTAATAGAAGAAGAAACGGACTATGAGGTGGAGATTACAAAAGGCGTAGGCGGCGGTACGACCAACATCCATCCGGCGTTAGTAAAGGGTGACTTTGATCTTTATCCGGAGTATACCAGATCCGCATGGTTAAATGTATTGAAGAAAGAAGAGATGGAGAAGGACGACGACAAGCTTTACGAAGCGCTTTTGACGGAGTATGATGCGATGGGACTGACGTGGACGGGTCTGTACGGTTTTTCCAATACCTACGGTCTGGCGGTCAGACAGGATACCGCGGAGCAGTACGGCCTTTCCTCCTATTCGGATCTGGCGGCGGCTTCGGGAGAGCTTGTTTTTGGCGGCAACCCGGACTACATTGAACTGGAAACGGGATATCCCAGACTCTGCGGCGCATATGGCATGCAGTTTCAGGATACCGTGCAGATGGAGATTGCCCTGAAATATGAGGCGTTAAAAAACGAAGAGGTGGATGTGATCAATGCATTTACGACAGACGCCCAGCTTGCGGCAAATAATCTGGTTCTGCTTACGGACGATAATGTTTTCTTTGAAACTTATGACGCCGGAACCATTGTCAGAAAGGATGCGCTGGAAAAATATCCCAAGCTTCAGGGCGTTCTGGAGAAGATGAACGGACTGATCAGCGAGAGCGAAATGCAGCAGATGAATTATGAAGTGGAAGTAAACGGCAGGGAAGACAAGGATGTGGCAAGAGAGTTTTTGATGCAGAAAGGGCTTATTGGCAAGTAGCGTTCAGGCGGGAAAGAAGGTAATTGTTGTGTTTAGGCCTGAAGTTCATAAGGGAGGAAAGATGCAGGAGCGTACAAGAAGGATATGGATGACGGTAGTGGGCGTGCTGGTCTGCGGTTTCAGCGTGGGTATGTTTAACTTTTCCGTACTGGGCCTTGATCCGTTTCAGGTTTTTACACATGGAATTTTTGCAATATTGCCCAAGGGTGCACCAGGCTTCGGTACGGTGTATGCGGCGATTAATCTGCTGATGCTGATTGTAATTTTTATGGCGGATAAAAGTAAGATCGGTCTGGGTACGGTGATTAACATTTTTTTGCTTGGTTATGTGGTGGAGTATTCCTCTTTACTCTTTGAGCGGCTGATACCGAACCCATCCCTGCCTGTCAGGTTTGCTTTTCTTCTGCTTGGCATTGTGGTGATGTGTTTTTCTTCCGCCCTGTATTTTACGGCGGATATGGGGGTATCTACATACGACGCGGTTTCTCTGATTATTTCTGAAAAGAGGAAATGGAAGTTTCAGTTTTGCAGGATATCGTCGGATCTGTTCTGTACGGTTGTGGGTTTTATATTCGGCGCGACGGTGGGAATCGGCACTGTGGTGACGGCCTTTTTTATGGGGCCGTTAATTGCGTTTTTTAACCGGACGGTGGCGGAGCCGATGCGGTATGGAAGGAAAAAGGAATTGATTGCGGAGAAAAAGACGGGATGATATAATAGCAGTAAGTGAATGGGGCACATCTGTTATCCCCAAACCATGATTCTTATAAAATGAGAAAGGCGGTAAAACCTATGAATCCCGTATATGAAAAACTGTTAAGATGTTACGAGTGTTACAAATCCAAAGTTGATTTTGAGCCCAGGGTGGCAGTAGTGCTCGGCTCCGGTCTTGGTAATTTTGCCAGAACTGTGGATGTGAAGGCAGAGCTTCCCTACAGTGAGATCGAGGGCTTTCCTGTTTCCACAGTACCGGGACATGCCGGGAAATTTATTTTCGGCTATATCAATGAAATCCCCGTGGTGCTGATGCAGGGACGCGTACATTATTATGAAGGGTATCCGATTACGGACGTGGTGCTCCCTGCCCGTCTGATGAAAATGATGGGGGCAAAGATTCTGTTTTTGACCAATGCTTCCGGCGGGATCAATCCTGCGTTTCATGCGGGCAGCCTGATGCTGATCCGGGATCATATTTCCCTGTTTGCACCGAATCCCCTGATCGGTCCGAATATTGACGAGCTGGGAACAAGATTCCCCGATATGTCTCATGTGTATGATGAAGATTTGCAGGAAATTATTAGGGGCACGGCAAAGGAAAATGATATCGAACTGTTTGAGGGTGTTTATGCGCAGCTGACGGGTCCTTCTTTCGAGTCGCCGGCGGAAATTCAGATGCTCCATAAAATGGGGGCAAGTGCGGTCGGCATGAGTACTGTAGTGGAAGCCATAGCGGCTAACCATATGGGCATGAAAATCTGCGGCGTATCCTGTGTCAGCAATCTTGCGGCAGGCATGAACAGCGCGCCTCTGACTCATGAAGAGGTACAGGAAGCAGCCAATGCGGTAGCGCCGAAATTTGAAAAACTGCTGGTGGAATCCATTACGAAGTTTGGAAAAGTACTGTAAGAAACAAAAGCCTGCTTTGCAGGTTTTTTGTTTAAGGAATCGGTTCCTGACTGCTAGGGGGCATCCTCAAAAAGAAAGGAAAGAAAATATGAATTACAGGTTTTACAATGCAAAAATACTGACCATGGAGACAACAGATATTATAGAAGGGGAACTTTGGGTGCAGGACGACAAAATTCTTTATGTGGGGGCGGGCGGTGATGCTGCGGATATTTGTCAGACCCTTTCCATAGAGAATATTCTCTGGGACAGGGAAATTGACTGTGAGGGAAATCTTCTGATGCCCGGATTTAAAAATGCGCACACTCATTCCGCCATGACATTTCTTCGTTCCCGTGCGGATGATCTGCCGCTTTCCGACTGGTTGAATAATCAGGTATTTCCGATGGAGGCGAAGCTTGACGGTGAGATGATTTACCATCTCACCAGGCTGGCGGTGCTGGAATACCTGACCAGTGGAATCACTTCCATTTTTGATATGTATCTGACGCCGGAAACCACCGCAAAGGCCTGTGTGGAGATGGGGATGCGCTGCGTCCAGGTAAGCGGCGCGAGCGGGCAGGAAGGATTTGAGGATTCTCTTGCGCAGATGGAGGAGCGGTATCATTCCCTGAATCGGTTGGATCCTCTGCACTCCTATTTTATCGGATTTCACGCTGAGTATACCTGCTCCAGGGCGCTTCTTGAACAGGTGGCAGCCATGGCGCATAAGTATCAGGCGCCGGTGTTCACCCATCTTGCGGAAACCAGATCGGAGACAGAAGGATGCAGGGAGCGTTACGGGATGTCTCCCGCGAAGCTGTTGGATTCCCTTGGCATGTTTGATTATGGCGGAGGCGGTTATCACTGCGTCTGGATGGATGAGGAAGACATGGAAATCTTTCAGCGAAGAAATTTAAGCGTGGTGACAAACCCCGGCTCCAATACCAAACTTGCCAGCGGCATTGCGCCGATATCCGATTATCTGAAACGGGGAATCAATGTGGCAATCGGCACGGACGGCCCTGCCAGCAACAACTGTCTTGACATGTTTCGGGAAATGTTTTTGGTTACGGGACTTGCAAAACTGCGGGAGCAGGATGCGGCGGCAGTGGACGCGCTGGAGGTTCTGAAAATGGCTACGGTAAACGGCGCGAAAGCCATGAACCTGCCGGATGCGGATGTACTGGCGAAAGGAAAACAGGCGGATATTATTATGATAGACCTGCGGCAGCCCAATATGCAGCCGGTCAATAACATTCCGAAAAATCTTGTTTACAGCGGCAGCAAACAAAATGTAAAAATGACGATGATCCGTGGGAAGATCCTGTATGAGAACGGACAGTTTACAAAAGCGTACGATGTGGAAGAAATCTATAGAAAGGCAAACGAGATTGTAACAGGTCTTGGCTGAGAATGGACGCTTTGTTTTTTGCAGGCATGATTGTCCTTTTAATCGTGCTTTTCATGGGAATTGAGTACAGAAATAACAGGAGTTTTCAAAAAAGGACTCTCGAAAAAATATATCAGGGGTATGGCCGGGGATGTGAACGGAAGTATGGCGTAGAGGAAATGAGCCATATCAGCATGTATTATCGGAAACATCAGACGGATGGACAGATCGACGATATTACATGGAACGATCTGCATATGGACGAGCTGTATCAGCAGATCAATACCTCTTTAAGCGCGGCCGGGGACGAATATCTGTACTACAGACTGCGGACGCCGATTGGCGAGGAATCCCAGATCATGAAGGAAGAGGCATTGATTTGTCTTTTCATGGAAGAAGAGGAAGAACGGCACAGCGTACAGAGGGTGTTTTACCGCCTCGGCAGGATGCGGAAGTTTTCCATCTATGACTATCTGGATCATCTGGATCTTTTGGGAGAAAGAAGGAACGGTAAATATCTGCTCTGGGATCTGGCCGTTTTCGCCTGTGTGGGAGAAATGGCGCTTTCCATGCCGGTGGGGACTGTTCTTTTACTTATTGTTCTGTGCCATAATCTGATTGATTACTTTAAAGAATATAAGGAGATTGAGCCATATATCAGCAGTTTCCGATATATTCGCGGTCTGCTTGCCTGTGTGGAGGAGATGAACCACAGAGACATTTCAGGACTTGCGAAAGAACAGATGCGGTTGCAGGAATGCCATAAAACAATGAGGGGCTTTTTGAGAAATTCCTATCTGGTAATTTCATCAGAGACAGGAACGGGAAACCCGCTTGAAATGATTCTGGATTATCTGCGGATGCTCTTTTATTTTGATCTGATTCAGTTTAACCGGGCTCTTACGGCGGTTCGTGGACATAAGGACGAGATTGATGAAATGATTACCATTTTGGGCCGGATTGAAACGGCAGTGGTGATTGGGGAATATCGGACGCGTCTTGGAGAAGGGTACTGTGTGCCAAAGCTGCATTATGAGGAAAACAGGGAGAGCTTTTTGCGGGTGGAGGAGCTGTATCATCCGTTTTTGAAAGAACCGGTGAAAAATTCGCTGTCCATTCGGCGCGGCATGCTGCTGACCGGATCGAACGCGTCCGGGAAATCCACATTTTTGAGGGCGGCAGCCACTGCGGCCCTGCTGGCTCAGACCATTCATACCTGTCCGGCTTCCAGCTATGAGGCGCCGTTTTTTCAGATTTATACTTCCATGTCCCTGCGGGACGATCCCTCTGGAGGAGACAGCTATTATATGGTGGAGATTAAGTCCATCAAGCGCATTTTGGATCGGGCAAAAGGGGAAAACGGCCGTCCGGTACTCTGTTTTGTGGATGAAGTGCTGCGGGGCACCAATACGGTAGAACGGATTGCGGCATCCACACAGATTATGAAGGCATTGGCGGGAGGACGGACCCTGTGCTTTGCGGCGACTCATGATGTGGAGCTTACAAGACTGCTTGAGAAAGACTATGATAACTATCATTTTGAGGAACGCATTGCGGAAAAGGACATTTTCTTTCCCTATAAACTGATGGCGGGACCAGCTGTTTCCAGAAACGCCATTGCGCTTCTCAATATGCTTGGGTATGATGAGGAGATTACGGCGGAGGCAGAGGCTATGGCAGAACGCTTTCTGGCGTGCGGCCGCTGGGAATAAAGATAAAGGGAGATTGAAAATGATGAAGGTCACAATCTATACGGACGGCGCGGCCCGCGGCAACCCGGAAGGCCCCGGCGGTTACGGGGCGGTTTTGCAATACATTGACAGTAAGGGCGTCTTACATGAGAGGGAATATTCGGCAGGGTATAAAAAAACCACAAACAACCGCATGGAGCTTATGGCGGTGATTGTTGCGCTGGAGGCGCTGACAAAGCCCTGTGAGGTTCTTCTGATTTCCGACTCCAAATATGTGACAGACGCTTTTAATCAGCATTGGATAGACGGATGGCTGAAAAAGGGGTGGAAGACGGCGGGGAAAAAGCCGGTTAAAAATGTGGATTTGTGGGAACGTCTGCTTCGCGCCATGGAGCCGCACCGCGTAACGTTTCAGTGGGTGAAAGGGCATGACGGACATCCGGAGAATGAAAGATGCGACAGGCTTGCCACCACAGCGGCGGATGGCACAGATTTGCTTGACGATTCTGTTTGATTGGTGGTATCATGAGTATAGTGTAATCGGCGGGCGGGTTTTGAAAAATCTGTTTTGCCGGAAACGGGTTATTCTAAAAGAGAAGGATGAGGAAAGATGGCAAATTTAATTCTATTTGTAAATGCTTTTTTATCGTATCTGTTATTGTTCGTGCTGATTGTTGCGCTGGTGATCATTGCCTGTGTGATCGGCGTGAAATGGCGTAAGAGCAAGGACGCCAAGGCGGCTGCCGAGACGCAGGATGATGTGGCGGACGGCGCGAAGACAGCTTAGCGTTTTGTAAGAGAATTGATCAGAAAGAAAATGGGAGGGTGTTCCGAAGCGAACGCCCTTTCGTGCTTTACAGGAAAGCGCGCTCTGTGAAACAGAAGAGCTGCGCGTAATGTATACCGGGCAGGAGGGTTGCAATGAGAAAATATACGACGGTTTTCTGGGATCTGGATCAGACGCTGCTTGATTTTGACCGCTCCATGGAATATGCGCTGCAGGCAGTGTTTGCGCAGTATGGGCTTAAGATCAACGAAGAAATGACAGCTCGTTACAGCGTGATTAACAGAAGCTACTGGCTTCGTCTGGAATCGGGAGAACTGAGCAAGGAACAGGTAACGGTGGGAAGGTTTCGCACATTCTTTGAAGAGCTTGGCATTACCCATGTGTCGCCGGAGGAGCTTAATGTGGATTACCAGCGGGAGCTTGGCAGCGTTTTCTTTTTTATGGAAGGAGCAAAGGAACTGGTAGCTTTACTGAAAGAGCGTGGGTATCGCCAGTATGTGGTGACAAACGGCGTCAACGCAACGCAGGCGAACAAGATGAGGCTGTCCGGACTTGACAGGATCATGGACGGCGTATTTGTTTCCGAACTTATGGGATACCCCAAGCCCAGGAAGGAATTTTTTGACGGCTGTTTTGCGGCGCTTTCGGATGTAGATAGGAACAAATGTATTTTAGTGGGAGACTCGTTGACAAGCGATATGAGGGGCGCGGAGAATGCGGGAATTACTTCCTGCTGGTTTAATCCGGAAAAGCAGGAAAAGGATGTGGATGCGCGGACGGATTATGAGATCCGTCGTCTGGAGGAACTGATACCAATACTGGAACAGGAGTAGAGTCATGGCCAAATCTGCAAAACAGAAACAGAAACTGTTATATCTTGTAAAAATACTGACGGAGCAGTCCGATGAGGATCACTGTCTGAGCGCGCAGGCGTTAATTGATGCGCTGGCGGCTTATGATATCAGGGCGGAGCGGAAGAGCATCTATGACGACATTGCCCAGCTTGTTGATTTCGGTTATGATATCGTCTTGGTGAAGGCGAAGACAGGCGGCGGTTATTATCTGGCCGGGAGGGATTTTGAGCTGGCGGAGTTAAAGCTTCTGGTGGAGACGGTGCAGGCTTCCCGGTTCCTGACGGTCAACAAATCAAGGGAGCTGATTTCCAAGATAGAAAGGCTGGCGTCTAAGGCGCAGGCAGGACAGCTGCAAAGACAGGTTTATGTGGCCAACCGTATTAAGACGGCAAACGAGAGCATTTATTATGTGGTGGACGATATTCACAGGGCCATTCAGAATAACAGACAGATTTCCTTTCAATATCTGGAATGGAATCTGAATAAGGAGCTTGTACCGCGAAAAGGCGGGGAGCTTTATCAGGTCAGCCCATGGGCGCTCACCTGTAAAGATGAATATTATTACCTGATTGCCCATGATGGCAGGGAAGATAAAATCAAGCACTTCCGGGTTGATAAAATGGCAAAAATTAAGGTGCTGGAGAATAAGCGGGAGGGTGCGGCTCTCTTTGGTCGTTTTGATATTGCGGATTATGCCAATAAAACATTTGGCATGTACAGCGGGAAAGAGGAAACGGTAACGCTGCTGTTTGAAAACAGCCTGATCGGTGTGGTAATGGATCGGTTCGGAAAGGAAGCGTCCATCCGTATCCGTGATGAGTCACATTTTTCCGCCCGTGTAAAGGTGGCGGTCAGCGGTCAGTTTTTCGGCTGGCTGACGGGACTGGGTGCGGGGGCTGGGATTATGACGCCGGCTTCGGTAGCCGAGGCCTATCAGATGCATTTGAGAGAAATTTTGGCCCAATATGAGAAAAAAGAGGGTTGACAAATTTATTTTTGGAATATGTCACAAAACGGCATATTCCTTTTTGTTACGTTTTAAAAAGGTTTTGACAGACGGAACATTGACATAACATTCTTATTGCCGTATACTGTTCGTAAACCGCAATATATTGTGCTATTATGTCAACTGCCACTATATTTTGTAGGAGGATTAAAAAAGCATTGCAAACATATAAGACCATGGAGGGGAAAATGAGTAGTAAATTTGAATCAGGTCATTTGGAGGGGGAGGATTACGGCCTTCAGTATCAGCCGGACAAGGGAGTAAAGGTAATTAAGAAGGACGGCAGTCTGGAAGCGTTCAATGTGCAGAAGGTTATTGATGCGGTCGGAAAAAGCGCGTATCGAGCCCTCACAAAGTTCACGGAGGAAGAGAAGCGGCATATTTGTCAGACGGTTGTCGATAAGGTAAACGAGCTGGGCGAGGAGAAGATTCCCATTCAGATCATGCACAATATCGTGGAAAGCGCGCTGGAGGATGTTAAGCCGATTGTAGCGAAAAGCTATCGCGACTACCGTAATTATAAACAGGATTTTGTGCGCATGATGGACGACGTCTATAAAAAGAGTCAGTCGATCATGTACATTGGGGACAAGGAGAACGCTAATACGGACAGCGCTCTTGTTTCTACAAAACGAAGCCTGATTTTTAATCAGTTTAACAAGGAATTATATCAGAAGTTTTTCATGACAACCGAGGAGATTCAGGCCTGTCGGGACGGCTATATTTATGTCCATGACATGTCCGCCAGAAGGGACACCATGAACTGCTGCCTCTTTAATGTGGCCGAGGTGCTTTCCGGCGGATTTGAGATGGGGAATATCTGGTACAATGAACCGAAGACGCTGGACGTTGCTTTTGATGTGATAGGAGATATTGTACTGAGTGCGGCAAGTCAGCAGTACGGCGGTTTTACGGTGCCGGAGGTGGATAAGATTTTAGAGCCCTATGCGGAGAAGTCCTATAAGAGAAATGTGGCCAAGTACAGGAAATTGGGGATTGACAGGGAGACTGCGGAGGCGGAAGCTCTTGCGGATGTAAAGAAGGAATTTGAACAGGGATTTCAGGGCTGGGAATATAAGTTTAACACGGTGGCCAGCAGCCGCGGCGATTACCCGTTTATTACGGTGACGGCGGGAATCGGCACGGGAAGGTTTGCGAAGATGGCTACCATTCAGATGCTCAATGTGCGCAGGAAGGGACAGGGCAAGAAAGAGTGCAAGAAGCCTGTGCTTTTCCCGAAAATTGTATTTTTGTATGATGAAAATCTGCACGGACCCGGCAAGGATCTGGAGGATGTGTTTGAGGCGGGCGTCAAGTGTTCCGCGAAGACCATGTATCCCGACTGGCTGAGCCTTACCGGCAAGGGATATATTGCCAGCATGTATAAACAATACGGTAAGGTGATTTCGCCCATGGGATGCCGCGCGTTTCTCTCTCCCTGGTATGAGCGGGGCGGCATGCATCCGGCGGACGATAAGGATACGCCTGTGTTTGTGGGCAGATTTAATGTGGGGGCAGTCTCCCTGCATCTGCCTATGATTCTGGCAAAGGCAAGACAGGAGGGGAAGGATTTCTATGATGTGCTGGATTATTATCTGAATCTGATCAGACAGCTGCACATCAGAACCTATGCCTATCTTGGGGAGATGCGTGCATCTACCAATCCGCTGGCTTATTGTGAGGGCGGATTTTTGGGCGGACATTTGCAGCTTCACGATAAGATCAAACCGATCCTGAAATCGGCTACGGCCAGCTTTGGCATTACGGCTTTTAACGAATTGCAGGAGCTCTACAACGGGAAATCGCTTGTTGAGGATGGCGCTTTTGCGTTGGAGGTACTGGAACATATCAACCACAAAATAGACGAGTATAAAGAAGAAGACGGCCATCTTTACGCGATTTACGGGACGCCGGCGGAAAATTTGTGCGGCCTGCAGGTGAAGCAGTTCAGGGCCAAATACGGTATTGTGGAGGGCGTTTCCGACAAGGAGTACGTGTCTAACAGTTTCCACTGCCATGTAACGGAAGATATTACCCCAATTGAAAAGCAGGATCTGGAGTACCGTTTCTGGGAGATGGCAAACGGCGGAAAAATTCAGTATGTAAAGTATCCGATAGACTATAATATCGGCGCGATTAAGACCCTGATCCGCAGGGCGATGGATATGGGGTTTTATGAGGGCGTTAATCTGTCTCTTGCATATTGTGACGACTGCGGCCATCAGGAGCTGGAAATGGATGTCTGTCCTGTCTGCGGCAGCCGCAATCTGACCAAGATCGACCGCATGAACGGTTATCTGGCTTATTCCCGCGTGCATGGAGACACGCGTTTGAGCGAGGCGAAAATGGCGGAGATCGCGGAGAGGAAAAGTATGTGATGAGATACCACAACATAACAAAAGATGATATGTTAAACGGCGACGGCCTTCGAGTGGTGCTTTGGGTAGCCGGCTGTTCTCATTGCTGTAAGGAGTGCCAGAATCCCATAACATGGGATCCGGACGGGGGACTTCCCTTTGATGAGGCAGCCAGGCAGGAGATTTTTTCACAACTGGAAAAATCCTATATCAGCGGTATTACCTTTTCCGGAGGAGATCCGCTTCATTCGGCAAACCGTCTTGGCGTGAGAAATCTGATGGAAGAGATCAGGGCCAAATATCCCGGCAAAACGATATGGTTGTATACGGGGGACAGGTGGGAAGACGTTATGTATTATCCCATGATGAAATATGTAGATGTGCTGGTGGACGGCGAATTTAAGATTGATCTCAAAGATACGAAGCTGCTTTGGAAGGGCAGTCAAAACCAGAGGGTGATTGATGTACGCAAAAGCCTCGCACAGACGGATCCCTCGATACCGGTACTTTACTGTGAAGATTATGCATAACTGGAAAGGACATACCGATGGAACAGATTAAAATTAAATATTTCTCAGACAAAATTGAGAAGCTTACGTACATAGACGGCAAATCCGACTGGATCGATCTGCGGTCAGCGGAAGAGGTTGTCATGAAGAAGGGTGAGTTTCGGTTAATTCCACTGGGAGTGGCGATGGAACTGCCGAAGGGATATGAGGCCCATGTGGTGCCCAGAAGCTCCACCTTCAAAAATTTCGGCATCATTCAAACGAACCATCAGGGTGTGATCGACTGTTCTTACTGCGGGGATAACGATCAGTGGTTTATGCCGGTCTACGCAGTCAGAGATACCGAGATACACGTGAATGACAGAATCTGCCAGTTTCGTATTATGGAAAATCAGCCGAGGCTTTTGTTCGACGAGGTAGAGCATTTGGAAAACGCCGACCGGGGCGGACACGGAAGCACTGGGAAGCAGTGATAAAAATATTAAAATGACAAAGGAGAGAACACGGGAAATGCAGGTACAGTCGGTGAACAATGAAGAAAAATTAGTAAATACTATTATGTTTATTTATATTCTTGGCGTTGCGATTTCAGGCTGGGGATTTGTCATGGTTATGTTAAACGGAGGACTGCTGGAATGCGTTTTCTTGCTATCCGGTGTATGCGCCATACTGACCAGAGTTTTTGAAAAACAGCTTGGAGACAAGGCGAAGTATGTCTATGCCTGCATCCCGCCTGTGATCGGCGCGATTACTGCGGCGGTCGGCGGCTCCAGCGACAGTGCGGGCTATATTTGCCTGACGCATTACTATTTTGTGGCGACTTTACTGTTAGTGCCCTATTATGAGAAAAAGATTCTTAAGGTGAGCGCGGCAGTAACCATTGTAGTCAATGCGGCGTTTATGCTGATATTTCCGGCGGGCTTTCTGAAACTGCATCTTCCTATCGGATGGATATTTACAGGAATTGTTTATGTGATTCTTTTTGTGGCTTGCTGCTTCATTGTGCACCGCACCACAGCTCTTTTTGGTATTGTAGAGGATAAAGGGAAAGAGGTGGAGAAGGTTCTGGATTCGGTACAGATGCTTTCAGGCAGACTTTACGACGCCGGGGCGGCGCTTTCCCAGATATCTGAAAATGAAAGCGCTGCAGCCCAGGAGCTGGCCGCGACGAGTGAGGAGCTGGTGGGTAACAGCAATGTGCTTGGCATGAAGACGGATGAGAGTATGAATAATCTCAGTGAGCTGAAAGAATGGGAAAATGTTGTTGCTGAAAATGTTGAAAAGGTAGAAAAAACTTCAAAGGATCTGTTGGATAAATCGCTGGAAAATGAAAAGCTGTTAAACGGTCTGCACAAGATCAACGGGGAAGTATCGGATTCCATGAAGCTTACGATTGAGGTAGCCCAAAAGCTTTCCGACGCAGTACAGGAAATAGGCGTTACCCTGAAGCTGATCAGTGATATTTCGTCGTCCACAAATCTTCTTGCGCTCAATGCATCTATTGAGGCGGCAAGAGCTGGCGAAGCCGGGAAGGGATTCGCGGTGGTTGCTACAGAAGTAGGTACGCTTGCAAACAGCACGCAGGATTCGTTAAGAGTGGTGCAGTCCGTGATTGAGAGGGTGCAGAATAACGTGAAAGAGATCACGGCGCAGGTGGAAGAGAACTCTTCCAAACTCGGAACGCAGAACGAATACTTTGATAATGTATTTAAGGGCATGCGTGATATGACGGATCTTCTCAATGAATCGGTCAACGCGATCCAAACCATGGGGGACACCTATGCAAAGCAGGCTGAGGTAATCGAGAGAACGGTTTCGATCAATCAGGACATTGCGGAAAGCATTCGCAAGGAAAACGAACAGTTTCATTCCATCAACAGCATGGCCGAGGGCAATGCGGGCGATACCGCGGAGGTAACAAAGCAGGCCGGCGTGATTAATGAGATGGTGGATGAAATGAGCAGGATTTTGCAAAGAGAAGAATAGGAAACTGTTTTTTTACTGTGCATAAGAAAACCCCTTCCAAGACATACTATGAGAAACAATGGTAAGTCATGGAAGGAGTTTTTGTTTTGAAGGAGAATACCGGCGTACAGAAAAGCATACAGGAACAACGGGAGAGCAGTCAGAAAATGACCGTATCCCTGCAGGAGAGCATGGAATATATGAGGGCGCATATGGCGCCGGATACCAGCTTTGACGTGGTCTACCGGGTAATTGAGGTGGGCGGCAGGCAGGCCTGCATTTATTTTATTGACGGATTCTGCAAGGACGAGCTGATGATGAAGATCCTGCAGTATTTCATCAGCCTGACGCCGGAGGACATGCCGGAGAGCGCCTATGAGATGGCAAAGAAAGCGACGCCCTATGTGGAGGTGGATCTCAAGGATAAATGGGATGATATCATCTACAATATTCTGTCCGGCGTGTTTGCCCTTTTCATAGACGGCTATGACAGATGTGTGCTGTTGGACTCCAGAACCTATCCCGCCAGAGGCGTTTCGGAGCCGGACAAGGATAAGACGCTGCGCGGCAGTAAGGACGGTTTTGTAGAGACGGTGGTGTTTAACACTGCGCTGATCAGGAGAAGGATCAGAAGCACCAACCTTCGTATGGAGATGATGAACGCCGGGAAAAGCTCCCAGACAGATATTGTGCTCTGCTATATGGAAAACCGGGTGGAAAAGAACCTTCTGGAGAAAGTGAAAAAGCGGATTGAAAATATTAAGGTGGACGCCCTGACCATGAATCAGGAAAGCCTTGCGGAATGTCTCTACCAACGCAAGTGGTTTAATCCTTTTCCGAAGTTTAAATTTACAGAGCGGCCAGACGTGGCGGCCGCACAGGTACTGGAAGGCGATATCGTGATTCTGGTGGATAATTCCCCATCGGCGATGATTGTGCCCACCTCCATTTTTGATATAGTGGAAGAGGCGGATGATTATTATTTTCCGCCTGTTACAGGGACATATCTGCGGCTGACCAGATTTCTTATCTCCATCCTTACCTATATCATGACGCCGACTTTTTTGCTTTTGATGCAGAATCCGCAGTGGATACCGGAGGGTTTTCAGTTTATTATGCTGCAGGACGCACCAAACATTCCCCTGATTGCGCAGTTTTTAATTCTGGAGCTGGCGATTGACGGCTTGAAGCTGGCGGCTGTAAATACGCCGAACATGCTGAGTACGCCCCTAAGTGTTATGGCAGCTCTGGTGTTGGGAGAGTTTTCCGTAAACAGTGGCTGGTTTTCCCCGGAGGTTATGTTGTATATGGCGTTTGTGGCCATTGCCAACTATACCCAGCAGAATTATGAGCTGGGATATGCCCTGAAATTTATGCGTATTATAAATCTCATTTTGACTGCGATTTTTGGAATATACGGCTATGTGGCGGCGGTTGTGATTTTTCTGTTCTCCATTGCATGTAATAAAACGTTGTCGGACAAGAGCTATATTTATCCGCTTTTACCCTTTAATATTAGACAGCTTGCAAAGCGTCTTCTGCGTCTGCGCCTGCCTGAGGCTAAGAAATAAAAAATTAAGTAAATTTAGCTAAAATTAGTTTGCTAATTTTAAATAAAAGACCGTTATACCCCTTGTTATTTTATAATTTAAATAGTAAAATAGTAAAAAAGTGTCATAGAAATCAGAGTGTGCGATTT
>VSNG01000022.1:47614-64230 GCA_009774175.1 Lachnospiraceae bacterium | reverse complement strand
AATATTATTAGAAAAATTCTCCGTAAAATCTATACTAAAAAAGAAAATTAGAGAAAAAAAGGGAAAAACTTTATAATACTTTAAGAGATATGTACAGAAATTCACAAAATTCTCATTGATTTCTATTTTTTCCTACTATATAGTTATAAGTAGCGCGTTAGCGCGAATTTGCGAGTGTATGATATTGGAGTATATAACAGCAGAAAGAGAGGATGCCGATTCTATGGCAAATGTAGATAAAGCAGACAATGTAAATCAATATGAAAACGGCGGGGCCCCCGGTCCGGGAGGCCCCGGAGGAAACGGTGGTCCGGGAGGCCCAGGCGGTCCCGGAAATAACGGAGGCCCGGGAGGCCCCGGAGGAAACGGCGATCCCCGGAAGCAGAGTCTGATTATGCTTGTAATTGCGGCGTTGGTTACGCTTCTTTTTGTCAGCTTTTTCATGAAGATGATGACGGGAGCCACCAATCAGGAGATCACCTATAATGAGTTTGTGAAAATGGTGGAGGAAGATAAGGTAAAAAACGTTGAGGTTGGTTCTGACCGAATCACGATTTACCCTAAAACCCAGCAGAAGGAATCCGCGTTTCTCTATGCCTACGGCATGGGTGTGAGTACCTATTATACGGGTAAAATGGAGGACGACGATACGCTGGCGGCCAGACTTCTTGAGCATAATGTGGAGATGACAAAGGAAGTTTCCGACAGCTCAAGCATGATCATGACGATCCTTCTGTATTATATTCTTCCCGTTCTTTTGATGTGGGGTCTTTTAAGCCTGCTTTTTAGGCGCATGGGCGGAAAAGGCGGTCCCATGGGTGTGGGAAAGAGCACGGCCAAGGCGTATGTACAGAAGGAGACGGGAATTACCTTTAAAGATGTGGCCGGAGAGGATGAGGCGAAGGAGTCTCTGGTTGAGGTGGTGGATTTTCTCCACAATCCGGGAAAGTACTCCAAAATCGGCGCAAGGCTTCCCAAGGGCGCGCTTTTAGTGGGGCCTCCCGGTACAGGTAAGACGCTTCTGGCAAAGGCGGTGGCAGGGGAAGCGCATGTGCCTTTCTTTTCCCTTTCCGGTTCCGATTTTATTGAACTGTATGTGGGCGTGGGCGCATCCCGTGTCCGCGATCTTTTCAAGGAGGCGGAGAAGAACGCTCCCTGTATCGTATTTATTGATGAGATTGACGCCATTGGCAGAAGCCGTGATTCCAAATACGGCGGCGGTAACGAGGAGCGGGAGCAGACATTGAACCAGCTTCTTTCCGAGATGGATGGATTTGACGGGAAAAAGGGGATTATCATTCTGGCGGCGACCAACAGGCCGGAAATTCTGGATAAGGCGCTGCTTCGTCCGGGCCGTTTTGACAGGCGGATTATCGTAGATAAACCGGATCTTAAGGGACGTGTGGAAATCCTGAAAGTGCACTCGAAGGATGTGCTGATGGATGATTCGGTGGATTTAAATGAGATTGCGCTTGCTACATCAGGGGCGGTGGGTTCTGATCTGGCGAATATGATCAACGAGGCGGCGATCAACGCTGTAAAAATGGGCAGAGAGTATGTGAGCCAGAAGGATCTTTTTGACGCGGTGGAGCAGGTGCTTGTGGGTAAGGAGAAAAAGGACCGCGTCATGAGCAAGGAAGAACGCAAGATCGTTTCCTACCACGAGGTCGGCCATGCGCTGGTGAGCGCGTTACAGAAAAATTCCGAACCGGTGCAGAAGATTACCATTGTGCCCCGAACCATGGGAGCGCTGGGTTACGTGATGCATGTGCCGGAGGAGGAAAAGTATCTGGATACAGAGGCGGAGCTTCGCGACAGGCTGGTGAGTCTGTTAGGCGGCCGGGCGGCGGAGGAGATTGTTTTTGACACTGTTACCACAGGCGCGGCCAACGATATTGAGCAGGCTACGAGCATTGCCCGGAATATGATTACCCGTTTCGGTATGAGCAAAAAGTTCGGTCTGATGGGACTTGCCACGGTGGAGAGCCAGTATCTGGACGGCAGGGCCTCCCTGACCTGTTCCGACGTGACGGCGGCAGATATTGATTCCGAAGTGATGAAGCTGCTGCATGAAAGCTATAAGAAGGCGAAAAAGCTTCTGAAAGAAAACAGAGAGATTATGGATAAGCTGGCGGCGCACCTGATCGAGAAGGAAACCATTACGGGTAAGGAATTTATGAAAATTTACCGTAAGGAGAAAGGCATTCCGGAGCCGGTAGAAGAGGAGAAAAAGGAGACGGCGGAGACGCCGCAGCCGTCCAATCCACAGGAGTCGACACGGATGCAGCAACCGTCCAATCCACAGGGGTCGACACGGATGCAGCAACCGTCCAATCCACAGGGAGCGGCAGGAGCGCCGCGGCCGTCCGATCCACAGGGGCCGACAGGGGCGCCGCAGAATCCCGCGGAATTGCAGAAGCAGCAGGAACAGCCTGTGAACAGAGGATTGTTTTCCCAGGCGCCGGATTCGCAGAACCGAGGGAATGAAGGATAAAGACACATGTTCAATGTTGACGAGGAATTAAAGAAGCTGCCGAATTCGCCCGGTGTGTATATGATGCATGACAGCAGCGACACGATTATCTATGTGGGTAAGGCGGTGAATCTGCACAACCGGGTGCGTTCCTATTTTCGGAAAATCGTAGGGCGCGGGCCGCAGATTGACAGAATGGTGCAGCAGATTGCACGTTTTGATTATATTGTTACAGATTCAGAGCTGGAAGCGCTGGTTCTGGAGAATAACCTGATTAAGGAATACAGTCCGAAATACAATACCATGCTTAAGGACGACAAGACGTATCCTTATATTAAGGTGACAATGGGAGAGGAATATCCGCGTATTCTCATCTCCCGTGAAATGAAGAAGGATAAGTCCAAATATTTCGGCCCCTATACCTCCGCGGGAGCGGTAAAGGATACGGTTGACCTGATGAATAAGCTTTATCAGCTCAAAACCTGTAACCGAAAGCTGCCGCGGGATATCGGTCTGGAAAGGCCCTGTCTCAACTACCATATCAAACAGTGCGCGGCGCCCTGCCAGGGCTATATCAGCAAAGAAGAATATCGTGCGCGGATTGATCAGGCGTTGGATTTCCTGAATGGAAATTACAGGCCCATGCTTCGGGAACTGGAACGAAAAATGACGGAAGCATCAGAAAACATGGAATATGAGGAGGCGGCTGGATACCGGGATCTTTTTAACAGCGTAAAGAGTGTGGCGCAGAAGCAGAAAATTACAGATTCCAACGGTGAAGATAAGGACATCATTGCCATGTCGGGAGAGGAACACGACGCTGTGGTACAGGTGTTTTTTGTTCGCGACGGGAAACTGATCGGCAGGGAACATTTCTATATGACCCATGTGGAGGACTGCGACAGCGCGCAGATCCTCCTTGATTTTGTAAAACAGTTTTATGCGGGTACGCCTTACATTCCGAAGGAACTGATGCTGCAGGAGGAGATTGCGGATATAGAGATTCTGGAGAAGTGGCTTTCCGCAAGAAAGGGCGGCAGGGTTTACATACGCGTGCCAAAAAAGGGAGCAAAGGAAAAGCTGGTGGAACTTGCGGCCCAGAATGCGGCGCTTATCTTAAGTCAGGATAAAGAGCGTATCCGCAGGGAGGAAGGCAGAACCATCGGTGCGATGAAGGAGATTGCGGCGCTTCTGGGATTAGAGGATGTGAGCCGTATGGAAGCCTTTGATATATCCAATATCAGCGGATTTGCCAACGTAGGTTCCATGGTGGTTTTCGAGAAGGGCAAGGCAAAGCGCAGCGATTACCGCAAGTTTCGAATTCAGTCTGTATCCGGCCCCGACGATTATGCCTGCATGCGGGAGGTGCTTACCAGACGGTTTCTTCATGGTATGGAGGAAAAGGAAGAACTGGACCGCAGACAAATGGATTACGAGTTTGGAAGCTTTACGAAATTCCCGAACCTGCTGTTGATGGACGGTGGTAAGGGGCAGGTAAATATTGCGCTCCAGGTATTGGAGGAACTGCATCTGGATATTCCGGTCTGCGGAATGGTTAAGGACGACAATCACCGCACAAGGGGGCTGTATTACCAGAACGTGGAGATACCCATTGACACCAGGTCGGAGGGCTTTAAACTGGTGACAAGAATTCAGGATGAGGCGCATCGCTTTGCTATTGAGTATCACCGGTCACTGCGCTCCAAAGCGCAGGTGAAGTCGGTGCTTGATGAGATTCCCGGTGTTGGGCCGGCAAGAAGAAAGGCGCTGATGCGGCATTTCGGCTCCATCAATGAAATCAGGGAAGCGTCCGTGGAGAAGCTTTGCGAGGTGCAGGAGATACCCGAACACATCGCCAGACAGATATACGGCTTTTTTCGGGAGAAGCAGTAGCCGCCGCTTATTGCGCGCGGCTTTTTTGTATGGTAAGATGAAAGAGTGTTGAGGAGGAAAGATTGAAATACCAGACTGAGTGCCGGATATTTCAACTCCCGAGAGTTCGGACGCAGGTTTATGTCGGAGCCATAAACTCGAAATCGCAGAGTTCAATTTGAGATTTGCCCCATGCGTCCAAGAGTATTTCTTCGGAAAACTTTGCAAAAATTGCTCCGGTATGGAGGAAACTATGGCAAGCATAAGTTTGACAAAGGTAATTGAAAAATTTAAGTGGGAAAATCTGACGCCGGAGATTGATATTTCAAAAATCAAGGTGACGCAGCCGGATATCAACAGGCCGGCATTACAGCTGGCGGGTTATTTTGAACATTTTGAGACCACGCGTTTGCAGATCGTGGGATTTGTGGAATATTCCTACATGAACGGGCTGGATGAAGAAAGACAGAGGGAGATTTTTGAGAAGTTGTTAAACAATCCGCTCCCGGGTATCCTGTTTTGTAGGGAACTGTACCCTAACGAAATTTTCAGAGAAGTTGCGGTTAAGTACGGCGTGCCGCTTTTGATGAGCAGAAAGGCCACATCGGCCTGCATGGCGGAAGTTATCCGCTGGCTGAATGTGAAGCTTGCACCCTGTATTTCCGTGCACGGCGTTCTGGTTGACGTTTACGGTGAAGGCGTTTTAATTACAGGTGAGAGCGGCATCGGGAAATCCGAGGCGGCCCTTGAGCTGATTAAGAGAGGACACCGTCTGGTGACAGACGATGTGGTGGAAATCAGACGCGTCAGCGAGGATACCCTGATCGGTTCCGCGCCGGATATTACGAAGCATTTTATTGAGCTGCGCGGTATTGGCATTGTGGATGTAAAAGCGCTGTTCGGTGCATCAAGCGTCAGGGATACCCAGAATATTGATCTGGTGATCCGCCTTGAGGACTGGGATAAGGATAAGGAGTATGACCGTCTTGGTCTGGAAGAGGAGTACACCGAGTATCTGGGCAACCGTATTGTGTGTCACAGCATTCCCATCAGGCCGGGCCGTAATCTGGCGATTATCTGCGAGTCCGCCGCAGTTAACCACAGGCAGAAGAAGATGGGGTATAATGCGGCGCAGGAGCTTTACAAGCGTGTACAGAATTCCCTTGCGCACGGGCGTGGCGAGGATGACGAATAATCGAGAGAATATTGTGTGAGGAGCAGTGATAAAACAGAAGGAGAGAAATCGTATGGCAAATTATGTATTTGGGGTGGACGTAGGCGGAACAACAGTTAAGATGGGGCTGTTTAATAAGGACGGAGAGGTAATTGATAAATGGGAGATTCCCACGAGAACGGAAAACCACGGGGAGAATATTCTTCCCGATGTGGCGGCAAGCATTAAGGAGAAGATGGCACAGAAATCCATTGCGAAAGAGGATGTGGAGGGCGTTGGCATCGGCACACCGGGTCCCGTGGAGAAAAACGGAGTTGTGCATCAGGCCGTTAATCTGGGCTGGCCGGAAATGAATATGAAGGAGGAGCTTACCACGCTGCTTGATGGGATGCGCGTGGAAGGCGGTAATGACGCCAATGTGGCGGCCCTCGGTGAAATGTGGAAGGGCGGTGGACAGGGTCACAAAAATCTTGTGGCGGTTACCCTTGGAACAGGCGTTGGCGGCGGCATTATCATAAACGGCGAGATTATGACGGGCGCGACGGGATCGGGCGGCGAGATCGGTCACATCCATGTGGAGGACAACGAGACGGAAGCCTGTAACTGTGGAAATTTTGGATGTCTGGAGGAGTATGCGTCCGCCACGGGAATTACCAGACTGGCGAACCGTGCGTTGCAGGCGAGCGATAAGGACAGCGTTCTGAGAAATGGGGAAGTGTCCGCTAAGACCGTTTTCGATGCGGTCAAGGTGGGAGACGAGCTGGCGATAGAGGTTGCAAAGCAGTTTGGCGAGTATTTGGGCAAGGCTCTGGGTGTGATTGCAGCAATTGTCAACCCGGAGATTTTCGTTATCGGCGGCGGCGTGTCAAAGGCGGGGGATATATTGTTTGATTATATTAGGCCCTCCTT
This sequence comes from Lachnospiraceae bacterium, assembly GCA_009774175.1. Taxonomy (GTDB): domain Bacteria; phylum Bacillota; class Clostridia; order Lachnospirales; family Lachnospiraceae; genus UBA3282. The sequence goes on along the minus strand of VSNG01000022.1, from coordinate 57,802 downwards.
TGAGAGAACGGCGTTTCACGGCAGCAGGAATGTGATTTTTGCGCTGGCTACACTCGGAAATGATGCCGGAATCTATGGCGCCGCAAGGATGTTGCTCTAGCATTGAGCCATGCAGAATCACAGCAGAGCATTCAGAAGAGAGCTTGCTCTCGGATGAAAGCGCTGCTGTGATTCTATAGGGCGAAAGCCCGTCAATGAGCAAAAGAGAGCTGCGAAGCAGCGGTTTTGCGAATTGGGCATGGCGAAGATACAGCAGTCAAAAGAGCAAAAGAGAGCTGCGAAGCAGCGGTTTTGCGAATTGGGCATGGCGAAGATACAGCAGTCAAAAGAGCAAAAAGAGAGCTGCGAAGCAGCGGTTTTGCGAATGGGCAGGGCACGCGCGGGATATATTATTATAAAAAGAAATGAGCAGGGGAAGAAATTGGGTGCATCAATGTATGAACATATCAGAACGATTGTTCCTGAGGAGAGGCTTTTGTTTCATGAGCCTATGAGCAGGCATACCACCTTTCGGGTGGGCGGCGAGGCGGAATGCGTCATTGTCGTGGAAACGAAAGATGAATTGTCGAAGATCATCTCTTATCTGGGAAGACTGGAGCAGGAATATTTTATTCTGGGAAACGGGAGCAATCTTCTGGTGGGCGACAAAGGCTATCGCGGTGTGATTGTGAAATTAGGAAAGCGGATGGGAGCGATCCGTGTAGAACAAAATCATATTGCGGTGGGAGCGGGCGCGCCGTTGTCTCTGGTTGCCACGGTGGCAAAGGAAAAGGGCTTAAGCGGACTGGAGTTTGCAGCAGGGATTCCCGGCACCGTGGGCGGCGCCATTGTGATGAATGCCGGCGCTTATGGCGGTGAGATGAAGCAGGTCGTGCAGATGGTTCGCGTGATGGACAAAGAAGGACAGATTCTGACGCTGGACAACGACACCATGGAGTTTGGGTACCGTACCAGTATTATTAAAGACAGGCCGTTTATCGTGCTGGGCGTGATTCTTAAGCTGACGCCTGGAAATGAGGCGGAGATCGGTGCGAAAATGGAAGAGCTGATGAAACAGCGCAAAAGCAAACAGCCATTAGAGTATCCAAGCGCCGGAAGCACATTTAAAAGGCCGGAGGGGTATTACGCGGGGAAGCTTATTATGGACGCGGGGCTACGCGGTTATCGGATCGGCGGGGCGCAGGTATCCGAGAAACACTGCGGTTTTGTAATAAATGCCGGCGGCGCCACGGCCGCGGATATCAAGGAAGTGATTGAGGAAATACAGGAGCGCGTGCGGGATCGTTTTCACGTAAGACTGGAGCCGGAGGTCATTTTTTTGGGAGATTTTTAATTACTGTCTGGCCGTAGGTGCAGGGGGCGTCGAAGACGCGATTTTGCGAACGGGCGTGGATTAATCGGGCTTTATGATAGAAGAAAGAGGCATACGAACATCATGAGATTTGTAATCGTGACGGGGATGAGCGGTTCGGGAAAACGGACCGCTATGAAAATGTTGGAGGATGTAGGATTTTACTGCGTAGACAATCTGCCGATAGCGTTGATTGAGAAATTTGCGGAGCTGATTACGACGCCGGCAAGTGAGGTCAACAAAGTCGCCCTGGGGCTTGACGTGCGTGCGGATCAGGCGTTTGGCGGTGTCCGAAGTATTCTGGATCAGCTTAAGGAAAACGGATATCTTTTTGAGATTCTCTTTATGGAAGCGAGCGATGACGTTTTACTGAAACGTTATAAAGAGACCAGAAGGCTGCATCCTCTTTCCCCGGAAGGAAGAGTGGAGGAAGGCATACACAGGGAGCGGGAAATCTTAAAGGAGATCAGGGAGAAAGCGGATTATATCTTTGATACTTCCCACCTCCTTACCAGAGAACTCAAAGAGGAAATCGACAATATTTTTGTCAGGAATAAAGAGTATAATTCTCTGATTGTCACCATCCTTTCTTTTGGTTTTAAGAAGGGAATTCCGGCGGACGCCGATCTTGTTTTTGACGTGCGGTTTCTGCCCAATCCATTTTACATTGATGAACTCAAATATAAGACAGGTAACGACAAAGAGGTGCAGGATTATGTGATGGCTTTTTCTGAGGCGGGCCTGTTTTTGCAGAAGCTGACGGATATGCTGGACTTTCTGATTCCCAACTATGTGAAAGAGGGTAAGCATCAGCTTGTGATCGGGATCGGCTGCACCGGCGGCAAGCACAGGAGCGTCACTCTTGCCAATGCGCTTTACGCGGGGCTAAAGGATCATGGAACCTACGGCGTGAAACTGTATCATCGGGATATAAGCAAATAGAGGAAGAAATATGTCTTTTTCCGGAAATGTAAAAGAAGAACTCGCGGGTCATGTGAGTCCGGCCAGACATTGCCAGCTTGCAGAGCTTGCCGCGCTTTTGCTTTTTGGCGGCGGTGCTTGCGAGGGCGGGCGTCACCTGTGTCTGGACACGGAAAATGAGGCAGTTGCGAGAAAGTGCTTTACATTATTAAAAAAAACATTTAATATAGAAACTGTTATGCGGGGTAAACGAAGATTAATCCCCGACGATGAGACGGAACGCAGGGTGATACAGGCATTGTATCTTGCAGGAAGAGGTAATGGAGAGATAAAAACGACTGATCCGGTCAATCCTCTTTTGGTCAGGAGTTCATGCTGTGCAAGAGCCTATCTGCGCGGCGTTTTTTTGAGTGTGGGTTCCATGAGCGACCCTGGGAAAAGCTATCATCTTGAGTTTGTCTGTGATGAGAAGGCACAGGCGCTGCAGCTTCAGAAGATGCTTTCGGAGTTTCAGATTGAAGCCAGAATTATAGGGCGGAAGAAATATCATGTTGTCTATCTGAAAGAGGGCGCGGGCATTGTAGATCTGTTGAATGTGATGGGAGCGCATGTATCTTTGATGGAACTGGAGAACATGAGGATCCTGAAAGAGATGCGAAACTCCATTAACAGAAGGGTAAACTGCGAGACGGCCAATATCTCCAAGACGGTGACGGCGGCGGGAAGACAGATTGAGGATATCCTTCTGATCAGAGACAGGTATGGATTTGAAAATTTGCCGGACAATTTACGGCAAATGGCGGAAGTACGGTTGGAATACCCGGATGCGGCGCTGAAAGAGCTGGGCGGGTATCTGGAACCGATTGTGGGGAAATCCGGGGTGAATCATAGATTGCGCAGACTGAGTGAAATTGCTGACAAAATCAGATCATAAATAGAGGAGGAAAATATTATGATTCAGAAGTCAATCCAGATCAAACTGGAATCAGGCCTGGAAGCGCGTCCGGTAGCCATGTTGGTGCAGGTGGCGAGCCAGTTTGAGAGTACCATTTACCTTGGGTCCGATAACAAAAAGGTAAACGCCAAGAGTATCATGGGTATGATGAGCATGGGACTTGAGAGCGGTGCGGAGGTGACGGTGACTGCGGAGGGGGCCGATGAGGAGACCGCAGTTGCACAGATCGAAAAATTCCTGACCACCAAGTAGGAAGGTGTGGCAGGGTTGACATTTGATAAGGCATAATTGCGGGCTGCTCAGAATCAGTTTCTGGGTGGCCGTTTCTTATATGCGCAGGCCCGTGCAAAGGAATATGCCGCCAGAGCGGCACACGGGCCGCGCGACGAGCAGGAAAAAGCATTCCTGCCCGATAAATCAGGCCCGTGCAAAGGAATATGCCGCCAGAGCGGCACACGGGCCGCGCGACGAGCAGGAAAAAGGGGTTCCTGTTCGTTTATAGCAGGAGGACGGGCCATGGCGAAACAGATGCTTTTTGTCTATAATCCGAGAGCGGGCAAGGCACAGATCAGAAGCAATCTTCTGGACATTATTGACACTTTTGTAAAGGCGGGCTATGAGGTGACGGTCTATCCGACGCAGGCGGCTGGCGATGCCGTGAAGGCTGTGCGGGAGAGACGGGAAGGTTATGACATCGTAGTATGCAGCGGCGGCGACGGTACGCTGGATGAAGTCGTATCAGGCATGATGAAATCAAAACAGAGACTTCCTGTGGGATATGTGCCGGCGGGAAGCACAAATGATTTCGCAAACAGTCTGGGTATTCCAAAGAATATGCTTCATGCCGCGGACGTGGTAGTGAACGGCCGGAACTTTGCCTGCGACGTGGGTAAATTTAACCACAGTATTTTCATTTATGTGGCGGCGTTTGGCATATTTACAGACGTGTCCTACGGAACGCCCCAGGATACGAAAAACGTGCTCGGACATGCGGCCTATTTGATTGAAGGGGTAAAGCGTCTGCCTTCCGTGCGGTCTTATCCGCTGAAAATTACCTGTAAGGAAAATGTGATAGAGGGAGAATTTCTCTACGGTATGATTACGAACTCTCATTCTGTCGGAGGTTTCCGCGGAATTACGGGACAGAATGTGGCGCTGGATGACGGCCTTTTTGAAGTGACGCTGATCCGCAAGCCATCTAATCCGCTGGATATTAATAATATTATCCGGGCGCTTGTGGACAAGCGGGTGAAGTCGGAGCATATATATACTTTTACTACAGAAAAGCTTAAGGTGGAGTCGGAAGAGCCCGTGGCGTGGACGCTGGACGGGGAGTTTGGCGGAGAACACCTTGCGGTGGAAATCGAAAGCTGGCATCAGGCGTTGGAAATCCGTGTTCCCAAGGAGACGGAAGCATGAGACGCGGGCATGGCAAGTGACACGATGCGGCGGCCGGACGGTGCCCCGGGTTACACGATGCAGGCGACCGGGCAGATGCGGCGGTCGGCGCGGTGAAGACGACCCGGCACACGCGCCAGAGTTGTTGACTTTCTCAGGACTGGCTGTTAAAATAAAGTTGGATTCCAGAAGATGGAAAGTAATAAAAAATTTTAATAGAAAGGAAGTAAACATTATGGCATTAGTAACAACAACCGAAATGTTTAAGAAGGCTTATAACGGCGGCTATGCAGTCGGTGCCTTCAACGTAAACAACATGGAGATCGTTCAGGGTATTACCGAGGCTGCCGGCGAGCTTAAGAGCCCCGTTATCCTGCAGGTTTCCAAGGGTGCGCGCGCATACGCGAATCACACCTATCTGGTGAAGCTGGTTGAAGCGGCTGTAGCGGAGAATCCTGAGATCCCGATTGCCCTGCACCTTGATCACGGCGATACTTTCGAGCTTTGTAAGTCCTGTATCGACGGCGGATTTACCTCCGTTATGATCGACGCTTCTTCCAAGTCCTTTGAGGATAATATTGCATTGACCAAGCAGGTAGTTGAGTATGCACATGCTAACGGCGTAGTGGTTGAGGCTGAGCTGGGTACTCTGGCAGGCGTTGAGGACGAAGTTGTGGTTGAGGCCGGTAAAGAGTCCTACACCCGTCCCGAGGAGGTAGAGGAGTTTGTTGATAAGACAGGCTGTGACTCCCTCGCTATTGCAATCGGCACATCCCACGGCGCATACAAGTTTACCGCTGCACAGTGTACGAGAAATGCTGACGGCATTCTGGTTCCCCCTCCGCTTCGTTTTGATGTGCTGGAGGAGTGCATTAAGAGACTGCCCGGCTTCCCGATCGTGCTTCACGGTTCTTCTTCCGTGCCGCAGGAGTTCGTAAAGATGGTAAATCAGTACGGCGGAAATATGCCCGATGCAGTGGGTATTCCGGAGGAGCAGCTGCGTAAGGCCGCTGAGCTTGCCGTATGTAAGATCAACATTGACTCTGATATTCGTCTGGCTATGACCGGTAATATCCGCAAGTACTTTGCTGAGCATCCGGATCACTTCGATCCTCGTCAGTACCTGAAGCCCGCAAGACAGGCTGTTAAGGATATGGTTGCACACAAGATTAAGAATGTGCTTGGTTCCGACGGTAAGGCGTAAATATTATAGTAAGAACGTCCAAAGAGGCATTCTCGAAAATTGAGAAAAGAAAACCCCGGCATATTGTTTGCCGGGGTTTTTGTCGGTTTGTCGTGATAAACCGCAGTGCGCTTCGGAAAAAATATGTTCTGCCCGCGCACTGCCTGTTGTCTATTTGTACATTTCCTTCTTGTACATTTCCTTCAATTCTTCCGCATGTGTTTCTTCAATGTCGGAAAAAGCGGAAAGCATCGGTTTCACATCCTCTTTTTTCAGTATTCTAGCCACATAGTTTCTTGTAATCTTCAGGACGATAGGCGATAGGCTTAAGACGCCGACCAGGTTGGGAATCGCCATCAGGCCGTTAAAGGTATCGGACAGATCCCATGCCAACCCAAGGTTCATGGTGGCGCCCACGTAGATCATCAGTACAAAAACGATCTTGTAGGCAATCATGGATTTTGTACCGAAGAGATATTCCCATGCCTTGGAGCCGTAGTGACTCCAGCCAAGAACGGTGGAGAAGGCAAACAGCAAAATGGCGATGGCAATAAACATGGGGCCTGCGCTGCCAAATTTGGTGGCAAAAGCCTCGCCTACCAGCGCGGAGCCTTCGGAAGCGCTCAACACCGCGCCTGTCTCCAGATCAACCAGACCGGAGGAGAGCACCACAAAAGCGGTCAGTGTGCAGACAATCATGGTATCCGCAAATACCTCGAAAATACCCCACATTCCCTGCCGGACAGGCTCTTTGACGTTGGAGCTGGAGTGTACCATGACGGAGGAGCCAAGTCCTGCCTCGTTGGAGAACACGCCGCGCTTCATACCCCAGGTGAGGGCCATTTTCACGCCAGAACCGACAATGCCGCCGCCTACAGCGCGCAGGCCGAAGGCGCCTTTGAAGATTGCGGAAAAAATGGCGCCGCACTGGTCGATATTCATAAAGAAGATGATCAGAGAGCCAACGACGTAGATGATTGCCATGAAGGGCACAAGCTTTTCCGTAACGGAAGCGATACGCTTAAGGCCGCCTACAATAACCAGGGCTGCAAGAAGCAAAAGCGCAATACCCGTCACATAGGTGGGGATATTAAAAGCAGATTTCATGTTACCGGAGATGGAGTTGATCTGGCTCATGTTGCCGATACCAAAAGAAGCCATTACGCAGAAGATGGAAAACAAAACGGCCAGCACCGCGCCAATCTGCTTAAAGCCCTTGTAAGAGCCGAGACCGTCTTTTAAATAGTACATGGCGCCTCCACACCACTCGTTGCGTTCATTTTTGCGGCGGTAGTAGATGCCCAGTACATTTTCGGAGTAGTTGGTCATCATGCCAAAGAAAGCCACGATCCACATCCAGAAGATTGCGCCCGGGCCGCCGGCGATCAGCGCGCTGGACACACCCACAATATTGCCGGTTCCGATGGTAGCGGCCAGGGCCGTACACAGAGACTGGAACTGGGAAATGGACTGATCTTCCTTTTCCGTGTGTTTGGTGATATGTTTGTCATGGAAAATTCCGCCGATAGTATTTTTAAACCAGTGTCCAATGTGGGACAGCTGGAAAAATTTGGTAAGGACAGTCATCAGAATGCCCGTACCGACGAGCAGCACCAACATGGGAATCCCCCATACGAAGCCGTTAATGGCGCTGTTCACATTTGTGATCATTTCTACCATAATACATTTCCTCCTCACTTCCTGCATGTGTGTTTTCTCCATAGCCCAAAAGGAAAAAAGGCGCAGACATCCGAACTAAATGTCTACGTCGACGGTTATGGAACACTTTTTCACATTGTAAAGATTCCTACGGTATTCAAGTATACCATAAGACATAGTATCTGGCAAGAAAAAATTGTATACATGGATAATGGTTTAATTGAAAAAAACCCTGAAAAGGGAGGATGCCAAGTAAAGTTTCCCTTACTTGGCATTTATTATGAAAAAGTTTTAAATTAATCAGCTAACTTGTTGTCTGTTTCGCTGTGTTGTATCTTATGGTCTTAGTATACGCAACAGAAATGTCTAAATCATGATTCTAAAATGAAGTTTTTTGAAATTAACTATGAACAATTTATGAACGCCCCTGTCCTAAAGTACCAGACCATCATAAATATTCGTTCTTACTTTTCAGAATGGGAAGGGAGATTGTAAACGAGGTCCCAGCTCCTTCCCTTGAATCTACCTCTATCTGCCCTGCGTGCTCTAAAATAATGGCGTGGGTAATGGCAAGGCCAAGGCCCTGGCCGCCCTTGTCGCTGCGGGTGGTATAAGCTCGGTGGAAAATATTCGGAAGATCCTTTTCCGGAATGCCGCAGCCGGTATCTGAAACCACTATATAGGCGAAATCATCATCTGCCGAGAGGGAAAGCGTTATTTTTCCGTCCGGCGGCGTAAAGTCCGCGGCGTTGTACAGCAGGTTTTCCAGCGCGCGGAAAAGCTGCTCGCGGTTTGCCATGATGTGGCAGGGCCGCGGCGCAATATCCGCAAGAAAATTTGGCCCGTAGAGTTCTATAATGGGACGGCAGTTGTGATAAAAATCCGCAAGGAAAGTATTTAGCGGCATGGGCTCCATTTTAACGGGAGAGCTTGTCTGCGCGGCTATTTCCTGAATGGATTTCAGGCGGTCAGATAAAATGTTACACTGCTCTTCTATATGAACAATCCTTTTGTGAGTGTCTTCGTCCAGCATAATATCATTTAGCCGTATAATCTGGGTCATGTTGGAAAGCGACGTTAATGGAGATTTCATATCATGTCCAAGCTCTGCGATCAGCTGTCCTCTTTCTGAAAGAAGCTTTTGAAGATGTTCCGTTTTTTCCGCCACTTCTTTTTGCAGATGAAGATTTAGTTTGATATTTTCTTCGGCCATCCTTTTGCTGCGCTGTACCATTAGGAGCGCAAAGGCCGCAACCATACAGAATGCGCCGTATTCTTCGGGATAAGCGCCCACAAAGGGTTCGTAGTAACCGATGGAGAGGACGCTGTAAAACAGACAGATACCGTTTGCAACAGCGGCGGCAAGGACTGTTTTAGTATGAAGCAGTCCCATGAATCCGCCATAGACGGTCAGACTGATCAAAAAAAACGCCATAATCACTTTATACCATGAAACAAGAGGCCCATACCACAGTACAAGATTGGGTATGACGGGAAATACAAACAGGGGCGCGACAATAACAACAAAGCAGGCTCCCAGGGAAAGAATGCCCAGCGCTTTTTTCAGGCGTTTAAACCCGTCAGGTAAAAACAGCATGAGAGCAATCCGTATGGAAAAGTAAATGCCGGATATGGCGGCCGCGTCTTCTACTACATAAAGCGCCCGTACAAAGGGCACACCAAACAGCCTTAAAAAGGGATAGCAGATGCGCAGCGCAAAGGACAGACTTAACATACCAAAATAGAATGTGGCGGTGCTGCCGTCGCTTTTTTTGCGTTCCCAGAGGGCGATGCAAAATAAGGAGAGCGTAAGCGAGGAAAAAAACAAAAACCCATAGAGCAGCATGCGCAGGGAAATAAGCCGGCCTACGCTTTGCGCATCTCCTATTACGGGCGCATACCAGATGCCGCCGTAGTAGTGGGAGTAGTTGGCTGTCTGAATAATCAGCTCCGTTTCGCCTTCAAGCACAAAGGAATAAACGCTGTCTTTGATAAGGGGGGAATATCGTTCGGAGGATACCGTCCCGGTTTCGCCGAGACTTTGCCCGTTCAAAAAGAGCCTTGCGGCGCAGAGCGGCTCCTGCAAATAGAGCAGGACACTTCCGTTTCCCCGCAAATGCAGACGCCATGTGGAGATTCCATAGGGATTCTTATCTTCATGAAATAAGGAAAGGTTTGGATATTCGCCGGCCCATGTGCGATAATAGGGAAGAGGCCCGGAAGAAAAGTCCTCTGGAAACAGCAGAAGATCCGGATAAAATTCCCAGCCGTCAACAAGGGAACAGTATCCTTTTTCTGGAATGATGTAAACATTGTCTTGTGCGGGCGCGGCCTTTGTTATATATTTATTATCAAACCGGGTAAACGCCAGCAGCCCAAGCAGGCTTACCATAATGGCGCCTGCCACGACCAGCATTGTCTGAATCCCGGATTTGGGTAATATACGCTGTTTCATGATAACGAATCATCCTCCTGCGATAATGATAAAGGGAAGCGGTATGAAATATACACTTAAATTTATAGTAATAACGGTTTTGTTTATGCTTATATTTTACAGGGTCGATTCCACCCCTGCAATGGCGGCGGAAGAAAATACGGAATCCTTTGCGGGGCCACAGACCTCCGGGGAATCTGCCGACCTCCGGGAAGAGGAGACGGAGGAAACCGGGGAGCCTGCCGCGTTGCCGGAAGAGGAGGCGGAGGGAACCGGGGCGTCAGCCG
>VSNG01000022.1:46158-47514 GCA_009774175.1 Lachnospiraceae bacterium | reverse complement strand
GGAAGAGGAGACGGAGGAAACCGGGGAGCCTGCCGCGTTGCCGGAAGAGGAGGCGGAGGGAACCGGGGCGTCAGCCGATCTGTTGGAAGCAGAGCCGGAGGACATTCAGGTGGCTATGATCCGAAAGGAATCAGAGGATACGGTATCCACCGGCCCGGAGCTGATGGAATGGCTGGATTCCCATAAAAATACCGGCGGTACGGTAAGACTTTTGGATCATATTGTTCTGGATCAGGATTACAGCTTTTTCCCCAATGGGTCAAATATGCCTGCCGTTTATGTGGATACGGATCGGTATACCATCACCGTAACCGCAGAGGTTGAGCTGTCGAGTGACAGCCAACTTACTTTTTCAGGAGAGCCGGAGGGCAAGGGTATTTTTTGCGTGGCCAAAAAGGGTATGCTCTCCATACTGGGCATTGCGGTAGAAAGCCAACAATGCGCACTGTGGCAGGAGGAAGGCGGCGGATTGGTGGTTTCCTCCTGCCACGTATCAGGGGATGTTCATTATGCGGATACGCCTTATGTGATGTACTGGAAGGAGGATCTTTGCGCCGTTGTGGAAAAGGGACAAACGGTAAATGAGGTACTGCCTTCGCAGATCAGCTGCACGGTCAATTGTCAGGGGCGGTTGTGTTATGGAGAACCGATTCCTGTTTTGTGGAATTTGGAAGGGAGCGAAAAGCAGCAGGAGGAAAGACTGCGCTTTTCAGTGCAGGGCGTTTTCTTAAATGGGGTGTCCTTAAAACAGCCTTCCTGTACGGTGGCTTATAACGATTATCCGCTTACTTTTACCGAGGTGGAGGCGTCGTCAAACGGTTTTTCCTATACATTTCAGGGCGGGTTTACAGCGCCGGAGGAAGCATTGCCGTTTACGGTAATGGCGGAGTACTCTTTCGATGGAGAACAGTGGATATTATACGAAGAGCAAAGGGTAACAAACGCTGACGCCGGATTCCGCATTGACTGTAAACGGGAGCAGTACGGCAGGATGGCCCGCTCCAGCATATATATTCGTTTGCAGTGGAATGATAACGGAACCAGATATTATTCCAATGTGCTCTGTTATTTGTCTGATAATCTGGAGGTCGTGGAGGATATAGGCGGCAGCAGGGGCGGCGGAACTTCTATTACAAATCCGCCGGACGAGCCACAGCAAAGCGGCGATATCCCTTCGGACAGTGCAGACGTCAGGCAGGAGGCGGTATCTGATACATATCAAACGCAGGACAAGAAGAGTAATTCTGATCAGGCTGGGGCATCTAAGGGAACTTCGGATGCGGAACCGGGAGCTGCTGAAGCCGGTGTGGTACAGCCGGTAACTGCCGAGGCCGGTGTGGTACAGCCGGTAACTGC
>VSNG01000022.1:2449-46058 GCA_009774175.1 Lachnospiraceae bacterium | reverse complement strand
CTGCTGAAGCCGGTGTGGTACAGCCGGTAACTGCCGAGGCCGGTGTGGTACAGCCGGTAACTGCCGAAGCCGGTGTGGTACAGCCGGCGACTGCCGAAGCCGGTGCGGAGCCGCCGGGGGCTGCCAATGCTGACGAAGGATGGGAGAACTCTGTCAATGCCGGTCCGGGGCAGGCGGAATCTTCCAATAAGAATGAGGCTCAGTCTCTTCAGGCAAAAGCCGATAACATGCAAAATAGCAGTCCAAGCGCTGTCGGGATTCCTCAAACAGGGGAAATATATCCTGATACGCACCGAAGCAGGGATATTGTTCTTGCAACAGGGGTTGTCCTGCTTTCGGTATTGGCAGGAACGGCGGCTTTCTGCGTTCATTCCCGGTCAGGGACAAACAGATAACCTTTGTAGCGTTTGGTCTGGATGTAGTCGTGGTCAGGGCAGATATCATAGAGCTTTTTGCGGATCCGTCCCATGATAACCTGTAAGGACTTTTGTCCTTTGTTGATAGGCGCCTTCCATACCGAATCATATATTTGCTCCGGCGTATATATTTCATTGGGGTGTTTTGCAAGAAAATACAGTACGTCAAATTCATAGGAAGAAAAATCGGCAAGGCTGTCTTCATAGCTTACGCTGCAGGAGGCGGGGCAGATGGAAAGCGGGCCGTAAATGAGTGTCCGAGGAGGCTCGGCTGCCCGGCCCGAACGGATGCGCGCCTGTACCCGCAGCTCCAGTTCCTTTAAACTGTATGGTTTGCATACATAGTCGTCTCCGCCGATAGACAGTCCGCGGATACGGCTTTCTTCTTCGGTATAACCGGAAAGAAAGACAATGGGAAGGCCTGTTTTTGAACGTATTTTTTCGCATAAGTCGAAGCCGCTCATATCGGGCAGATCGACGTCCAGAATGACGCAGTCGAGGGCATTGGACAGAATAATATTTTCTGCTGCCTGTGCAGTATCCGCACATACAACCGAATACCCCATTGTGCCGAAGTAAGTCTTATTATTTTCCAATATCATGGGATCATCGTCCACCATCAGAATATTGTACATAGGAATCCCTCATGCTTCAACTGAAAAAGATTTCTGATTTTTAATTCAGTATAGCATAAAAATATTCCCCGGATAGTCCTTTTCATTCCAAAAATAAGCGTGAAAATAAACGTCAGGTAACAATCGCCTTCTGACGCTTTTTTGTGTTTAAAAATATTGTAGAATAATGCTGTCAAAGCTAAAAATCTGCTTATGACTGATCAGACAGGAAAAGAGGAAATGAAATGTTAGGCGGTTCCGTATATATTGCGTTTATTCGTTTTACCATCAGTCTTATGGGGACAATCTTATTGTTTTCCCTGCTTGCAAAGTCCAGGTTCGAAAGAAAAAAGACAATAGTCTGCTATAGCTGTTTTTCTGTGGCGTTGATTTTACTGGCATGCGTCTGGTATGTAACGGATTGGGAAAGCTGCTCGCGGATGGTGGCCTTTACCATGTATATCTGCTTTGCCATATTTGCCATTTTCATGGGAAGGGATTCGGTTTATCTGGCTATTTATAAGCTGGCGCTGATTTTTTATCTGATGTCGGTATTTCTGGTCGGCGGGCTGGAGATTTCCATTCTCTTCTTTAACCGTAATGTCTGGGCGGATATTGTTTCGCGTATTTTCCTGATTTTACTGATTGCCTTTCTGCTTGAAAAGTATGTCAGAAAATCCATGAACAGTTTTTGCGACTATGTGGAAAGCGAGGCGGACAAATTCAGTATTGTGGCGATGATTATCTGTATTCTTCTGGGCATAGGATATATTTTGAATCCGAGTATGAACAGAGAAATAACGCCGCAGAGACTTTATCAGATTCTGACGAATTTTTTTCTGACGGGAACGTTGCAGCTGCTTGTATTCCGATTTTATCTGCACGTCGGAAAAGAGAAGGAATATGAAAGGGAAAACCAGCTGATACAGATGAACTACCGGCTTTTGGAACGGCAGATAGAGATTTTACAGGAATCGGTTGACTCGGGCAGAAGGCTTCGGCATGATATCAGACATCACAACGCGGTTATGGCGGAGTACCTGCGCAGAGGGGAAACGGAAGAATTATTGCAGTACTTGCAGGAGTATGATCGGGAGACGGATCAGGGAATACCGAAAACGATCTGCGCAAATCCGGCAGTCAACAATATTTTGTCCGCATATAGCAGAAAGGCAAGAAAAGAGGAGATCAGGGTTGTACTGGATGTGGAGCTTGGGAAAAATCTGGCGATACCAAGTATCGATCTGGTGGCGATTCTTGCCAACGTATACGAAAACGCCATTTACGCATGCATGGAAGTCAGGAAATATGCGAAGGAGCAGGAGTGCTTTATTGATCTCATGCTTAAAAAAAGAAAAAATAAGCTGGTTATATCCTGTTACAATACCTGCAAAAAGGAGGCGGTATTGAAGGACGGAAAACCAAGAAGCGAATTTACGGGCGGCGTCGGTGTGTCCAGTATTATCAGGACAGTGAAAAAATATGGCGGCGAATATGATTTTAAAAATGACGACGGGGTGTTTATGGTTCGGCTGATCATGAATACGGAACCCCCAAAATTTTCTGTGACGGAGGAAAGATGACGTATCTGACAGCGCTTTGTGACGACGAGACAGCGGAGCTTAAGAAAACAGAAGAAATATTATGTGCCTATGAACAGAAGCATGGCGGAGTGGATTTTGTGATTGAACGCTTTGAGAATGCGGATGAACTGCTTTACAGGATCGAAGAAGGAAACTATGCGCCGGATTTGATCTTCATGGATATTTTTATGCCGGGGGAAACGGGCGAGCAGGTATCCCATGGAATTACAGCGGCAAAAAAACTGCGTCATATGGGAAGCCGCGCCAAGCTGGTTTTTCTTACTACCTCCAGAGAATTTGCACTGGAAGCCTTTGATGTGGAGGCATCGCAGTATCTTTTAAAGCCGGTTACAAAAGAGCGGCTGTTTGGGGTGCTGGACAGATTTCTGGAAAACGCAGAAGAAGAGCGCAGGAGATATCTTTTACTTAAGCTGGAGGGAAGAATTGCAAAGATTTCGGTAAACGATATTGTATACTGCGAGGCACAGGGAAAAACACAGAAACTGTATCTGTCGGATGGCGGAGAATGCCTGCAGCGCATGACCATGACGGAGCTGTACGAGCTGCTGTCCCCCTATCGTGAATTTGTGAGGATTGGGGCGGCTTTTATCGTCAATCTGGAATATATCGACAGTCTGAACTCGCGGGATCTTCACCTCAGCGGCGGCAGAAAGATTTATATTCCGAGAGGCGCTTACAAGGGATTGCGGGAACGGTATTTTAACTATTATTGCAAATAAACATTATAAAAACAGGGAGAGGATTCAGAACATGGCCACAAAAACAGCAAATGTAAATTCCAGAATGAAGCTGGATATCAAGCAGCAGGCGGAGAGTATTCTTGACAGACTGGGGATTCCCCGGTCTGTCGCAATAGACATGTATTACAGGCAGATTATAGCGCATAACGGCATTCCGTTTGCACTGACGCTTCCGAACGAGCTAACGGAACAGGAGGAACCGGCGGTGGAAAAATAAACGGAGGCGGCCATAAGCCCTATTCATTGAAAGCTGTCTCTGGTAAAGTTACGTCTAATACAAAATATCCGTGCAGATGGGAAAGCGACTGCATCAGCATTGTGGCAATGAAGTCGAACTTTTTCTGTCTGCTTTTCGGATCAAGCAGCAGCGGTTGGGCGCTGGTGTGTTCTGTAAAATCACAGAGAATCTTTATCTGATGACAGGCCGCTGCAGGAGAATCGTTCCTGATCCTCCTGCTTTTTAATATCTTCAAGGCGTGCCTGACGCTTACAGTTTCTCCGGCTCCGGGTATTCCACCCCGAAGGTGTCAACGGTGACGCTTGCCATCACCTGATCTTCTAACGGCCTGTCTTCAAAATCTGTCGCTGTCTCGGCAATCTTATTTACATTTTCAAGTCCTTCAATTACTTTCCCAAACGCCGCATAAGCGCCGTCCAAATGGGGGCTTGTCTTGTGCATAATGAAAAACTGGCTGCCTGCGGAATCGGGATGCATGCTTCTTGCCATGGAGAGAACGCCTGCGGTGTGCTTTAAGTCGTTTTCAAAGCCGTTCTGGCGAAATTCACCCCTGATTGAATAGCCCGGGCCGCCCATGCCGGTACCCTCAGGATCGCCGCCCTGAATCATAAAGCCTTTGATGACCCGGTGAAAGATCAGGCCGTCATAAAATTTCGCATTGATAAGGCTGATAAAGTTGTTGACGGAAACGGGCGCCACATCGGGATATAATTCCGCTTTCATTACGTCGCCGTTTGCCATGGTAAAAGTTACAATCGGATTTTGTTCTGCCATGTAAAAATTCCTTTCCTGATTACGAGATTAATAGTAAACTTAAATTCTACTATAAAATACCACAGAATTTCGAACAAGTCAAAATTCCCGAACGGGCTGTGGGACATAAAAGGGAGAGTCGGGTTTATGTTGAAAGAGATTTATTTTCGGTTAAAAAGCGATACGGCTGACGCGCTACGGGAAAAAATGGATTTACTGCTTGCGGATCTGGCCGTTCACGGCGTGACGGTGAGCGGCCTGGAGGAATCCGAAAAGCATACGGTTTATGAGAATAAAAAGGAAGAGATCATGTATCTTACGGATCAGGAGAAGGTTTATGACAGTCTGCGCAGCGGGGGCTGTTATGTGCTTCCCTGCCTGCATGAAAAAAACCGCGGGGAAGTCTTTTCGGGCGCGGCTTATGCGGTGGAAAGGCTGGAGGAGACGGACTATGCGTCTCTGGACATGGCATACAGGCGACTGGCCGGGCTGCCCTGGGAAATTCTGGAGACGGATCGTCTCCTTGTACGGGAGACCACGGTACAGGATGTGGACTGCTTCTATCAGATTTATGCACAGCCATCCGTTACAGACTATACGGAAGCTCTTTTTGAAGACAGAGGTGAGGAGATTGCCTATACCGAAAGCTATATTGACACGGTGTATGCTTTTTACGGCTACGGGATGTGGACGGTCATAAAAAAGGACAGCCGGGAGGTTATCGGCAGGGCCGGGATCAGCTGGCGGGAAGGGTATCGGCTGCCGGAGCTTGGGTTTGTAATCGGGGTGCCGTGGCAGAGGCAGGGATATGCTTTTGAAGTGTGCAGCGCGATTTTACATTATGCCGGAGAAGAACTGGAAATGACGCAGGTACAGGCGCTGGTACAGCCGGAAAACGCGAGGTCGGTGAGGCTGTGTGAAAAGCTGGGATTTACGAAAGGCGGGGAGACAAAGGTCGACGGGATAAGGCATCTGGTTTTTGTAAAGACACTGTAAGAGGGAGCATGGCGCAGTTACGGCGTGGCTTTAATTTCCACATTGACGAAAACGGCAAAGTGGATGTAAACTGTTTTGGATGCGTAAAGGGAGGATATTATGAAAAAACCGAAGATAAAACTGGAAGTAAGAAATTCCCTGCTCCTTCTGCTCACAGCCTTGATCTGGGGCGTGGCTTTTGTGGCCCAGAGGCAGGGCGGCGCGGAAGCCGGCCCATATACCTTTAACTGTATCCGTTCTTTTTTGGGCGGAATCGTGCTTTTGCCCGTGATTCCGTTTCTGGATAAGGTCAGAGGAAAGAAGAAGCAGGAGGCGGTGCAGGACAGACGCAGACTGGCGCAGGGCGGCGCTCTTTGCGGACTGGTGCTGTTTGTGGCCAGCACGTTTCAGCAGATGGGCATGTATTACGGAACTACGGCGGGGAAAGCGGGATTTCTGACGGCATGTTATATTCTGCTGGTGCCTGTGCTGGGTATACTGTTTGGAAGAAAGTGCCGGTGGAATGTCTGGATCAGTATTGTGGCGGCTGTAGTGGGCCTTTACTTTCTGTGCCTGACAGAGAGCCTTTCGTTACAGTTCAGCGACGGTCTTGTTCTTTTGTGCGCGGCATGTTTTTCTGTGCATATTATGGTGGTGGATCATTTTTCACCGCTGGTAGACGGGGTGCGTATGGCCTGCATTCAGTTTTTTGTGTGCGGCGTGTGCGGGCTTTTTCCGATGATTGGCGTGGAGATGCGGCAGCTCGGTGCGGCGGCGTGGCTGCGGTCGCTGGGGAGCGTTGACGTGTGGATTCCGATTTTGTATGCGGGCATCATGTCCTGCGGCGTGGCCTATACTTTGCAGATTGTGGGGCAAAACGGGATCAATCCGTCGGTGGCTTCTCTGCTGATGAGCCTGGAGTCGGTTTTTTCCGTGCTGGCGGGAATACTGCTTTTGCAGGAAAGCTTAAGCGGCAGGGAAACTGTGGGTTGTGTGTTGGTGTTTGCGGCGGTTATTTTTGCCCAGATGGATTTTGGAAAGCGGCATTCTGTAAGTACGGAGGCACAATAGTATACAAATATACATTTATACAAAAATGCAAAAAGCACTTGACAAGGCATAATTACGGTGCTACAATGCAAAGCATAAAAGCAAAGGCGCTTTGAGGAAACTCAAGGCGCCTTCTTTTTATGCGAGAGGAGGAAAGGTTATGGAAGAATTAATGGAGGTTGTAAACGGTCAGATATTCGGTGTCTGGTTTCTGATCGGCGCGGCATTGGTTTTCTGGATGCAGGCGGGATTTGCGATGGTGGAGACGGGCTTCACCAGAGCGAAAAATGCGGGAAACATCATTATGAAGAACCTGATGGATTTCTGTATCGGTACGGTGATGTTTATCCTGATCGGATTTGGTCTTCTGCTGGGAGAGGATCTCATGGGGCTGATCGGTAAGCCCGGGTTTGATATTTTCACAGCTTACGAAAGCTTTGACTGGTCCAATTTTGTATTTAACCTGGTGTTCTGCGCGACAACGGCGACGATTGTATCCGGCGCCATGGCGGAGCGGACAAAGTTTTTAAGCTACTGTATTTATTCCGGTGTGATTTCGGCATTGATTTATCCCATTGAGGCGCACTGGATCTGGGGCGGCGGCTGGCTGTCGCAGATTGGATTTCATGATTTTGCGGGTTCCTGCGCGATTCATATGGTGGGCGGCATTTCCGCTCTGGTGGGCGCGAAGATTTTAGGACCCCGGATCGGTAAATTTAATACGGATAAGGATGGCAGGGTAACGAAGGTCAATGCATTTCCGGGACACAGCATTCCGCTTGGCGCGTTGGGAGTGTTTATTCTCTGGCTTGGCTGGTATGGATTTAACGGCGCGGCGGCAACCAGTGTGGAACAGCTTGGCTCCATCTTCGTAACCACCACGATTGCGCCTGCGGTGGCCACCGTGGTATGTATGATCTTTACCTGGATTAAATATGGAAAGCCGGATGTGTCCATGTGTCTGAATGCTTCTCTTGCAGGACTTGTGGCGATTACCGCGCCCTGCGATGTGACGGATGCCTTCGGTGCGATTGTGATCGGCGCTGTGGCGGGCGTGCTGGTAGTGTTCGGCGTCTGGCTGCTGGATTATAAGCTGCGGATTGACGATCCGGTGGGCGCTGTGGCGGTACATATGATGAACGGTATCTGGGGCACCATTTCCGTCGGATTTTTTGCTACAAACACCGTGCCGGGGTATGCCATTGCGGACGCGGCGGGAACAGAGCTGACGGGGCTGTTTTACGGCGGCGGGCTTAAACTGCTTGGTTTGCAGCTGATTGGTTTTGCGTCTGTGGCGGCATGGACTCTTGTAACCATTACGATTGTATTTCTGGTGATCAGGGCGACAGTCGGACTGCGGGCTTCCCAGGAGGAAGAGATCGTAGGTCTGGACGCGACGGAGCACGGTCTGGCATCCGCTTATTCAGGATTCAGTATTATGGATGTATCGGGCGCTATGGTTATGGACGTGAATGAGAATACCAGCCTCGGTGTGGAAGATTACGATGCGGCTTCGCAG
Organism: Lachnospiraceae bacterium; assembly: GCA_009774175.1. Lineage (GTDB taxonomy): Bacteria > Bacillota > Clostridia > Lachnospirales > Lachnospiraceae > UBA3282. Next base: position 38,149 of record VSNG01000022.1, on the reverse strand, counting down.
GTACAGAAGGATGCGGCGGTGAAGGTGGCGCAGGTACCCATGGCGTCCGCTACGGGTATGTATAAAGTGGCCATTATTGCAAAGCTGTCCAGATATGACAAGCTGCGCAAGGCGATGAACGATCTTGGTGTGACCGGCATGACGGTGACACAGGTTATGGGATGCGGCATCCAGAAGGGCGCCGGCGAAAAATACCGCGGCGTAGAGATGGATGCAACCCTTCTGCCGAAGGTAAAGGTGGAAGTGGTGGTCAGCAAGATTCCTGTGGACACGGTGGTAGAAGCGGCCAAGAAAGCGCTCTATACCGGCCATATCGGAGACGGCAAGATTTTTGTCTACAATGTGGATAAGGTGATTAAAGTCCGCACGGGTGAAGAGGACTTTGCGGCTCTGCAGGATGTCGAGTAACCGCGAAAGCGTGGATTTGCAGAACCGATGTGTGTAAGCCTATATCTTATATCCCTTAGTTTGTATATAGTATCAGTACGAATCCTCCGGCGCTCCACCGCCGGAGGATTCGTACTGCAAAGAAGTGCGGAAAGTGCACGGGCACGGAGAAAAAGCGAGTATATTGCGTTGTAATACGTATTGCAGGATAACGGAATTTAGTGTACAATAAGGATCAACCACAGGCGGAAAGCTCTTGAAGCAAAGGAAGGAAATGGGATATTGCTATGAATGTCGGGACAAAGAGAAAAAAACAGATTCAGTTCCGTTATTATGAGATCCCGCAGGGGGAGCCCTGTCTGGCTTTGCTTGGCGAAGCGTGGGTACGCCGCTATGGCGACGGTGTGGATTGTCTGCATTTCCATAATTACATGGAGATCGGCTTCTGCTATGACGGCAGAGGGGTCGTGATACTGGACGAGGAAGCGGTGCCCTATCAGGGAGACATGTTTACCATTATTCCGAAGAACTATCCGCACAATACGGACAGTGAAAATTTTTCCTACAGCAAATGGGAGTATCTCTTTGTAGATGTGGAGGAGCTTCTTCAGGATGTTTATCATGAGAATAAGATGTTTGCCGACGAGCTGGCGTCGATTATCAATAATCGGGCCTGGGCGGCGGAGGTTTCCCGGTCTCCTGAGGCGGGCGGACTGATCCGTAATATTATGGAAGAAATGCGTTATAAGAAAGAACTGTATGCGGAGAGCGTGCGGGGAATGCTGCTGTCGCTTTTTATCCATATTGCGAGAATGAATCAGAAGCCTTCCGGCAGGGTGAAAAAACAGAGCGTAGGGGTTTCCCAGATGACAGTTGCCCTGCATTACATAGGCAAGCATTATGCGGAGAATCTGACGATAGGCGATCTGGCTGCGGTCAGTCACATGTCGGAGACCAATTTTCGGCGCGTTTTTCAAAAGGCAATGAATATGACGCCTTCCGACTATCTAAATCTGGTGCGTGTACAGGGCGCGTGCGAATATATGAAAAAGAGTACGGACAGCATGGAAATGGTTGCCGAAAAATGCGGTTTTCAGTCGGTATCCACCTTTAACAGGAATTTCAAGAAAGTATTGGGAATGACGCCCTATCAGTGGAAAATTCATCCCGAGAACTATGAGGCTAAGCTGCTCAATTATAACATTTCCGCATATAGAGGATGGTAATTAATGCTTTTTTTTACTGATAAGTAAAATAAATAAAATGCGTAATTATGGGAGCTTAAACGTTTAAGGAAAAGATTCGTGGTCGAATTTGCATATTTTTTGATTTTTGGTAACAACACATGACGGGCACATGGAGTTATAATGCATATGTAATCAATCAAAAAAGCCGTATAGTTATACAAAATGACGAAAGGTTTTTTTGATAGATTAATAAAGAAACAGAACAGTGCACAAAATGCACAAAAAAAGAAATGGGAGGAAGTAAAAATGAAAAGAAAGATTTTGGCAGCTTTATTGGCGTCCACAATGGTACTTTCTTTGGCGGGCTGCGGCGGCGGTTCTGACGCTCCGGCAGCAGACGATGGCACAGCGGCTACGGAGGAGGCGCCGGCAGCGGAAGCTCCTGCGGCGGACAGCGGCGCGGCGGAGGAAGCTCCTGCGGCAGATGCAGCGGCAGGCGGCGAAGAGACCCTTACCGTATGGTGCTGGGATCCCGCGTTTAACATGAACGCTATGTATGAGGCGGAGAAGGTTTACCAGAAGGATCACCCGAATTTCAAACTGAATGTGGTCGAGACTCCCTGGGAGGATGTTCAGACCAAGATTACCACAGCGGCTACTTCCGGAGATCTGAGCACATTGCCTGATATCTTCCTGATGCAGGATAATGCGTTCCAGAAAAACGTGATCAGCTTCCCTGACGTATGTATGGATCTGACAAACAGTGGTGTTGATTTTTCCCAGTTCGCAGCAGGTAAAACAGCTTACTCTGTAATCGATGGCAAGAACTACGGCGTACCTTTTGATAACGGTGCAGTGGTTGCATGCTATCGTACAGACTATCTGGAGCAGGCAGGGCTGACCATTGATGATTTCACAGATATTACCTTTGATCAGTATCTTGAAAATGGCAAGAAGGTTCTGGAAGCGACAGGCAAGCCCCTCATCTCCATGCAGGCTGGCGAGTGCGACCTGATCATGATGATGATGCAGTCCGCAGGCTCTTCCCTGTTCAATGAAGACGGCACGGCTAATATCGTTGGCAACGACACCTTGAAGGCTGTAATGGAAACTTACAAGACCCTGAAGGACAGCGGTGTTCTGGTTGAAGTAAACAGCTGGGATGAGTATGTAGGTTCCATGGTAAGCGGCGACGTGGCAGGCACCATCAACGGATGCTGGATCATGGCTTCCATCCAGACAGCAGAGGATCAGTCAGGCAATTGGGCGCTGACCAATATGCCCAGCCTGGTAGGCGTAAGCAGCGCAACCAACTACTCCAACAACGGCGGTTCTTCCTGGGCTGTTACCACGAAGTGCGCAAATCCTGATCTGGCATGCGACTTCCTGGCAAGTACTTTCGCAGGCAGCACAGAGCTGTATGATAACATCCTTCCCAGCGGCGCTCTGGCAACATGGGCACCCGCAGGTGATTCCAATGCTTACGCAACACCCAACGAGTTCTTCGGCGGCGACGCAGTATCCGCAAAGATCGTTGATTTCTCCACCAAGGTTCCGTCCAACATCACAGGCGTATACTACTACGAAGGACGTGATGCTGTGGCGACCGCTATCACGAACTACATCAACGGTTCTGATATTGATGCAGAGATGCAGACCGCTGCTGACACCGTGAACTTCCTCATGGGGCAGTAAGCTGACCGGTAAAGCCGATCAATGAAAACCATGCCGGAGGGCGTGGCGTAGAGTAAGAAATTCAGGGGAATAGTTTTAAACGGCTGTTCCCCTTTTTTTCCCCAAAGTAGCAAGCGATAGAGAAGGAGGGAGTTTCTTGAGCAAGCAAAAAAAGATGACGCTTAGCAAAAAGCATAATTTAACAGGGTGGGTATTCCTTTTTCCTGGCGCGTTTCTGATTTTTATGATGAGTTTCGTGCCGATGATACAGGCGCTTCTGCTATCATTTAAAACCGGTGTCGGCGCGGCGATGAAGTCCTGCGGCATCACCAACTATGTTCGAATGTTTCAGGATGCGGTATTTGTGCAATCCATTAAAAATACATTTTTCTATCTGATTATTCAGGTGCCGGTTATGCTGATCTTTGCTCTGATTCTGGCGTCTATTCTGAATAACAAGAATTTAAGATTCAAGGGTCTTTTTCGGACGATGATCTTTTTGCCCTGTGCGACTTCGCTGGTGGCATACGCGGTTATCTTCCGTTCCCTGTTTGCCAACAACGGTCTGATCAATCTGGTGCTGGTAAACCTTGGCATTTTGGATCAGCCCTATTCGTTCCTGACCCATATGTGGAGCGCAAGAATTGTTATTATTATCGCGCTTTTGTGGCGGTGGACAGGATATAACATGGTGTTTTATCTTTCTGGCCTGCAAAATATCGAGTATTCGGTGTATGAAGCGGCCAAGATAGACGGCGCATCGGCAGTACAGACTTTCTTTAAGATCACGGTGCCCCTCTTAAAGCCCACAATTCTGTTGACGGCGATTATGTCCACGAACGGTACGCTGCAGCTCTTTGATGAGTCTGTAAACCTGACGGACGGCGGCCCTGCCAACGCATCCATTACCATGTCGCATTACATATATAATATGTCGTTTAAATATGTGCCGAACTTCGGTTATGCGGCGGCGATGTCCTTCTTAATTTTGATTCTGGTTGCCGTTCTGGCATTCCTGCAGATGAAAGTAGGTGATAAGCGTGATTAAGGCGAAAAGATTTTTGATGTATCTGTTTTTGTGTATCGTTTCCTTTATCTCGGTGTTCCCGCTTTACTGGATGGTAAGTGCGGCGACGAATAAAAGTGCCGATGTCGTGAGTGGACGGTTGATTCCGGGCGGTAATTTCATGGAGAACTGGAGAAACCTGATGGCGAGTCAGAACGTAGGGGGTGCATTTGTTAACTCCTTCAAATATGCGGCGATTCTGACCATTATATCCCTTGTGGTAAGCTCTCTGGCGGGTTATGGTTTTGAAATTTACCATGATAAGGCAAAGGATATGGTTATGAGCATTATCCTGTTAGCCATGATGGTGCCTTTTGTTGCTACAATGATCCCGTTGTTCCGCATGTTTTCTTCAGCCGGCTGGCTTAACACGACGATTGGCTTTATCCTCCCGTCGATATCCACGCCGTTTTTGATCATGATGTTCAGGCAGAGCGCGAGATCTTTCCCTCACGATATCATGGAGGCGGCGAGAATTGACGGCCTGTCCGAGATTCGTATTTTCTTCCAGATGTTCATACCGACCATGCGTTCCACTTACGCGGCGGCTATGACCATTACCTTCATGAATGCATGGAACAACTATCTGTGGCCGAAGGTAATCATGACGGACGCAGACAGTCAGACGATGCCCATGGTGGTGGCAAACCTGACGCAGGGCTATGTGACGGATTACGGTATGCTGATGCTGGCCGTTTTGATCTGTACGCTGCCTACGGCGATCGTATTCTTCTGTCTGCAAAATGCGTTTGCAGAAGGTATCACAGGAGCAGTCAAGTAAAAGGAGCGTTGTTGCAATATGAAACAGTTTGATTACAGTAACGTGAAAGATCCCCGCTTTTTTAAGGAAAACGTACTTCCGGCGCGCGCCGCGCTTCCGCTTTATGCGAACGCGGACGAGGCGGCGCGCAAAAGAAGCAGCCTGACGCAGTCTCTGGACGGCATCTGGAAGTTTTCCTATGCGGTAAATATGGATTCTGTCATTAAGGGATTTGAGAAAGAAGATTATAATTGTAAATCCTGGGCGGATATCCGTGTACCGGCCCATATTCAGATGGAAGGGTACGATATTCCTCAGTATGCCAATACACAGTATCCCTGGGACGGCAGGGAAGAGATCCTTCCGGGTGAGATTCCGGAGCGGTTTAATCCGGTAGCCAGCTATGTAAAATATTTTACGGTGCCGGAGGCTATGCGGGGGCAGGAAATCCGTATTGTTTTTGAGGGTGCGGAAAGCGGTATGGCGCTCTGGTGTAACGGCGTCTATGTGGGTTACAGCGAGGACAGCTTTACGCCTTCTGAGTTTGACCTTACCCCCTGCCTGCATGAGGGAGAAAATAAGCTGGCGGTGCAGGTCTTTAAGTGGACTTCCTCGAGTTGGTGTGAAGATCAGGATTTCTACCGTTTTTCGGGCATTTACAGAAGCGTGTATCTGTATGCGGTCCCTGCGGTGCATGTGGAAGATCTGGAGATCAGGACGATTTTTGCAGGTGAAGATTTTGGACAGGCGAAGCTTACCGTGCGCGGCAGGACAAAAGGAAACGGCGTCTGTAAGTTCCGATTAAAGGACGGCGGAACGATAATTTTTGAGAAAGAGCTGAAAGCGGAGCCGGAGCTGTTTTTTGAGGAAACGGTGGAGAAGCCGAAACTCTGGAGCGCGGAGGAGCCCTATTTATATCAGCTGGAGGCGGAGTGTGTCTGCGCGGATGGCAAAACGGCGGAATATGTCTCTCAGGCTGTGGGCTTCCGCAAATTTGAGATGAAGAATAAGCGGATGCTCCTGAATGGAAAGCGGATTGTATTTAAGGGCGCCAATCGTCATGATTTCAGTTCCGTTTCGGGAAGACATATCTCATATGAGGAGCTTGTTAAGGACGTTGTGACCATGAAGCGCAATAATATCAATGCCATTCGCACCAGTCATTATCCTGACGACGAGCGGCTTTACGAGCTGTGCGATATCTACGGCTTGTATCTGATTGCGGAGAGCAATCTGGAGTCTCACGGCACCTGGGATGCATATATAAAAGGAAGAAAGGACATGTCCTTTGTTGTGCCTGATGATAAGGCAGTATGGAAGGATATGATGTTTGACCGTATTAATTCCTGTTACCAGAGGGACAAGAACCATCCGGCGGTGCTGATCTGGTCTGTGGGTAACGAATCTTACGGCGGAGAGACCATTTACGAGATGTCAGAGCTTTTCCGCAAACTGGATGACACCAGACTGGTGCATTATGAAGGCGTGTTCAATGACAGACGCTACAATGATTCTTCCGATATGGAGAGCCGCATGTACGCGACAGTGGCGGAGATAGAAGAGTATCTGGAAGAGGATGGGGAAAAGCCGTTTATCTGCTGTGAGTATACCCATGCCATGGGGAACTCCTGCGGTGCGATGCACAAGTATACGGAACTGGCTGACAGAGAGGACTCCGGCTATCAGGGCGGCTTTATCTGGGATTATGTGGATCAGACCATTTACAAAAAGGACCGCTACGGGAAATGGTTCCAGGCGTATGGAGGCGATTTCGGAGAGCGTCCCACTGACTATAATTTCAGCGGAAACGGCATTGCCTACGGCGGAGCGCGGGAAGCTTCCCCTAAGATGCAGGCGGTAAAATATAATTATCAGAATATTGCGGTGACGGTGGCGAAAGATCAATTTGAAGTGTGGAATAAAAATCTTTTTGTCTCCACGGACAGGTTCAAATGCATGGCGGAGCTTTTACGGGATGGCGTTTTAGTGGAACGCAGGGAGCTTCCCGAAATTTCTGTTGCACCCGGAAGCAGGGAAACGTATCCGAATCCGTTTGCGGTATCAGATGAACCGGGAGAGTATGCGGTGACAGTTTCCTTCCATCTGAAAGAGGATGAGCTGTGGGCCGACGCCGGCCATGAGATTGCATTTGGGCAGGCGGTGATCGGTAAGGTAAATGCGCCGAAGGAAGAGGAAAAGCCTTTTGTCGTGATACATGGAAACGACAACATAGGCGTTCGGGGAGACGAGTTTGACGTGCTCTTTTCGATTCCCTCCGGCGGGCTTACGTCATACCGCTATGCGGGGAAGGAACTGCTTGAGACCATTCCGAAACCGAATTTCTGGCGTGCCCCTACGGATAATGACGAGGGCAACAATATGATGGGCAGACAGGGACAGTGGAAGCTGGCAAGCCTTTATGCTACCTGTAAAAAGGTGGGACGGAAACTGGATGCGCCTGGCGATGCGTATGAAAATCCGATGGTTGAAGAGGAGAAGGATCATGTGAGCGTGACCTATCTCTACGATCTCCAGACTACGCCGTCGGCGTTCTGCAAGCTCAACTATAAGGTGTATGGCGATGGGAGAATCCAGACTACGCTTACTTATGACGGGCCGAATGAACTGTCGGATATGCCGGAGTTTGGCGTATTGTTTAAGCTGAACGCGGATTATGACAGACTGGAGTGGTACGGCAACGGCCCCGAGGAGACTTATGCGGACAGAGAGCAGGGCGCGAAGCTTGGCGTTTACCGCAATAAAGTGGCGGATAATATGGCGGCTTATATTGTGCCTCAGGAGTGTGGAAATAAGACGAAGGTTCGGTGGGCAAGGGTGACGGACAGACAGGGACGCGGCATGATGTTCACAGGTGACGAAGTGAATTTTTCAGCGCTCCCCTATACGCCTCATGAAATGGAGAACGCAAAACATGCCTATGAGCTGCCTCCTGTACACTATACGGTAGTGCGTGTGGCGGGCGGACAGATGGGCGTTGGCGGCGATAACAGCTGGGGCGCGCCCGTGCATCCGGAATATCATCTGGACGCAGGTAAGGGAATGGAATTCAGCTTTACGTTCAGAGGAATTTAAGAAGAATGGTATAAAAATGGAATAGGAAAGGCGCAGGTTACGAGTTTACTTCGAAACCTGCGCCTTCCTTTGCCCTGCGCCAGACGGCGCGCGTTTACTGTTTTGCGGTTTCCTCATCGTTTGACCCGTATTCCACGCCGGTGGGATGGAAGTGGTCGGGGGAATTTCCCTCCGGGTCAATTTCATATTCTGTCAATTTGTTGATGGCTTCTCCGCTGATGGTTGAGCCTGTCTGATCCAGTTTATAATAATAACGCTTTTTTTCGCGGGCGCCGGTTTCGTCAAAAACAGAGACGCCGTAAGAGGATTCGGTATCAATTCCGGCAAGTTCAAGAATTGTTGCGCCCAGATCGGACTGACTGCAGGGCGTATGATTCACAGTCAGCGCGCCCTTGGCGCCTGCCGGTTTTACCAGAAACACAGGACTGTTAAAGGATTCATACCAGTCTCCGTTACGAGTATTCACGCCGTGGTCTGCAGTGATGATAATGGCTGAATTATCATACACATTCAGGGATTTCATTTCCTCCAAGTATCGAAGCGCAAGGCGGAGCGAGCCCTTGACGGGTATCTCCTCTATCTGGCTGCTGTCCTCGGTTCGATGGCCCCATTCGTCAATATTGCTGGGCAGATGGGCGCCGTCAACATGAATAAACTTAAACTGTGGCCGGTCGGCGTCTGCGGTCATTTCCTGCTGATCCAGATGATCTACCAGCGTGAGATTATTTGTGGCATAGATTCGGTAGTCGGAATCCAGCCGTCTGCGCGCCTCAAAGTCATCAGGAGACAGCCAGGCGGCGGGTTTGCAGATATCGGGGAAATACTTGCATATTACAAGGCTGTATAAGGAGAAGGTAAAGGCTTTGCGGTCAGAGATTACGCAGTCTGCATTTACATAGTTTACTGCATTTTTTCTGGCTCTGTCGGGAACCAGATTATACTGAGTATAGAAACTTGTATCGTATCCGTTTTCCGACAGCTCGTCCAGATAGAGCCTTTCTGCGGAATCAATGCCGACCTGCTTATACGGGTCTCCCTGTTTACAGTAATTTCCCGAAAGCATGAAGGGAATTGCAAACGAGGTGCGGGGATAACACCCGGTGAAATTGTCGAACCAGATAAAGCCGTCCAGTTGTTCTTCAAATTCCGGCACTTCCTGAAGCGCCTGCCTGAAATAATTAATGTCGTATGTATCCAGAACAAGAACCACCACATTGCCGCTGGGAGACAGGGACAGCAGATCTTTATTTGTCGGATATCCCTCTTCCGGCCGCTTTTCGTTTTCTTGCTGCAGGCAGGGTACGATAAGGACAGTGAGCGTGACAAGCAGCATGGCGGTTATAAACAGAGAAATGCCGGATATGGTTTTGGAGACAATCCCCGGTTTTTTCTTCCCGCCCCAAACGCATAAAGCGGTGGTGACACAGATAATAATAATCCACAGAAGAAGGTTCAGAATCATCCGTCCTCTGTACTGAGTCCAGTCGATGACGCTGCCGGTCATTTGTCCGAGCTTTAAATTCAGAAAATTCCCCTGTACATAAATACAAATTCCGAAGCCCAGAATCATGCCTGTATATAGTTTCAGAAGGGTTCCGCCAAGAAAAAGTCCGGGTACGGCGGCAGCAATCATGGCAAATGCGCCGCAGGCGAGAGGAATATACCAGAAATTTGTTAAAGTAAACCACAAATCCTGCGTGTTGAGAGCATATAACTCAAAGGGAGCATATATGCAGGAAATAAATCCTGTAAAAAATATGGAGAAAAACAAAGCCTTTCTGTCCGCGATACGCTGTCTCATTTATATTCTGACCTTTCTGTGATAGTATTAACTGCGATAAAAACAGGAACTGCTATACCGCTAACATTATACGATCATTGCACGGTTATAGTCAATGCTCAAGTAAGGAGGCTGCCGTTTCGCAATTTTTGTTGACATCGCAGGGGACTACAGCTTATGAGAGTGTGATATAATAATAAAAAACAAGGGCCTGCGCCCGGGACGGAGGTAAGGGTAAGAATGCGCAAAACAAAAATAGTCTGCACGCTGGGGCCTTCCACGGATAACGAGGAAGTGCTGCGCCAGATCATGGCGGAGGGCATGGATGTTGCACGGTGCAACTTTTCCCATGGGACGTATGACGATCACAAAAGGAGAATGGACACGGTGAAGAAGCTTCGTAAGGAAGTGGGCAGGCCGGTGGCGATTCTGCTTGACACGAAAGGGCCGGAGGTCCGTGTGAAGAGCTTCAGGGAGGGAAAGGTTACGCTGGAAGAGGGCCAGCTTTTTACGTTGACGGCGGACGAGGTGGAAGGCACAAAGGATATTGTGAGCGTGACCTACAACAGACTATATGAGGATCTGGAGGAGGGAATGCGGGTGCTCATAGACGACGGCCTGATTGAAATGAAGGTGGAAAAGGGCGATAAGACCCATATCGTATGCCGCGTCATAAACGGCGGTACGGTTTCCAACCATAAAGGCGTCAACGTACCTGATGTGGATCTTTCCATGCCCTATATCAGTGAAAAGGACAGGGAAGACATTTTGTTTGGCATTGAGCAGGACGTGGATTTTATCGCGGCTTCCTTTGTACAGAAAAAGGAGGATATCCTGCAGCTGAAAAAACTTCTGGAGAAAAACGGCGGCGAGGACATCAAGATCATTGCAAAGATTGAGAACGCGCAGGGCGTGGCTAATATTGACGATATCATGGAGGTTTCCGACGGCGTTATGGTGGCCAGGGGAGATATGGGTGTGGAGATTCCCTACGAGGATGTCCCTGTCATTCAAAAGGAAATTATCAAGAAGGTATACCGCGCAGGCAAGCAGGTTATTACAGCCACGCAGATGCTGGAGTCCATGATTAAAAATCCAAGACCTACCAGAGCGGAAACAACTGATGTAGCCAACGCAGTTTACGACGGCACCAGCGCTATTATGCTTTCGGGAGAAACGGCGGCGGGCGCCTATCCCGTGGAGGCGGTGAAAACCATGGTCAGGATCGCGGAGCGCACCGAGCGGGATGTGGATTACCGCAAACGGTTTTTCCTGTGGGAGCGGGAGGCGAATCCCGATGTGACGGATGCCATCTGCCATGCCACCTGTACCACGGCGCTTGATTTAAACGCCACGGCGATTGTGACGGTTACAAAGTCCGGGAGATCGGCCAGAATGATATCCCGTTACCGACCCATGAGCGATATCATAAGCTGTGCCACAACCGAAAAGGTGTGCCGGCAGCTTGCCCTGAGCTGGGGTGTGACGCCCCTTCTGATTAAGGAAGAGAAGGATGCGTATGTGCTGTTTGATAAGGCTATTGCCGCGGCTCAGAAAAAGGGACTGTTAAGGGAAGGCGATCTGACGGTGATTACTTCCGGCATACCCATCGGTATTTCCGGCACTACCAATATGATCAAGGTACAGATTGCAGGGGAACCGGGCCGGCGATAATCTCTCTGGCCACATAGAGCGTACTGTCGGCTCTGGCATTCATACACCATTTGACCAGAGTCATGGAAAGGCGTTCGATTTCGATACAGGTGATACAGCGGGGGTGGACGCAGCTCCCGGTATTATAGTAGCGGGACGGCTCGGCGGGAAGGACGGGCCGGTGGGTGTGCCCGGTGATCAGGATGCGGCGGTTTTTTTCCGCCCAGCTGTTTAGCCGGAGCTCGCAATTGTTTTTAATGCGGTAATTTTTCGCGGCGCTGGTGGGGTCCAGCACACCCAGATTTTCAAGCGGATTCCAGACATATCGTACAAGAAAACGGGAGAGGGGCCAGAGGGTGGAATTGAGCGCACTGGCCTGATGTCCGTGGGTCAGATAAAGGGAAACGCGGGGCATGCCGTTTGGAGGCGTGCCTGTAGTCAGAATGATTCCTTCGTGAAAACAGAGGGGAGAAAGAAGAGGCTTAAGCCTCTTCTTTCTTTTTACAATATCATGGTTGCCATAGAGCAGATACAGCCGGTTTTCCTCATAAAACTGGTTAAAAAGCCAGAAAACGTTGCTGTGGATGTCCATGATGTTTTTCATGCTTCTGTTTTCCCACAGCTCATCCCCGTCGCCCAGTTCAATATAGGTAAAGCCCTTCCGATAATAGTGCTCCAGCGCGGCGAAATACAGATGCTGGTTTTTCAGAAAATTGTCGGAGGAATTGCCGATGCCCCTGTGGCAGTCACTCATGAGCACATAGCGGGAATGATTGGAAAGCGGCAGCATCGGTGCGTTCAAAAAAGCGCGGTTGAGGCGCCCGTAAGCCCCCATGGTCAGTGCCCCTTACAGTGGCGTTTGTTGAAACGGTGTAACCGAAGAAGCCTGCGGAAAGCGGCCGGCAGATAGAAATATAGATATAGGATTCGGTCTTCCGTGCAGACAAAAGGTCTTGTGACCCATCGGTACAGTTTGCAGAAAATTTTATTTTTCCACTGGGAAAAACGGCGCCAAAAGCGGGTGATCAGATTAAAACGCTGGGTGGTATTTCCGCAGAAAACGAAGCAGACAGTGAAACCGTTTACGGAAATCTGGTCTTCCTTAAAGCCTGCCCGCTCCAGCCCTTTGGTAAAGGCGGAAAGCATTTCCCGGTTAGGAAAACGGATGCAGGCTTCCATGGACAGATCGGCCGGTTTTGAAAAGCATCCCGGCAAAAAGGCGGTGAGCCACCAGTGACGTCCCTCATTGCGGACGCATTCATTTTCCCGGTTGCACAGAAGGAAGGAGATGTCAAGCATTTCGTTCCTGTCTGCGCAGGAAAACCATGTGGTTTTATAGTCTGTTTCCGGGATAATGGTATCGGTATGATAGATGCCGATTTCCGCACCGGTATTGATGCCGTACTGTCCTTTCCAAAATTCAATCAGCCAGGTTCTTCCCCGGTAATCAAAATAAACCGGGAGGGCGTCAAAGACCATCTGGAAACGGGGCGCCATATAATCATAGAACCAGGTGTATCCGGCCTGCTTCTGCGGGGCGTCCACCGTGGAGGAAAAGAATCCGCAGTCGCAGTGAAAACAGTAGCCGAAAGGATATGCCAGCTCGTCTAAAAGGGAGCATTTGGCACAGCAGTCCATGCCGTTTACCTTACAGATGATTTTTTTTCGGCGGCAGTGAAAGAAGATGCTGCCAAGAAGGGCGATGAGAAGAAGAATGAAGAGTAAATAATACATAACTTAATATCCTATGTGATTTTACTCTATTTTATGTCGGTAATTGTAGAATTGTGAACGGAAATGGGGGTTTCTATGCCGCCGGTTTCCGCTACCTTGCTTGAAACGACGGAAGGCGGCATGTTGGCTAGGGTATCAGGAAAAGGCAGGCCACGGGCACAGTCACAAGGCTTAAAATGGTAGTCAGAATAATGCCCTGTGAGATGGAGTCGGTTTCCATATCAAGCTGTTTGGCCAGCATAAGCGGCATGTTGGCCGCGGGAACGGCGACCATCAAAAGCATGGTGTTCAGAATCAGCCTGTTGTCAATCAGGCTGCCCATGAAAAGGATGCAGCCTATGGGTACAAGAATCTGGCGAAGCAGGGTGAAAAGGTAAAGCTTCGGATGTGAAAAAATTTCCTTCGGCGCTATCTGCGCTACGGAGACACCCAGTACCAGCATGGATAAAAGGGTGGTGGCCCGTCCTGTGTAGGAGAGGGCGGAGGATATGACTGTGGGCACATGGAAATTGCCGAGATAAAAAATAACCGTTACCGCGGCGGAGACAGTGCCTGCGTTGACCAGCTTCTGCAGGCGGCCGGATGAGGGGATCGTTACGTCCTTCTCGGCCTGTCCTGCGGCTCCTTGCAGCAAAGATATGCCCAGAGTGTAAATCAGAAGATTAAAGAGCAGATTAAAAATGGATACAAAAATCAGGGATTCACTGCCCAGCACTGCGGAAGCCAGAGGGATGCCGATAAAGCCCACATTGCCGAAGACGGTAAGCATCTGGTAGGCGTAATGAAGGTCCTTTGGCACGCGAAGAAGGCAGGGGAGCAGGAAGCCTACGGCAATCAGGATGGCAAAAACGGCCGCATAGGCAGCCAGGGCGATACCAAGGTCGCGCAGGGAAGCTTTTGGCCCGTCGTCAAGGGCGGAACAGATTAAAAGGGCAGGATTGGTGACGTTGATGATAAGGCCTGAAATCTGTTTGGATCCTTCCTCCGATAACAGTCTGCGCCGAAAAAGAATCATGCCGATGCCGATTAAAATAAAAATAATAACCATCTGCTGTATTACGACCGTAATGCTCATGTGCTTACCTCTTTTCAAAATTAATCTCAATATGTCTTTGGACATTAATTCTGATTGTAACACGTTTTCAAAAATATGGAAGAGTCTCTTTCACAGCCGCTTGTTTTTCTTTTGCTGCTATTATATACTAGTTAAAGTTAGTTCACAGGGAGAAAATCATGCAGAAATATATTATGGCGCTGGATCAGGGAACCACCAGTTCCCGCTGTATCCTGTTTGATAAAAAGGGTAGTATATGCAGTATGGCCCAGAAGGAATTTACCCAGATTTATCCCCGGGCCGGATGGGTGGAGCACAATCCCCGCGAGATATGGGCGTCCCAGCTTGCAGTGGCCATTGAGGCCATGGCCAATATCGGCGCGGAAGCCTGTCAGCTTGCCGGGATCGGGATTACCAACCAGCGCGAGACTACCGTTGTGTGGGACAGGGAAACCGGCGAGCCGGTATATAATGCGATTGTCTGGCAGTGCCGCAGAACGGCGGAATATATAGACGGGCTGAAAGCTCGGGGCTGTACGGAAATGATACGGGCAAAGACCGGGCTTGTGCCGGACGCCTATTTTTCGGGGAGCAAGATTGTCTGGATACTGGATCATGTGGAGGGCGCGCGGGAAAGGGCCGAACGGGGAGAACTGCTGTTTGGCACGGTGGACAGCTGGTTGATCTGGAATCTGACAAAGGGAGCGGTACACGCTACTGATTACACCAATGCCTCCCGTACCATGCTTTATAATATCCATACGCTCGCATGGGATGAGGAGCTTCTTTCCATGCTGCGGATACCGCGCCGGATGCTGCCGGAGGTGAAGCCCTCGGGAACGGTGTTTGGCATGAGCGACAAGAGTATTTTCGGCGCGGCGGTACCCATAGCGGGTGCGGCCGGAGACCAGCAGGCAGCGCTTTTCGGACAGTGCTGTTTTGAGCCGGGCCAGGTGAAAAACACTTATGGGACAGGGTGCTTTCTTCTGATGAATACGGGGCGGGATGCCATTGCTTCTGAAAGCGGTCTTCTGACCACGATTGCGGCGGGAGATTCCCTGCGGCCGGAATATGCCCTGGAGGGCAGCGTGTTTGTTGCGGGCGCGGCAGTGCAGTGGATGCGGGATGAGATGCGGATGATGAAGATTTCCCGGCACTCCGAAAAGTACGCCATGCGTGTGCAGGATACCAACGGCGTCTATGTGGTGCCTGCTTTTGTGGGTATGGGAACCCCGTATTGGAATCCTTACGCCAGAGGTACGGTGGTGGGCATTACAAGAGGCTGTCAGAAGGAGCATTTTGTGAGAGCGGTGTTGGAGTCCATTGCTTACCAGTCCATGGACGTGTTGAAGGCCATGGAGGACGCCGCCGGGATTTCTTTGGGCGAGCTGAAAGTGGACGGCGGCGCCAGCGCCAATGATTTTCTGATGCAGTTTCAGGCGGATATTACGGGACAGGCGGTGCACCGGCCAAGCTGCATTGAGACCACGGCTCTGGGAGCGGCCTATCTGGCAGGGCTTTCAGTGGGTTACTGGAAGGATAAGGGAGAAATCCGTGAAAACTGGCAGCTGGGAAAACGGTTTGACGTATCCATGGAAAAGGAAGTCAGAAAGGAGCTTGTCAGAGGCTGGAAACGCGCGGTCAGGTGTGCGCTTGCCTGGGCGGATGACGTATAGGCGGCGTTTCAATAAAACAGAAAGGGATCGAAAAGAATGAATATAACCTACAACGAAAAGAATCGTATTTTTAAGCTGGATACACCCCGTACAAGCTACTGTATCGGCGTGGTGGACGTAGAGAACTTTTTGGGGCATGTCTATTACGGCAGAAAGCTCGGGGATGATAATCTGGCCTACCTGATGCGCATTGGTGAGCCGCCTTTTGTGCCTTCGGAAAATAACAGGGAGAGAATTTCTTTTCTGGATACATTCCCCGTGGAATACACCGGTCATAATCTGGGGGATTACAGGGAAGGGACGTTTGCCGTGCGCACCCTGTCGGGACATACGGGGGTATCGCTTTCCTACGTGTCGCATCGGATCTATAACGGGAAGGAAGCGCTGGAAGGGCTGCCGGCGACCTTTGGGGATAAGGACGGGTGCATGACGCTGGAGCTTGTCTGTGAGGACAGGACACTGCATTTACAGATTGTACTGTCTTACAGTATTTTTGCGGATACGGATGCAATCGCCAGAAGCGTGCGCGTGATTAATAACGGCGGCGAGGCGGTTTATCTCACGAGAGTGCTGTCCGCCTGCATTGATATGGATAATAACGATTACGAAATGATTACGCTGCACGGATCATGGGCAAGAGAGCGGGCTATTTCCACTTACCCGATCAGGAAGGGAAAACAGAGCGTCGGGTCGGTGCGCGGCGAATCAAGCCATCAGGAGCATCCCTTTATGGCGTGGAAGAGCCCCAATACTACGGAGGAGACAGGAGATGTTTACGCAATGAATTTTGTCTATTCCGGGAACTTCCTTGCACAGATTGAAGAGAGCCAGTTTGGCAGCATCCGCGCCATGATGGGTATCCATCCGGAGGATTTTTGCTGGAAACTGGAGGCGGGGGAGAGTTTTCAGGCGCCGGAGGTTATCTGCATGTACTCGGCTCAGGGGATTGGCGGCATGACGAGAAATTTCCATGACCTTTACCGCAACCATCTGATCAGGGGCGTTTACAAAGATAAGAAACGGCCGATCCTTATCAACAACTGGGAAGCCACCTATTTTGACTTTGACACCAATAAGCTGCTGGAGATAGCGAGGCAGGCTTCCGCCCTCGGCATAGAGATGCTGGTGATGGACGACGGGTGGTTTGGCTGTCGAAACGACGATAACTCAAGCCTGGGCGACTGGATTGTGAACGAGTCCAAGATAGAGGGCGGCCTGAAATATCTGGTGGATGAGGTGAATAAGCTGGGAATGAAATTCGGCATCTGGGTAGAGCCGGAAATGATTTCCCCTGATTCTGATTTGTATAGGGAGCACCCGGACTGGGCGATTCAGATTCCCGGCAGGGTGGGAAGCCTTGGCAGGAATCAATATGTGCTGGATCTGACCAGAAAGGAAGTCCGCGACTGCATTTATGACAGAATAGCGGCTGTTCTTCACAGCGCCAACATTGAGTATGTGAAATGGGATATGAACAGGCAGCTTTCGGATTTTGGAAGCTTCGGCCTTCCGGCGGACAGACAGGGAGAGCTTGTGCACAGACAGACGCTTGCGCTCTATGAAATGCAGGACCGGCTGACCAGGGATTTTCCCAATCTTCTTCTGGAGAACTGCTCCGGCGGCGGCGCAAGATTTGATCCGGGCATGCTTTATTACAGTCCGCAGATCTGGTGCTCCGATGATGCGGATGCTGTGGAGAGACTGTCGATTCAGGCAGGTACGGCGATGATTTATCCGCTGTCCACCATGGGGGCCCATGTGGCTGACTGTCCGAATCACACGGTAGGAAGAACCACTCCTTTTGAAACCAGAGGCTATGTGGCTTTGGCGGGAACCTTTGGCTATGAGCTGGACGTGACGAAGATTCCTGAGAAGGACAGGAATATGATTCCCTCTCAGGTGGCCATGTACCATAAGTATAATGATCTTGTGCGGCAGGGAGACTATTACCGTATCGCCCATTATGCCGAGAATCATTTTTATGACTGCTACGCAGTGGTGGCCAGGGACAGGAGCGAGGCGCTTGTCACTTATATTCAGGTATTGAACAGGCCCAATGTCCACAGCAGGAGAATCTGTATTCCGGGACTTGACCCCGACAGGACTTATGTGATTGAAAATGCGGCGGACTGGCCGGAGATCGGACAGACAGAATACAGGGGCGACACACTGCACTATGCGGGTATCAACATCCCGCCGCTTCGGGGAGATTTTCTTGGGAAGCTGATACACCTTAAGGCGCGGTAGTCAGAATGGAGGAAGCATTATGATAGCACAAGCATATAAAGACATGTTAAAGGGGAAATCGGTAATCCGCCAGCTTTCCGAATTTGCCACGGCAAGGGGAAAGGAGATTGGCTATGAGAATGTGTTCGATTACAGTCTCGGCAATCCCTCCGTACCGGTGCCGCAGGAATTTACGGACATTATGATAAAGATGTTACAGGAAAAGAACCCAATGGAGCTGCACGGCTACAGTCAGAGTCTGGGCATTCCTTCCGTCAGGGAGAAGGTGGCGGCTTCTCTCAACAGAAGATTTCAGATGAACTATACGGGAGACCATATTTTTATGACCACCGGCGCGGCGGGCGCCATTGCCCATGCGCTTCGATGCGTGTCCCAGCCGGGGGATGAAATTCTTACTTTTGCGCCCTATTTCCCGGAGTATACGCCTTATGTGAATCTGACCGGGGCGAGGCTTAAGGTGGTGCCGGCGGATACGGACGGCTTTCAGATCAATTTTGAAGCTTTTGACGAAATGCTGACGGAAAAAGTGGCCGCCGTTTTGATCAACACGCCCAATAACCCGTCGGGTATGGTTTATTCCACGCAGACCATGAAAAAGCTTGCGGAAATTATGGAGGAAAAACAGAAAAAATACGGGCATGATATTTTTCTGATCTCTGATGAGCCCTACAGGGAAATTGTGTTTGAGGGTGTGGATTCGCCGTATCCTTCCGCGTTTTATGATAATTCTCTTTCCTGCTATTCTTTTTCCAAGTCCCTGTCCCTTCCGGGGGAGCGGATCGGCTATGTGGCAGTGAATCCGAAATGCACGGACGCGGATATCATCAGCGTGATGTGCAGCCAGATTTCCAGAGGAACGGGGCATAATTGTCCGCCTTCCATTATTCAGCTGGCCGTGGCCGAAGTGCTTGACCTGACGGCCGATCTGTCGGTGTATGAGACAAATATGAACATATTATATAAGGAACTGACGAGCCTTGGCCTCGAGTGCGTGCGGCCGGGCGGAACGTTTTATATTTTCCCCAAAGCGCCGGAGGCGGACGCGGTGGCGTTTTCCGAGAAAGCAAAGAAGTATGACCTTATTGTGGTGCCCAGCGACAGCTTTGGGGTGGAAGGGTATTTCAGGCTTGCTTATTGCATTGATACGGAGAAGGTAGAGCGTTCTCTGGAGGCGTTTCGGAGGCTGATGAAAGCGGAGTATTAGGAAAGGGTGTTTTGTTATGATGCATCAGGCGGGATTAATTTTGGAGGGCGGCGGCATGAAGGGGATTTATACCGCCGGCGTTCTGGATTTCTTTTTGGATAAGGAGATTTTGTTTGCTGATTGCTACGGGGTTTCGGCGGGCGCGTGCCATCTGTGCAATTACATGTCGGGGCAGAGGGGACGGTCCAGCCGCATCAGCGTAAATTACTTGGATATGAAGCAGTACTGCGGGGGATGGAGCCTGCTTCGGACAGGCGATTTGTTTGGCGTTGATATGAATTACAGCCTGATTCCCAATTATCTGGACCCATATGATTTTGACGCCGCGTCTGCATATGAGGGCAGGGCCTTTGCGGTGGCGACAGATATCAAAACGGGAAAGCCGGCGTATCTGCCCATAAAAAACCTGCGGGAAGATATCCGGGCGGTGAGGGCATCAAGCTCTCTTCCGCTGGTGTCCCGGAACGTGGAGATAGACGGCTCGTATTATCTTGACGGAGGCATCAGCGATCCCATCCCGGTCAGGCAGTCCATGAGGAATGGCAATCGAAAGAATGTGATCATTATGACAAAGGAAGAGGGATTTGTCAGACAGCCTGTGGGAGCCGAACTTGCCCTGATCAGGGCGCGCTATCTGCGTTACCCGAAGGTGTATGAGCTGATGCGGGAACGGCATCTGACCTACAACGCCACGGTGCAGTTCATTGAGGAAAAACAGAAAAAAGGCGAACTGTTTGTGATCCGCCCGAAGCAAAAAAGCGAGGTCGGCAGGATAGAGAAGGACAGGGAAAAGATGAAGGCTCTTTATGAAGAAGGGTATCGGGACGCGCAGGAGTGTTACGCAGCGCTTATGGAGTATCTTATAGAGCGGCGGCAGTAGGAAAAACCAGAGGATTTTTGGGCGTCGCCGTGCATAAAATGGCATGAGCGGTAATTATATAATGACAGAGAATAAAGAAAGGTATCGCATATGGATATGATAGAAATTTTAAAGGCAGTGCTCTTCGGTATTGTGGAGGGCATCACGGAATGGCTTCCCATCAGCAGTACCGGGCATATGATTCTTTTAAATGAATTTGTCACCTTAAATGTGAGAGAGGATTTCTGGGAAATGTTTCTTGTAGTGATCCAGCTGGGAGCCATTTTGGCGGTAGTGCTTCTTTTCTGGAACAAGATTTTTCCCTTTCGCTTTAAAGAGAAGCCGGTGGTGCGCAAAGACATTTTTTCGCTCTGGTTTAAAATTCTGGTGGCCTGTATTCCGGCGGCGGTGGTGGGCCTTGCTTTTGACGACGTTCTGGATGCGCTTTTTTATAATCCATGGTGCGTGGCAATCGCCCTGATTGTGTTCGGTATTGCTTTCATTGTGATTGAAAACCGTAACAGGAACATGAGCCCGAAAATTACGCAGCTTAGTGAGATCACTTATCAGACCGCGCTTATGATCGGTGTGTTTCAGCTGATTGCGGCGGTCTTTCCGGGGACTTCCCGTTCCGGGGCGACAATTGTGGGCGCGCTTATGATCGGCGTTTCCAGAACGGTAGCGGCGGAATTTACCTTTTTCCTGGCAATTCCCGTTATGCTGGGAGCCAGTCTTTTAAAGGTTGTGAAATTCGGTTTTGCCTTTACGGAAAGTGAAATTGTTATTCTGCTGGTGGGAATGGCGGTTGCATTTATTGTGTCCGTGGCGGTGATCCGTTTCCTGATGGGGTATATAAAAAAGCATAACTTTAAGGTTTTCGGCTGGTATCGTATTGTGCTGGGGGCAGTGGTGCTTTTGTATTTTACTTTGGCCTGAAGTCGTAAAATAAAGCGTTTTTAGCGGGTGTTTCTGTCAATTTGTATAAGATTTCGATATAAAAATTAACTATTTGATACGGATTGTTGGTTGACAGTCCTGCATAATTGGGATAACATACATATATGAAATAGCGAATTATCAGTGCATAGTGGGGAAGGAGATTACTCATGGCAGAGACAAAGAAGCCGGTTGTAAAATCGGAAGCTACGAAAGCGGCAGATACAAAGACAACGACAGCAATTACATCAGTGGCAGCACCTGCGGCAAAAGCAGAGCCTGTAGCAGCAAATGCTAAGGCGGAGGCAAAGACAGAAGTAAAGGAGACGGAGGCTAAGAAGCCTGCGGCAAAGAAACCCGGCAGAAAGCCTGGGGCAAAGAAGCCCGGCAGAAAGCCTGCGGCGGCGAAGAAGGAGACTGAGGCAAAGACCACCACAGCCAAGAAGACAGCTGTGAAAGAGCTTTTGCACGTACAGTTTGCCGGAAAGACTTACTCTACGGAGGAGCTGGTTAAAATTGCCAAGGATGTATGGAAATATGATCTTAAGAAGAAGCTTGGCGACTTCAAGAGCGTAGAGCTTTATGTGAAGCCTGAGGAGAGCATTGTATATTATGTGATCAACGGTGAAGAGAGAGGACATTTCTCTATTTAATTTATAGCGGTTATTGTTGCGGAGAATGCGGGCAGTCAGTTTGGGAAATACTAAGCTGACTGTCTTTTTTCATTCTTTTTTAATATTTTTTTTCCAATCAGATGTTGACAAGGGAAAAAAGAAGTGATACCTTACTACCAGAAGGTGTTAGCACTCTAATGAATTGAGTGCTAATAATCGGATAAGAGGGAAATGGTATGCAGCTGGACGAACGAAAATATATCATATTGCAGGCCATCATCCGAAATTACCTGGAAACAGGCGAGCCGGTAGGCAGCCGCACGATCTCCAAGTACACTGACCTGAATCTGAGTTCCGCGACCATCCGCAATGAGATGGCGGATCTGGAGGAGCTGGGCTATATTATTCAGCCGCACACTTCCGCCGGAAGGATACCGTCCGATAAGGGCTACCGCCTCTATGTGGATAAAATGATGGAGGAGAAGGAACGGGAAGTGGAAGAGATGAAGGAATCTCTTCTGGAAAAGGAAGATAAAATGGACCGCCTTCTGAAACAGGCCGCCAAAGTGCTTGCAAACAATACGGACTATGCGGCGATGATCTCGGCTCCCCAGTATCACCGTAACAAGCTGAAATTTATCCAGCTTTCCCGGGTAGACTCGGAACACATTCTGGCGGTTATCGTGGTGGAAGGAAATGTCATTAAAAACACCATGCTGGCGGTGTCCGAGAAGCTCAGCGATGAGACGCTGCTAAAGTTGAATATCCTCCTGAATACGCATTTAAACGGACTTTCTCTGGAGGAAATTAATCTGGGCATGATCGCCGCCATGAAGCAGCAGGCGGGGATTCACAGCGAGATTGTGGCAAGCGTGATAGATGCGGTGGCGGAAGCCATAAAGGCGGATGAGGATCTGGAGATTTACACCAGCGGGGCCAAGAACTTTTTCAAATATCCGGAGCTTGCGGATCATGAACGGGCCAGCGAGTTAATTACCACTTTTGAGGAGAAACAGCTTTTAAGCGAGCTGGTGCAGGATAATCTGGCGTCTGATAATAATACGGGCATACAGGTATATATCGGAAGCGAAACGCCTGTAGCGGGCATGAAGGACTGCAGCGTTGTGACTGCGACCTACGAACTGGAAGAGGGCATGAAGGGCACCATCGGGATCATCGGTCCGAGGAGAATGGATTATGAGAAGGTGGTAAGCAATCTCAGGCTGTTAAAGCATCAGCTGGATGATTTATATAAAAGGTAAGAAACACAGGAAACAGGAAAAGGATTTGTGCAGGCAGTAAACCTGACAGTAGAAATCGGAAAGGGATGAAAACCGTGGCAGCAGAAGAAAAGGATAAAACAGAAAAGATGAACGGCGAAGAGCCGCAGGAAGAAGCGAAGGAGCAGGAAACGCCGGCAGGGGAAGCAGAGCAGTCCCCGGATGGCGAAAAGGAGACTTCAAAGGCGGAAAAGAAAGAAAAGAAAAGGAAAGACAAAAAACAGGACGCCATGAAGGAAAAGGTCGAGGAACTGGAGGACCGGGTGAAGCGTCAGATGGCGGAATTTGATAATTTCCGCAAACGGACCGAGAAGGAAAAAACGGCCATGTTTGAGACGGGAGCAAGGAGTGTAATCGAAAAGATTCTGCCGGTGGTGGATAATTTTGAGAGAGGGCTTGCGAGCGTTTCCGAGGAAGAAAAGGACGGCGCTCTTGCACAGGGCATGCAGATGATTTACAAGCAGCTTATGACGGAGCTGGAAAATCTGGATGTGAAGCCGATCCCGGCAGTGGGGGAGGAATTTAACCCCGAGTTTCATAATGCGGTGATGCAGACGCAGAGCGACGAGTTTGAGTCAGGCGTGGTCGCACAGGAACTCCAGAAGGGATATACTTACAGGGACAGCGTAGTAAGGCACAGTATGGTAGCGGTTGTGGAATAACTGAGTGAGAAGGACTTCCGGCTACTCGCAGCAGAGACTGCTTCGCGGGGAAGTTCTAAATCTCACTTTCGAGGCTGTAAAAGCACAGCCTCGGAGGATTTAGAAAATATCTGTAACTATAATTATAAAATGGGAGCGTGAGCGCTTCGGAAAGGGAGAAATATTATGAGTAAAATTATCGGCATTGACCTGGGAACAACAAACAGCTGCGTGGCAGTTATGGAGGGCGGTAAGCCCACTGTTATCGCGAATACGGAAGGCGCAAGAACCACACCGTCCGTTGTGGCCTTCACGAAGAACGGCGAGAGGCTTGTAGGCGAGCCTGCAAAGCGTCAGGCAGTTACCAACGCGGAAAACACCATTGCATCCATTAAGAGAGACATGGGTACCGACAAGGGTCGTACCATTGAGGACAAAAAGTATTCTCCGCAGCAGATTTCCGCAATGATTTTGCAGAAACTGAAAACAGACGCAGAGAATTACCTGGGCGAGAAGGTGACGGAGGCGGTTATCACGGTGCCTGCATACTTTAACGACGCCCAGAGACAGGCGACAAAGGACGCTGGTAAGATCGCGGGCCTTGACGTTAAGCGTATCATTAACGAGCCTACGGCGGCGGCGCTTGCGTATGGTCTTGACAATGAAAAAGAGCAGAAGATCATGGTGTATGATCTGGGCGGCGGTACTTTTGATGTGTCCATCATCGAGATCGGCGACGGTGTAATCGAAGTGCTTGCTACAAACGGAGATACCCATCTGGGCGGCGATGACTTTGACCAGAAGATTATCGACTGGATGCTTTCTGAGTTCAAGGCGAAAGAAGGCGTTGATCTGTCCAATGACAAGATGGCGCTCCAGAGATTGAAGGAGGCGGCCGAGAAAGCGAAGAAGGAGCTTTCTTCCGCAACTACTACAAACATCAACCTTCCCTTTATTACGGCTACGTCGGAAGGCCCCAAGCATTTTGATATGAATCTGACGAGAGCGAAGTTTGACGAGCTCACAAGCGATCTGGTAGAGAGAACGGCAGTACCCGTACAGAATGCAATGAAGGATGCAGGGCTGACCAATGCGGATATCGGCCAGGTGCTTCTGGTAGGCGGTTCTACCCGTGTACCTGCGGTGCAGGAGAAGGTAAGACAGATTACGGGTAAGGAGCCCAGCAAATCCCTGAATCCGGATGAGTGTGTGGCGCTCGGTGCATCCGTTCAGGGCGGTAAGCTGGCAGGCGACGCCGGTGCAGGCGAGATCCTTCTGCTGGATGTGACGCCCCTGTCACTTTCCATTGAGACGGCAGGCGGTATTGCAACCAGACTGATTGAGAGAAATACAACCATACCTACCAAGCACAGCCAGGTGTTCTCAACATATTCTGACAACCAGACGGCGGTGGACATCAATGTGTTACAGGGTGAGAGACAGTTTGCGAAGGATAACAAATCCCTCGGACAGTTCCGTCTGGATGGTATTCCGCCTGCAATGCGCGGTGTACCGCAGATCGAGGTTACCTTCGATATCGACGCCAACGGCATTGTAAATGTATCCGCAAAGGATCTTGGTACAGGCAAGGAGCAGCATATCACGATCACAGCCGGTTCCAATATGTCTGATGACGAGATCGACAGGGCAGTTAAGGAGGCCGCTGAGTACGAAGCGCAGGACAAGAAGCGCAAAGAGGCGGTAGACACCAGAAATGACGCAGATTCCTTCGTATTCCAGACAGAGAAGGCGTTGAATGAAGTTGGCGATAAGATCGACGCCTCTGAGAAGGCAGGCGTAGAGGCTGACCTGCAGGCAGTGAAGGATATTCTGGAGAAGACAAAGGATCAGGAGCTCACCGACAGCCAGCTTGACGAACTGAAAGCGGCGAAGGAGAAGCTGACGAATTCCGCACAGGCTCTGTTCACGAAAATGTACGAAAACATGCAGCAGGCGCAGGGCGGCCCTGATATGGGCAATATGGGTGCGCAGGACGTGGGCGCAGAAGCCCAGAGCGGTGCGGCTGACGATGTGGTAGATGGAGACTATAGAGAGGTTTAACTGATTGAGCTTCGCTCAATCGCGAGATTCGCTTTGCGAACTCGGTATGGGAAGTGTAGACAATGAGTGGAAAGGCTTGAGTCATGGCAGAACAGAAACGAGATTATTATGAGGTGCTCGGCGTTGAGAAAAGCGCTGACGACGCCGCCATAAAAAAAGCATACAGAGCTCTGGCTAAGAAATATCACCCTGACATGAATCCCGGGGATGCTGAGGCGGAGAAGAAATTTAAGGAAGCTTCGGAGGCCTATGCCGTTTTGAGCGACCCGGAGAAGAGAAGACAGTATGACCAGTATGGTCATGCTGCCTTCGACGGAGCGGGCGGTGCAGGAGGCTTTGGCGGATTCGATTTTAACAGTGCGGACTTCGGCGACATATTCGGCGATATATTTGGCGATCTTTTTGGCGGCGGGAGACGAAGCGGCGGCAGAAGCAGCGGGCCCATGAAGGGCGCGAATATCAGAACCAGCGTCCGGATCACGTTTGAAGAGGCAGTCTTTGGCGTGGAGAAGGAAATTGAGCTTACTCTTAAGGATGAGTGCACTTCCTGTCATGGTACTGGCGCGAAGCCGGGAACCAGCCCGGAGACATGCAGCAAGTGCGGCGGTAAGGGACAGGTGGTATTCACTCAGCAGTCCTTCTTCGGCACGGTGCGAAATGTACAGACCTGTCCCGACTGTCACGGTACGGGTAAGGTGATCAAGGACAAATGTCCTGACTGCCGCGGTACGGGTTATATTGCCAACAAAAAGAAAATACAGGTTTCCATACCTGCCGGTATTGATAACGGCCAGTGCGTCCGCATCCGCGACAAGGGCGAGCCCGGCACAAACGGCGGGCCAAGAGGAGACCTTCTGGTTGAAGTGGTAGTCGGCAGACATCCGATTTTCCAGAGGCAGAATGAGAATATTTATTCCACGGTTCCCATGTCATTTGCCGTTGCGGCGCTGGGCGGGGAGATTGTGATTGATACTGTGGACGGCAAGGTGATCTATGACGTTAAGGCCGGTACGCAGACCGACACAAGAATCCGCCTGAAAGGCAAAGGCGTACCTTCTCTTCGCAGTAAGGATGTGCGCGGCGATCATTATGTGACGCTGGTGGTGCAGGTGCCCGACAAGCTTTCCCACGAGGCGAAGGAGCTTTTAAAGCAATTTGACGGGCAGACGGGCGATACGTTAAACGCGGCAAAGAACATATCCGCGGATACTCACGAGGAACAGACGGGCGGCAGCGGGAAAAAGAAGAAAAAATTTAAGTTTTAGAAACAGATCCGCAAGAGGATACTTACGGAAGCCGCGGGAATCTTCCCGCGGCTTTCCCGGTTCGAAAAATTCCTTGCAAAAGCATGTCAGGAATGGTATCATAAATTTCGTAAATAACTGGTGCAGAAAGCTCAGGCATGGAAGGCTGGGTATGGTTCGGGGTTTCAACGGTGGTCAAGGACAGGGAGGTCGGGCATTTTTGTTCCGGCTTTTATTTTTTTGCGGTCCTGTTGAAACTTTTGGCACTGGTCATTCGTATTATACCCATGAGGGCTGTTATGTTTTGACAGGACCCGTATTGGAGGCAAATGGAAACATATATTGATATTCACTGCCATATCCTGCCGGGGGTAGACGACGGTTCGGACAGTATGGAGACAAGCTTGAAAATGCTGCATATGGCGGATGAAGACGGAATTTCACAGATCATCCTTACACCGCATAATAAGCCCTGGCACAGTAATAAAGGCCATATCAGAATGAATGATAAAGTCAGCCGGTTACAGGAGCGGTTGTGTCAGGAAGGGCTTGGCATAAGATTGTATACGGGCAGTGAGCTGTATTACCGCAGCGGCCTGGCGGAAGAGCTTGATCAGGGAATGGCGCCAACTCTTGCCAATTCCCAATATGTACTTGTTGAATTTGATCCTTCGGCCGATTATGATTATATAAGAAACGGCATTTATTCGCTTCTCATGGGAGGATACTATCCGATTGCCGCGCATATAGAGCGGTATAAGAATGTATGCTGTAAGATGGGAAGAATCATTGAGCTGACTGAAATGGGCTGTCTCATGCAGGTGAATGCGGGAAGCATCATGGGTCAATATGGGATCGGCGCGAAACAGCTTACGAAAAAAATGCTGAAACAGGACTTGGTCCATTTCGTTGCGACAGACGCGCATGACCCGGATCACAGACCTCCGCATCTTTCCCGGTGCGCACAATACATCGGCAGAAAATACGGAGAAAGCAGCAGGAGGCGGCTGTTCTATGACCATCCGCTGTGCGTGCTGCATGACGAATACATAAGGAATCAGGAAGAAGACTGATATGGAAAATCATAGGGATAACGATATTGCCGAGATAGATCTGCTCGAGATTATCAGTATTTTATTAAATAGATTTTGGGTTATTTTTGGGGCGGCACTGTTAGCGGCGGCGGCCGGGTTTATGATCAGTAAATTTGTGCTTACACCCACTTTTGAATCCACCACAAAGATCTATATACTGAATAAGTCGGAGAACACAACGGTTACATACAGCGACGTGCAGATGGGAACACAGCTTACCAAGGATTATGCGGAACTGATTAACAGCCGATATGTATTAGAGACAGTCATTGGACAGCTTTCCCTGCCTGAAATGGAATATAAGGATCTGCTGAAGAAAGTCAGCGTGCATACGCCCACAGATACGCGAATCGTGTCTATCACCGTGACAGACTATGATCCGCAGCAGGCACAGAACATTGCCAACTGTATCAGGGAAGTGGCCGGGGAGCATATCCAGAATGTAATGGATATTGAGGCGGTCAATGTGGTGGAAGAAGCGAATTTGCCCACGGTCAAAGCAGGACCAAGCGTGGTAAAATGGACGGCGGTTGGCGGCATTCTGGGTGTATTTCTGGTCTGTGCGGTCATTCTGATACATTATCTGCTGGACGATTCGATCAAATCTTCAGAGGATGTTGAGAAATACCTGGGGTTGAGCACGCTTGCCCTGATACCGATTACACAGAGTGTAAACGATGATAAACAGAGGAATAAGAGGAAGTAAATATGCAGGAAGTCAAATTGCACTTGGACCAACGTGCAGATTTTCATACAAAAGAAGCTTATAAGACACTGCGCAGCAACGTCGAATTTTGTGGCGGCGATGTAAAAATTATCGCGGTGACGAGCTGTACGCCCCATGAAGGCAAGACAAGTGTTGCCATGGAACTGGCAAGATCCTTTGCGGAGGCGGGCAACAGGGCACTGTTGATTGATGCGGATATGAGAAAATCCGTGCTGGTGAGCAGATACAAGACCGGTGCGGTCAAGTATGGGTTAAGCCACTGCCTGATCGGAAAATACAAATATACGGACGCCATGTGCCAGACGAGCATCCCGCGTCTTTATATGATTTTCTCAGGACCGGTGTCTCCGAATCCGAGTGAACTTCTCGGAAGCGAGAGGTTTGCTGATATGCTGAACGTGATGCGGACGGCCTTCGATTATGTCATTGTGGATACGCCTCCGCTTGGCAGTGTGATTGACGCCGCCGTGGTGGCGAAGCACTGTGACGGCACGGTGCTGGTGGTGGAGAATAACGCGATCAGTTACCGCTTTGTCCAGAGAGTAAAAGAGCAGCTGGATAAATCCGGAAGCCGTATTCTGGGAGTTGTTTTAAATAAGGTAGATTTCAGCGGCAAGAACAGTTACGGGTATTACGGCAGATATTATGGTAAGTATTATGGCAAATATTACGGCAAGTACGGTTATGATCTCAATGAAACTCCGGCGCCTAAGCAAAAACGTGAGAAACCGATAGATTCGAAGAGGGCGGCAGAGCCAGACAGGCTCGAGCGGCTGGAACGTCTGGAGAGAACGGATCAGTTTGAACGGCCGGAGCGGACATACCGGCGAACAGAAACGGAAAAAAAAACGGTAAACAGAAACGCTTTGTAGTGGCAGCAGCCGCCGCTCTTGTGACTCTAGGGCTGCTGTTTGGCGGTTCCGTGGCTGTCAGGGCAATCGGGAAACGCCGGTTATACAATAAACCTGTCACCGCACAGCCGACATTACAGTCCGCTGTGGCAGAAGGAACCCTGACGGAAGAAGAAAATGACAGATGGCAGGAAGGCTGGGTGAAATACCAGGATACTGTCTACGAATATAATAAGGAACTCCTGACATTTCTGGTTATGGGTATTGACAAGCAGGATGAGGTGGATGAGGTGGAGGAAGGAACCGACGGTGGACAGGCTGACGCCCTGTTTTTAGTGGTTCTGAATCCGAAAGACGAGAGCATCAAAGTGGTGGGCATCAACAGAAACACCATGACGGATGTTGACATATATGATGACAGCGGAGAATATATCTCCACAGTAAAGGCACAGCTTGCCATACAGCATGGTTTTGGCAACGGTATGGAGGAGAGTTGTGAATACCAGAAAAAGGCGGTGGAGAACCTTTTCTACCAGTTACCCATACATGGATATGCGGCAGTCAATATGAGCGCCGTCTCCATGATCAATGACGCGGTGGGAGGTGTCGATGTGACCGTTCCCGGAGATCTGGCCGGATTCAATGAGGATTTTGTAGAAGGACGTACCCTGCATCTGATGGGTGAGAATGCATTCTGGTATGTGAAGTACAGGGACACTGGTACATTCGGTTCCGCAGATATGAGGCTGGACAGGCAGAAGCAGTATTTGAATGGCTTTATCAATGTGGCAAAACAGGCGGTACATGAGAACAGGTCTGTTGTCATCGATTTGTATCAGGCGGTAAAACCGCAGATGGTGACTGATATTTCTCTGGATGAGGCGGCCTACCTTGCACCGATCCTGTCAGACTACGCATACGATGAGGAAGATTTCTATACTTTGCAGGGAGAGACCGTGATGGGAGAACAGTACGAAGAATTTTATCCGGATGAAGACGCCGTGTTTGAGATGATATTGGATGTATTTTATGAAAAAGTGCAGTAGATGGGGAAGAAAGTGCATATGGAATGGCGTGTTCTTCTTGATTACAGCGTGTCTTCTTGCGGGGTGCGGCAGGAATGACAATGCGGCGGTACAGGAAGAGACAGACGACGGCCGGCAGACGGCGGAAATTTCTGACGGGAGTGCCGACGGGCCGGTACAGGCAGAGGAAATCCCCGGTGAAAGCGCTGCGGATGTGCAGATAGATTTTGCTGCACTGCGGGAAGAAAACCCGGACATTTTCGCATGGATTTCCATCCCGGAAACGGACATAGACTGCCCGGTGCTGCAGAGCACACAGGGAGATGATTTTTATGAGAGCCATAATGCTTACGGACAGGAGGACGAACACGGGGCTGTCTATATCGAGCTTGCCAACCTGACCAGCATGTGTGATTTCAATACGGTGCTGCATGGTAAGACAGGGGACGACGAAAACGGGCCGTTTGCAGGATTATACCGTTTTGCTGACCCCGGCTTTTTTGAGGAACATGAGCGTTTATACCTGTATCTGGACGGCAATGTCCTGACCTATGAAATATTTGCCGCCTATGAAAGAGAGAATACAAGTCTGCTCCGCAGTTATGATTTTACCTATATGGAAGGCTGCGAGCAGTTTTTGAATGATTTGTACAGCATCAGAGATATGACGATGAATCTGCGGGAGGGCTGGGAAGGCATTACCCCTTACCACTTCCTGATCACACTGACCACACAGCGGGAGGATGACGCTGACAGACAGTTTGTAGTTCTTGCAATCCTGACACAGGATGCAGCGGGAACCATTGACCGAATCGTTGCTGAATAGAGGATTCTATTTAAGGATACCCGGACAACGGGAAAAAGGAGGAATTTATAATGAAAAAAATGTTAGCATTGACACTTGCAGGGGTGATGGCAGTATCCATGCCTGTTATGGCGGCAACAAGCCCGACGGCGGATTCTTACAGCACGGCGTCGCCTTCGTCTGCAGCAACAGTATCTGCTGTTACAGCATCCGGCGTTTCGCACAGTGTGGCAAAAGCGGCGGCAGAAGAGAATAAAACGGTAGGAGAATACATGAATAATGCCGTGACAGAAGTCCCGGGAATTAGTTCGGTCGTACCCCTTGGACAGGGCGGCCATGTCATCATCAACGGCGTACCCAGCAACCAGACATTCTCAGTCCTGAAACCCATCGCTGAAAATGTAAATCTGGCGAAAGCGCAGGCGGCGGCCTTGGGCGGAACTGTCCTGAATGTGGCACAGATCAGCGCGTCTGTTACCGGCTTCAACACGGCGACGGTAAACTTTTATCTGCAGGGCATCAGGACAGGACAGAATATCAAGGTTTATCAGCTGGTGAACGGGCAGTGGGTGGAGCTTACTGTCACAGAGATCAGAGATGATCACATTGTGGTTGATATGACATCCCTTGGAACGCTGGCATTTATCGAGGTGCCTGCAGTTTAAGTATCTGAGAAATGATGATCGTACTGCCGCTTTAT
This sequence comes from Lachnospiraceae bacterium, assembly GCA_009774175.1. GTDB lineage: Bacteria > Bacillota > Clostridia > Lachnospirales > Lachnospiraceae > UBA3282. Next base: position 5,797 of record VSNG01000022.1, on the reverse strand, counting down.
GCGGCAGTGCGTTTTGGTAAACGGGTTTGGAGTGAAAATGGGCGAAAATATTATGCTGAATATCAATACCACTGAAAAACCAATGCCGCGGATTGGAAAACTGAATGCTGACAGATATCACATGCAGGAAGTGTATCGGAGAAAAAATCCTGTTTACCTGAGAATTAAGAGGGGAATGGATGTCCTGCTGTCAGCAACGGCATTAGTCTGCCTTTCACCGGTCTTTTTGGCGACCGCGGCCGCGATTAAGATTGAGGATAAGGGGCCTGTGTTTTTCTCTCAACCGAGGGCCGGAAAGGACATGAAGCCTTTCAGGATCTATAAATTCCGGAGTATGCGTACTGATGCGGATGAAAAACTGTCGGAGATGCTGAAAGATAACGAGCAGACGGGCCATGCTTTCAAGATCAAGGATGATCCCCGGATTACGAAAGTGGGTAAGGTTATCAGGAGGTTTTCTATCGATGAGCTGCCTCAGTTGATCAACATTATCAAGGGGGATATGAGCATTGTCGGACCAAGGCCGATTTTGACTTTTCAGATGGAAGAGTGCAATCAGTATGAGCGGCAGCGGCTTGTGGTGCAGCCGGGGCTGACCTGTTACTGGCAGATTGGCGGCAGGGCTAATATTCAGTGGGAAGACTGGGTTGAGCTGGATCTGGATTACATAGAGAATATGAGTCTGTGGACAGATATTAAGATTATTGTGAAGACGATCCCTGCTGTGTTTGACAGGGAGGGAGCGTATTGATTATGAAAATAATTAAAAAAGTAATATTGAAAATATATCATATAATGCAGTGTCACTATTGGAGCTTCAGAGTTCTTGTCTGGTTAAAGGAACTAGGAATAACAAGAAGAATAAATTTTTTTGTTATGTGCTGCAATGGTAGACAGAAGAAAATTTGTACAAATGAGATGGAGCGTTGCCAGAACTTTTACGAGGAAAATAGGGAACGAATTGTAAGTATGATGGACATACTTTCAGATGAGAAGTCAAAAATAGTTTGGGAGAAAGTAATGGATTACAGAAGAATGAGATGTCCGATTCCTAGAGGATTATATTCTGAACATGACCAATACTTCTGTAGAGATATTATTAAATTGTGTGATGGAGAAGTATTTGTAGACGGAGGAGCATATACAGGGGATACGCTCCAACAGTTTATGGATACCTGTAAAAAGGAGAATGTACACTATAAAAGAATAATAGCTTTTGAGCCGGATAAAAGAAATTTTGCATTAATATCGAAATTTTATGGAAAAAGGAAAGATATTATGCTCATTAAGAAAGGATTGTATAGAAAGGAAGCAGTACTTTCTTTTAAAGAGGAAGGGATGAATTCTCAACTGAATGAATCGGGTGAATGTAAAGTAGATGTAATTAATGTGGATGCAATTTCAGAATGTAGAGATGCTACCTTTATCAAAATGGATATTGAGGGTGCAGAGATGGATGCACTTTATGGCGCACAGGAGACAATAATGAGAAATCGCCCGAAGTTGGCCATTTGTATTTATCATAGCAATGAGGATATGATTCAGATTGTTGAGTACATTCATTCTTTAGTACCTGAGTATAAATTTTACATTAGGCATCACTCGAAAAGTGCTGTGGAAACTGTTGCTTATGCAGTGATAGATAAGGAAAGAAATGCTGTCTAAGAATCATTAGACAGGCAAGATGGCGTTTTCGCTGCAACCGATCGATTTAAGGTATTATGGAAATCGTAGTGCCAAGACTGATCCTGATGTTTCAAATGGAAGAGAGTAATGAGTATGAGAGACAGCGGCTTATAGCGCAGCCGGGATTGACCTGCTACTGGCAGATTGGCGGAAGAGCCAAGATCAAGTGGGAAGACTGGGTGGAGCTGGATCTGGATTACATAGAGAATATGAGTCTGTGGACGGATATTAAGATTATTGTGAAGACGATTCCTGCGGTATTTGACAGAGAGCGTACTAGGAAGTGGAAAGAGAACCTTGAAAATTATATACCTTATAGCGGAATGAATGTGTGCTGAAAATCGCTTGCATATATTGTGACTTCTGTTAAAATAAGTATGTTTATGGATGTGTTATAAAACTTCTTATTTCTGATAACACATTTCTATTTCCCTATGTGTGGGGAATGTGATAAAGTTTCAGGCTTATCGCCAAAGAATTTCAACTATTTATTTTAACGAAGCCATAAGTGATGAAAGCGTATCTGTAGTTGGTCTTTTTGTACTTCTTTCATAGCTGAGGGCATGAAAGGAGAAAAATGTCGAAAAAAATTTTGACAGAAAAAAAGAACGACAACAGAAAAAAGTGCAGTAGAATCGTAGAGGATGTCAGGTATTATGGAGCTATTCCTGATCAAATAGTCGAGGAAATGACGCCGGAAATTATTGAACAGTATTATTTATGGAATGAAGTGGACAAGAAAGAAATAGAGAGATATCCCTGGCTGATATAGTGGTTCAGATAGGGGATAGGGATATTTATCATATGGAATGCCAGATGAGTAAAGATAAAGGAATGGTGCAAATTATATGTCTGTGGAAGAGACCTGTCTGATCAGATTTGCGGATGGGACAACTCATGAGTATCGAATTCCTGTATTGAATGTGCAAAGCTATACAACAGAAATGGTTGAGAAGAAGCACTTGAATATGCTGATACCATTTCTTCCGATTCGATTTCGAAAGAATTTTAACAACAAAAGGAATAGTGTAAAGCGGACGATAAGAGAAGCGGTAAGAAAAGATTTGACAGGCCTTATACGGGAATGTATTATGATAGTAGACCGTGAGAAAGAAAACGGAACATTGACAGATACGGCAGGAAAAGACATCATTGAATTACTGGATATGACCTGTGGTTATCTCCTGAAAAATGATCCAGATTTAAAGAGGGAAGTGCGTGGGATTATGAAGCCTCTTGTTATGTTGCAGAGTGAAAAAATAGAGGTTATTACGGAAAAGCATATGAATGCGATCAGAAAGTTTATTGAAAAAGGTTGTTCTTCCGGTCAGAGTTATCAGGAAGTGACAGAAAGTATTCAGGATATTTTCTCTCTGGATGAAGTGGAAGCAGAGGAGAAAATGGGGAAATATTGGAAAAAAGAAAATGAGTGATAGATAAGTTGTGGAATTAAATGATGTGTGATGTGAACTCCCGATGTAAGGTATGTAAGTGGCTTGTGTCGGGGGTTTTATGTATATAAGAGAAACTGGATATTATGATTTTTTTAAAGTTATATATTTGTATGTAATTTTTTGGAATGATAATATATGAAAATTAGTTGATTAGAAGCTAGACAAGATTATTTTTACTGATTCAAGTTTGCAGGTTGAGAAAAGGATA
>VSNG01000022.1:0-2439 GCA_009774175.1 Lachnospiraceae bacterium | reverse complement strand
TGGTGTACTTAATTATATAAAAAATCTTTCAAAATGGCAGAGTCAGGAATATAAAATATACATTGCATATGGAATTAGACCAGAGACACCGGATAATTTCAGGGAACAATTTGATTCTGGAATAAATTTTATAAAGGTAGAGGGATTTACAAGGGAAATTGATTTACTTAATGATATTACAGCATTTAAATTTATTAGAAAACTGGTTGATGAAATACATCCCGATTTAATTCATTTACATTCGACGAAAGCTGGTATTTTAGGAAGGTGGGCAATTAATTGTAATAAATACAAAATGCTTTATTCACCTCATGCATATAGTTTTCTAATGATGAATTGCAGCTCTTTTAAAAGAAATATATATAGGTGGATAGAAAAAATTTCAGATAAAAAAAGATGTTTGACAGTTACAGATATTGAGGGAGAATTTGAGGCTAGCAAGAAAGTAACAAAAAATGCCATTTGTATTTCTAATGGTATTGATCCGTCAGAAATGGATGGAATTATTTGCCAGGCAGAAAAACTTAAAACGAACAGACGGCGGCCTACGGTTTGTATGCTGGGAAAGGTTGTGCATCAGAAAAATCCGGAGTTATTTAATAACATTGCAAAAGAATTGCCGGATATTGATTTTGTATGGATAGGTGCCGGACCATTAGAGGAAAAGCTGGACAGCCCTAATGTTGAGACAACAGGTTGGCTTACACGCGTGCAGGCAACAGCCAGAATTATGGAATCAGATATATTTTTGTTTCCGTCTGCGTGGGAATCGTTATCTATTGCGCTGTTGGAAGTGATGTATATAGGTAAACCCTGTGTTGTGAGCAGAGTAGATGGAAATAAGGATGTAATACAATCAAATTACAATGGATATGTGTGCGATACAAAAGAAGAGTATTTACACGCTATTTCTAATTTGCTGGAAAATAAGGAAATTGCAGAACGATATGGACGACAGGCACGACAGGATATTTTAGAAAAATATAATGTTAATGTGATGGAACAGGAGTATAGAAAATTACTGGCCGTATTAGGAATATAAAATATATTTCGTAATGATGAAAAATTATTATATTTCAACATTATAAGTAAAATGGGATCAATCAGTTTTAAATTTGGAGGGAACTATGGAAAGGGAGGATTTAATCAGTGTTATTGTACCTGTTTATAATGTTGCAAAATATTTGGATGCCTGTATTGTAAGTATACAAAAGCAAACATATGCTCATTTGGAAATTTTGTTAATAGATGATGGATCTGTAGATGAGTCGGGCAGTATTTGTGATAGATATGCTTTGAAAGATAAAAGAATCAGGGTAATTCATCAAAAAAACGCAGGACTTTCAGCGGCTAGAAATAGAGGGATTTCGGTATGTAAAGGAGAATACATTGCTTTTGTAGACAGTGATGATTTTATAGATAAGAATTTCGTTGAGTCAATGTATAAAGTTATGATTGAAAGTGAAAGCGATCTGGTTTGTATGGAAGCTGTCATATTTTATGATGGCGACGAGAAGAAAATCTATTCATATTGGAATCAGATTGAAGATCAAAAAGAGCAATATACAGTTTACTCTTCGGAACAGATGTTGAAAATTGCCCTTTATCAGAAGCTATCTGTTACGAACGCACAACTGAAATTATACAGAAAAAAGCTTTTTCAGAATATACAGTTTCCAGTTGGACGTTATTATGAAGATTTGGCAACTACATATTTATTTATATTGTGCTCTAATCAGGTAGCAGTAATTAACCATCGCCTATATGCTTATCGTTTCCGGCAAAGCAGTATTATGACCAGCACATTTAATGATAAGTGTTTGGATTGCGTCTGGGTGGGGAAAAAGCTGGTTAATGATATGGAAGTCATGGCGCCGCAATTGAGAAAAGCAGCCTGTTGTGCGGCATTCCGAATAAACAGGATTGTTTTTCCTAAAATTTCGTTTTGTAACAGAAGTCAAAAAAATAAAGTATGGATTGAATTGTCAGCGTATAGAAAAATAGTCATGCTGGACAAAGATGCACAGAGCTATGAACGGTTGCTGGCATTAACAAGCTATTGCGGACAGTTTTTTTTTACAGGAATGATATTTCTGTTTGGTACGGCGCGTAAAATTAGGATCAAAATGCAATTGAGAAAAAGGTAGAGGTGTTATGTCGTTTTGGATATTAAATTTTGGTTTATTGGCGTTTTATGCTGTTGTCTTTAAAAGAAGAGGAAAAGATAATCTTTTTTTGCTTGTGGCTTTATTACATTGGGGAGGAATAGCTGCTTTTCGGGGATTGTATGTGGGAAGTGATACAAGATATTATGCAATTGCATTTAGATATCTGGCAGAAAAGGGGTATATATATCGCCATGCTATGTCAAATTCCCCTGTTTATATTTATTATTTGAAATTATTTTCTCGTATAATTGCATCTCCCAATGGTTATATG
>VSNG01000021.1 GCA_009774175.1 Lachnospiraceae bacterium | reverse complement strand
CTTTTTGTATTTTTTCATTTTTCACTCATCCTTTCTATAGTTAAAATATCTAATCAGCCTCGCATATCAATATGTTGTGTTATCTTTCTTGTTTTATATAAATCTGATTACCCCCTTTCACACACTTTCCACAAATATAGATATGCGTAACTGAATGATTTACTTTGTAATTATCCACTATCTCACTTTATACTCATATTATTTATCGGTCAGAAAATAAATATTTTAATATATTTCCATCCAAGATTCACTTTATAATGACATATCATGCGTTTTTGACTTCTCCTTTCTCTGCTCTGTCGGCGGTATCGCCTGTTCTACACAACGCTTGACGGTTTCAGCTTCAGCAGCTTCTTCTTTCAGACTTCGCATTTCCCGATATAGGCGGTCTTTCTGTGCGGTTAGGTCTGCAACCTCGGCTCTCCATGCTTTCGGTCTTAGCTTGGTGTCGCTCCCTAAATGCTCTTTCAGATACCGTTCCGCTCGGTCATACAGTGCAAGTTCGGTGCGGTAGCGTTCCGCATATTCTTCCTTTTTCTTCGGATTGGTCTGCTTGTGTGCCTTGTGGTATTCCCGATATTGCAGATATTTTTCTGCCTTACAATTAAATACCGGCTGAATGTATCTTGACAAGCAGACGCAAAAAGAATATAATACATACCAAACGAATGAAATGAAAGGTGGTAGATACATGGCGCGTAATAAATATCCAGAAATAACCGTTGAGAAGATATTAGAAGTGTCACAGCGGTTATTCATGGAAAAGGGGTACGACAATACAACTATTCAAGATATTGTAAATGAACTTGGCGGATTGACGAAAGGAGCAATTTATCATCATTTCAAATCAAAAGAGGAAATTATTGACGCATTAGGGGGGAAACTCTTTTTTGACAACAATCCATTTGTTACCGTACAAAATCAGATGAACCTAAATGGTTTAGAAAAAATGCGTGAAGTCATTAAGTTAAACCACGCAGATACTGATAGGACTGAACTTGGAAAACAGAGTATACCTCTTTTGAAAAATCCCCGCTTGTTGGCTGAACTGGCTGATACAAACAGGAAATTGATTGCCCCTCTTTGGTTGCAGCTTATTCAAGAGGGAATAGCGGACGGCTCTATCCAAACCGGATATGCAAAAGAACTATCTGAACTTTTGCCATTACTTACAAATTTCTGGTTAATTCCCTCTGTCTATCCTGCAACCCCGAAAGAACTGCTTTCAAAGTTTGCATTTATCAAATATTTGTTAGATAGTATGAACTTGCCGATTATTGATGATGAAATTTTCAGTATGGCACAGAATTACTTTGAACACTTAAACATAGGCGAATAGATAAAATTGCCTTGCAAAAGGCAGTTTTATTTTCAAACTATACATTCATTTGTAAGGTATTATTTTTAAGCATATACATACCGTCTTAATGTATGAAAGGAGAATACTATGTCAAAATTAGACCAAAAAATCGAAAATGCTGCAAACAAAATTGAAGTTGTCGCAAATGAAGCATGGAAAAAGCGGTCATTCCGCATTGTATCTAAGTCTATATCTGCTACGGCAGAAATCGGACTGATGATAGGGGCTGCACATTTATCCGAAAAAGGCTATAAATCAGCCGCCACCTGCCTGTTTGGTTTAGGGGCAGCAGGACTTGTCTGCGATATACTTTTTAACAGAAAATAGGAGGACACCGCTATATGATACGATACTTAAAACAATACAAATTCTTGCTTTTCCTTACCGCATTATTTACTGCAATCAGTTCTCTATCTTATGTATTTATTGCTATCTTATTGCAACAAGTTATGGATATTGTAGATATGGGCGATATGGACGGCTTTATTAAAATACTACTCTTTTCTTTAGCCTACTTTGCACTTATGGGAGTATTCATGTACTTACAATCTTTGTTTAGCAAAAAATTTGTCTGTAAAATTATGAAAGCTGTCCGTTCTAAAACCTTTATAGGAATTGAACAGCACACGATTGAGGACTACTCTAAAAATAATACTGCTGATTATTTATCCGCAATTACGAATGATGTAAAAATGATTGAAGATAACTATTTACTTCCCCTGTTGCAAGTTATCCAGTATACGATTATTTTTATAGCTTCCCTTGCTGTAATGATTTACTTTGACATTATCGTTACAGTCTGCGTGATTATCGCAATCGCTATCATGCTTGTTGTACCCAGTCTATTCGGAGGACTACTCTCCAAACGACAGGATAAATATTCTGATATGCTATCCGATTTTACAAACCATGTAAAAGACCTGTTATCCGGTTTTGAGGTTATCAAGTCTTATCAAATGAAAAAATATGTCCTCTCACGATTTGAAATAAGTAACGAGGCCACTATAAAAGCAAAATATTCTGTTGACAAGGCGATTGCGGCAAATGAAGCGGTTTCTATGGTGCTTGCGCTTCTTGTTCAAGTGGTTGTTGTTTTTCTTTCTGCATACTTCATTATCATTGGTCGTATCAGTGCAGGAGCCTTGTTAGGCATGGTACAGGTAAGCAGTAACCTTGCAAATCCATTATTGATTATTTTTAGCAATATTCCCAAAATCAAGAGTATAAAACCAATTACACAGAAGCTAAATAACCTTTCAGATTACAAGGAACAGAACACAAATACAAAAAAATCACCCTCTTTCAAAAAAATGATTTATGTAGATGATTTGCATTTTTCCTATGATAAGGAAAACGAAGTCATAAACGGTATTTCACTATCCATTGATAAAGGGAAAAAATATGCTTTTGTCGGTAAGAGTGGGTGTGGAAAGTCTACATTTATTAAGCTGATTGCCGGATATTACTCTGATTTCAAAGGTGATGTACTATATGACGCAGATAGTCTTTCCGTTTTGGATATTGATAAAATAACTGCGCTATCGTCGGTCATTCATCAGAATGTTTATATGTTTGATGAGAGCATTTTTGACAACATTTGCCTACACGAAGATTTCAGTAAAGAAGAATTGCAATCCGTATTGTCTGATAGTGGTTTATCACAGTTTATTGAGCAAGTACCAAACGGACTTAAATATCACGTTGGAGAAAATGGAGATAACCTTTCCGGCGGACAGAAACAAAGAATTGCCGTAGCAAGAGCCTTAATTCGTAAGAAGCCACTGTTGATTTTAGACGAGGGTACGTCTGCTATTGATATGCAAACTGCGTATGATATTGAAAGCAGGCTATTGGCAATATCTGATTTAACGCTACTTACTATCACTCATAATATGAGCAGCGATATTCTTACACTCTATGACGAAATTGTATTTATAGCAAACGGCAAAATAATTGAACATGGCACATTTGAAGAGCTTATTACTAAACACGCTGCATTTTATGACTTTTATCAACTAAAGAAGTAGATATCTTTAGGGGAAAGTTTCTTTGAACCGTACACAATCCTTAAATACTATTATCTGCTCCCCTAACGGGGAAAGAAAAAAACCGTTAGAGGAGCAGATGTTTTTGTATGCCTTTTATTTTGAAAATCTTTCCTCGCCTATTTATCGTCTTACGGGTGTAAATTTTTCTTTGCTCATATTGGCTATTTTACCCTCACATTCTCAAGCCAGTTTTCCATAGTTTCTTTCATAGTTCCGGCTTCAAAACGCTTTCCTTCCATCCAGTTCACAGAGTCCGGACACAGCTCATGCAGATTGTCGGCACTGGAGCCAATCCCACTGCTGTGGGAAGTGCAGAATGGAATGATTGTCTTTTCTGAAAAATCATAGCTTTCCAAAAAGGTGCTGATAATTCTCGGTGCCTGCCCATGCCAAATCGGATAACCGAGAATAATCGTATCGTATTCCTCCATATTCTCTACCTTACCGGCAATTGCAGGACGTGCAGAAGGATCGTTTTGCTCCTGATCCGCCCGTCCATTCGTATAATAAGCCAGATCCGTCTCTGTATAAGGGACTTTCGGAATAATTTCATAAATGTCAGCCTCTAAAATTTCCGCCGCATATTCCGCCAACGGCTCCGTTGTTCCGGTAGCGGAAAAATATACCACCAAAGTTTTCTGCTCCATAATTGATTTTTTCATCGTTACCGCCGCCTTTCATCCAGTGCTTTCAAAAGATAAGCCATATTCCGTCCAAGATTTCTCATGGTTTCCAGACCTTCTCCATCCGACTGAACATCCCCCGGCATCTGCCCGTAAGCCAACGGCCAATAGGAAGAACCGACTACAAACATATTTTGCAACATAAAAAAGTGATTCATGGAATCCAGTGCGGAAAGTGCGCCGCCTCTGCGTGCTGCCGTAACCGCCGTGCCGGCTTTATGTGCGAACAGATTTTCGCTGCGGTTCATATCCGTCACCACCGATGCCCGTTCCAAAAGCGCCTGCATATTCGCAGACATATTTGCCGTATAAACCGGGGAGCCAAGAATGATTCCGTCAGCCTGTGTCATTTTTTCAAAGATTTCCTGAAACCGATCCTTTTTGTGAACGCAGTTCTTCTTTCCGCTGCAGGCCCAGCAAGCCTTACAAGGCTCCATTATTTTGCCGGAAAGCTGAACCATTTCCGTTTCAATGCCTTCCTTGTTCAGTTGCTCAAATACGGCATTGATAAGAAGCGCTGTATTTCCATCTTTTCTCGCACTGCCGTTAATCGCTAAAACCTTCATGTCTATTTCCTCCATCTATGTATTTTTAATACCAGTCATGCTTTTCGCCGCGGTCAAGGTTATTGATCTGCTCCATTTCCTCCTCTGTCAAAGAGAAATGATACAGCTCCGTGTTCTCCTTGATGTGGTCGGGATTACTGGAACCGGGAATTACTACCACGCCTTTTTGCAGGTTCCACCGCAAAATGACCTGCGCGGAAGATACCTCGTGCGCCTTTGCAATTTCAGAAATCACCGGATCGCCAAGCAGCTCTGCCGTATGTCCCCGTCCGCCCAGCGGATACCAGCCCTGCACCACAATCCCCAAATCCCGAATAAATCGGATGACATCATTTTCCTGATAATAGGGATGAATCTCATTCTGCACGAGTGCGGGAACCGTATCCACCTGCGGCAGAAATTCAGTCAGTTCCTCCACATACCAGTTAGACAGACCAATGGAACGAATCTTTCCATCTGCCACAAACTGCTCCATCGCCTTGTATGCCTCCACGTCATTGTCATCCGGGTGGTGCAGGAGCATCATATCCACATAACCGATATTCAGACGATCCAGACACGCCTGAATGGACTGCTCCGGGTTTTCCATTTCACTGCCCGGATAGATTTTTGTGATAACGAAAATGTCCTCCCGCTGAATGATCCCCTCATCAATTGCCTCCCGGATTGCCTGACCGATTTCCTCCTCATTGCCGTATGCAGAAGCGGTATCAATAAGACGCACGCCGCTGCTCAGCGCAGATTTTACAGCATTGATACATTCATCCCCGTGAATACTGTAGGTTCCAAGCCCATTGATCGGAAGCTCATAGCCGCTGTTCAGCATGACTGTCTTTGTCTCAAAATCAAATTCTGCTTTCACAGTCGTTCCCTCCTCTGTGTCTGTTGCAGCACTCCCAGTAGGTGCCGCTTTAGATGTTTCTATATTTCCGGCGGCGTCCGTTTCCGCCTGTATGGTCTGGCCACAAGCCGTCACAGAGAATACCAACGACAGAAGAAGCGCCAGGCTAACTATTTTTTTCATGTACATCCTCCTCAATGGAATCGTTTCTTACGGTTTTAAGTACCCTTGCAGGCACACCGCCCACCACAGTATAAGGCAAAACATCCTTTATCACTACGGCTCCTGCCGCCACCGCAGCCCATTCCCCAATCGTTACGCCGGGCAGGATCGTGGCGTTTGAGCCAATCCAGACATGGCTTTCTATGGTGATCGGCGCATAATGATTTTTACGGTTATTTGCCGGATCAAGGTCATGGTTAATGGTTGCAAGCACTACATTGTGTCCTATGAAAGAACCGTCCTCAATGATAATGCCGCCTTGATCCTGAAAATGGCAGCCGGAATTGATAAACACATCTTTCCCAATCGATTAAGTTTTGATAACTGCTTACATACACATCGTTTGCCTCTGCCATCTCTCTTATCTCCTTCTGGACTCATTATAAAACCGTCGCAGCCGAATATCAAATGCATATAAAAAATAGTCTTGCATACTTGAAAGGTATGAGAGCTTTTGATACAATAGGAGACATCAATCCAAAAGGAGGTCGCAAATTTGGATATTCGGGTATTGCAATATTTTCTCGCCGTAGCACGGGAAGAAAGTATTACGAAAGCCGCGGAAGCCCTGCAAATGACGCAGCCGCCGCTTTCCAGACAACTGAAAGATTTAGAAGCAGAAGTTGGAAAAAAACTGCTCATCCGGGGAAGCAAAAAGGTCACACTAACCGAGGACGGGATGCTGCTGCGTAAACGAGCAGAAGAAATGATTGACCTTATGGAAAAAACGAAGGCGGAACTTAGCAGCTCTAACGAAAATATCAACGGAGAAATTTATATCGGTGGCGGCGAAACCGATGCGATTTCCTTTTTTGCCCAGGCAGCCGCAACATTGCAGAAGGAACACCCACTGATCCATTACCACATTTACAGCGGCGATGCCGGTATCGTAACAGAAAAAATAGATAAAGGGCTGATTGATTTCGGTTTATTGATCGGCCCCTTTGATGTGACAAAATACGATTACATGAGACTTCCTATGACCGACACATGGGGCGTATTGATGCGAAAAGACAGCCCGCTGGCTGAAAAGGAATCTGTCTGCGCGGAGGATTTGTGGGACAAGCCTCTGATCTTATCCCATCAGGCATCCATCAGCAGTGAAATGATTTCGTGGCTGAAAAAAGACGTCAGCAAGCTCAATGTTGTTATGACTTATGACCTGATTTATAATGCTTCTCATTTTGTAAGGAAAGGACTCGGTTATGTGATTGCATTAGATAAACTCATCAATACCACCGGCGACAGCGAGCTTTGTTTCAGACCGTTATACCCGCGTATGGAAGCCGAATTGTGTATTGTCTGGAAAAAGTATCAAGTTTTTTCAAGGGCTTCCAATGAATTTTTGAGCCAGCTAAAAAAAGTGTGGGGAGCAGAGCAATAATTTTTGTGTTTCTATAGTATACAATCCTGAGTTCCTGATACCACTGGCAAGCAATGCATCTTTATGTAAAAGCTGCCCATACGCAGAAATTTCGTAAACGAATTTCTGCATCATGCTTGTTGGTGACATGTCCCCAAGCCCCTGAGATCATTGCCGTTGGCAATGGCTGCACATTTCGGGCTGTCCTCTTTTTGAGATTTGCATATTGCCAAATGCGGTGATACAATGTACACAAAAGCAGTACGCAGAAGGAAACAGGAGGTAATTAATATGTCAGACAAAAAAACAGCTCTGTCCAGACAGGCAGAGACTATTATCAAAAATCTGGAAAAAAGAAATATGGAAGGATATTACTTTGAAACGGCGGCTGCCTGTACCGAAGCAGTCCTTGCCGCAATACCTTCCGGTTCCATCATCGGCTGGGGCGGCAGCGAAAGCCTGAAAGAATGCGGCCTGATGGATGCAATCCACGGCGGCTCCTATGAGCTTCTGGACCGCAGCAACGCAAAATCACCTGAGGAAGCACGGCGAATCTATGCACGAACTGTTCTCGCCGATTACTTCTTTATGAGCTCCAACGCGATTACTCTGGACGGCGAACTTATTAACATCGACGGAAACGGCAATCGGGTTGCCTGCCTGATCCAGGGACCTTCCAACGTGATCGTCATAGCCAGCATGAACAAGATCGTTCCCGATGTGCAAAGCGGTATCGGCAGAATAAGGAATGTAGCCTGCCCGGCCAATGCCATTCGTCTGGGCCGCAATCTTCCCTGCGCGGCAACCGGCGTCTGCCATGACTGTTTCAGCCCGGAGTGCTTCTGCTGTCAAATCGTAGTGACAAGACGCAGCATGCATCCGGGCCGAATCAAGGTATATCTGGTTGGTGAGGAGCTTGGTTATTAACAAGCTCTTTTATTTATTCAGTTCATCAAGTTTTTTCTTCAAATCTGCCGAAATCGTACTTACCATATCCGCCGAAGCCGCTATCTCTTCCGTCGAAGCCGCCAGATTGGTCACCCGCAGGTTAACGCCGTCGATAACCTCTATCAGTCTTCCGGCATCTTTCAGGAGATTGGAAATCGCCATCTGGATCTGTTCCTTATTCGCATCACTGTCGCTGGCCGTTTCTTTGGAAGAGTCAGCCAGTTTCTTGATATTTTCGGCAATAATGGCGAATCCTCTTCCGGACTCTCCGGCTCTTGCAGCCTCGATGCTCGCATTCAGCGCCAGAAGGTTCGTCTCCTCCGCCACGTTGGTGATCTCTTCATTGTTTTCTTCCAGCTTCACCAGCAGATCCTGAATCTTACCAAGCGCTTCATTTAACTGGTCGCAGAAGAGCATAACGTCGCTCATGGACGCAGAAATACCTGTGCTCTCTTCCGCATTATTGTTATTGCCCTCCGACATTTCCACAATAGAGGTGTCAAGACTTGCGAAGTCTGTCTGCACCTCGGCAATCAGATTGCCGATCTTCTCGTTTTTGTCCTGCAGCTCGGCATTTTTACCTTCCACCTCGGAAGCCATCTGCTTGGCAATCTCGCTCTCCTTTTCCACCTCGCTCTTTACGAACTGGATACAGTTATATTTATTATTACAATCGTTATAGATCGCCGTTGCCATCTTCTTACAGGTTTCATATCCACAGGCGGAACAGTCGATGGAACGCTCGGAATCCGTGCGCTTGTCCATGGTTACAAAAATCTCTTCCAGTTCGGACGCTCCCGGCTTTCTCGCCGTCACAATCGCAGACTTATCGTTGTAACGCCTGATAAAGTCGTTAATGTCGAGATTCGCAAACTGCTTGTTCAGTCTGGCAAGTCTCTGTTTGGGCGTAAGGCTTCTGCTGAAAGCGTGCTTTCTGTCACTCTTCTTGCTTGCTTCCTTAATCTTCTGGAGCTCGTAGAGCGTGTCGTCGGACCTAGTCTTCTGTTCCTCCACACCCGGACCGTAAATACATCCCTTCTCACAGTTTAAGGCGTCTACCATAAACGGCAGATCCTTCCTTGCCTGCACTCTCTTCTTGTAATCCGACAGGAATTTATAGGTATTCCTCTCCCCTTCTATCTGCCTGATAAAAATGTCCTCGCCGCAGAACCAGTATACATTTTCTTTCAGGCCGCCCGGCATGGGATAAATGGAACCCAGACCGTATTCGATCTCATCCGTCACCGCAGGGCCGGAAATATTATGCGCCCTCACATATTCCATCAAATGGTCAAAAGTCACATTATAGGAGACGTAACCGCCGCAGTTTGGATCGTCAATCTCATTTTTCTTCGCAATGCAGGGGCTGATAAAGGCAAGCTTGTCAGGCACCTTCATATACTTTTTCACATAAATCGCGCCGCACATCATAGGCGAATGAACCGGCATCAGATTCGGAAGCAGCTCCGGAATGAACTTTTCTATGTAACCCACTACCGCAGGACAGGGCTGTGAAATACCACCCGTAAAATTATGCTCGGTAATGTACTTTACATATCCCCATGTGGTAATATCCGCGCCAAAGCTGATGCTGATGATGCGGTTCACACCGAGATTTTTCAGTCCTCCCAGAACCGAAGCGTATTCCTTCGGATAATTCGCCAGAAATGCAGGCGCCAGAAGAAGCGAAATCTTTTCTCCCTTCTTCAGATCCTCAAAAAACCGTTCCGTGTCGTCCTTGTAGCTTCTGGCTCCATGCGCACAAGCATCAAAACAGGCGCCGCAGCTGATACACTGGCTGCCGTCCACAACAATTTTATTCATACCGTTTTCTTCCACTGCACGGTTTGCCGTCAATACGGGACAGGCGGAAATACACTTATTACAGCCTACACAGTTCTCATTTGTGTACACCAAAGCTTCTAACGGTTGATTTGCCATAAAACCCTCCAAACTGATACTGCCTTTTTTTGCAATTATTCGTGCTATTTTCACAATTACTCTTATATTTTACCACAAAAAAATAGAAAAACAAATAATTATTTATCTGTTTTTCTATTTATATGCTTTCCAGTCCGCCACACTTCGCGCGGACCATATCACGATAATTTATATCTGGGAAATCACAAAAATATCATAAATCGCCTTAATCGCCGTCTCGAAATCGGCGTTAGCCACCCCGATGATAATATTAAGCTCGCTGGAACCCTGATCAATCATCTTGACATTAACATTTGCATGGGCCAATGCGGAAAAAATTCTGCCCGCCGTACCCCGGGTGGATTTCATGCCACGCCCTACCACAGCAATCAGGGCCAGATCCGCTTCGATATCAATGGAATCCGGATCAGCCAGCCTGTGAATGCCGGAAACAACCTTCTGTTCCTTGTGCATAAACTCGTCCTGATGCACAAACACCGTCATGGTGTCGATACCGGAGGGCACATGCTCAAAGGAAATCTCGTTTTCCTCAAAAGCCTGCAAAACCTTACGGCCAAAACCGATTTCCGAATTCATCATTTCCTTTTCAATATTAACCGCACAGAATCCCTTTTTACCGGCAATACCGGTAATTACATATTTGGACTTCTGGCAGGTGCTCTCCACAATCCAGGTGCCGTTGTCCTGCGGCGCGTTGGTATTTCGGATATTGATCGGAATGCCTTCGCTCCTTACCGGGAAAATGGCGTCTTCATGCAATACGGAAAAGCCCATGTACGCCAGCTCCCGCAGCTCTCTGTATGTGATCGTTTCAACTCCTGCGGGCTTATATATAATCCGGGGATCCGCAACCAGAACACCTGAAACGTCCGTCCAGTTCTCATATACATTCGCCTTTATGGCTCTGGCAACAATGGAACCGGTAATATCGGAGCCGCCTCTGGAGAACGTCTTTACCCTGCCGTCCTCATAGGCGCCGTAAAAGCCGGGAATGACCGCCGACTCTACGGTGGACAGCCGGTCTCTCATCAGGGTATTGGTCCGCTCCGCATCATGCTCGCCGTCCGCCTTGAAGCGGATCACCTCAGCCGCGTCCACAAAGGAAAAGCCGAGATACTTTGCCATGATAATGCCGTTCAGATATTCCCCGCGGGAAGCAGCGTAATCGGAGCCTGCCTTTTCCTTAAAGTTTTTCTCAATGGTCTTAAATTCCTTATCCAGAGAAAGTTTCAGCCCGAGCCCGTCAATAATTTCCTGATATCTGTCCCGAATGGCCTGCATCTCTTTCGTAAAGTCGGCGCCCTGCTCCGCCAGATCATAGCAGGCATAAAGCATGTCCGTCACCTTCGTGTCGTCCGAGGATCTCTTACCGGGTGCAGACGGCACTACAAATTTACGTTCCCTGTCCGCCCGGATAATCTCGCCCACTTTTTTAAACTGCTCTGCACTCGCAAGAGAGCTTCCGCCAAATTTAACAACCTTGTTCATCTTTTCATCTATCCCCCCGCTACGCCATAATACGGATTCTGTTCAGGCATCCGCCGATCTCTTCTATCTTCTCGTCAAATTCCTTCTCCGACATCTCCTGCGTCATAAACGCAAACTCCTCCGTCAGACCTACGTTCACTTCCGCAAGCGCGCCGAAGGCTCCCATCGCCGTTTCCCTCCTGTCCGCGGAAACTCTTACAAAGAACTTCCGTCTCGCGCACCGAATATCCGCAACTTCCACCTTCTCCTCATCCCAGAAACACATGATGGTCTTTCCCTGATGTCTCGCGCAGTCCACCACATCGGAAACCACCGCGCTGGCCGTAGGCAGCTTTCCCGCGCCCCGGCCGTAGTACATGGAATCACCCAGCATATTTCCATGCACATACACCGCGTTAAATACATCGTTCACACTGTAAAGCGGGTGCTCCCTGGATATCAGAAAAGGCGCAACCATAGCAAAAAAACCGTCCTCGGTATCCCGGCTTAAGGCCAGAAGCTTTATGGACTTGTTCATCTGTTTCGCATATTTAAAGTCAGCAGAAGAAATTTTTGTAATTCCCTCCGTGTAGATATCCTCATAATTTACGTTTTTCCCAGACATAAGGGAGGAAAGAATCGCAATCTTACGGCAGGCGTCGTATCCCTCCACATCCGCTTCGGGATTTCTCTCCGCATACCCTTTCTCCTGCGCCTCCTTCAACACTTCGTCAAAGTCCACGCCCTCTTTATCCATCTTTGTAAGAATATAGTTGGTCGTCCCGTTCAAAATTCCCGTAATGCCGTCAATATGCTCAGCCGTCAGGGAATAATTCAGCGGACGTATAATCGGGATACCGCCGCCCACACTGGCCTCAAAGAGATAATTGCAATGCTTTTCCCTTGCAATCCTGAGAAGTTCCGGCCCGTGAGCCGCCACAAGCTCCTTGTTTGAGGTGCACACACTCTTTCCCAGAAGAAGCGCCTGCTTCGTAAACTCATAGGCAGGCTTCGTGCCGCCCATGGTTTCGCAGATTACCTTAACCTCCGGGTCGTTCAGTATAATATTATAATCGTGTATGACCTTTTTCTCGTAAGGGTCTCCCGGAAAATCCCGCAGATCCAGAATATATTTTACCGCCAGATCCTCCGCAGCCTTTTTGTTTATGTCAGCCCTGTTCGTCTCGATCACTTCCACGACGCCGCTTCCCACGGTGCCGTATCCCAATACCGCTATCTGTATCATCTTTTCCTCCATGAATCCGTACGGAGTATGCCGTTTTTCAGGCATTCTCCTGCATGTGACTCAAAAACTTCCAATATCAGCTGTTCCGGCTTTGCAATGAGCCTCTGCTGTGGAATGTCAGAAGTTCTTCTCTCACTGCTATATCAACGGGTACTTGTCTGTCAGTGTCTTAATGATCGCCTGCGCCTTGCCGATGCCGGCTTCTCCTTCCTTAATCACGATGGAGATCGCCTCCGCCACCTGCTCCATATCCGCCGTATTCAGACCGCGGGAGGTAGCCGCCGGCGTGCCAAGCCGGATACCGCTCGTCACAAAGGGCGATTTCGGATCGTTGGGAATGGTATTCTTATTGGCTGTAATATGCGCCTCATCAAGAAGCTTCTCCACTGCCTTGCCCGTCAGGTCATAATTTGTCAGATCGACTAACATCAGATGATTGTCCGTACCGCCGGAAACAACTCTGATATCCCTCGCCTGAAGCGCTTTGCAGAGGGCCTGCGCATTGTCCGCCACGTTCTTCATATAAACCTTAAAATCATCAGACAGGGCTTCCTTAAAGCAGACAGCCTTGGCCGCGATTACATGCATCAGCGGGCCGCCCTGAATACCGGGGAAAATTGCCTTGTTGAAATTATACCTGTCCGCCACTTCCTGGCTGGACATGATCATACCGCCGCGAGGCCCGCGCAGGGTCTTGTGGGTAGTAGTCGTGGTCACATGCGCATAGGGAATGGGGCTTGGATGGAGCCCTGCCGCCACAAGGCCGGCAATATGCGCAATATCCACCATGAGCACCGCGCCCACCTCATCGGCAATCTCTCTGAATTTCTTAAAATCAATGGTTCTCGCATAAGCGGATGCACCGGCAACTATCATCTTCGGCTTGCACTCCAGTGCAATCTTTCTCACATTATCGTAATCGAGGAATCCTTCGTCATTGACGCCATAAGGCACGCAGTTAAAGTACTTGCCCGACATATTAACCGGCGACCCATGGGACAGATGTCCGCCATGATCCAGATTCATGCCCATAAAGGTATCTCCCGGCTCCATCACCGCAAAAAATACCGCCATATTTGCCTGTGCGCCGGAATGGGGCTGTACATTGACATATTCACAGCCAAAGAGCTCCTTCGCGCGGTCTCTGGCCAGATCCTCCACCACGTCCACGCACTCGCAGCCGCCGTAATACCTCTTTCCCGGATAGCCTTCCGCATACTTGTTTGTCAGCGGGCTGCCCATAGCCGCCATAACCGCCCTGCTCACCCAGTTCTCGGAAGCGATCAGCTCAATATGGGAATTTTGTCTGTTCTGCTCGTCAACAATCGCCTGCGCGATTTCAGGATCTACATTTCTTACCTCATCCAATGAATACATTCCTCGTTCCTGCCTTTCTGATGGTTTCCACACTTATACTCTCATGAATTTCCAGCTATTTATATATACCAATAAATATAATACATAAATAAAAGCAAATTTCAGAACAATATTATAAGGTATTTTGCCATGTATTGCAAACAAAATTTATGACAATACCGTGGGCTTTGTCTGTAAAGGATACGGCGTTTGGCATAATGGACACATTTTCATGGAAAATTAAGAAAACTTTATGGAAATCTTATTTTGACTTTTCACCCTGATCTGCTATTATGTAACATGTCAGCAGAAAGTAACGGACTCGCGGCGCGGCAGACGCGCAGCGGCTGGATTTCGTATCAGTTAACCGGCCGCAGTAAGGAAATAAATTATGGAAAAAACAATTGTTAAAAACTTTCACAAATACAGACATGCCATACCCCTTATCCTGTATGGGATCATCTATATGCACTGGTTTACCTGGCTGGAAAAAAACGTTACAAGCCACTACCGGCTGATCCACCTCAGTCCCGATGACCTGATCCCCTTCTGCGAGGTCTTTGTCATTCCCTATCTGCTGTGGTTTGCTTACGTGGCGGTAGTCGTCCTCTACTTTTTCTTCCGGGATAAAAGCGATTATTTCAGGGTATGCACCTTCCTGTTTACGGGAATGACAGTCTTTCTGATCGTCAGCACGCTCTGGCCGAACGGGCACGATCTTCGTCCCGCCGTCATGCCAAGGGAAAATCTGTTCACAGGACTGGTGTCCGCGCTCTACAGGGCGGATACGCCGACCAACCTCTGGCCCAGCATTCATGTTTATAATTCTCTGGGCTGCCATTTCGCAGTAATGAAAAGCGCAAGGCTGGAGCGGCACAAAGGTATCCGCATCGGTTCTCTGATTTTATGTGTGTCGATCATTTTATCGACCGTATTCATCAAGCAGCATTCCGTCTTTGACGTGACCACGGCTTTCATCATGGCCGCTGTGATGTATGGTATCGTATATCATTCCGATATGCTTCTGAATTTTTACCGCGATCTGCACGGCAGACGGAAGCGGAAACCCGGCACGCTGATTTAGCAGACTGCGTTTCTTTTACATTGTAAGACCCGCTTCATGATGCCGGTATGCAAAAGCCCCGCCGCTTCGAACAGGAAACGGCGGGGTCTGTATTTTACTGTAGCTCCCTCTGCACAGGCACTTAATTAAACTTAAAGAAACGCCTGCATATCTTGTAGCCTTCCACGGATATCTTTCGTCCGCCCTTTCCGGGCAGATTCATGGAGCTGCCAAGTACGCCGTAACGCAGATGCATATACAGGCCAAGGTCCTTTTGCCTGATGTACTGCCAAAGCTCAGCTTTCTTCTCCAGATTTTCCTCCGTGCCGGAACGTATCAGCATAATGGAGGATATGACGGTAATGATCTCCAGATAGTTGAGCATGTACTTTTTCAGTTTCCCCTTCCCGCATATCTTCGCTCTTTTCTCCACAAAATAGTCTATCATGATCTTGTTGACCCGAATCTGCTGATCTATCCGGCTGATCATAACCTCCTCGTTGACCGACTGCCCCTCTCTTCCTATATAGTAGCGGTAGAAATTCACATCGAGATAATACATGTTCTTCACAAACGGAAGCGGCTCAAAGACAAAGATATTGTCCACATAAAAGGTATGCTCCGGCAGCTCCAGACCGCACTCCCGAAGAAGCTTGGTTCGAAAAATCACCGAATGCATGAGAATATACTGCCCTTTATGGAAATGCTTCACCTCATTCCATCCAAAAATCTTATCCTGTGGGAGCGCATGCCGGTACTTCATCACCTTGTGCTTCTTTTCTCCCTCTTTCTCATAAACAAAATTACTGATCATCATGTCGAGAGTATCTCCTCCCGCAATGATATCCCGAAGCGTATCCAGTATCTTCCTGTACGCGCTCTCCTTCACCCAGTCGTCGCTGTCCACCACTTTATAGAAAAGCCCCTCCGCACGGGCAAGCCCTGCGTTTACAGCCGAGCCGTGTCCTCCGTTCTCCTTATGGATTGCCTTAACGATGGATGGATAGCGCCCTGCATACTCGTCCGCAATCTCTCCCGTCCTGTCTGAGGATCCGTCGTCCACAATCAATATCTCCACATCTTCGCCTCCGGGCAGAAGCGAATCAATGCACTTTCTCATATAATCTTCCGAATTATAACAGGGTATTGCTACAGATAATAATTTCATGTCAGGCCTACCATACCTTTCTTTCCTGAATTTACCATGCAAGTCCTTTGTATGCCATTTCTGATAATTCACCCTGCCATTTTAGCATAAAAACAGCTGTTATTTGTTACAGGTTTCTTATGTTTTTCTTATTTTTTCGGTTTCCTTATCATTTCCACCTGTTCCGCGTAAGCCGCAAAGGCGGACGGAATCGGGTAATTTGTCCGGGTTTCTTTCGGATCTACAAAGATAAGGCCCTCCCCCTCCTGCCTGCCTCCTCTGTCGGCAAGTTCATCCACCCTGATCAGAAAGCCGGTCATATGCCACTCCTTATGGGTGAACACATGCTTTGCCGGAGGAAGCGCCCTGATTCTGAGCGGCAAAAGTCCCAGCTCTCTCAGGTAGGCAAGCACACGTTCCTCCTCACAGTTTCCCTCCATGGAGGGGAACTCGTACAGACCAGCCAGCAGCCCCTTTTCCGGCCTCTTTCGAAGGGCCACCCGCTCTGCATCCTGTATTACCAGTATCGTCTTCTTTTCAATGCTTCTCGGCTTTTTTCCGGCCTTTTTCGGAAATTCCCCCGTAATGCCCTGCGCCCTTGCCCTGCACACCTCTTTCCACGGACAGGCGTCACATTTCGGCGCGCCGTTGGGAATACACACCATGGCCCCCAGTTCCATGAGCGCCTGATTAAAGTCCCCCGGGCGATCTTTTGGCATCACGTCGGCCAGTTCCTCTTCCACGGATTTTTTAACGCCCGCCTGCAAAATATCCCTTTCATCCGTCCTGAGCCTTGCAAGAATCCGAAGCACGTTACCGTCCACTGCCGGATACGCTTTCCCGAAGGCTATGGAAGAAATGGCTCCCGCCGTATAACTGCCGATTCCCGGCAGGGACAGGATTATTTCATAGTCGTCCGGCATCCGCCCGCCATATTCCGATACGAGAATCTGCGCCGCCTTTTTCAGATTTCTTGCCCTGTTATAGTATCCAAGCCCCTCCCACAGCTTCAACAGCTTTTCCTCATCCGCTGCGGCAAGGCTTTCGATATCGGGAAGCGCCTGCAAAAAGCGGTCATAGTAAGGTTTTACCGCCTCCACTCTGGTCTGCTGCAGCATGATCTCCGAAAGCCAGACATGATAGGGCGTCGGTTCCTCCCTCCAGGGAAGAATACGTCTGCCGCTGTCATACCAGGCAAGAAGCGGCGCCGCAATTCTGTCCAGACTGTCCAGAAAAACAGGAACGGGCGCATGCATCTCCAATCCGTCCTCCCGTACAAGACAGTCGTAGGCAAGAAGACGGACACCCGCTCTCCTCGCCTTCTTAAGCGCTTCCCCAAAGGCGGGCTGTGTATCCCAATTCGGTTCCACAAAATTTATCCCCTTCATCTGAACGACAAATAAAAGGTATGCCTCATATCCCTGCCTTCGCGCCTCGATGAGCTCCTCCACATGCTTAAGGGCCCGTTCGGAGGGAGCGTCGGGAAACGCCGCCGCTCCCTCCCGCTCCAACGTCACACCCTTTACCTCGATGAATGCCCTTTTTCCAGACAAACTCTCCACATAAAAGTCAAACCGGGAGTTTCCGAACGTCTTCTCCGGCCTTACCAGACTAACGTCACCATACAGGCCGCCTGCCCGCAGCCATTCCCCCGCCACCTTATTGGGCGCATTGGAGTCCATATTGACCAGACGTCCATCCTTGTCAACCGCCACCAGATCGTAGGCGGTAGCGCGGGTTTTGCTGTCGCTCTTCTCCAGATACACTTTTGTATGATCCTTTAGCAGCTCCCGGCACCTGCCCGTATTCTTTACATGCACTTTCGTTCTTTCGCCGTGTAGATTCACATAGGCTATAAATCGGTTAGGCCGCTCTATAAATTCAGCGGTAACTACTTCTCTGTATTCCATTTCCTGTCGTTCCTTTAACTACTGTCCTTCTCCTCAATCCTGTCTGCAATTTCCCTGTTCTTATAAGGAACTCTGGCCGCAGGCACTACCTCTGAGGCAGGAAGCGTGTGGGCGGACTGATCGTCGAAGAAAATATGCGCTCCAAAAGCCTGCAATATGTCTCTCTTTCGGATGCCTCCGAGAAAAAATACTTCGTCTATGCGCACATCCCACGCCCGAAGCGTGCGTATGACACGCTCATGCGCCGGCGCGCATCTGGTCGTGACAAGCGCTGTCCTGATCGGCGCTTCCGCCTTTGTATAGTTTTTCTGTAACTCGGAGAGCGTCTTTAAAAACTTTGCAAAAGGTCCTGCCTGTAATGGATTATTGGCGTTTTTTCTCTCATTTTCCTCAAATGCCTCCAATCCTTCTTCCTGAAAGATCCGTTCGGACTCATCCGAAAAAAGTACCGCATCGCCGTCAAAGGCAATCCTGATCTGCCTGATCCTGCGCTCACAGTCATAGGTTGATATCCCTTCCGTACAAATAATGCCCGCCGCAATATTCGAGTCAATCGCCCGCTGCACATCCTCCTCACAGGCTGACAAAAACAGGTCCGTCTTAAAGGCGGTAAGATATGGCGCAAGGGACGCTCCTCCGGCCAGTACCGCCCTTGTGATCCGCAGGCCGTAGTGCTCGATGGCCTTAAAAACCCGAAGGGATGTGTCCGGACTGTTCCTTGACATAATGATAACTTCCACACGCCCTTCCATGCCCGGCAGCTCGTTCAGATTTAAGAGAGCGCGCACAAGCGGAAAGCCCGGCCCTGGATGCAGCAGCTCATCCTCGTGCTCCACCTGATAACGACTGTAGGCCTCTACGCCCTCTTCCTCAAATATTTTGTTCTCATAGGTCAAATCAAACAGGGTTCTGGACGAAACGCCCACCACAAGTTTATTTTTCAGTTCGTAAGCCATAAAGCACCCCCATCCGCGATCTCTCCGATGGGGGCTTCTTCTATCTCAATCTGTTACACTCATACTTTTCAAAGGTGCGGAGACAGTTTCGAAGTTCCATGTATCTGTCCTCCACTTCTCCCTCCTTGATCTCCAGATCCGCCGACACCGCCATCATATTGATCATATCGTCCGTAATCCGATTATGGAGTGAATCGAGAATACTAAGCCTCTGCCCGTAGGAATCCGCATCAAGAAATTCCAGCACCAGAGGATCGATATTTAATTGTTCTTCCGGCTCTTCCAACTCCTCCGGCTTTTTCGGTTTTTCCGGCTCCTCCGCCTTTTCCGATTTTTCCGGCCTTTCCTTCACGAGGCTGTCCGGCCGGGCGACGGTGTCCTCATCGTCTTCCATAGTTTCCAGAAGCTCAAAGCGATATCTCTGGACGGCCGACGGATATTTCACACGATCCACTTCCTCCATAAACATGGACAAAGGCCTCGCGTATATCTCAAAGGTCCCGTACATCGCCTGATACACTACCAGCATTTCGCCTGTCTCGCTATGTTTCGCCAGACAGCGTATCTGATACAGATCACCTTTAAAATGTCTGTACATTTCCTGTGGTTTGGGATTATGTCTCATAGGAATCTCCTTCCGCATCATTATTCTCTATTAGTATAATCCCAAAATGTCCAAATGTCATTCTCTTCTCTTTGCGAAATGCGAGAACGTCTGTTCTTATTTTATTTTAGAACATTTGTTCTGTCTCGTCAATATCTTACTTTAAATATAACTGATAATAAGCGTTTTACCGCCAAGCACGCCATTTCGCAAATTCTCTGACAGTCTCTCCCGTCCCTCTTCGTCAAGCCCGTCAATCCCCCTGTGGTGTATCTCCACAAGATAGCTTCTTTCTCCGCCTCCCTCTCTGGTCCAGGTGAGCGTCACCCCGCTGTCGCGATATCCCTCATTCTCCAGGACTGTCCGCGCCCTGACAAGAAACTCATCCTCAAGCGCCGCATACATTTCATTCTCCTGTGCGTAATCACTTTTTTCCTTGCTCATCACCGTACCGCTCACGCAAAAAGCAATTGTCAGAACCAAAAGCGCCGTAATCATGCCAAAACCCCTGTTCATATGTTCCACCCCCTTGATGAAAACACCTTACCATTTTATAAGTCCTATAAACAGGACTCGGAATACAGACTACGAACCATAAAAACAAAAAAGCAGGGGCCTCTGCTTTCCTACAGCGCTCCTGCTTCAAACTCAGCTTTATTAAGTTTACATAATATCTTTACTCTTCCACGGGCTTATATCTGTCGAATACCTTTTCACCGCCGCAGACATGGCGGGAACCGTCCGACTCCGTGATAATGTAATCTCCCTCACCGATAAAGGTCTTTCCTCTCTTATGCAGAATATACGGACAGACAATGGCGCCGTTTTCCTTTTTAATCTGTACAAGGGAATCCGTGACAAACCATCCTCTTGTGACCACATCCGTCCACAGCTCAAAGCCGTCCTCCATTCCCTTACCGGCCTCGTACTTCTCCACATCAGCCTCAAAGGCCACACGCATACATTTCATAAAATTCTCCTCCTTCTGTATCATTTTCTTCCGTTTTCATTCATCAAATCTCATCCGTCAAACCGTAATCGCTTTTCTGACAGCTTCCAGCAATTCCTCATAAGTTTCAAAAGCCGGAATATGGGAATAATCCTTCCTGATCTGCTCCGTAGTCCGAAACAGAAATCCTGCCTTACCAGCCTGAATCATACCCAGATCGTTGTGACTGTCCCCGGCGGCAATGGTCTCATACCCGATGGACTGTAACGCCCTCACCGTAGTGAGCTTGGAATCCTTCACGCGCATTTTATAGCCGATAATCTCCCCGTCGGGCGCAACCTCCAGAGAATTGCAGAAAATCGTCGGCCATCCCAGCTTCTCCATCAGTGGGCCCGCAAACTGGGTAAAGGTGTCACTGATGATAATGACCTGCGTCATGCGCCGCAGCTCGTCCAGAAATGCCTTCGCTCCCGGCAGTGGATCAATCTTTCCAATCGTTTCCTGAATTTGTTTCAGTCCCAAACCATGCTCTTTTAAAATTCCAATCCGCCAGTTCATCAGTTTATCATAATCCGGCTCGTCTCTGGTAGTCCTTGTAAGCTGGGAAATACCGGTCTCCTTCGCAAAGGCAATCCAGATTTCCGGCACCAGCACTCCCTCGAGATCCAGACAAACAATATGCATACTCACATGATACCTCCACATCATTTGTAGTAAATGATATTCCATCATTCCTTATTGTTCTATTGTACCGTAAAGACACCATTTCACGCAACCAGAACTTTTCAACCCACAAACCTGCAAACTCTTCAAACCGCAATCCTGCAAACTCTTCAAACCGCAATCCTGCACAAAACGGTCTGTCCTTTTAGATCACACTAGCTGCTGTGCTTCACGATCAAAAGCTCCACGCTTAAAACATCGTTCATTTTCCCGGTCTTCACAGACTCTTCCGTCTCCACACAGTCCCTCACCGCCTGCTTTAACTCCGACTCCTTAAATTTCTGTGCCTGGGCCACATATTTTCTTACTATAAAATCCGCCAGTCCCACTTTGGGCCCGATCCCCCGCGCATCATATCCTTTATTTTTCAGTTCCTTCACCTGTAAAAGAAGATTGAACTGTCTGGCCACAAGAAAGAGAATCCGCATGGGAGGCTCCTTTAACGTGAGCAGATCATAATATAACTCCATGGCGCGCCGCTGCTTCTTGTCCGCGACGGCGTCCACCATATCAAAGATACGGCTGCCTGTCTGTCTTGCGCAAATCTCTCCGATATCCTGCGCCGTAACCACGTCCCGTCCCATACAGTAGCAGGAAAGCTTTTCCACTTCCCCCCGGATATTTTCCATATCCGTTCCCGTCTTTTCCAGAAAAAAATCCAGATCCCGCTGGGTAATCCGCAGCCCTTCCTTCGTGAGAAGCTCTACCACCCATCTCTTTAGCACCGCTTCGTCCGGCGTTTTGCATTCAATCACGCGCCCTTTGGCCGTAACCGCCTTATAGAGTCTGCTCCGCCTGTCAATCTCACTCTCCACGAACACAAAAAAAGCGGTCTGCGCAGGATCCGCCAGATATTCAGCAAGAGCTTCGCCGCCCCGCCTGAAAAATCCGCTGTTCTCTATGACAAGCACGCGCCGCTGTGCCAGAAACGGCATGGTCTGCGCCAGATCAATGACTTCGCCCGGATTAATTCCCTTCCCCTCGAAGCAGTTCAGGTTCATCAAGTCTCCGTCCCCCATAAGGGCCTTTTTTACCCGATCCCTGTACTGCCTGCGCAGATAGGCTTCCTCCCCGCAGAGAAGATACACCTGTTTTAATTGTCCCGTTCTCATTTCTTCGCCAAGTTTTTTCATGCTTTTTCCCGTTCAATGTGCCATACCACATCAGATTTACATCTAAATTCCCGCGGTGCAGGCGTCCGATCTGCGCCTTCTATACCATATATTAACACAGATAACGACGGTGTGCAAAAACACAATACCCGCATCATGGCAAAAAGGTTTCCGCACGTATTCTGTCCCCCTTCACGCTTACAGTTACCGCGCCGCTCTCCGGCGTCTGTAAAATCCTGCACCCCTGCCCCGCAAGGCGATTCAGCGTCTCCTCGTGGGGATGCCCGTAGGAATTATCCCGCCCGGCACAAATAACGGCGATTCCCGGTTTTATGGCGGATAAAAATTCCTCCGACGTGGAATTTCCCGAACCATGGTGGGCCACTTTCAGAAGCGTGATCCGTTCCTGCGCAGTCCCCATCCGTTTCGTCACAAGCTCCTCGCCCTCTCCTTCCAGATCCCCCGTAAAGAGCGCCGAAAACTGTCCATAACGCAGCCTGAGCACCGTGGAATATTCGTTGGTGTCCGCATTGGAATAACCGCTCTGCGGATGCAGGCATTCCAGAGAAAGCGCGCCGCTTTCCAGACGCTCTCCCGCATGAATGAGCTTTACGGGTACGCCTCTTTTTTGCGCCAGCGCAACCAGCGAAAAATACTTCTCATTTTTACTCTCCTCTCCCACATCCGGCATAATCAGCATGCCAATACGGATACCGTTTTTGTCATAGTTTTCAAGCATTCCCCGAATGCCGTTTTCATGATCGCTGTCCGGGTGCGTCACAAACACCGCATCCAGCCGGGAGATTCCCCTGTATTTCAAAAAGGGCACAATGCGGTAAACATCCACGTCCTTTGTATCCGAACTTCCCCCGTCAATCAAAAAACTGCGCTTTCCCTCCTCCAGACAGATACAGTCCCCCTGTCCCACATCCAGAAAGGTAATGGTGAGTTCCTTCGGAAACCGCACTGTCAAAATTCCCACGGCCAGAATCACCGCCACAAAAAACTGCCGCCTTTTCATCTTCCTTGCAAAAAACACCGTTGTCGCCAGAATCCCCAGAAAAACCGTCATCTGCCAGTTTTCCGGGCGTCCTGCGATCCACTGTCTTGCGGGCAGCTTCATACAAAAATTACAACAGCTTTCATAAAACGCCAGAATCCAGATTCCCGGCAGAGCAATAAAACGCCCCAGCGGCAGTAAAAAGGCTGCCGCCGCCATCGCGGCCACGCCGCTTACCAGAACTGCTCCCATACAGGGAATCACAAGCAGATTAAGAAATATACTGTAAGGCGGAAATTCATAGTAAAAGGACAGATATACAGGAAGCGTGGAAAGCGACACCCACATTCCCGTGAACAATGCTTTCAGAACTCTGTTTTCGGAAGGCAGATGCTCCGAAACTACAGGCAAAAGACCAATACCGCAGATTGCGCCAAAGGAAAAGAGGAAGCCGCTGTGGGTCAGGTACAGGGGCTGCTGCACCAGAATCAGTAAGGCCGCCGTCATCATGGCGGTGAGCATGTCGTAGGTCCTGCCCAAAAGGGGCGCGCCAAGTTTCAGGCCAAACATAATCAGGGCCCTTATAACGGAAACACCCATACCCGTCATAACGCCGTAACAGTACATCAAAGCAATTGATAATATTATGTCAACTAATGTAGGCACCCGCAGACGTTTCAGCATCCTGTAAAAACCCATGCCCAGAATGGAAAGATGAAGGCCGCTGATCGCCAGAATATGTATAATCCCGTTTTGCTGATAGAGACTTTTCATTTCTGTGTCCAGGCTCCCTTTCTCCCCCAGAAGCATGGCTCCCATAACGGACGCCTCCTCCTGGGGATAAGAAGCGTGAATCAAAAGCGAAAGCCAGGTACGCAGCTCATATAGTTTTTCCCGAAAGGCAGAAAGGCTCCCGCTCACGGCAAGACACTGTGCCTGCATCAGCCTGCCCTGCTGCCTCATAATCCGATAATAGTCGGCCCCGTCAAACTGCCCCGGATTTGTCGCATGGGTAAAGGCATAAAACCTCCCTTCCATCAAGACAAAGCTCCCCATGGGCGGAAGCTCTTTATCTTCCATATAGCACAGCACGCCTTCTATTCCCCCGGCATCCTCCTTCTTCCATTTTTCTTTATTTCTGTTCCATAAACCATGCAGTCTATACTGTGAAATCTTTTCAGAATCTGATAAGAATTGTTTCAGAACCGTAATTTGACTTTCCTTCAGAACCGCCGCATCCGCCAGCGTTATCACTGTTATTTCTCTGCCCTGCGACAGCCGGTATTCTTTCCCATCCACAAATCCGGCCACCGTTACCCGCTCCCTGTCCAATGTCTCAAAGACAGGCGCGCCTCGGACCTTACAGAGCATTGCGGCGATGAGCGCCGCCACATAAACCGCCCCTGCCATACACAGAGGCCTTCTGATCCGCATAATGCCACCTCCCCGTTATCAATTAATCTGCCTTTCCAGTCCTTACTGCCCGCTTCCTCCCGAAACCAGAATATCCAGATTTCTCTCATACACTGTATTCAAGCTCATATTCTCCCGATAGGAAAGATTTGTCTCTCCGTTAATGGATATCTGCACCCGGTTCACATTCGGCAGCTCCACCAGCGAATTGGTGATGGAATAGATCGTCACATCGGAAGCTACATTGTAGGGCTGGCTTAAAAAATCGTTATTCAAGTTTACATAACATGTTCCATCCTGTACGGTAACGCTGATTATTTTTGTCATGGGATTGATCGTGGGATAAGCGCCCTCTGCGGCAGGCCCTTCCACCAGCTTCTCCACCACAAGTTTTTCCAGAGAAATATTGCTGTTGTATACAACGTTACGGCGGTTTTCCTCCACCAGCCGGTCTCCCGTCTCGTTGGCAAAATAAAGACGCAGATTCACCTTTTCGTAGGCGTTAATCTCATTGCCCGCATTCTCGATAAAACTGTCCGCCGTCATGATGCCTACCGCCGCTCCGGTTCCGTCCGTGAGCTGTTCTCCCTTCACCGTAAAGGCCACGCGCTCCACCCCCGGCAGCTGGGTCATGGTTCTTACAATCGACGCCCGTATAAGGATTTCCCTTACCCCCCGCAGTTTTTTATAGCTCTCATCAAAATCCAGCGTGAGCAGGCCGTTATCCATCGTATGCTGCCTTACGGAAATCTCAGACGCCAGAGGCGTTTCATACTCCATCTTTTCAGGTATCCGCGCGAGCTCATCCAGCATTTCCTCAAACAAAAGCTCTGTATCCGTGGTCTGGCTCACATATTCCCGTCCTACGATCTTTGTCTCGTCATTGTTTACATAATATATCTGCCAGGCAGTACCCTGCTGCTCCGTGTTCCGGCCTGCGCAGGCAGTACACAGACACAGCCCCATTATTAAGATCATACAGGAAAATCCAAGTCTTGCCTTTTTCATACCTGTCTCCCTAAACCGCAATATATTTTAACGGAATCTTTACCGTGAAATCCGTGCCCTCGCCTTCAACGCTTGTCACCTTCACAGTGCCCCGATGCATTAGAATGGCGCTTCTGGTAATGGCAAGTCCAAGCCCCGTTCCGCCGATCTCTCTGGAGCGGGATTTGTCCACCCGGTAAAACCGCTCATAAATATGCTCCAGCGCATCCGCCGGAATGCCCACGCCCGAATCTTCCACCTTCACAGTGAAGAACTGGTGGTCGGCATCTAACG
Organism: Lachnospiraceae bacterium; assembly: GCA_009774175.1. Classification (GTDB taxonomy): domain Bacteria; phylum Bacillota; class Clostridia; order Lachnospirales; family Lachnospiraceae; genus UBA3282. The sequence continues at coordinate 40,298 of VSNG01000021.1, read as the reverse complement.
ACACTTTCACAAAACCATGCTCCTTATTGTATTTGATTGCATTCTCCACCAGATTCGAAAGCGCCAGCGTCAGCTTAACCTCGTCCACCGACGCTGTCACAGGGCGCAGGCTCTCATAGACAAGCTGTACGTCCCTGCGGTTCGCAATGGGACGAAGTCTTCTCATAATCAGCTCCACAAGCGCATTAATATCCACCTCTGAAATGTTCAGGTCTGCGGACGTCCTGTCCATCTTAACCAGCGAAAGCAGATCGTTGATGATCTTATCCTCCCTCTCGATCTCGGCCGCAATATCTGTCATAAATTCCTGATATACCTGAATCGGCACATCCTTCTGGGTAATCAGCGAATCCGCCAGGACTTTCATGGAGGTAATCGGTGTACGCAGCTCATGGGACACATTCGATACAAACTCCTGTCTGGAATCGTCCAGCATCTTCATCCGCCCCAGCACTCTGTTAAAGGCGTCTCCGATATGCTCCGTCTCCAGGCAGTCCGTCACCGAAATCGGGTCGCTGGTGTATCCCTCCTGCACCTGATCTAACGCTTCTATGATTTTTTTAAAGGGTGCAAAAAGAAATTTGGATACCAGAAGCGTCGTCACAAAAATCAGTACGCCCACGATGGATTCCACCACCATGGCCTGCCTGTTTAAGCTGTCCATGGTAGCAATAATGCTGTCGTTAGAGGCACTCACCAGCATAACGCCCCGCACCAGATCCACCTTTTCTCCGGCGCCAACAGGCCCTTCCAGCTCCACGGTTTCCGTAATGGGAATGGTCATTTCCATGTAACCGTTTTCCCTGTCATACTTATTGGCGCTTTCCCCGCCAAGACAACGAATCACCTCTTCCGAAATGATTGTTTTCCCCTCGCTGATACCGTAAGTGTCTTTTACAATCCGAAGATCCGCGTTGATAATGAGCACACGGCCGTCGTACAGATTTGAAAGCTGATCCAGCTCCGCGTTGATCACCTCCGAAGAGGTGTCTCCCAAATAATGATAGGTAATCAGATGATTTGCCAGAATCCTGACCTGCGTGGAAATATCGGAGGTTCTGATATTGACCGCACGCCGTTCATAATTTTGCAGAATCGCATAGCGCATGATAAGACAGGGAATCAGCCCGACCACGAGCAGAATCAGAAAAATCCGCCCCTTCAGGCTTCTCAGAAATGGAATTTTATTTAATTTTATTTTAGGCAAAGTAATATCCAACACCCCACTTTGTCCTCACATACATGGGTTCGCCCGGAACCTCTTCAATTTTTTCGCGCAGTCTTCTAATATGTACGTCCACGGTTCGTACATCGCCCGGATAGTCGTTTCCCCACACCATCTTAAGAAGCGCCTCCCTGCCGTAAACCTTTCCCGCATTCTTCATCAGAAGCTCAAGCACTTCATATTCCTTGACCGTCAGGTTAATTTCCCGGTCTCTGATATACACTCTCCTGCCTTCGCAGTCAAGCCGCATATCGCCCCGTTCCACCACTCTGGCCGTTTCTTCCCGCTCTTTGCCCTGACGGTTTGTTCTTCGCATAATGGCCTTGATTCTGGCCTTTACCTCCAGAATATTAAAGGGCTTTGTGATATAATCGTCGGCGCCGTAATCCAGACCTAAAATCTTGTCCATGTCGTCGCCCTTTGCGGTTAACATAACAATGGGCACATTGGAAAAGCCTCGTATCTGCTGGCATACTTCAAATCCTGTCATTTTAGGAAGCATCACGTCAAGGAGGATCATATCGTAAGCATTTTCCTCCGCCAGTTTCAGGGCCTCTTCCCCGTCATAGGCACAGTCCACTTTCATACCGTCCTGTTCCAGACTGAATCTGATCCCTTTCACGATCAATTTTTCATCATCCACTACCAAAACTCTCTGTGCCATGCTTCCTGTCCTTTCTAGTTCACACTGATGCTGTCTTTTATCTTTTCATACATACCTTCCTTGATGCCGTCCACTTTCATAATGTCTTCCGGCTTATGAAACCCGCCGTGGGATTCCCTGTAAGCTATGATCGCCGCAGCCCGCGTGGCCCCGACGCCCGGAATATCGCAAAGCTGCGCCGCCGGCGCCGTATTGATATTGATTCTGCCGTCCTGCTCCCCGTCTTCCCCCTGTGCCGCTTCGATCAGGGGCTCTCTTTCGCGGGCCTGCGCCGCCTCTTCCATGGTTGGGATTACAAGTTTTACGCCATCCTTCAAAGTCTGCGCTTGGTTTACATAATTTTGATCCGCGTCAGCGGCAAAACCGCCCGCTGCCTCCACCGCCTCATAGACGCGGCTTCCCGCCTTCAATTCGTAAACGCCCGCGTGCAGCACTGCACCGCAGACATGAACCAGAATCCCGCCGCGCTCTGTCTGCGCCGTATCCGAAACTATCCCCGGCTGTGCAGGCGGCGCTGTCTCCGAATCCGTTCCCGGCTGCGCGGATGGCGCTGTCTCAGGGTCTGTCCCTGGCTGCACGGGCGGCGCTGTCCCCGAATCCGTTCCCGGCTGCGCCGACAACACCGTTTCCCCGGTTTCTCCAGTCACAAACAGAAGCTCCTCTTTCTTCGTACAGCCCGCTGTCACAACCAAAACAGTAAGCAGCAGTGCCGCATACCGCAGCTTTTCTGCATGTAGTTTTTTATTTTTATCTTTTTTGTCCTGCATAGTCTCCCTTCCGAGTCCCGCTGACTCCATGGGAGGTTCCCGCTATGCGCCGTATTTTCATTGTAAGATAAATTTCACCCTATGTCCACTTAAAAATGACGATTCCCGCAATCATAATGCCCATGCCTAACAGCTTCTTTAACTCAAGGGGCTGCTTTTCCGCGCCGAAGGCTCCCAAAAGCTCAATGAGATAGGCGACAATCAGCTGAGAGATCACAATAAACATCACCGACTTTGCCGGCCCCAACTGTTCCATGCTTTTAATAACCGTATAAGTGATAAACGTGCCGATGGCACCGCCAAGCAGCATGTATTTCGGCTCCACCTTGAGAAGCTGGGCAAAGGAAGCCCGGTCTGTGGCAACCCAGACGGCCAGACAGACCAAAAGCGCCGTAAACTGGACAAAAGCATTGGCCACCCAGACCCCCGACTGCTTTGTGACCTGCGTGTTAAAAACGCCCTGCACGCTCATAAGCGCGCCGGACAAAATTGCAATCCAAAATCCTGACATAGCTACCTCCATCTTCTTTTCAAGTCCCGTCTCCTGTGTACGAACAAACGCTGTCACGCTTTGCTGGCCGCCTTATCGTAAAAAAAGACAAGACAGCCAGCGCCATCTTGTCTTATCTTGTCCGCAGAAATCGGTAATTATTCTTCTTCCCCGCCTTCTTCCTCCAAATTTTCTTCGTCTTCTTCCACCGGTATGGGCACGTCGATATATTCTTCCGTATAGGCCTCGCCCAGCACCTGTCCCATGATCTGTTCTGACAGCGCCTTTAACTCATCGTTGGCGTCTTCTCCCTCCCAGACCTTGGCAAAAGCGATTTCCAGTCCCACCCAGAAATTGCTTGTCTCTATCATTTTCGGCATGGGAACCGAGCGGGCGTACTCTTCCAGAAAGGCCGCCGCATTCGGGTCATCATAGGTATTTCCGCTGTCATGCACGGAAAGCTTCCCGGTTCTTGCGTAGAGATCTCCCGTATTATACTGGGTCAGATACACCGCGAAGTCGTTTGCCATCTCCTTTTTTGCAGAATAACCGTTGACCGCCACGCACTGGGTCACGGAAAGGGAAGCCGACCTTAGCTCACCGCTCACATCGGGCACTCTGGCCACGCCGTACTCGTAAGCAAACTGGCCATCCTCGCGGGCCTTCTCCAGTTTTGATAAAGCGTCCGAAGTCGCCACGGTGTAAACAATTTTTCCGTCCAGAAAATCCTGTAACACACCCTCATAGCTGATCTCCTTCGTGTCAATCGAGAAAAACTGGTTCAGGTTCTGATACACTCTGAGGGCGCGAATCGCATTTTCATTGTAAATATGAATGGAGTCCGCATTATCGCCGTTTTTACCGCCCACATCCATATAATTTCCCACAACAAAATAATTATAAAAGATATCCGACACATCCCACTTGAAGATAGCTTCCACCTGCTCCGGCGCGTCATATACGTCGGCAAAGGAAAGAATCTCGTCTATGGTCTGGGGTACGGTTTGTGTTACCCTTTCTTCCACCTCTCCTGCGGGTATTTCCTCCTGTTTCTGGGATTCCTGAATTTCTTCTTCCACGTCACCGCTGTCCGCCTGTTCCTGCGCATCCTCCGCCAGCGCCTGATCCCGCTCGGCTTCCATCTGCGCCCGCGCCCAATCTTCCAGATAGGTTCTGTTGTAGAGAAGACAGCTTGTCTCGTAATAGAATGGATAACCGATCTGTTTATCGTGATAAGTCACCGCCCGAACCGCCGTTTCCGGCAGAATGTCCGTCATGGGAAGAACCCCTTCCGGCAGCGTTACCTCACAGGCAAGCCCCGCCAGATACGCCTTTTCCAGAGAATCATTGCTGATAATATACAAATCAGGCACTTCCTGCGTTTGCAGGGAAGCCTGATTGATCGTCTCCAGATACTCCAGTCCCTGTGTGTAAACCGGCACGACCCGCACCCTGTCCTGATATTCGTTATAGGAAACGGCCACGCTGTTCAGATAGTCCGTAATCGTATCGTCCGCATACCAAAGATACAACGTCTCCCGATGGCCAAAAAGCGCTTCCTGCGCCTCCGCTTCCGTCTCTTCAGGCCGCACTGACAGCCCGAGTTTTCCCGCGCCGTAAAGGCATCCGCCCACCAGCGCGATCACAAGGATCATAATCAACCTTTTTTTCAGAGTCACTGCCGCTCTCCTTCTGTCTGCGCAATACATTCGCGCAGAATTTCAATCATGTCGTCCACATGCTTCTCTTTTATGATAAGAGGCGGTACAAACCGAATGATATTCGTACCCGCGTTAATCAGCACCAGTCCTTTGTTCATAGCCCGTGTGATAATATCTCCCACCTGCCTGTCAAACACAAGACCCTGCAAAAGTCCCGCGCCGCGTCTCGTCTGCACGCAGGCAAATTCTTCCACGATCCCGTCAAGACGCTTTTCCAGATAAGCGCCCACCTTATTAACATTCGCAAGCACGCCCTGCTCGTCAAACAGGTCGATTACCTTGCAGACTGCCGCGCAGGCAAGCGGATTTCCGCCGTAGGTCGTGCCGTGGTCTCCCGCCGCCAAAGAGGCGCCGCCCACCTTCTCAGTCATGACAAATGCGCCCACCGGCACACCACAGCCAAGGGCCTTGGCCGTGGTCATTACATCCGGCCTGATCCCATACCGCTGCCAGGCAAACATATGCCCCGTCCGGCCCATACCGCACTGAATCTCGTCCAGTATCATCAAAATGTCCCTCTCGTCGCAAAGGGCTCTGATCTTTTTCATAAAGTCTTCCGACGCCGGATAGATACCGCCCTCACCCTGCACGGTCTCAAACAGAATCGCACAGGTCTTATCCGTCACCTGCGCCATCACACTGTCAAAGTCATTCAGATCGGCAAACCTGATATTACCGATCATGGGCTCAAAGGCTTCCCTGTAATGGGGATTTCCCGTAACCGAAAGAGCTCCCATGGTACGCCCGTGGAAAGAATGGTTCATGGCGATGATCTCATGATCCGTACGCCCGTCCTTTAAATAGGCATACTTCCGCGCCGTCTTGATCGCGCCCTCTATAGCCTCCGCGCCGCTGTTGGTAAAAAAGACCCGGTCCATGCCGGTAATTTTCTTTATTTTTTTCGCCGCTTCAATGGCCGGCACATTATAATAATAATTCGAAGTATGAATAATTTTGTCTATCTGGCTTTTCAGCGCGCCGTTATAGGCTTCATTGCGATACCCAAGAGCAAACACGGCGATACCTGCCACAAAGTCCAGATATTTCTTCCCATCCAGGTCGTAGAGGTACACGTCCTCTCCCCTGTCAAACACAACCTGATATCTGTTGTATGTGTGAAGCAGCGCCTTTTCCGCCTCGTCGATATAACTCTGCATTTCTGCGCTCATCATTTCCTCCATTTCGAAACCGGCTTTAACCGGAAATCATTTCTTTGTCCTGATCCGCAATAATTGCCGTCCCCACGCCGTGATCGGTAAATATCTCCAGCAACAGGCAGTGAGCAATCCGACCGTCCAGAATATGAACCCTGTTGACGCCTTCCCTGATCGCATCCGTGCAGTTGCCAAGCTTGGGCAGCATGCCTCCCCCGATACAGCCGCTTGCAATCAGCTCCTCAGCCTGGGCCGCCGTCAGTCTGGAAATAAAACTGGATTTATCGTTAATATCCCTGTACAGCCCTTCGATGTCCGTCAGAAATACCAGCTTGTCCGCCCCTACCGCCTTGGCAATGGCGCAGGCCGCGTCGTCCGCATTAATATTATAGGTCAAAAACTGATCGTCCAGACCAACCGGCGCTACGATGGGCAGAAAGTCCTTTTCCAGCAGATCGTAGAGCACCTTCGGATCCACGTTACAGATTTCTCCCACGTAGCCGATGTCCTCGCCGTCCGAATATCTCTTCTGGCACTGTAAAAGCCCTGCGTCCTTGCCGCTGATCCCCACCGCTTTGACGCCCAGCTCCTCCACCATCCGCACAAGGTTTTTATTTACCTTATTGAGAACCATTTCGGCAATCTCCATGGTTTCATCGTCCGTCACCCTAAGGCCGTTCACAAATCTGGCCTCCTTGCCGACCTTGCCCACCCAGCGGCTGATTTCCTTGCCGCCGCCGTGTACAATGATGGGCTTAAATCCCACCAGTTTAAGAAGCGTCACGTCCTTGATCACATTGCGCTGCAGCTCCTCGTTGCTCATGGCGCTGCCGCCGTATTTGACCACAATGATCTTTCGGTTAAATTTCTGAATATAGGGGAGGGCTTCAATCAATACCTCGGCCTTGCCCATAATTTTGTTCATTTCCTGCTGTTCCATTTTTATGTCTTCTTTCTATTATTTTATGTAAACCTTTTGCCATTCGCCAGGATTTGAATTATGTAAACCTAACTTCGATAATCCGCGTTAATTTTCACATAATCGTAGGTCAGGTCGCACCCCCAGGCAGCGGCCTGCGCCTCTCCCCTGTGCATATCCACGATCACGCGCACCTCCGGCGCGGACAAAATCTTCGTCGCTTCCTCTTCACTGTAGTCTGTCAGCATACCGTCCTTACAGATCTGCATTCGGTCTTCGCTGCTCTCACAGAAAATATCCACCTGTTCCGGATCAAAATCCACACCCGAGTAGCCCAGCGCGCACATTATCCGCCCCACATTGGCGTCATGCCCGTAAATCATGGCCTTGGTCAGACTGGAACAGACTACGGATTTACTCAACTGCCGCGCCTCCTGTTTCGTAGCGGCATGAATCACTCTGGTCTCAAACAGTGCGGTCGCGCCTTCTCCGTCCCCGGCCATCTTTTTGGCAAGGGTCTCGTCAATATAATGAAGTGCTTCCCTGAACCTGTCATAATCGGCATTTTTCTCTGTGATTTCGGGATTGCCCGCAAGACCGTTTGCCAGCACCACCAGCGTATCGTTGGTGGAGGTGTCGCCGTCCACGGAAATCATATTGAAGGTATCCGCCACGTCCTCCCGCAGCGCCTCCTGCAAAAGCTCTTTGGAAATTGCAAGATCAGTCGTGATAAACCCGAGCATGGTGCACATATTCGGATGGATCATGCCGGAGCCCTTGCACATACCGCCAACGGTCACGGTCTTTCCCCCAATCTCAATCTGCACCGCAGCCTGCTTCGGTACTGTATCCGTAGTCATCATGGCCTCCACCGCAGCCTGTCCGGCTTCCAGCGTGTCAGCCTTTTCCCTCACCAGCATTTCCACACCGGCCGCAATCTTTTCCAAAGGAAGCTGCCAGCCGATCACGCCGGTGGACGCCACCAGCACGGCGTCTTCCGAAATGCCCAGCTCCTTCGCCGCTTTCTCTGCCGTCTGTCTACAGCACTCGTAGCCCTGTTTCCCCGTGCAGGCGTTTGCAATGCCGGCGTTAATAACGACAGCCTGCGCACCGGGGGAGTGGGCAACGATTTCCCTGTCCCACAAAACGGGCGCCGCTTTCACCACATTACCGGTAAACACTCCGGCTGCGCGGCAGGGCACCCGACTGTAAATTAAAGACATGTCCTTCCTGTTTTTATACTTTATGTCCGCCTCCACACCGGCCGCCTCAAATCCTGCCGCCGCGGTGATGCCTCCTTCTATGATTTTCATCGCTCTCTTTTCCTCTTTTCCATTAAAAAAGTTCTTCTCAAACTCTTCTCACGCTAATATACAATAAAATCGTCCTCTACGCAAGCGTCAACCCTATCACTTTCTCAAGCTCTGTCACCATAAGATCCACAACCGCAGACGCCGCCGGGTCTTTGAACATGGTGTTTAACAGCAGCCGGATATTCAGTTCAAAATTAACAGGCAGAATTTTGCATTCTTCCTGACAGGTCTGTATCAGCCGCTTCTCCCCCGGATGCTGCTTTTCATTCAGCGCAAAAATAATATCAAAATAAGATGCGAGAAACCGATGCGCACATTGGTTGATATTTACCATGTCCTTGCGTTTCATGGCCTTCTCCATCTGCGCCGTTAAGGAAGGCATGCCGTACTTGATCAGATTCATATGATAGCTGATAATATTATGTCGAAGCGGCTGCGGATAAGGAATCGAATATTTCTCCTTCGCCGCCACTAAAAGGCCGCCCTTATCATAGGCAATGCGGCCCTTCAAAAGACTGTACCACATGCCGGTGGTGCACCCGTCAAGGGGTTCATGACGCTCCACCACCCTGGCAACGCTCTTGAGAAATGCGTCGAGCTCCCGGTACACAATATTAAGCTCGGTGCCGTCCTCCATAATACAGACATCTTCATGCTCTCTGTAATAATTGTCAAGCGCCATACTGTTGCAGTATGTTTCCAGCACATTCTGTCGTTCCTGCGTGGGAATCGGCTCTGTGGTGTAAACATAGACATCATAGTCGGAAAACGCATCATTCCTTTTGACGGCACGGGAACCGCCCACCGCTATGGATCGCACCTGCGAAAATTTTGCAAATTCGTTAAAAATATCCTGTATCATATTTTCCTCTCGTGATCCGTTTCTTTGCTACAAAAGGCTGACTCTGCGACAATTTTACCATAAAAATTTCTCTGTGTCACATTTCAGTGATAGAAAAACAGGATATCCGAAAAAGATATCCTGTCCGCTCCATTCAAGTCCTTATTCCTGTCCTGAAACCTGTACCCCCGCATCCGCCGCTGTCTGTACCTCCATGCCCTCCGGCATCTCCACATTCGTCTCCGCATTTTGGGAAGCCTCAAAAGGATCCTCGTATTCCTTTTCTTCCTCTTCGCCCCAAAGAGACTCCCATTCCTTAGCGTCTTTATCCATATTGACAGCCGCCATTTCCTTTGCCATCTTGTAGATATCCATATTAAAGTCCATCAGCTTCTTTTCATCCTGCGCAGGCACATGGTCGCCCCTGCTGATCCTTCTTGCAATCTCCAGGCACTTGGCCATCTCCTCGCCGTACTCCTTCATGGCGTCCGCCTGCTGTTCGGAAACAATGCTGTTAAAAATTCCGACCTCCTGATTAATCAGATCGTCCAGTGTCTTCTCGTCCTTTTTAATCTGTCCTGAAAGCTCGTCAATCTTCTCCTGCAATTCTTTTTCCCTCTCAAGATAGGCTTCGGAAAATTCAAAGGTCACACCCTGTTCTTCGCTCTTCTTTTTGGCTTCCTCCATCTTTTTGCGGTTTTCTTCTCGCTGGTTCACAAAGTCTCTTTTTTGTCCTCTGAGAAGATTAAGCTGTTGTCTGTAGGCTTTTTGCGCTTCGCCGATTTTCATATTATGTAAACCTCCTTTTCTGCTACCCCTTCCACTGCGCGGAGTTCCTGCTGTAAAAGTATAGTTCTGAAAATATTATCGACATGGTTTGGCAGTTTCTACAGTTTGTGGGAAAATGCAGTGTAAAAGTGTCAGGCCATTGCATTCGCGTTAATCTGTTCAATTACCCCTCTGATACCTGTCCATTTATTGATATCCGTAAAGATTTCCACTATACTGCCCTTATCTGTAAATGGAGATTCCTGCAATACGGAAAAATCTTTCAGCATACCGTTATGAACAATATACTCTATAATCTGGTTGACGAAATAAATCTGCCGACTGTTCATATTCATCTCATCCAAATAATCAGCAAAAGCCTCCTTCGCCGCGTTCATATCAAGCCCAGTAATCTCTCTGACAAATTCCCCCAGCGGTTTTCGTCCAAACTCTCTCTCATAGTCTTCCCTGGTTCCGAGTTCTTTCCAAAGAATCTCTTCCAGGGACTTCATGTCAAATTCGCCAAGCGGCTTATTTGACTTTAACTTTGCAATCACAAAATGATCCTGATTTTTTCGGATATAATATTCCGCCTTAGCCTTATAGTTTTTCAGAGCATCGCTGTCAAGCTCCGCCTCATGCCACTCCGTGGACAAAATATCATCCGCAAAATTCGTATCATATTTCACTTTATCCCGGGAAATATATTTCATTAATCCACGAAGTTCTTCTCTGATATATTCAAATTCTTCAATTCCTGCCCGCTCCACATAATCCGTCTTTAAGATTTTTTGAATCAAATCCGTTTTTACCTGTATCTCAGGAATATTAGCCACACCGGCTATGGCCTTTACATGCTTCAACAGATCGCCCTTCGCCCGGGTATATTTCTTATCAGACAAATACGCAGGCTCCATTCCATAGATAAGAGCATCAAACCGCTGCGCGCACGCATCCTCCTGATCGGGTCTGATAAGCGGTGCAAGCTCCTCTCTCACCGTCTGCGTATCTTCATAGCTTATGGTCTGATAGCCGTTTATATCAGCATACAAATCAACACATTTCAGATGCTGCCTGACCGCAAAACTTTCCCGATTCAATTCCTGCACTTTACCGCTCATCGTTTCAACAAGTTTTTCTCGATAGGCAATCAGACGTTTTGTCTGTCTGTCCACAACCTGTAATTTATATGCCATTTGAAATTCCAAATTGAAAATCGCGCTCTGCAAGGCAATTTGATTTGCCGTAGGTTTCCCTTCGTTCATTCTGAAAAATGCAAAATTACCGCAAAAATCAAAAATATAAAATCTCTGCTTGTCCTCTCCATCCATTAAGCCCGAACATGACCTGGTTCCCCTTCCAATCATCTGCCAGAATTTCGCCTTACTCATCACTTTCTTAAAAAAGACAAGATTTAACACTCCCGGCACATCAAACATCTGACTCTTCCGCCAGCTCTCCAGCCTTGTAAATTGCATATCCTTCGTAATAGTAGCTGTAATCTATTCCTTTCATATACATTTCCCTGTCGTTTATTCTATCTGTCAGAGCGCCTTTCAGCAAATGTTTTATCTCAATATCCCTGATTGGACTTCTTTCCATGGCAAGCAAATAATCGTCCCTGTCGATCCTGCTCCAATCCACCACCATATCCAGCTCCTGCTGTAGTATTAAATCCAGCCAGATTCTTGTTGCCCTGCCGTTTCCCTCCCGAAAGGGATGCGCCACATTCATTTCCACATACTTTTCAGCAATTTCGTCAAAGGTTGACTGTGGCATTTTCTCTATATTTTTAAGCGCATCATGGAGATAAGTCACAGATGCAAACCTGAAATTACCTTTTGCCAGATTAACATCTCTTACTTTTCCGGCAAAATCATATATATCCTCAAAAAGATACTTGTGTATACATAAGAGACTGTCAAGCGTTCCTGCCTTTAATGTACGCAAATATCCACTTTCAAAAAGCAATGCTGCTTTTTTCTTACTGATTCTTTCTTCTGCGTGTGCCAGTTCTGCGGAATCAGTTAAGTTTAGTTTGTTTGCAAGTGTCATATTTTTCCCCTTTATAAATTTCAATTTCCCTTTCATCTCTGGATTGAGGCTTTGTCTTATCCATGACGAGTTTTCTCAGCCGCTCGTCAGATGTACAAATTCCCTCCATTCTATTTGAGCTCTCCGTACTGTCAGACAGGCAGCTATTTTGGGTGTCAGAAAGCTTTTCCATTTATCTTCATATTGATAATTCCTCATCAGGCTTTCTCCGAAATATCACTTTCAAGTATATAACTATTCATGATATCATTTTATCTTCTATTTCTATTAAAGTCAAGTTTAAGTTTGTCAAATATCGAAAAAATGACTAAATCAAAACGGCTCCTGATAATATCCTGATTCTTTATAAACAAAGAGCAGCATACACCATCCCTGATATATGCCGCTCTCTGATTCACCTATTAAACTTTCCCGATTCACTTCCTCACAATCCGATAATATGTTCTCGCCGTCAGCAGGTAGCTTGCGGCATACAAAAGTGTCACCACCCCCGCCACGCTCAGACAACAACGGATTAAAAGCCCGGTATCAAAAAACCGCAAAGCCGCCAGAAGGCCGTTGACCATCACAAGCCCGGCCGCCGTGTGCAGAAGCGCGCCTGCAAGGGGCAGGAAAAATACCAGCAGAATCTGCCGACGGATGGTCCCTTTGATCTCCCCGTCGCTCATACCCACCTTCCGCATGATTCCGAAACTGTCCTGATCCTCATAGCCTTCCGACACCTGCTTAAAATACATGATGAGAAGAAAGCACATAAAAAACAGAAGCCCAAAAACCATACCGATGAAAAGCAGACCGCCGTTCATGGCCCGGTCTTCGTCTCTTCCCTCCAGGCCGTTTTCCAGCCGCAGAAAATCCTGCTGCCCCTGACACCATGCCGACCACTCTTCAATCAAAGCGTCTCTTTTTGCCTCTTCCCCCGCAAGCAGCAGACCCACATGCCGCACGCCGCTGTGCAAAAAGCCCTCCAGATCAGTAACGCCGTTCGCCTGTGCCCAGGCCGTCACAAATCTGTCCCTGTCCTCTTTATCCTTCACCACAATCACATACTGGGACGTGAAACTGAACATTCTGTTTTTTGCTCTGGGATAAGGATAAATTTCCTCCGCCTCTTCCTTTACGGCCGCCTCCACGCCCATAAAGCTTACACGGTCAAAACCAAATTCCTTACCGGTAGAATACAGCAGGACTTCGCCTTCTTCCAAGCTTTGGCTCTCTCCTTCCAGCCGGTTATAATCAGCAAGAGTAAGCAGGGTAACGGCAAACTGATCGGCAAAGTCAAATCCCGCAGCGGACACAAACGCATTGCTTCCCTCCCGTCTGCCGCAGTCAAGCTTCACGGCTTCGTAATAGTCCAGCCTTTCTATTTCCTGCCCGTATTTTTCTGAAAGCGCAGCCGCCTTCGCCCCCGCCTTTTCGATTACATTACTGTTCTGTGAATAAACCGCCTGCAAATCATAGGGATAATCATAATAAGCAATCTGATCCATCCCAATCCACATTGTAGCCGTACAGGTCAATGTAATCAGAAGCATGGTGGAAAAGATACAGATGTTGGACAGTCCCGCCGCATTCTTTTTCATGCGATACAGCATGCCGGAGATGGTCACCTGATTGGCCGGTCTGTAATAAATATTTTTGCTTTTCTTTATCAATTTCAATAAGGCTACGCTTCCTGACGTAAACAGAAAATAAGTGCCCAGCACCACCAGAAATACCGCCAGAAAAAAGTTCGTAAAAATCATGCTGTCCAACTTACTGGTAACGGAAATATAATAGCCGCAGGCCGTCGCCATGATCCCGGCCACAGACCACAGCCCGATATGCCTGACTTCCCGTTCTCCTTTCCTGCTCTCCGTCATCAGTTCGGTGGGTTTCATGCGCATGACGCCCCAGAGACTCCTGATATAGAGGCAGCCGAACACAAAAGCGAAATACCCCAGCGTTTCCCTGACCGCCTCTGCAGAAAAATAAAATTCCGCCTCCACATCCAGCCTCGACATGCGAAGCAGCAGCAGAAACATCAGCTTATTCAATACAAATCCCAATATAATTCCCGCTGATACGCTGATCAGATACATCCCCGCGTTTTCCCAGAAAAGCATGACGCCGATATGCTTTCTCTCCAAGCCCAGAATAGTGTAAAGTCCAAACTCCCGCTTGCGCCTCTTCTGCAAAAAACTGCCTGCATAGAACAGAAACAACAGCAAAATCACCGAAAGCAGCCCCTTTCCAATGGTCAGCATCAGCCACGCATAAGCCGCCTTTGGCAGCCGCTCCATCAGATCGTTATGCAGAAGGGAGGAAAACAGATAATAACTGAATACGGAAAAGAAGCACGCCATCAGATAGGGGCTGTAGACCATTTGATTCTGCTTTACTCCTTTGATCGCCATCACGGGCAGTAATTTCATTTTATTCACTTTCTTCCCCTCCCTGCTGTGCCTGAATCACCGTCAATGCATCCGATATCATACGATACATTTCTTCCCGGCTGTGATCTCCCCGGTAAATCTGGTGAAACACACAGCCGTCCTTAATAAAAAGCACCCGTCCCGCATGAGCCGCCGCCTGAATGCTGTGGGTCACCATAAGGATCGTCTGTCCCTCCCCGTTGATCTCCCCGAACAGCTTCAAAAGTTTTCCGGACGCTCTGGAATCCAGCGCTCCCGTAGGCTCGTCCGCCAGAACGATGTCCGGTCTCGTAATCAAAGCCCGGCACACAGCCGCCCGCTGCTTTTCTCCTCCCGACACCTCGTAGGGATATTTATCCAGAAGGTCTTCGATTGAAAGCTTCCCTGAAAGAGAAGACAGCCGCGCCTCCATCTCCTGATACGGCACCCCCGCCAAAACCAGCGGCAAAAAGATATTATCCCGCAAAGACATGGTATCCAGAAGATTAAAGTCCTGGAACACAAAGCCAAGATGATCCCGCCTGAATGCGCACAGGTCCTTCTGGCTGACCCGGGAAATCTCCTGCCCGTTTAACAGTACCTGCCCGCTGGTAGCTGTGTCCAGAGAGGCAAGTATATTTAAGAGAGTGGTCTTCCCGGAGCCGGATTCGCCCATGATGGCCACATACTCTCCCTCTTCCACAGAAAAATTTACATCGTTTAACGCCTGCACCCTGACCGTACCAAAGCGGGTGGTATATACTTTCTTAACGTTTTTTACAGTTAACAGCGACATTTCTGACCTCCTCCGGCATCTGTATTTTGGTTCTGTTTCTGTTGACTATCATAAACAAAAAGGAAATGTCCTGCCATACATCCGGCTTACATTTCCTTTCCGTAACTTACAAATTTGTAAGGCTCCTCTCCTGTGCAATCCCCAGAAATACCTTTGTTCCCTTATCCCGTTTCGATTCCACCCGAACAGACAGCCCCAGCCTGTCCATGATCTGTTTACACAGGTACAGGCCGATTCCCGTGGACTTATGTCCCAGACGGCCGTTATATCCCGTAAAGCCCCTCTCAAAGATTCTTGGAAGATCGCTTTCTCCGATCCCGATTCCAGTGTCTTCAATCACAAGATACCGGCACCCTTGTGTCGCGCGTACGCCGCTTTCATCGGTCCCGTAAATGGAAATTTCCCCCTCCTTTGTGTACTTAAGCGCATTGGACAAAACCTGTTCGATCACGAAGGAAAACCATTTACCGTCCGTAACCATCTGTGCATGACACTCTTCCAGATGCAGTCCGATTCCCGCCCCGCAAAAAAGGAGCCAGTACTTTTTCAGCGCGCCCTTCACCAGCTCGTCCACATCCAGCCTGACAAAAGAAAGGTCTGCGGAAATGCTCTCCATTCTGGCATAGGAAAGGGCCATATCCACATACTGCCCCGTCTTGAAAACTTCCTCCCGAAGCTGTTTTAAGAGCCGTTCATTCCTGTCTTCATTCTGCAAAAGCAGATCCATGGCGGAAAGCGGTATCTTGATCTGATGAGTCCACATGGTATAATAGTCCGCCATGTTCTGCTGCTTTTCGTCAAGCTGGGTAATCAGCTCCTTTTTCTCCGCTTCCTGCTCTGCGATGATCCTCTGATATGCCTGCTCCATGGCAAAAGCAGTCTGCGGCAAGCCGCCTGTTCTCTCCTGAGCCGAAACAAGTCTCATCAGCTCACGGTACTTTTCCCAATACCTGCCGTAATCCCACACAAGATAACAGCCGCCAAAAAAAGCCATAAGCCCCAGCGCGTATGTCATATTGGCAAGCACACCCTCATAACCGTAAAGAGCGGCCAGCATCATAAAAGTAAGAGCCTCCGCAATATAAAAGAAAACCGGGACAATCCGCTCCCGCAGATATGCCGCCGGAATACAAGGTTTCTTTTTCATGTTTCCGTCTCTCCCAGCAAGTATCCCACGCCCTTCTTGGTCTGAATCAGTCCGGAAAGGCCGATTTCCCCAAGCCGCTTGCGCAGGCGGTTCATATTTACCGTCAGCGTATTGTCGTCCACAAAACACTCGTCGTCCCAGAGCCGCTTCATCAGCAGATCGCGGCTGACCACGCCGCCCGCCGCCTCAAAAAGAGTCTGTAAAATACGAAACTCATTTTTCGTCAGTTCAATCCGGCCGTTGTCCTTTTCTTCGTCCGCATCCTGTTTGTCAGCCGTTTTTCTCCGGCAGGAAAGAGACATATCTGTCATATTTAACAGGGCGCCCCGGTATTCCAGCACCGTTCCCGGCGCCGTGAAGGCATACGTCCGCCTTAAAAGAGCCTGTATCTTTGCCTGTAAAATCTCCAGATCAAAGGGCTTAACCACAAAATCATCACCGCCCATATTGACCGCCATCACTACGTTCATATTGTCTGAGGCCGAGGAGATAAAGATAATCGGCGTCTGGGATACCTTTCGGATCTCGCCGCACCAGTAGTATCCATTATAAAAGGGCAGACCGATATCCATCAGCACAAGCTGGGGTTCAAAGGCCGCAAACTGACTCATTACATCCGCAAAGTCCCTGACAGTCTCCACCTCGTAGCCCCACTTTTCCAGATATTCTGCAATCTGTCCCGCGATGACCGCATCGTCTTCCACGATAAATATTCTGTACATAATCTTCCGCTCTCCGTCTGAAAAATCTGTCCCGGCCAGATATAGCGAATACCCCGCCCCCTTGGGGTGCTTCAAGCTTGATACCCCGTTGCCTGCGGCGGGGTATTTGACTGTAAGCTTATCTACCCGTTAAACGCCGTAATATTAGCCTCGTTCAACGTAAAGTCATAATAATTCAAATCCTCCCGTTTGGTCCAGCCGATCTGTTTCCAGAAGGCATTGCCGATATCGTTTTTTGTAAAGGCAATCAACGATACTTTATTGATATGCTCCGCTCTCAGCGCCTCCATGCAAAATACCACCATGGCCTTTCCGATTCCCCGCATGCGGTATTCCTCCGCCACGCACACATGATACAGACATCCCCTTCTGCCGTCATGTCCGCAGAGAATCGCTCCCACAATCCTGCCCTCCTCCACTGCCACCACGCTGGTCGCAGGATTTCTCTCCAGAAAACGCGCTACACCCTCTCTGGAATCATCCAGACTCCTTATGGCAAAGCCCCTGATCGTCATCCACAGCGCCCTCACGCCGTCGTAATCCTCTACTGTCATTTTGCGTATCATATTTTTCCTCATTTCCAGGCGCTTTTCACACCCTTCTCTTTTCTCTTCCCGCTCAGTCCCGTGTTATGTTAACTTCATCAATTTTTTTCTCCCGCCCGGACATCTCTTTGCCTTCCTGTTATTGAAAGCATGACAAAAAATTATGTAAACTATTCTCCCACCAGATCCACCGCTGTGTATTCGTGCTCCACACAGGGCAGAAATTTCTCCAGAATATCTTTCATTCGAATCTTCAAGCTGGATGTGTTCACACAAGGATGGCATCCCACAAACTCATCCTGCAAAAGCTCTCTGTCAATCAGCAGACGTACCCGGTGATCCCGGTCATTCATCAGACCCATCACACTCACAGAGCCCGGTGTAATATCCAGAAATTCCTCCATGTACTCCGCCTCTGCAAAGGAAAGTCTGGACACACCCAGTTGGGAAGACAGCTCTTTTGTCTTAAACTTTTTCAATCCCGGCATCATCAAAAGATAAAAGTCCGTTTTCTGTCTGTTGCACAAAAACAGGTTCTTACAGATGTGCAGCCCCAGCGCCTCATCCACATCGTGGCAGTCATCCACGGTAGCCGCGGCCTTATGATCTACCCGCAGATACGGTATCTCCAATTTATCAAGCAGCTCATACACCGCCATTTCTTTTAAAAGTCTCCCTTTGGGTGAGGGTTTTATGTCAACCGGCATTCTCGCCATCTCGCGTTCTTCCATTTTCTGATTCCTTTTCTCTAATCTGCATTATGTAAACTTATTAAAACGTCTCTCTTTCGGTTTATGAAAGCCGATGTTTGCGCGAAGAATTAATATTATGTAAACCTTCTAGTATCCAAATGCTCCCTCCAACGACTCGTCCTCGTCAATCCAGCTCTGTACGGGAATCACCCGGTATTCATCCTCCGTATCGCGGACATACACGGTTTCAATTCCCGCATTAATGATCTGCCGCTTACACATGGAGCAGCTGCATGAATTTTTCACATACTCCCCGGTTTCCGCCTCCACTCCGGTCAGATACATGGAACTGCCGATCATTTTGTCTCTGGACGCGCTGATAATCGCATTGGTCTCCGCATGAACGCTGCGACACAGTTCATAGCGCTCCCCCCGGGGAACCGCCAGCTTCTGCCGAATACACTCCCCCACGTCGGTGCAGTTCTTTCTCCCCCGCGGCGCGCCCACATAGCCCGTAGCAATCACCTCGTCGTTTTTCACAATCACCGCGCCGTAATGCCTGCGCAGGCAGGTGGAACGCTGTGACACCATCTTTGCCAGATCCAGATAGTAATTCACCTTGTCTCTTCTTTCCATCTTTTTCCTCCTCATTTCATATGATTACTGCTTAGAAATCCTTCCTCATAATAATTTCCAACGGTTCCCCCGGCATTTTGCCTTTACGGCAGCTACTAATTCTGTCTCACGGATATGCTTATCATATTTTCTTACCATCAAAAAATCTTCCTCATTGGCATAGCGAATCATATCAAAGCTCCTTTACCCTAAAACCGCCCATATACAACTAACCGTAGAAAACAGGTCACAGATACAATGAAACAGAATGCTTATGTGATAGCCCCTGAAAAAAGCTGATTTTCAACAGGCGCGGCAAAAGCGGAAAGCAAAACCGTCACGTTCTATGCACGTACATTCTCGACATCTCCGATTCCCCTTCCCCCTGTGCCATACAGAAAAATTGCCAGCCGTAACGTTCATAAAACGAATCATGGTCTGTCAGGAGATACAACGTGTTAATCCCCCTATTTTTCATATCAGCGCATACATGATTTAACAGTGCCCCAGCAACGCCCCTACTGCGCCATGCCTCTTCCGTATAAACTGCACAGACGTTTGGAGTAAGATCTTTTCTGTCATGAAAATCATTCTCAATTACTCCCAGACCACCTATAACCATATCATCCTTCACCGCCACATACCATTGCGGAACCGCTTTTTTCCCCGTAAGACTCTCTTCCATACTTTCCAGATACGCCGCTAAAGGAATATTCCATTTTTCGTGAAACCACCGGGCTGCCTGATGCTTTCTTGTCGGTCGATCCGCCAGCCGTATTATTTCATACTTCATACATATACCCCAATGCATTACGCGCTTACCCCATACCTACCCGAGCCGTCAACTCCCCTAATTCCTGCGAAGCTGTGCAATCGCGCCATAATGTAAAATATCAAATTCTTCCGGCGCATTCTGCGAGAGAAACCTTTTATGCTCCTCTTCCCACCGTCTAATCCCTTTTCCGAAAGGGAAGCGCCCACGCCGCGGCAGGCCTTCATCCTTCCATTCCAGCTCTCTCTGGTAAACGGCACATTCAGAAGAAATTCCTCGTGATACACAGGCTCAAATTTTTCCCTGTATCAATCAGGGATATCCACCGGCCGAAGGGTCTCTCCTGCTCCGCTCCAATTCGGATTATATTTTAAAACCAGTTTTTCACTGGCTCCCGCAATTTTATCTTCAAAAGGCAGCCACGACATATATAAAACCAGAAGGCTTCCCCCAAATCAAAGGGCGTTCCGTTATCTATGTTTTCATTCATCAGCTTCATAGCCTTCTCCTCCTGCAGGCATCCTCAACAATCTGTTTCTCCCAGCTTTACCGAACTTTCCATAGGAAAGCGACTCAAATAATCATCCGCTTCCTTTCTCGATTTAAGAATGATAATATTCTTCTCCTTTTTATACTCCTTTATCAGTCGGTAAATCTCCGGCAGCTGCGTTTTTGGAAAATCAATGATCCACTGCTCAAATTCCCGATCCATTTCCGGCTCCGTCCACGGCAGGTCCTCCCGTTTCTCCCCAATGCGGGCTCTCGCGCCCGCAAGGCATACTTCCAACGGAAAATCCAGCAAAAATACGGTATCGCATTCTTTCAGGCGTATTTCCAACGTGCGCTGATAATTTCCGTCTATAATCCATCTGTCCTTTTTGACGATCGCCAGCAGCTGCCTGTCAAACTCTTCTCTGGAAATAGTAGTCCTGTCAGGCTTATGCCACAGCATATCCAGATAATAAAGCGGAATGCTTGTCGCGTCCCGCAGCTTCCTCGCAAAGGTGCTTTTCCCCGCGCCGGGGCTGCCGATTATCATTGCCTTTAACATCCTTGTTTCCCTATATATCCCTTCTGTCCGGCATAACCGTTCAGCGCTTCACCACATAGCGGTCATGGGGCATGTCCACGCCCCGGTAATGTTTCACCCAATGATCCGCCACCGTCATACCGTTTCTGACGGCCACATTCTGAGACGCCGTGTTCGTATCTCTGATGATGGAACAGACTTCTTCCGCCCCCAGAACATCAAACGCATAGTTTCTGCACGCTCTGGCTGCCTCCGCAGCATAGCCTCTGTGCCAGTACTGCCGCCGAAACAGATAGCCGATTTCCAACACTTCCTCATCCTTCCACGGCTGCATGGTGAGGCCGCACTGTCCGATCATTTCCCCGGTTTCTTTCAGGATCACCGCCCACAAGCCAAAGCCCCATTTTCGATAACGGGAAAGCTGTCTCTCCAGCCACGCCTGCGCTTCCTCATCACTGAACGCCCCTTCATAGGCATACATGGTCTCCTCATCCTGCAATATTTTACAAAGCGCGCCGTAATCATCCTGATTCATTTTTCTAAGATAAAGCCTGTCTGTCTCAAATATCATGATTACGATCCCCTGTCTGCATACAAAAATCCGCCCTGTCACCAGCCGAAGCTGCTTCTCTCAAGCCATTCAGCCCTCTTACCGCAAATCCTCCCTAAAATAATATAGCATGGCCTTCCCTCATTGACAACATTACCCGCATATCCCTCTTCAAATGCGTCAGATACGAATAACTATACATCTCTCACGCATAATATTCAACCATTTTTTCGATTTATGCAAAAATTCAGTTATATTCATGCAAATTATGCATAAAATGACTCTTGCATTCTATCCGCTCTTGTTGTAGAATTAGGAAATATGAAGGCCATGCTCCGGGGCGCACCTGGCAGGGCCGGATATTCTGATTAAAACGACAATAATAAACAGTGCGCATCATAATGAAGATACGGCTTAAGCAATTATCTGAAAAGCAGTTTGCCGGGCCCATGCTTCGGAATGGAGGAAATTATGAAAGAAAAAGTAGTTCTTGCTTACTCAGGCGGACTGGATACCACTGTGATCATCCCCTGGTTAAAGGAAAATTTCGATTACGAGGTAATCTGCGTCTGCGGCAACTGCGGACAGGCGGAAGAGCTTGACGGCCTCGAGGAGAGAGCGCTCTCAAGCGGCGCATCTAAACTCTACATAGAAGATCTGACCGATGAATTCTGCGACGACTTTATCGTTCCCTGCGTGCAGGCTCATGCGGTATATGAAAACAAATATCTGCTTGGCACTTCCATGGCAAGACCTGTTATCGCGAAAAAGTTAGTGGAGATCGCCCGCAAGGAAGGCGCGACCGCCATCTGCCACGGCGCAACCGGCAAAGGCAACGACCAGATCCGTTTTGAGCTTGGCATCAAAGCGCTTGCTCCCGACTTAAAGATCATTGCCGCATGGAGAAATGAAAAGTGGACGTTAAACTCCCGCGAGGAGGAGATCGAATACTGCCGCCAGCACGGCATTAATCTTCCCTTTTCCGCTGATTCCAGCTACAGCCGCGACCGCAACCTGTGGCATATCAGCCACGAAGGCCTTGAGCTGGAGGATCCTGCCAACGAGCCCAACTATGAACATCTGTTGGTGCTTGGCACCACGCCTGAGAAAGCTCCCGAAGAGGGTGAGTATGTTACCATGACTTTTGAAAAAGGCGTGCCCACCTCCGTCAACGGCAAAAAGATGAAGGTCTCCGAAATTATTACCACCCTGAATGAGCTCGGCGGCAAACACGGCATCGGCATTGTGGACATCGTGGAAAACCGCGTGGTTGGCATGAAGTCCCGCGGCGTTTATGAAACCCCCGGCGGCACCATTCTCTACGAAGCGCACCAGCAGTTAGAAGAACTGATCCTTGACCGCGACACCTACGCTCTCAAGGCTGATCTTGGCAATAAATTTGCACAGGTTGTATATGAGGGCAAATGGTTCACACCTCTTCGCGAGGCTCTGCAGGCGTTCATCGAATCCACACAGCGGTATGTGACCGGTGAAGTGAAATTTAAGCTTTACAAGGGGAACATTATCAAAGCGGGAACTACCTCCCCTTATACACTGTACAATGAAAGCATCGCCTCCTTCACCACAGGAGATCTCTATGATCACCACGATGCGGAAGGTTTCATCAATCTTTTCGGCTTATCCTGCAAGGTACGCGCCATGAAAATGCAGGAGCAGGGCGAAAAGCTGCTCTAAAGGCCATGAACTCTTTTGATTTTATTATCCTGTATGTGGCTGCTGTCAATGTAATCAGCTTTATCGTAATGGGTGTGGACAAACGAAGGGCCGTCAAACGGGCCTTTCGTGTCCCTGAATCCACGCTCTTCGTGCTGGCCATCATCGGCGGCAGCATCGGCTCCATCGCGGGTATGCATCTTTTTCACCATAAGACAAGGCACTGGTATTTCCTTTATGGCATGCCGGTGATTCTTGCTTTGCAGATTATTTTGATTCTGGCGGTGGTCTTTTCGCCGATTGAACTGAACTTTTGGTAACTGATTGAGCGAATCATAATTCGCTCAATCTCGAGGATGCTTTGTATCCTCAACGTAACCGATTTCCATTGACCCTGATTCGCCAGGTCTTGAGAATATCATTCATCTTGAGCACAATGAAGGCGTGGAGGATAATCCTATGCACATTGCAGTTTGTGACGATAATATTGCGGACAGGAAACAGATGGAGCGGCTTCTGGGTCGCGCCTCTGACAGGAGGCTTCATACCACCGGCGTGCTCTATATTGATTCCTACGGAAACGTGGAAGCGGTTATGCGCTCTCCCATGCTCTATGACGCCTTTTTTATCGACATGACAAGCGGCCCTGTCAACGGTTTTCAACTTGCAAGAAAACTGATCGACGCCGGCGTAACAGCTCCCATCGTACTGTGCATTTCTACGATTGACTATCCATCCGTCATTGAGGCGGCCATCGCCAAGGTGCCGGAAGACGTCTCCGAAACCTCCAACCATGATATTCTGCGCAGGCAGCTTCAAAAGCAGATCCTTTATCTGCAAAAACCGATCAAGGTAAAGGAACTTGATGAAATGCTGGATCACGCGCAGAATCTGAAATCTCAAACCGTTCCCACCATAGAGCTGCGCGGCGAAAAAGACACTCTCTACGTCTATGAGGACGAAATTCTCTATGCCATTAAGGACGGCAATTATGTCCATGTTGTTCTGACTGAGAATCGTTCCCTCGACGTTTTAAGCACCATTCACAATCTTTACACACAGGTTACAATGTTTACGCATTTCCTGCCTGTATCCGAGCACTGTTTTGTCAACGTGACTTTTATCGACAGACTTTCCCTTCTTAAACTAACCATGAAAGACGGGAAGAGCTTCAACGTGTCCCCGTTAGAGCTTTCGCGCCTGAAAAAGGCATTGCAGAAAAAGCCAACGTAAAAACCGGGCGGCAGCGCACCCGGTCAAACTTCTGGCCATTACATTTTCCCTGTATGAAACTTACTACAGTGTCACAATCACACCGCCATCATTGGCATACATGCTGCTGACGCCGGCGGTATCCATAATCAGAACCTCCCGGAAAGAAGCTCTCTTTTCCATCAGGCTTCGCATAAATTCCGCCCGTTCCGGACAGTTGCAGTGGGTGATCATTAAAGTTCTTTCCTTGGGATTTTCCACGTCTTTTACGATGCAGTCCGCCATTCTTGCAAGCGCTTTATTTATGCCGATAGCCTGCCCCTTTTGTTCAATCACGCCCAAATTTCCCACCATCACCGGTTTAATATTTAAAGTGGAGGCCACCAATGCTTTTACCCCGGAAAGCCGCCCGTTTTTGCGAAGCGTTTCCAGATTATCCAGTACAAAGTAGGTACGCATTTCTCTCTTAAAAGTCTCGACCAGTTTTACCGTCTCCTCAAAGGAAAGGCCTTCCTCCTTGCAGGCTATGATCTTTTCCACAAGCTGCGTCTCCCCGCAGCTGGCGGATTCGGAATCCACCACATGGATCTTTTTCTCACCGTACTTTTCCGCATATAAGTTTTTGGCAAGCTCCGCGCTGTTATAGCTGCCGCTCAGATGGGAAGACAGCGTCACCGCATAAATCTCTTCCGCCTCGTCATGATAAGCCTCCAGAAACTTCTCGGGAGATGGACAGGAGGATTTGGGGCAAAACGGATAATCCGCCACCTTTTTCAGAAATTCCTTCTGGTTAAAGCTTTCGTCGTCTGAAATAACATAATCGCCCACCTCTAATCCAAGCGGCACACTTTGAAATCTGCTGTCGTTTTTATAGGTTTCGGGCAGCTCACAGCAACTGTCCACCACAATTTTATAGCCCATAAAGCCTCCGTAACCATTTTACATAGTTTTCATTACCACTTATACTATCATAGAATACCCAATTTTGCAAATAGGAAATATGCGTTGCAAACAGAAGGCAATTATTTTACAATCAAATGAGACTTCCTTTAATTTATGGCGAACACGGAAACTTCCAAAGACCGCTATCTGGCAGAAAGGCAGCATATGATCGCATTAAAAATCACCCACATAAAACAATTTATGAACCGGCTTCTGGCCGGGGAGGACTTCGATTCCTTCCTGCTTGAAGAGGCCTCAATCAGCACTTATAATACCTTCACCATAGACGGGCGGCAAAACCGCGCGTTTTACAGCACGGAGGAATGGGAAGACAAAGAAATCCGCCCCTACGACTTTTCCACTTGGAAAACCGTACGCCCGATCTGCTTTGACCTGATCAAGGGCAGACATACGCCCGCCGCCTTTCATTTTGTGCTGCATCTGAATCCCGATTACAAGACGTCCATCCTGCAAAAGGAAGAGTGCGCCGTTACGCCGGAGCAGGTGAAAGCCTTTGTCCTGAACATAAAATATGACGGCGCCGGTCTTACGCTTGTGACCGGCACCGCCTTTCATACCTTTCTTATGGATAAAACCCCTGACGTCTTGTGGGATAAAGCCGTCAGAAAATTTCTTTACAATAAGGAAATTGCCTACGAAGATTTAACCTGAATTTTTGGGCATTAACCCTGCATAAGCTACCACCATAACTTTTGACACTGTATGGCGCAGTCCACTACTGCCATCATCATGGCAAAAAACAACAGCAGCATCAGCATAAGGATGGCCGGGAAATCATAAACAAACCTATATCCCGCCAGACTGCTTTTTCGATTTTCCACCAGAATTTCAACGCCAAGCAGGACAAAAACCACCGGCCAGCAGTCAAAGATCATCTCGTAATTGAGAAAGGGCGCCGCCATATGTACCAGAAACAACACACCGAATACGATTAACGTCAGTCCGAAGGTCACGGAGCCCACCCGTCGGGTCTTCACCACTCCAACTCCTTCCATGGCCGTCGATACGGCTTCTTTTGCCTGCATTTCCATATCCTACACCTCCTGTTGGCCATCCGCCTGTCCGTCTTTCTCTTCGCCCCTCAGTTCTTTCATCTGTTCCCCACTCTGTTCGCCTTTTGGCACTTCCGACTGCTTCCCTTTCTCTTCGCCCATCGGTTCTTTCGGCTGCCTCTCCTTCTGTTCAAGCTGCATTAACGGCGCTTCCGTATCCTTCTTCCCACGTAACAGCGCCACGCCAAACCAGATTACCGCAAGCGCTATCACCACCCTTGGCACCTCGTCCCTCATCGTGTAGTAAATGGCCCTGATCATGGGATTATCCCAACCCATATAGTCTCTTAGCATACCAAATCCCACATTCCACAGCATACACACGCCCAGAACAATAAGAGCTGCCGCCGCAATATTTTTGTTCTTTCTGCTTAATTTCAAACGGCTGTAATCCATATCGGCAAACCCGAAAAGATACTCGTCTTCCATGGCCGCAAACTGTTCGTCATCCAAACTGCCAAGATTGTTGGCGTGGAAAAAAGCATACGCATAAATGATGATGGAAATTGCCGCCAGCGCGCCGATGCCGGTAATCCCAACGACCACGCAGGACAGAAGAAAGCCCGCCATAAAGCTTACTCCCATCTTCATAAAGCCTATGTACATATGCCCCGCCCCCGGCATAAGGGAAAACACAAACAACCAAAATCTGTTTTTCTTCCTTTTCATTTCATCAATCCTCCCAATCTGTTTTTTCTTCTATTGTTTCCACGATACTCCACACATACTGTGTTCTCGTCTCCGCTCTCTTCTGCCCTTTCTGATATCGCATCCAGGTTCTGTCGATATCCTGCTGTCTTTCCATAATGTCCTGTTCCCATGCGTCCATGTCCACCGTCCCCTGATCCGTCCACGGCACGTCAAACATCTTCCTGTCGTCCACAGGCACCAGAAAGAGCACAGTAAGAGCCGCCGCCATTCCTACCAGAACCTTGGCCCGATAAGAAAAAAGCTGTCTCCTTTTTCTCTTTTTCCTCTCCTCGTCAAGCTGAAAAAATACCCTTTCTTTCAAATGAGCCGGTGCATGTATAAGGGCGCTCTCCTCCGTCTGTCCGATCAGCGCAAAAAGCGCCTCGTCGGTAAACGGATCTGAGAGTGAGACATCCTGCCTGTTCAGTTTTTTTCTCTCTTCCGCTATATTATGTATCATGCGCCTTTCTCCTTTTCATACATCCTGCGAAGCATACTTCTCGCCCGGTAAATCTGCGTCTGTATGGTCTTTTTCTTTACGCCTCTTGCCTCTGCGATCTCTCCCGCGTCCATTTCATCGTAGTAATATGCTTTTGCAATCTCATCGTAAGGTGATTTCAGAGACCGGCATCTGGCAAGCAGTGTCTCCCTCACTTCCCGCTCAAGGAAAATACTTTCCGGCGTCTGCTGTAATGCATCGTCTTCCTGCCCGTATCCGCCGACCGCGCCCGTGGCTCCTCTCCCGTCGGGAGGCCTGCCGTTTTCCAGTCCCAGATCCGCTGTGGGAATGCTCCGCCTCCCCGCGCTCTGCATATAATCCAGACACTTATTGGTAGCGATCCGGCAAATCCATGCTTTCTCATATCTGCCGTCAAATTCTTCCAAATGCCTGTAGGCCGACAGAAAGGTTTCCTGCGCCAGATCCTCGGAGGCAAAATAATCCGCTGTCAACTTATAACATATAGAAAATACAAGATGCTGGTAAGAATCAATCAGCGCTGATAATTGTTCTTCCCTGTTGATACGCTTTGCCCCCTTTCCTTTTGTCTGTAGAACCGCAATTTGCGCTTCCTGTCTATTATAACGAGGCCCGGCGGTAAATGTCTTCAAAAATGGAAAAAAATTTAACGCTTCATCTTCGGACTAAATATCAGACTGGCCAGATAGCCGAAAACCAAAGCCGCCGCACATCCTACGGCACCTGTCTTAAAGCCGCCCTGAAATAAACCGATAAATCCATTCTGATCCACAGCTTCCCTTACGCCTTTCATTAAAATATTTCCGTATCCCAGAAGGGGAACGCTGGCGCCCGCCCCGGCATATTCCATAAAGGGTTCATACAGCCCAAAGAAGCTGATCACGGCGCCCGTACACACCAGAAGCACCATAACGCGGCCCGGCAGGAGCTTTGTCTTTTCCAAAAGTATCTGTACCAGCGCGCAGATCAGACCGCCCACCCAAAACGCATTGAAATAATCCATCATATTTTAACCCTCCAAACTGCTTGTCCTGCACATAAAAAAGCAGAGAATATCTACTCTTCGATATTCTCTGTCTTTTCTCATAAATTATGCAGTTATCTTTGCAATTTTTTCGACGATTTCCCGAATGGAAAGGCCTTCACAGTTTACCGTGATATCGGCATACCGCTCGTAAAGCGGCTTTCTCTCCGCATAGAGGCCGTCCAAATCCTGCCCTTCTTTCAGCGTCACGCCCCGCTCTGTGAGGTCTCCCAGTCTTTCCCTGATTCCTTCCAGCGGAAGCGACAGATACACCACCCTGCCCATCTGTTTATAATGGGTCATGGCTTTCTCCCCGTAAACCGCGCTGCCTCCTGTGGCTATCACCGTCCGGCGCACATGCATGGATTCGCCCACGGACTCCTCCACCTTCCAAAAACCTTCCACGCCCCGCTCGGCTATAATCTCATGCAGAAGCTTCCCCTCTCTGCTTTGAATTTCCAGGTCTGCATCCACAAAGGCATAGCCGAGTCTTTTTGCCAGCACTACGCCCACAGTGCTCTTTCCCGCGCCGGGCATACCGATTAATATAATATTCTTCATTTCAAATACGCCGTCACTTCCACCTCGCAAAGCACGTCTTTTGGCAGCTGTTTTACCGCAACGCAGCTTCTTGCGGGTTTTTCTGTAAAGTACTTTTCATACACCGCATTGAACGCCGCAAAATCCGCCATCTCGGCCAGAAAACAGGTGGTCTTCACCACCTTCGTGTAATCGCATCCCGCCTCCGCAAGAATCGCGCCCACATTTTTCATGGCCTGCTCCGCCTGCTCAGTCACATCCTTTCCCGTAATTTCTCCCGTAGCCGGGTCAATGGGAATCTGCCCCGATGCAAACAGAAAATCTCCCGCGATAATGCCCTGCGAATAAGGCCCAATGGCCGCCGGCGCTTTGTCTGTAGATACTTTAGTTAACATAACTTTATCTCTCCTTCCTTTCAATCTCCGAATCTGGCCACCACATAATATCCTCTGGCCGTCTCCTTCACTTCGGTCACAACACCCTCCCGCTCCAGCATCCTCTCCCGAAAGGGAAAATTCCCGGACATGGCAAGGGACGGGTCAATCGTGTAGTAATAATTGCTGGGCAGAACGCCCTCTGTTACCGTAATCCTGTCTCCCTCTTTGAGCAGGCCGGGACGTTCCATCTTAAACTCCATCTCCCGCATATGGTTTACCTCATCCGTTTTCTGCAAAGCCTAGATTTTAAAGCGCCGTTTTGTTCCTCCGGCCTCTTAAATCCATACGAGACAAGTTTACCACATCCTGATCGGCGCTGTCATTATCTTTTTGTGGCATACGCAATGGTATTTGCCGCTTTAGCTTACATTGATAACCACAACAACCGTAAATAGGCAGAAAAAGGGCTATCCTCTACCGCAAACAGGGGATAGCCTGTGTAACTTGTAAATCCTGTTGCATCAGTTTCCGTCTGGGGTAATGGGGATGTCTGTCCCGGCATCCCCATTTTTTAATCCTTATTTTTGTTCTTCCGGCTCCTCCTCTTTCTTCCTGCGCAGTACCGCAAGTATCACGATCACTATAACTATTAAGATAACCGCCAGCCAGACAAAGTAACAGATCCCAAGGAAGGTCGGGCAGATATGACACAGGCCGCACTTTGCGTCTGCCCCCGTGTCGTCCGTCTCCACATAGGCAATCGCATAGCTGGAAAACAGTTCCGTGCTTACTGTAATGGTGTCCTGCACATCGTCCAGATCGTTCATAAAAGTATACTCCCCGTTATGGGCACGGATGATATAATATTCCCTGCCGTCGCTTTGCAGCTTCTCCGGGATGTTAACTACCACTTCTATGGGTTCGTCCGTCTCGGTGATAGCGTTCCATTCTCCGGCTCCGATCCTGATGAACATGGATATGTCCACGTACATACCGAGTACGAGTCCAGGCACCTCTTCACTGTGCGCCTCAATGCCGCTCTCGATCACTTCCTTGTCCTGCGGAGGTACTTTCTCGGAAATATCGGTTACGTCTATTCGGATTTCAATGGTCTCACCGCCGTTTACCAGCTCCTGCTGGTCGGGCGTCAGTACCGCCTTCACCACCGCTTCGGTGTCCGCCACTGCCGCGGTGCATTTTTCTTCCTCGCAAAAACAAGGGATTGGAGGTATAAGCGCATGGGACAATTCAACTTTGAGGAAACAAACCTTATCTGCTGTTACAGGAAGAAAACAAGGGCGGCTACGGTGGCGGCAATGACCGCCGCCCTGCCCTACATGGAAACGGAGATACAGGAGCTTGCAGGGCGCACAGCGGAAAAGCTGAAGAAACTGACCGAGGAAGAATTTGCCGGGCTTGTGTTTTTGCCTGCTGAAGATATGGAGTAATGAAACGCCGGGGAATGGCAGCTTATACAGTGCCATTCCCCGGTATCTTTTTTACGCCCTTGTGGACGCTTAGAAGCCGTTTTCCGGGCGATAGTGAATATTTCCCTGCCCATCCTGCAAATGCCCTTAAAACGCCTTATAATGCTTTCCTGCCTATATGATTATGGCATAAGGAAAGCGGGAGCGTAACCCTGTCGGCTTTATCCCCCGCTGCTCTGCATATCGAATTTATATCCGACACCTAACAACGTCTTTATATACACTGGATTCCTGCTGTCTGTTTCAATCTTTTTCCGCAGGTTGTAAATCACGTTTACAACGCTTGAATGGCAGCTATCGCTATCCATATCCCAAACGGCTTCAAAAATCTGCTCCTGCGTGAACACCCTGCCCGGCGAGGACGCTAAATAAGCAAGCGTCCCATATTCAAGGCGGGTAAGGGGAACGTCCTCCCCGTCCCGGAGTACCCTGCGTTGGTATAGTTTGATTTCAAGACCGGGAAAGGAGAGGACGGAGCTTGTGACTGGCTGCACAGCTTCAAGACCGATTTCATCTGAAAGGACGGACAGTACCTTTTCTATTGCCTTTTCTTCATCATCATTAAAAGCTAATATTAGTATCTTAGCTATGATATCAGCCCTCCTTTGTCACCCAATGCACGTTTATCTATTTAACCATATAGACAAGTTTATTTATGTATGCCTAGCTTATTTAACTGTTTCTTATCGTTCCTTTTCTTTTTGCACCTCTACGTCTGTATTCGCACTTTCCGCAGACTTGACCTCAACACTACCTTTTTCTTCTCCCGAACCAACATTTGTTTCGTTCTCTTTTTCATCTTCTTTCTTATCCAGTGTCTTATCTGCTTTATCCTGTTCAGCCTTTTGATAATCCGATATGGTGTCTTGTGTTTCTTTTACCTTGTCGCCTATATTTTGGGTAATGTTGTCAATCTTTTCCTGCAAGTCTGCTTTTTCCTCCTCCGTTTGAGCAGTACGCAATTTCCCCTGCAAGTCTGTCCGCACTTTCTTCATGCCTGCAATTTGCTCTTTTGTCGTTGAAAGGGAAATAATCACTCCCGTATCTGCTACACCTGTTTTCTGATTTCCACCGAGCAAATCATCAAAAGAAGATTGTTTCTGCTGTTTCTCTCTGCGCTGCTCCACTTGGTGTTGTCTTAGCTGCATATTCAAGTCACTGATCTGCTGCTGTAATTCCTGCCGCTTCGTCATTTTTTCTTCCTGCGTCATATCTTTGTTGGAAGAAAGCTCCTGCAACTGCTTTTGTGCATTGGCAATCTGGTTCTGGATATTCCGGCTGTAAGAATCTGTTGCTTGATTTATTCCCATTTGCCGCACTTGTGCATTTGCTCCATTGATACTGCTAATTTCCATTTTCCTTTTCCTCCTTGACCTTAAATAAAATTGGAAATGCTTTTCCCGTTAAACCTTTAAGTCCAAATTTGCACCGACCCCCGCCTGCTGTTTTGAATTTTCCCTGCCTGCATTATCTTCTTTGGCTGCTTCAATAATTGTCCGAATATCTGTATCATTCAGATAAATCATGCCGTCTTTGGAAGCTATCAATTTTTCATTTAGAAGCTGTTCCGCTTTGTTGGGAGTTGATTTTTCTTCAATCTTTCCATCTGCGCTATCTTCTTTTACTTCTTTCTTTTCTTCTAATGTTTCAGACAATTCTTTTTCCTTTTCAGCCGCCTTTTCTTTTGTCTTTTCAAGCAGTTTCTCAGAATTTTTCTTCCTTTCTTCCCGGAGCTTATCGCTCAATTTTAACATACCATCGTTTCTGCCCTGCATTCTGCAATGATAATTTCCATTCTCATCAATATAACTATGCTGATACACTATCGTCCAGCCACTGGCTTTTGCCATGCTTTCTGCCAATTTAGACATAGACTCAACGCCTTTTATCATGTCTTTCATATCCTTCTCTTTTTCGGGGTCATTCTGCATTTTTTCCAAAAGTTTTGGATTAACAGTCAATGACTTGCCGTTTTTGGCTGATGAACAGGCATTTCCAACCTTAAAATCTACACTTGGAACAAGTTTTGCTAGTCCCTTTGCATAATCAGTTGTCTTTTTTCCCTTATTACTTTCCACTGTTTCCGTTGTTTTTTCTGTTTCCTTTTTCTTTGCGCTGTTCGCTGTACTGCTTTCTGCTACGCTCTGCGCTGCGTAGCTGCTGTAATTGTTTGTAATCTCCATTGCCATGATTTTGTCCTCCTTGATAAAAACTTTATTTGAAATCCATTTCTATGTTGCGCTTATAGCATTTTAAGCAATTTTACCCGCCAATCGCTCATGGGATTTTCATAAGGGATTTTGACTACCTGCTCCTTTGAACCAAATTCATAAAAACAGTGACACCCAATCCCTCCAACGCCGGGAAGTTTATAAAAACCTCCAAAAACAATAATAATCTCCCCCCTTGCATTATTTTCCTGCAAATAACTTTCAAAAGTTTTCCTGTCTACATAAACGAAATTGTCATCATAAGAAATCATTTGTTGCAATTCATCATTGGTATCTTGGAAAGTAACATTTTTACCGTCAAATCCATATGTATAGATAGCGTTATTTGCAATATTTCTGTCATAAGAAATATGATTTATCCATATGCCCGTTGCTGCTATGCACAAAACCGCAGCAATCAATGTACTAACTGCCACAATCCGTCTATATGGTTTATACCGGGCAATCCTTGTTACTCTCTGCCGGATATTTTGATATTCTTTATCTCCTGTAAAGGTAGCATACATATTGAAATCTTCACTTTCTGCCTGCAATATCCTCATGCTTTTTAATAATAGCTGCCCGTATGTATATGCTTTTCTTTGGTTTCTTTGGATTGTTACAAAGTCGCAGATTTCCTCCATATCCTCCCGAAAATATCTTGTGCCTATGGTAAGAAATGGATTGAGCCATAATATAACCCGCAATATATCCCACAAAAAATAAAACAGCAAATGCCCTAACCGGATATGCGTCTTTTCATGGAGCAGAATTGTCTGTAAATCCTTTTGGTCATATTCTTTCAGTATAACTTCCGGCATGATTATCTTTGGTCTGAATATTCCTATGGTGGACGGTGTAACAGGCATTTTGGTAACATAGATACAAGTACCACAGGCTTCTCTTTTTTCCATACCTGCAACCAACTTTTTCAACTTTCTTTTTTTATAAAATAACCGGGCGGCATATAAAAATACGCCGCATAAGTAAACCCAATTTATCCATACATGGATTTGGCAAATTCTAGCCCACCAAGAAAACAATATTGCACCGATTGTATCTTCATAAAAAAATTTTATCTTCCCTACAAATAAGACTGGAAGAAACAAACTCCATAATGTACCCTTTAGGAATACCTTGTTTTTCAACAGAGTTTTCCGCAGGAGAAACACAAATGCAAATATCACGAAAGAAATCTGAACACACTTTAAAATCTGAATGACATAATAAATAGCCGCAAGGTTCAAAAAACTTATCCCACTATTCCAAATTTCCTGTACCGTCATTCTTTATCATTATCCTTGTCTTTGCATTTATCCAAGATTTCTTCCAATTCTTGAAGCTGTTCTTCCGTTAGCTTTGCACTCTGCAAAAGAGCCGCCATTGCGTTCTTCCGGCTGCCCTCAAAATAGCTCTCTACAAACTTCCGGCTTTTCTCCCTTTGGCATTCCTCTTTTGACTTTTCAACGGTATAGTGGTAAACCCTTAAATCATGTTCATCTACGGTATAGCTTAAAACGCCTTTCTGCCATAAACGGTTCAGCAGGACACGCACCATTCTAGGCGACATATCTGACCTGCCCTGCATTTTCTTGATAACTTCCTTTGCGGTCATGGTAGGCGTATCATTCGCCCAGAACACTTCCATAATCAGCCATTCGCTCTGACTGGGAGTAGTTTCTCTTTCCATGCTGTTTAGCCTCCTTTTTATTATTCTTATATCTATATCGGACAAAATTTGATTTTTGTTAATGTTTGTTCCAAATATTTGTTAATGTTTGTTGATTTTTTATCTTTCCGTTTCCCTGTCCCGCTGTTGCTGCTTCGCCTGCCGCAAAATACTGTCTACGTTCTGCTTGATTGTATCATACTGCTTTACTTTCTTTTTCAGTTTCCCGTACTCTTGATACAGCTTGTCTTTCTTCTCTGTAAGCTCCTTGTACTCCGTATGCAGCGTTTTGAAGTCGGGCAGCTTCCCGCCGTTTTTTGCCGCCTGCAACGTCTTAGCGGCGGCTTCGTGAATGATAATGCTGCTCTCATTGCCCCGCAGGAACTTTTCTTTGTCCTTTGCCTTTTTGTACTGCATATAGACCGCCTTTGTCTGTTGGTATGCGGATATGTTTTTCATCAAGAGGGATATGTCAGACAATCTCTTTTCCAAGCCTTTCAGCGTGGCGGCGGTATCTTCGCTTTCCGTATGCACTTCATCAAGAACCGCCTGCAACTGTTCATACTCTGCAATGTCATGTTCCGTTAGGAAATTCAAAGTCTTTGCCGCCTGCTTTAAGTTGTGTATCTTCGCCCACTGTTCAAAGCCTTTGCTCTCCGCTGCCTTGATACTGTTCTGAATGTCTATCAACATAGAGATACCCGCTTTTTCCTGCCTTAACGCTTTCGGCTTCGCCCGGTACGTCCCGGCGATCCTCTCCGTTATGGTTTCCACGGTATAGGCTTCCCCAAGCGTCTTAGAGCGTGTAAAGCGTTCCTGCCCCGGCGCACGGAACGAAAAAAAGTCGGTATAACGTCATAGCAAGCACTGCCTGTGTTCCCTCACAGGCTGATTTTTTCCAATTTTCCAAATGACGGAAACTTGGAAAAAATGCTTGTAGGGGGAAGTTTCCCCCTAGCCCCCTCTGCGCTCAAAAATCCATGAAATGCCCTGCTGGAATTTCTCATTTTTTCACTCATTTTTCTGCACAAATATCCCCCATAACGGGATAGAAGATTGTGTAAAATACTTTCATCAATCCATTACAGAAAGGACACTAAAAATGGCAAACAGAGAACGCAAAAACGAGTTAAAAATCTATCTGAGTGACGATGAGCAGTATATCCTTGAGCAGAAGGTAAAAGCCTCCGGCATGAAAAGCAAATCCGCTTTCCTGCGCCGCCAGATTTTGTATGGTTTTGTTTATGACATTGACTATTCCGAACTTCGGAAATACAATGCCGCACTCGGAAAAATCGGCGGCAATCTGAACCAGATAGCAAAGCGCATGAACGCCACAGGAAACGTCTATGCCGCTGATGTAAAAGAGGTAAAGGAACTGATGAAAAAAGTGTGGGATACACAAAAAGCCATGCTCTCAAAACAGCCATACATGAAACAGTAAACCGTATCAAAATTTCTGCCACAAAACGGAACAGCAGCAGTCAAAGCGAAACTGCAATAACATCTAAAATCAGACAAATTTCACACCAACAAAAAAGGTGTACCGCAGGTAAGTTTCAACCTTCCTTGCAGTACACCTTGATGTGTATAACCATTCCGTATTTTTCGTTTTTTGCATATATACAGTTTTTGTTTTTTTCTAAACATGACCTGTCCCTCTCTGCCATCTTTTACAAAAAAAGAGAACAGCGTTTTATACTCAAATAAAACCACTATTCCCTAATTTATGAATTACATATTTATGTCATAAAGATTGCATTATCAACCACCATTAGCGTTTGTATTGAATATATAAAACTAATCTTATGACTTCTTTGTAAAATCTAAAAGCTATGTTTTGTATAATTTATGTAAAATTTGAATTTTTTAGGAAATCTGCATCACATCATTTTTATCCTCTTGCAAAAAAATCTGTATGATTGTTCCTTCTCCAGGGCTGCTCTGTAAGTCAATCTGACCATTCAAATACTGTACGGCGTGTTTTACAATAGAAAGTCCCAGCCCCGTTCCACCCGACTCTTTAGAACGGCTCTTATCCACTCTGTAAAACCTCTCAAATATCCTTGCCTGATGTTCCGCCGGAATGCCAATTCCTGAATCCTTTACAGAGATCACAGCCTGATTTTCCTCCCTGCTTACAGAAACCTCCACCATACCGCCATCTTTATTATATTTGACAGCATTATCGTAAAGATTAAATATAATTTCCGTCAATAACCGCCGGACACTTTTTATCCTGACTGTTTCCCCTGTCACAGCAATTTCAATATCCTTTATCGCTGCTATGTCCGCCAGCCCTGCAGCCACATCCGTTGCGACCTCATATAAATCAACATTTTCAAAAGGCATATCGCACCCCTCGTCTAATTGGGATAAACGGATAATATCATCAATCAATGTTACAAGCCGCCCTGCCTCTGTGCGGATATGCCCTACAAAACGTGCCATATCCTCCGGTTTTACAAGACCATTCTCCATTAACTCCGCACTTCCCATGATTGATTGCAGCGGCGTTTTCAGTTCATGTGATACATTGGCAGTAAACTCCCGCCTGTTCCTTTCTGCGAAAGCTTCTTCTGTTATATCAAAGGCAAGGACAACCGCCCCGATTACAGTACCATTAGATTCAATGCGGTTGACATGGAGCTGATACTCTTTTCCCTCACGTTCTATGCGGATTTCGCTGTGTCCGTTTGAAAATGCGTCCTGTATAGCATGGCTCACATCATGGTTCCGCTCCACTGTCAGAAAATCTTTACCTATGCAGGATTTTTTTGTATGGAACAGTTTCAATGCTGCGGGATTGATGTTCAGAATGATGTTTTTTTCATTTAAAAGCACAAGTCCTTCCGTCATGCCCTGCGTAATCTGTGTAAACTCATCATTCTTTCTCTGAAGTTCCGACAACTGTACATCTATCTGCCTATGCTGTTTATTGATACGGTTTAATAAGGGCGCTAATTCTTCATAGGTATCATTTTCCAGCGGTTTTTCCAAATCAAGGCTGTTTAATGGCTCCATGATATGTTTGGAAATCCGGCTTGCCAACACTCCCGACAACACAAGGGCCACGGCAAGCACAATTAAAATCGGCTGTATCATTCCCAATACAAGCAACCAAACAGTAGCACTGCTAACCGAAATTCTAAGGACAGAACCATCGTTAAGCCTTCTGGCACAGTAAAGCGTTTTTTCCAGGAGTGTCGTGGAATAGCGCAGGCTTTTTCCTTCGCTGTTCTGTAATGCCTGCCTGATTTCCTCCCTGTCCGCATGGTTTTCCATACTTTCCTCGTCGGACTGTGTATCATATATCACATCGCCGTTCCCGGCAACCCATGTCAGACGGTACTGATTTGATTGTAATTCCTCAAGATATTCCTGCCCGTTCTTCTCAACGGCTGCGGCTGCCAAAGACAACTCATCTTCTAACTGTTTCCCCTGAACATCACTGAAATAACGGTAAAGACACCCCATGATGATAACAAGGCTCGCCATCAGGACAGCCGCCGCCACAATCATAATAGACTTAAAAATTTTCTTTGTCATGCCTGCACCTCTAATCTATATCCAACGCCACGC
The DNA here is from genome assembly GCA_009774175.1 of Lachnospiraceae bacterium. Taxonomy (GTDB): domain Bacteria; phylum Bacillota; class Clostridia; order Lachnospirales; family Lachnospiraceae; genus UBA3282. Next base: position 2,161 of record VSNG01000021.1, on the reverse strand, counting down.
ACTGTTTCAATCATTTTCCCATAATCCCCCAGCTTCACACGCAATGTACGGATATGCATATCAACCGTCCTTGTTTCACTGACATAATCCGCACCCCATACATCATTAAAAAGCTGGTCACGGGTAAATGCAATTCCCGGATGAGAGAGGAACAGACGGAGAAGTTCAAACTCTTTTAAGGTAAGCTGTATCCTTTCGCTGTCAGCGGTAACAGTATGTTCGTCTAAATTGACAACAAGACCGCCTGCCTTCAAAAGATGTTCCACCTCTGTGGGATTGCATCGGCGAAGTACAGCTTTCACACGGGAAACCATTTCCATCATTCCAAAAGGCTTTACAAGATAATCGTCCGCACCTAAATCAAGGCTCTGAATTTTATCGTACTCCATGCCCTTTGCAGTTGCCATGATAACGGGAATCCTGCAAGTGTCGTAACTGTCTTTCAGAAATTTCAACAATTCCACGCCGTCCTCTCCGGGCAGCATAATATCAAGGATAATCAAATCCGGCTTATCCGTGGCCAGCGCATCACGAAAAGCCGCCGCATCCGAAAAGCCTGTTGCTTCAAAATCTGTAGAATTAAGCGTGTATACCTCAATATCCCTGATACTTTCATCGTCCTCTACGCACCATATTTTCATAAATTTTCTGCTCCTTTGTGTTTTCCTGTTACAGAAAAAGCCACCCACTCTGCAATATTTACCGCATGATCCCCAATACGTTCAAAGTATTTGGCAATCATCAGTAAATCTAATGCGTATCCTCCATTTGTCGGCTTTTCTGCTATCAGTTCAATCAATGATGATTTGACCTGCAGGAATAAATCGTCAACCACATCGTCACGGTCAATCGCCGCATCAGCCAGCGCAACATCCTGCTTTACAAAGGCATCAATGCTTTCTGTGACCATTTGGCTCACCGCATCAGCCATAAAACGGATATGTTCACATTCCCCGCCTGTCCGCCCGTCAAGAAATGTAATAATTTCTGCAATGTCCGCCGCCTGCGTTCCAATACGCTCCATATCGGTAATCATTTTAAGGGCTGCGGAAATCTGCCGCAAATCCCTTGCCACCGGCTGTTGCTGTAATAGCAGTTTCAGGCACAGCGTTTCTATTGTGCGCTCCATATGGTTAATTTCCCCGTCAAGAGATACAACTTTGTCTGTCAGCTTCACATCGCCCGTAGAGAGCGCCCTTGAAGCAATCGCAATCGCTTCCTCACACATTGCCCCCATTTGGGTAAGCTCATTATTAAGCGTAGCAAGCTGTTCATCAAAACGACTTCTCATTATCCAAACCTCCCCGTAATATAATCCTCTGTCCGCTTGTCTTTTGGCTGCTCAAACATCTTTTCCGTATTTCCATATTCAATTAAACTACCGAGGAGAAAGAATGCAGTATTATCGGAAATCCGTACAGCCTGCTGCATATTGTGCGTAACGATGATAATAGTATACTTATCTTTCAGTTCCATTGCAAGTTCCTCAATTTTAGATGTGGAAATCGGATCAAGGGCGCTTGTGGGCTCATCCATCAGAAGCACATCCGGTTCAACCGCTAATGCACGGGCAATGCAGAGCCGCTGCTGCTGACCTCCCGACAATCCTAATGCCGATTTTTTCAGCCTGTCCTTTACTTCCTCCCAGATTGCAGCTCCACGCAGGGAGTGTTCTACGATATCGTCCAGTTTTGCTTTATTTTTTATGCCATGTGTCCTTGGTCCATAAGCAATATTATCATAAATACTCATCGGAAACGGATTAGGCTTTTGAAAGACCATGCCAATGCTGCGGCGAAGCTCATTGACATCAATATCTGCATCAAAAATATTATAATTCCTATAACACACTTCTCCCGTAATCCTTACACCAGTAATAAGGTCATTCATTCGATTTAAAGATTTAAGAAAAGTAGATTTTCCACACCCGGAGGGACCAATCAGAGCTGTAATGCTCCGTTCCTCAATTTCAATATTTATATCTTTCAAAGCCTGCGCACTGCCATACCAAAGACACAGGTCTTTCACTGTCATAACATTACTCATACAATTCTCCTTCTTTGGAAATATCTGCCCACCAATGCCGCCGACAAATTGATGAACATGGTCAAAATCATCAGGATAGCGGCAATAGCAAAAGCAATTCCAAATTCTCCGTTTT
>VSNG01000020.1 GCA_009774175.1 Lachnospiraceae bacterium | reverse complement strand
AACTTGTGGTATACTTTACTTACAGATATGTTCTTATGATGAAAATTAAATATAATATATTAAAGAAATAAGAGGTGATAAAATGGTAAAGAAAGAAATGATTGCCATGCTTCTGGCAGGCGGTCAGGGAAGTCGACTGGGAGTGCTTACATCAAAGGTGGCCAAGCCTGCTGTATCGTTTGGAAGTAAGTACAGGATCATAGATTTCCCGCTGAGTAACTGCATTAATTCCGGCGTTGACACGGTTGGCGTGCTTACGCAGTATCAGCCGCTCCGACTGAATACGCATATCGGTATCGGTATTCCCTGGGATCTTGACAGGAACATCGGCGGCGTTACGGTACTGCCTCCCTATGAGAAAAGCGCCAATAGCGAGTGGTACACCGGCACGGCGAATGCGATATATCAGAATATTGCCTATATGGAGACATACGACCCTGAGTATGTGCTGATTCTTTCCGGCGATCATATTTATAAGATGGATTACGAGGTGATGCTTGACTTCCACAAGCAGAACGGCGCTGAGGTGACTATCGCAGTAATGCCTGTTCCCATGGAGGAAGCAAAGCGCTTCGGCATCATGATTACCGACGAAAGCCGCAGAATTACGGATTTCGAGGAGAAACCGGCGAATCCCCGCAGCAATCTGGCGTCGATGGGTATTTACATATTTAACTGGAAGACGCTTAAGGAAGCGCTTCTGGCAAATTCCGAGCAGCCGGGACTGGATTTCGGAAAACATTTGATTCCTTATTGCCATAAGAAGGGCGCGCCTCTTTATGCATACGAATTTAACGGATACTGGAAGGATGTGGGAACGCTGCACTCTTTCTGGGAGGCGAACATGGAGCTGATCGACATTGTACCCGAGTTCAATCTGTACGAGGAGTACTGGAAGATCTACACGAAGAGCGAAATTTTGCCGCCCCAGTATCTGTCGCCTGACAGCGTAGTGGAGAAGAGTATCATCGGTGAGGGCTGCGAAATCTGTGGACAGGTTTACAATTCCGTGATCGGATGCGGCGTTACCATCGGGGCTGGCACGGTGATTCGGGATTCCATTATTATGAATCAGACGCAGATCGGAGAGAACTGTGAGCTTTATAAAGCGGTTGTTGCAGAGAATGTGGAGATTGCGGATAATGTCAGACTTGGTATCGGCGACGCTGTTCCCAATGAGACGGATCCCGGCATCTACGATCATGATCTTGTGACGATAGGCGAGAAGAGCGTGATTCCCAAAGGGATTACGGTAGGGAAAAATTCAGTGGTCTTCGGCGTTACGACGGCTGACGACTATGTGGATGGCAACCTTCCCAGCGGTAAAACTTTAATTAAGGCAGGTGATAAATCGTGAGAGCAATCGGAATTATCTTAGCAGGCGGTAATAACCACAGAATCAAGCAGCTGACCCAGAAACGCGCGGTTTGTGCGATGCCCATTGCGGGAAGCTACAGAGGTATCGACTTTGCGTTGAGTAATATGTCAAATTCCCATATCAATAAGGTGGCTGTGCTGACGCAGTATAATGCGGGCAGCCTGAACGAGCATTTGAGTTCTTCCAAGTGGTGGGATTTCGGACGTAAGCAGGGAGGCCTGTTTGTACAGACGCCTGCGGTGACGGCGGAGAGCAACGCATGGTATCGCGGCACGGCGGATGCGATTGCACAGAATCTGTCTTTCTTAAAGAACAGCCACGAGCCATATGTGGTGATTGTGTCCGGCGACTGTGTCTACAAAATGGACTACAATAAAGTACTGGAATATCATATAGAAAAAAAGGCTGATATCACCATAGTCTGCAAGGATATGGAGCCCCATGCGAATGTGGAGCGGTACGGTACTTTGAAGATGAACGAAGACAGCCGCATTGAAGAGTTTGAAGAGAAGCCGGTAGTGGCCAAATCCAACACGATCTCCTGCGGTATTTATGTAGTCAGAAGGCGCCTGCTGATCGAAATGATTGAGAAGTGCCGGGAGGAGGATCGTTACGATTTCGTAAAGGACATTCTGATCCGCTATAAGAACCAGAAAAGAATTTACGGCTACAAGCTCAGGGAATACTGGAGCAATATCGCAACGGTAGAAGATTATTTCAGGACAAACATGGATTTCCTGAAGCCGGAGATCAGAAATTATTTCTTCAAGCAGTATCCGGATGTATATTCAAAGGTGGATGATCTGCCGCCCGCTAAGTATAATATAGGCGCAAAGATCAAAAACAGCCTGATATCCAGCGGCTGTATTGTAAACGGTACAGTGGAAGATTCCGTGATCTTCAAGGAAACATATATCGGAAGCAACTGCTACATTAAGAATTCCATCATTTTGAATGATGTGTATATCGGTGACAATACGCATATAGAGAACTGTATTGTGGAGAGCAGGGGCACGATTCGCGCGAACTCATACCATAAAGGTGAAGATGGGATAGAAATCGTTGTAGAACATAATGATAGATATTCCCTTTGACCAAACGGCAGGTTTATGTTATGATATGCAAGATATGTGTAAACAGGGATAAGGGGTGATTGCCAAAAAGGTGTAGGTTGTCTGTATTAGGGGGCATAATTAGTTAAATGTTTATTACAAGCTACGTGGCTTGATGGGTATGACTTGTGTAGAAAGCTTGTGAAACCCGGTAGTTTCCATACCGGTATCATATGATAAGGAGGCTGAGCTTCATGAGAATTACTGATGTCCGCGTGCGCAAAATGACTCAAGACAGCAAAATGAAAGCAATCGTCTCAATCACGATTGACGATGAATTTGTAGTTCATGACATTAAAGTAATTGAAGGCGAAAAAGGTCTGTTCATAGCTATGCCGAGCAAGAAGGCATCGGACGGCGAATATCGCGATATTGCGCATCCGATCAATTCTGAGACTCGGGACAGGATTCAGAGAATTATTCTGGAGAACTATGAGAAAGCGCTTTTAGAACCGAATAGCGAATAACACAGGATGGGAAAAGGACGCGGAAGCGTTCTTTTCTTGTGTGGTAAAATTAAATTTTGGTATTGACTTTTGGAATTTATGGCAGTATACTGTGTAACAGGTCAATAAAATATACATGTATACAATTATACGAAACAAAAGCGTTTCTTTGGGATGAGTCCGGGGAAACGTTTTTTTGTTCTTACGAGGGCTGTATACGAAAGAGGAGACGATGGCGTCCTTTCAGAGAGTGGAGGGGCGCCTTTTATGATGCGCATGGACGTACAGGGAGTATTGCAAACAGGTTCTGACTGCATTGGATCGCTCTGACATGGAGGTAATTATGATTAAACTGGAGAATGTCAACAAATATTATGGAGATCATCATGTGCTTAAGGATGTAAATCTGGAGGTAAGGGAAGGGGAAAAACTTGTGATTATCGGCCCCTCCGGTTCAGGAAAGTCTACAACCGTTCGTTGTATGAATTTTCTGGAGACGCCAAACAGCGGTCATGTGTATATCGACGGGGAGGAAATGACGGCGCGGAATAAGACGCTGCTTGTGAGAAGAACGACATCCATGGTTTTCCAGCAGTTTAACCTGTATCCTCACATGACGGTGCTCAAAAATCTGGTGCTGGCGCCCATGAAGCTGCATCATAAAAGCCGGGAGGAAGCGGAGGAGCTGGCATGGCATTATCTGGAGGTAGTAGGGCTTAAAGAGAAGGCGCATGTTTATCCCACAACCCTTTCCGGCGGGCAGCAGCAGAGAATCGCAATCGCGAGGGCGCTGTGTATGCAGTCAAAAATTATTTTGTTTGACGAACCAACGTCCGCCCTTGATCCCGAAACGATTCAGGAAGTGCTGGACGTAATGATTAGGCTGGCGAAGGAAAATATCACTATGGTGATAGTGACTCATGAGATGGGATTTGCCAGACAGGTAGCTGACCGCGTAATTTTTATGGCGGACGGACAGATTCTGGAGGAGGGCGCGCCGGAGGAATTTTTTGAGAGACCGAAGAACGAGCGGTTGAAAAGCTTTCTCGGAAAAATCATTCGCAAATAGAGGCGGGTGTTTTTCATAGAAATCAGAAGCAAAGATGCTTCGGAAAAGAGGAGAGATTATGAAAAAGAAGAGTGTAGCGGCAATGTTAATGAGCGCGGCCATGGTGATGACGCTGCTTACGGGCTGTGGTTTGGGAGAAAAGTCGGTGACGGCGCAGGAGGCTCAACCGGCGGCAGAGGCGGGCGAGACGGAAGCAGAGGGCGCCGCAGAAACAGAGAGCACGGCGGAGACAGGGACGGAAACGGCCGGTGAAGGCGAGGCATCCGCAGATTCTGCAAAGGACATCTCCGCGGCGGATGTGCAGGCCATTATAGACAGGGGCGTTCTGCGTGTGGGTGTGAAAAACGCAGTTGTCGGATTTGGTTATCAGGATGAGCTGACAGGAGAGTACTCCGGCATGGAAATAGACCTGGCGGAAAAAATTGCGGAATCTCTTGGCGTGGATGTGGAGTTTACGACGGTAACGGCGGCGACCCGCACGGAGCTTCTGGATTCCGGCGACATTGACTGTGTGCTTGCCACCTTTACGATTACGGATGAGAGAAAGGAAAGCTGGGATTTCTCCACGCCCTATTATACGGATTATGTGACGGTGCTTGTACAGAAGGATTCGGACATTGCGTCAATAAATGATCTGGTTGACAAAAAGGTCGGCGTATCCTCCGGTTCCACCTCCGCAAGGTCTCTGGTTGCGGCCATGGTTGAGAACGGCGTTATAGAAGGGGCGGGTTTTGATTCGGAGACCTTTGATCCGGCAACATGGACGGACGGCATAAGCTTTGCGCAGTATGATGACTATCCTACTATTTCCACAGCGTTAAGCGCTGGAGAGGTGGACGCTTTCTGTGTGGATAAGTCCATACTGGCGGTTTACCATACAGACGACCGTACTTATATTGAAGATAAGTTTGCACCGCAGGATTACGGTGTGGCTACGGTCAAAGGCTCCGGCCTGAGCGCATACGTGGAGAACCTGATTACGGGCTGGCTTTCGGACGGTACGATTGCGGGTATGATTGCTGAAAATGGAATTGAATAGCTGTACGAGGAGGGTATGATGGCTGGATTATTTTCTGCAAACGCTTGGAATAAAATATGGGTTTACAGGGGAACGTTTTTGCTGGGGCTTCAAAATACGGTGCTCTCCGCGGTGTTTGGGCTTTTTCTTTCCCTTGTGATTGGAATTGTGCTTGGGCTGTTTGCAACCAGCGGGAAAAAACCGCTTGTGTTGACTGCACGGATCTATGTGGAATTTATTCAGAATACTCCTCTTTTGTTACAGATGTGTTTTCTGTATTATGCGCTGGCCTTTTCGGGACACAGTCTGGGGATTCTGGTAACGGGCATACTGTCTCTTGGCATTTATCACGGCGCCTATATGGCGGAGGTGGTGCGGGCGGGTATTGAGGCAATTCCCGCCGGACAGTTTGAGGCGGCATATTCTCAGGGATTTGGTTATGTGGGCAGAATGTATTATATTATTCTGCCCCAGAGCATTAAGATCATTCTGCCGCCCATGGTGAATCAGGTAGTCAATATTTTTAAAAATACTTCCTGTCTGTATATTGTGGGCGGCGCGGATCTGATTTCAACTACTTACAGTTTTGTCACGGGTGAGAGCACGGGAGGCGCATATGCGCCGGCCTATCTGGTCAGTGGTCTGCTGTTCTTTCTTGTCTGCTGTCCGCTTTCGTCGCTGGCAAGCATGTGGGAGATTTCTCTCAAGAAAAGAGAGGACAGGACAAACGGGCTTGACAGGAGAGCGGAAAGGGTGGCGTAAGAGATGGAGACGATCAGAGGAAGCATTGCAATTATTACAAATAAAGCCGTCCTTTTCTATCTGCTAAAAGGCGTGGCGTTTACGGTTATGATTGCGCTGATAGCGGTGGTAGTGGGCCTTCTGTTCGGTTCGGTGCTGGCGCTTGTGCGCAATTACTGTAACAGCAGGAAGACTCGGGTTTTTAAATGGCTGGCTGTGGCATACATAGAAATTTTCAGGAATACGCCTTTACTTTTGTGGATTTTTATCTGTCTGGTGTTCTGTCCCTGTCCCGGTTTTTTGGAAAGAAAGCTGTTTGGCCTGTCCTCAGCGGAAGTAAAGCTTTTATTTAAAACGGCGGTGGCGCTGGTTTTATTTACTTCCTCCGTCATTGCGGAGATTGTCAGAGGAGGTTTAAATTCAGTGGCGGAAGGGCAGTTTGAGGCAGGCCATTCTCAGGGCTTTGGCATTGTGCAGATTATGATTTATATTGTGCTGCCGCAGGCGTACAGAAATATCGTGCCAACGCTGCTAAGCCAGGTGATTACTACGATTAAGGATTCCTCTTATCTGGCGAACGTGGCCACCATTGAGCTGATGGCGAGAATCAAGAAAATTTTAAGTTCGGCCCAGAAATATAACGGGCTGGGTACGGTCAACGTATCGGATGTTTTTGTGCTGTTCGGCCTTACCTGTATTATCTATTTTGTCATTAATTTTACGATTTCCTTTTTCGTCAGGAATCTACAGAAAAAGAGGAGAAACGCATGAAACAGTATGTGGTTACAATTTCAAGGCAGTTTGGCAGTATGGGCCGAACCATTGCCCAGCTGATGGCGTGGGATCTTGGCGTGAATTTTTATGACAGGGATATTGTGGAGGAGACGGCAAAACGAATGGGACTTCCGATATCTGTTATCAGCGCAAAGGAAGAAAATGCCAATTCCGTTTATTTTAAAAGGCAATATCCCCTTGGTATGGGGCTGTCAAATATGCAGGATGAGATTTTCAGTATCCAGAAAAATATCATAGAAGATCTGGCGAAAAAGGAATCCTGCATTATTGTGGGAAGATGTGCGGATTCGATTCTGGCCGATATGGAAAACAGGCTGAGCGTTTATATCTATGCACCTTATGAGAAAAGGTTTGCCAACTGCACGAAGATTTTAAAGATGGAGGAAAAGGTGGCAAGGCGGATGATACGGGAGGTGGATCGATCAAGGGAATTGTACCACAGGCGGTATTGCCCCGAGTATACAGATCCTTTTTCCAACCGGGATCTGCTGATTGATTCCAGCCGCTTCGGCATTGAGAAGACGGCGGAAATGCTGTCGGAGATTGTGAGGGATCTCTTTGTATCAGGGGATGAAAAGGAGAAATGGAATGCAGCAACTTGAATTATTACAGCATACGGATACAATCAACGAACTGCTGGCGCGTTACGGCGTGAAGTTCGGCATCTATAAAAATCAGGAATTTAAGGAGCAGCTGTTTCCGTTCGATGCCATTCCCAGAGTGATAGCGTGCGAAGAGTTCGGCTTTCTGGAGCGGGGTCTGAAACAGCGGGTTATGGCGTTAAATCTGTTTCTGAAAGATATATACGGTAAAAAGCAGATCGTGAAAGACGGGATTGTGCCGGAGGATTTTATCTTTGCGTCAGGCGGTTATATGGCGGAGTGTGAGAAAGCTCTGCCGCCAAAGGGCATATATTCTCATGTTTCAGGAATTGATCTGGTGAAGGGAAAGGATGGAACGTGGTATGTTCTGGAGGATAATCTGCGGGTGCCTTCCGGCGCGTCCTATCCCATGATTGCAAGGGAGTTTTGCAGAAGAAGCTCACCCGATACGTTTCACCACAACCATCTGGAAGATAACAGAAACTATGCGGCGCTTTTACGGCACACGATGGATTATGTGAATACCGGCGGGCATACGGTGATTCTTACGCCCGGACGATATAATGCGGCTTACTTTGAGCACTCCTATCTGGCGGAAAAAACAGGAGCCCATCTGGTAAGCGGTTCGGAGCTTATGGTGGAGGACGATAAGCTGTACTATGTGACGGTGGACGGCAGAAGAGAGCGTGTGGGTGCGGTATACAGGCGGATATCCGACGAGTATCTTGATCCCATGAATTTTAATCCGGAGTCTCTGATCGGTATTCCTCATATTTACGATGTGTTCCGCAAAGGCAACGTGGCGCTTTTAAACGCGCCGGGCAACGGTGTGGCGGACGACAAGGGAATATATTATTTTGTGCCGAAGATGATTCGGTATTATCTGGATGAGGAGCCGATTCTTGCAAATGCACCCACTTACCTGCCTTTTTACGAGAAGGATATGCAGTATGTACTGGAAAATTTTGACAGGCTGGTGCTAAAAGATGTGGCGGAGGCCGGCGGCTATGGCGTAGTGTTTGGCAGAAGCATGTCGAAGGAGCAGAAGGATGCGTTTATTGCGCTGCTGCAAAGAGAACCGAGAAGATTTATCGCGCAGGAAATCATTGACTTTCAGGATCTGGATATTCTGGAAGAAGGCAGCGTGATTCCAAGAAAGGCGGATTTGCGGGCATTTGTATTGATGGCGGAAGAGCCGGTGGTATGGAAGAGCGGGCTGACGCGTTTTTCCAGAAATCCCGACTCGTTCATTGTCAATTCATCGCAGGGAGGAGGATTTAAGGATACATGGGTATTATCTCATTAGAACAGGCGGACAGATTATACTGGCTGGGAAGGTATACGGAGCGGGTGTATACGACGCTTCGTATGTTTTGCCAGAGCTTTGACGTGATGATTGACGAACTTGGCGACAGCTACAGGGAATTTTGCAAAAAGCTGGATATCCCGGACAGCTATGGGGATAAGGCGGCTTTTCTGAAACAGTATCCCTTTGACTGTGAAAATCCGGATTCCATCATCAGCAATCTTGACAGGGCCTACGGCAACGCGGTGGTTCTTCGGGAGAGTATCGGATCGGAGGCATTGTCTTATATACAGCTTGCGGTTTATGAAATGAATAAGGCCAGCGCCAGTAAAGCGCCGCTTATAGAATTGCAGCATGTAATCGACGACCTGTTGGCTTTCTGGGGTATTGCGGATGATCAGATTGACTCGGAGCAGATTCGCAACATTATTAAAGCGGGTAAACGTATTGAGCGGATTGATCTTTATGCCAGACTGGGCGCTGGGGGAAAGGAACTGGCGCGGGAGGTGCACCGCATGATTCCCAGGGTGGAGAGAAGCGGTCTGGAATATGAGCCGGATAAACTGACACTGTTAAAGGATCTGGCGGAGGAGACAGAGCCGGATTATTACAGGATTGTACGGCTGGCAGAAACAATTCTATAACAAGGGGTGTATTGTGAAACGACTGCGTTTTGATTACTTTATGAAAATTGAATATTCCGAGCCGGTTTCTCTGTGTCATTTTACTATTAAATGTTTTCCGAAAAACACCCTGCGGCAGAAGGCGGAGGGGGTGTCAGTGGCGTTGTCTCCCGCTGTACCCTACAGCATCGGTGCGGATGCTTTCGGCAACCGACAGATTTATGGAAGAGATGATATTGTGCACCATACCTTTTCCTTTCGAATAACCGGCAGCGTGCGTACAGGGAATCTGCTCTGGGAGGAAGAGGCAGATGAAGATCTGACGTCTGTTTTCAGGTATCCCCATGGCCTTAACCGGGCAGGGGAAAAGCTGCGGGCTTATCACCATGAAATGGCGGATAAGTTTCCGGAGGATGTCTATGAGAAAGGGTTGTTCCTGATGCATGAGTTGTATCGGGACTTTAACTATGAGAAGGGTGTTACCGAGATGCATACCACAGCGGAGGAGGCTTTTTGCCTGGGAAAGGGCGTGTGTCAGGATTATGCGCATATTCTCATTGCCCTGCTGCAAATGGAAGGGATTCCGGCCCGGTATGTGACCGGTATGCTTATCGGCGAGGGGGCAAGTCATGCATGGGTGGAGGTGCTATATCAGGGCAGATGGTACGGACTTGACCCTACCAATGACAGTGCCGTGACAGACGCCCATATTAAAATCGGTGTGGGCAGGGATGCCTCGGACTGTCTCATCAATCGGGGTATTATGCACGGCGGCGGTACGCAGAAACAGACCATAGAAGTGATTGTGGGTGAGGAAGGCCTATGTTGACAGAGAAAAAGCGGAGCCGGCTGTCTGGCAATCGGCTGCGAGGGACAACGGCCCTTTGAAATGGAGGAAAAGATGATAGAGACAGTGGCATCCATCGAGCTGCCGGCGGACGAGACGCTTCGAATCAGAAAAAACAGGATTGAACCGAAGCGGCTTACAGGCAATGAAAAAAGAATCAGTATAGTGACGGGGATACACGGTGACGAACTGGAGGGACAGTATGTATGCTTTGAGCTGGCAAGACGGATCGGACTGCAGCAGGAAAAGCTTACGGGGATTGTGGATATCTATCCCGCGCTGAACCCGTTGGGAATTGATTCCATTACGCGGGGTATTCCGGCCTTTGATCTGGATATGAACCGCCTGTTTCCGGGGCATCAGGACGGCAATATGACGGAGTTTCTGGCTTCGCAGATCGTACGGGATCTGTCGGGCTCGGTTGTGGCGCTGGATATTCATGCCAGCAATATTTATCTTACGGAAATTCCCCAGATTCGTGTAAATAAACTGCATGAACAGGAGCTGCTTGAACTGGCGTCAGAGACGGGAGTGGATTTTATCTGGGTGCACGGGGCAAGCACGGTGCTGGAATCGACGCTTGCCTACAGCTTAAACAGTACAGGCACGCCCGCGTTGGTGGTGGAAATGGGTGTGGGAATGCGTATCACAAGGTCTTATGGTGATCAGCTGGTGGATGGCATTTTTCATCTGATGAAAAAGCTGGGGCTATGGACGGGGGATACCGGGGCTGTCAGAGAGCCGATTATATCCCGGGATCCCGATGATGTGGTTTATCTTAATTCAGCTACGGGCGGTATTTTCATACCGGCTGTCGGACATTGGGAATGTCTGCATCAGGGTGAACTGATCGGGCAGATTATCAATCCGCTGACAGGGACGGTGCTGGATGAAGTGACTGCGCCGGTGGACGGTATTTTATTTACCATCAGGGAGTATCCGGTGGTAGACGAGGGTTCCCTGATCGGCAGACTGCTTCGGAAAGAAGCCTGCGGGAAGCGGTGGGAGGAGAGATGAAAAAGGTTATTGTCTATGAGCTAAAAGGATTGTACAGGGATCACTTTCGCGTGACAGGCTATGTGTTCGGAAAAGGAGAAAAGTCGGTCTGCATCGTGGGAAGTATGCGGGGCAACGAGGTGCAGCAGTTATACTGCTGCGCCCGGCTGGTCAGGAAATTAAAACAGATGGAGGCGGAAGGAAAAATAGCGGATGGCTGCAGCGTTCTTGTGATTCCCTGCGTAAATCCTTATTCCATCAATACACAGAAGCGGTTCTGGCCGGTGGATAACACGGATATTAACCGAATGTTTCCGGGCTTTTGCCTGGGGGAAACGACCCAGCGTATCGCGGACGGCCTGTTTCAGGTAATTTCAGAGTACCGTTTCGGGATTCAGTTTACTTCGTTCTATATGCCGGGGGAGTTTATGCCCCACGTGCGTATGATGTCCACAGGTTTTGAAGATCAGGAGCTTGCCAGACAGTTTGGTATGCCTTATGTGGTACTGCGCCAGGTGCGTCCTTATGATACGACTACATTAAACTATAACTGGCAGATTTGGGAGACGCAGGCTTTCAGCATGTACACCACCACCACAACCCGGGTAGACAAAAACAGCGCCGGTGAAGCAATCCGGGGGATTCTTACTTTTATGCATAAGCAGGGGATTATCGAGTATCACGGGCATGACGGATATCAGTCCTGCGTGGTGCGGGATGTGGACATGGTGTCTGTCAGGACGACGGCTGCGGGACTGTTTGACTCGCTGGTTTCGGTGGGGGCAGAGGTGGAACGGGGACAGATATTGGCCCGCATCATTGACGCTTATGAAGGGGAAGTTATGGAGGAGCTGACCGCGCCGGTGGACGGTATTGTGTTTTTCATGCATGGGGAGCCCCTCACTTACTCGAATACGGCGGTGTTCAAGCTGGTGGTGCGTATGGAGTAGAAAGAGGCGGTTGATTCAGGGCAGGCTTTTGGAGAAATCATGGAATAACAGGGAGGGATTCATTTGGATATGAATCTCTTTTTTTATTTCATAGTATTAGGGCGTCCTATTATTCAGAAAAGAATGGACTTGTTATGGGGCCGGGATATTGTTAAAATGGAACAGACGGTACAGAAAGCAGAGGTAAATATGTATATTATCGCAGGATTGGGGAACCCCGACAGAAAATATGTAAATACCAGACACAATATCGGTTTTGAGGTGATCGACGCCATTGCGGAGAAAAACGATATTGTGCTGGGAGAAAAAAAGCATAAAGCCGTAATCGGTAAGGGAATGGTGGCCGGACAGAAGGTGATTCTGGTAAAGCCGGTTACTTATATGAATTTAAGTGGTGAGAGCATTCGCAGCGTCATAGACTTTTATAAGGCGGACGAGAAAAGCGAACTGATTGTAATTTCTGACGATATTAGTCTGGATGTGGGACAGATTCGGATTCGCAAGCGGGGAAGCGCGGGCGGACATAACGGTTTGAAAAATATTATTCTGCATCTGGGACACGATTCCTTTATACGGGTGCGGATGGGCGTGGGAGACAAGCCGCCAAAGCTCGATCTGGCTGACTATGTGCTGGGTCATTTTTTGCCGGAGGAGAGGGAAGCGGTAAGGGAGAGCGTCAGGAACGCGGCCCTCGCCATTGAAACGGTGATCGCGGAAGGACCCGACTCGGCCATGAACAAATACAATACGCGCAAACGACCACAACAGGAGGAAGAGGCCGAATGAGAGCATTATTGGCCCCGCTTTCGGAGCTGGGAGAATATGAGGAGATCCGGGAACGCTTTGCGAGAGGAAAGGCGTCGGTCGCTTTAAGCGGCTGTGCGGATTCGCAAAAACTGCATATGATTTACGGCCTGAGTCAGGGGGTTAGGCGCAAACTGATCGTTACTTTCAATGACCTGCGGGCGAAGGAACTTTATGAGGATTACCGGTTTTATGACAGAAACGTCTTGCTGTATCCTGCCAAGGATTTGATTTTTTTTCAGGCGGATATTCATGGCAATCAGCTGACGAAGGAGCGGATCAAAGTACTGAGGAGGCTTTCAGAGGGAACGCCTCTGACGGTAATTACCACATATGATGCGCTGATGGCTCCACAGCCGTCCATGCAGGAATGGCAGGATCATGTGATTTCGGTGGGCAGGGGGACTGTCGTGTCTGAGAGCGATCTGGCGACCGCCTTGACGGGACTTGGCTATGAACGGTGCGATCAGGTGGAGGCGACGGGACAGTTCAGTATCAGAGGCGGCATTATTGATATTTTTGATCTGACGGAAGAAAATCCGTACAGAATAGAGCTGTGGGGAGATGAGGTGGAGTCTGTCCGCAGTTTTGACGTCTTAAGCCAGCGCTCCATTGAACGGCTGGAGTCCGTGCGCATCTATCCTGCCACCGAGCTGATTTTGTCGAAGAATGAACTTGCATCCGGTTTGAAAAAGATTCGGGAAGAGGGTAAAAAGCAGGCGGAAATTCTCAGGAAACAGATGAAAACAGAGGAAGCCCACCGCATTGAGACGCAGGTGAGGGAATTTGTGGAGACTCTTGTGGAGCTGGGGATTTCTTATAATGCGGTAAATCTGGAAAGCTATGTTCGCTATTTCCATTCTGAGCTTAAGTCATTTGCGGAATGCTTTGCCGGGGAGGAGGCTATCGTTTTTCTGGATGAGCCCATTCGGATTAAAGAGCATGTGGACGCGGTGGAGCTGGAGTTTCGGGAGAGCATGTCGCACCGGGCTGAGAAGGGGTATATTCTGCCGGGACAGATGGATGTTTTATTTTCTGCGGCTTCGGTGGCGGCCCGGCTGGAGAATGAGAGACTGTTAAATCTCTCCTCCATGGAGGGGAAAAATCCGCTGGTAAACGTGGATCAGAAATTTGCCGTGCAGGCCAGAAGCCTTCCCTCCTACAACAACAGCTTTGACGCGCTGGTAAAGGATCTGAAAGCCTATAAGAAAAAGGGATATCGCATTTTACTGCTTTCCGGTTCCAGAACCCGTGCAAAACGTCTGGCGGAAGATCTGCGGGATCAGGATTTAAACGCCTTTTATACGGAAGACCCCATGCGGGAGGTGCAGCCGGGAGAGGTGATGTGCGCTTACGGCAGGGTACGCAAGGGCTTTGAATATCCGATGCTGCAATTTATGGTGATTGCGGAAAGCGATATATTTGGCGCGGAAAGGAAGAAAAAGAGAAAGAAGAAGCAGTACGAAGGACAGAAGATCAATGATTTCAACGACCTTAAGGTGGGCGATTATGTAGTTCATGAAAGTCACGGTCTTGGGATTTATCAGGGAATCGAGAAGGTGGAAGTGGATCATGTGGTAAAGGATTACATGAAGATTTCCTACCGGGACGGCGGGATTCTCTATGTGCTGGCGACGGGGCTTGACGTGATACAGAAGTACGCCTCGGCGGACGGCGGGACGAAGCCAAAGCTTAATAAGCTGGGCACACAGGAATGGACAAGAACAAAATCGAAGGTGCGCACGGCAGTGGAGGAGATTGCCGGGGATCTGGTGGAGCTGTATGCCGCTAGGCAGGAAGGCCGGGGATACTGCTATGGAACAGACACTGTCTGGCAGAGAGAATTTGAGGAGATGTTTCCATTTGAGGAGACGGAAGATCAGGCAACGGCCATTGCGGCAACCAAAAGTGACATGGAGAGTGAAAAGATCATGGACCGTCTGATCTGCGGCGACGTGGGTTACGGAAAGACGGAGATAGCGATCCGGGCCGCTTTTAAAGCCGTACAGGAGAATAAACAGGTGGTTTATCTCGTACCGACCACCATTCTTGCTCAGCAGCATTATCACACGTTTGTGCAGAGGATGAAGGATTTCCCTGTGCGCATTGATCTGCTCTCACGGTTCCGCACGGCCGCGGAGCAGAAAAAGACTATCGCGGATTTAAAGAAGGGTATGGTGGACATTGTGATTGGCACCCACCGGGTGCTCTCCGCGGATGTGGAATATAAGGACCTGGGACTTCTGATTATCGACGAGGAACAGCGTTTCGGCGTGGCCCACAAGGAGAAGATCAAGAAGCTGAAAGAGAATGTGGATGTGCTCACGCTGACGGCTACGCCCATTCCCAGAACGCTGCATATGAGTCTGGTGGGTATCCGCGATATGAGCGTGCTGGAGGAGGCGCCCGAAGACCGGCTGCCGATTCAGACTTTTGTCTGCGAATACAATGAGGAGATGGTCAGGGAGGCCATTGTCAGGGAACTTGCCAGAGAAGGACAGGTTTACTATGTCTATAACCGGGTCAACAATATAGCCGATATCGCGGCGGCCATCAGCGATCTGGTGCCGGAGGCGAACGTGGCTTTCGCCCACGGGCAGATGAAGGAATCGGAGCTGGAGCGGATCATGTATGATTTTGTCAATGGAGAGATTGATGTGCTGGTGGCTACGACGATCATAGAAACGGGACTGGATATTTCCAATGTGAATACCATGATCATTCACGATTCCGATCAGATGGGACTTTCCCAGCTCTATCAGCTCAGAGGCCGTGTCGGCCGTTCCAACAGAACAGCCTATGCCTTTCTTATGTACAGACGGGATAAGGTGCTAAAGGAGGTGGCGGAGAAACGCCTTGAGGCGATTCGGGAGTTTACGGAGCTGGGAAGCGGCTTCAAAATCGCCATGCGGGATCTGGAAATCCGCGGCGCAGGCAACCTTCTTGGGAAAAGCCAGCACGGGCATATGCAGGCGGTTGGCTACGACCTCTACTGCAAGATGCTAAATGAGGCGGTCAAGACCAGAAAGGGAATTTCTGTGATCGAAGATTTTAATACGCTTGTTGATCTGGACGTGGACGCGTACATTCCGCCGGAATATATTGTGAACGAGGTGCAGAAGCTGGATATATACAAGCGGATTGCGGGGATTGAAAACGAACGGGAGTGCGACGACATGCGGGAGGAATTACTTGACCGATTCGGTCAAATTCCAAAATCCGTGGAAAATCTTCTGCGGATTGCCCTGATCCGATCCCACGCCCACAGGCTGTACATGCCGGAGCTGAAAGGGAAAAATGAGAGAATCAGTTTTACTCTGCGGCCGGACGCGCCCATCAAAGTAGAAAATATTCCTCTTCTGGTCAGCGATTATCAAGGGAAGCTGCGGTTTGATCCAAAGGGTGGCCCGGCCTTTTATCTTCATTACAGAAAATGCGGCGTGATTGAGAAGGACGAGGAGACGTTGATTGCGCTGACGCAGGAGGCGCTGGCGAAGATGGAGGAGATGCTGGTGTGACGGAGTAGCATGTTTGATTATTCTTTATGATCAAGGATAGTGAGAAGCTCCCGCGGAGTTACAATAAACGGTTTCGCAGGAAAGTGCTTGATATTGCCTGTAACAAGGTAGGCTTCATCGTTGCGTTTTTCAAGAACGACTTCGTAGAAAGGGAGATCTTTCATATCCGGAAGAGTGATTCCGGAAGGGGAAGGGTTGACCAATATACCGTATTTTTCAACGGCAGAAAGCAAATATCCTATTGCTTCAGCTGAGAAGCCAAATTTTTTGCGAGATAGAACCGTCAGATATTCTTTTGCAATGACATTGCTGTAAACGGGAATGATTTCGCCATGGATTATCTTATTTAACACCTGAACAGTAGCGGAATCATCCTTGCTTGTAAGTAGTGCTGATACGAATACATTTGTATCAATAACGGCATAGCAAATCATACGTCAGCCTCCATACGGGCAAGATGAATTTCTTTATTGATATCATCCAGACTCATATCGGAGATACCGTTATCTTTGGCCTGTGTCCGTAAAGCCATAAATGCCTGCATTGCACCTTCTCTTGTGATATCGGATTCCGGTGATGAGATTTCAAAAGGAATTTTGCGCTGTCTTACTACAGCTCTTGCAAATACGTTGATTGCGGTGGATGCGTTCATGCCGAATTCCTGACATAATGCATCAAATTGTTTTTTGAGTACTTCGTCCATTCGAACGCTGAAAGTCGCCTGCGCCATAGCATTTCCTCCTTATATACCTTTTTTTATAAGTATATGCTAAAAGGTGCAAAAAATCAATATTTTAAACACAAAATATTCATATGAGCACCATTTGTGTTCATTAAGAAGCGCTAATGGCAGAACGCTTCGAAATTGTTGGGAAAATAAGAAATTTTGAGGAAAATTGAAACAGAGTAATTGCGGGAAAGGATATCTTATGAGTGCAGAAGATTTAAAATTACGGGCTGTCAGATGTTTTTTGCTTTTGGGCATATGTGCTGTCGCAGGAGTTGTTTTGCTGTTTGGCGTGTATTTACTGCCGACGGAGCCTATGAAAAGGAATGCGGCAGACGCGCTTTCCATTATGCAGCAGGAGGGGCCGATGCATCGGCTGATTCCGGATATTGAAGCTTCCAGGATCGACAATTATACGGACTCGGTTATGCTTAATACCGCTATTTACGGAGAAAATGGGAATGCACTGATGGAGAGCATGGCGGCAAAACGCTATTCTTATCAGGGCGAGACTGATTTTGGGGGACTGGTGAAATACGGTTGTTGATTAGTATGTTACAGCTTATCGTACTGGCGGGCGTCCTGATGGAAATGGCAAAAAGAGACTTGCAGGGATATGTGAAAGCTTTTTTGGCAGGCGTTATTTTTCTGATTCCGGTAACCTTGCAGCTATCTTTACAATATTCGCAAATATATTTTGTTACCATGTTCTGTGTAAGCTTTTTGTTAAAGAAACATGAAAAACTCAGTCTGTGCGGATGGATGTTTGAATTCTATTTTTTCGTTGGAATATTGTCCTGCTTTTTTGATTTTCTGACTTATCCGCTGGTGGCTCTGGGTTTTGTGCTGCTGGTGCATTTTATTCTGGAGAGGGAGCATTCGGAAACGTGGAGCCGTTTTATGCATATAGGGGAATATTCCGTCGCATGGGGGCTGGGCTATGTGGGAATTTGGTGCGTAAAGTGGATTCTGGCAACTTTGCTTTTGCGCGAAAATATATTAAGAGACGCAATATTACAGGTTTTATACCGCTCCTCTGTGGAAAGCAGCGATAGCGGCGTTACGGAGATTATTACGAGAAAGGACGCTTTGCTGGCTAATTTTCACCTGCTGGTGCAGAGTAAGGTTTTCATTGCCGTGATATGTATTTGGGCGCTGTATATAGCCTGTAAAATGCTAAGAAGCCGTTTTGTAATGCGAAACAAAAAGCCGAACCTGTTATTTTTCGGGGGGGGGGTGCATCGTTATCGCCCTGCTGCCGTTTGCATGGATTCTTTTAATGGCTAATCATTCTTTTGTGCATTGCTGGATGACGTATAAGATTTTTGCGGTTTCCGCTTTCGCATTAGGGGTGTGGGGATGCAGATTGATAGAGGTACAGGGAGAAAAAGAAGCTTAAAAAGAGGAGGAACCTACTTATGAAAGGAAGACCGAGCTGGCTGAATAATGCCATTTTCTATGAAATTTACCCGCAGTCCTTCAACGATACCAACGGGGACGGTATCGGGGATTTGCAGGGCATTATCGAAAAACTGGATTACATTAAGGAGCTTGGCTGTAACGCGCTCTGGATCAATCCCTGTTTTCAGTCGCCTTTTGGCGACGCGGGTTATGACGTGGAGGATTATTTTACGGTAGCGCCCCGCTACGGAAGCAATGAGGACTTGGTACAGGTATTTAAAGAAGCCCATAAGCGGGACATGCATGTGCTGCTGGATCTGGTGCCCGGCCACACGGCGGTGACGCATAAGTGGTTCCGGGAGTCCGTGAAGGCGGAGAAAAACGAGTATACCGACCGCTACGTCTGGACAGACAGCATTTGGGAGGAGCCCGGCGGCATGGGCTGCATTCGCGGGATTTCTGACCGCGACGGTTCCTGTGGGGTGAATTTCTTTTCCCACCAGCCGGCTCTTAACTATGGGTTTTATCAGCCTGATCCCGAGAAAAAATGGCAGCAGTCCATGGATGCGCCGGGGCCTGTGGCGACAAGAGAGGCCATGAAGGATGTGATGCGCTTCTGGCTTAAGGCTGGCTGTGACGGATTCCGGGTGGATATGGCGGGTTCGCTGGTCAAGCATGATGAGGAAGGGAAGGGCACGATCAGTCTGTGGCAGGATGTGCGGGCATTTTTGGATCGGGAGTTTCCTGCGGCGGCGCTTATTTCCGAATGGGGTGAGCCGGATAAATCTTTGGAAGGCGGTTTTCACATGGATTTCCTTCTGCATTTCGGACCGTCCCATTATAATGACCTTTTTCGTTGCGAGGAACCATGGTTTTCCCGGAGAGGAAAGGGGGACGTTACTGCGTTTTGGGAGAAGTATCAGGAGAGTTATCGCAGGTCCTGCGGCGGGCTGATCTGTATCCCGTCGGGAAATCATGATATGGACAGACTGGCGAGACGGCTTGACAGGGAGGAAATGAAGATTGCCTTTGCCTTTCTTCTGACAATGCCGGGCGCGCCCTTTATCTATTATGGTGACGAGATTGGCATGCGGTATGTGGAGGGGCTGACCTCTGTGGAGGGCGGTTATAACAGAACCGGTTCCCGTTCGCCCATGCAGTGGGACGATTCTCTGAATGCAGGCTTTTCCACGGCGGCACCGGACAAACTGTATATTCCGCAGGACAGTGCAAAGGACAGACCCAATGCGGCGGCGCAGATGAACGATTCGGATTCTCTTTTCAGTGAGGTAAAAAGGCTGATTGCGTTTCGCCAGTCTCATGCCGCGCTTCGCAATGACGGCGAAATTGCTTTTTTGCAGAGCGGCAATTATCCGTTGGCTTATATGAGAAAAAGCGGGGAGGAGAGTCTTGCAGTGGTGATCAATCCTTCCGGGGAAAATGTGGTCTGGGGCTGCCATGCAGATTTAGGACAGGCGTTGTATATCATAGGTGGGGAACTTACGCGCACGAATGAAGGATGGCATGTGCCCGCCTGTTCCGCGGGGGTATATCAGTTATGAGACAGGAGCAGAGACGACAGGTCTGCACCGTCACCTTAAATCCGTCGCTGGACTATATGGTGTCGGTGGAGAATTTCAGACTGGGATATACAAACCGAACGGCGTATGAATGCCTGACAGCGGGAGGCAAAGGGATTAATGTGTCCACTGTTTTGAAGAACCTTGGCATTGGGAATACGGCCCTCGGATTTATGGCGGGCTTTACCGGGCAGGAGGCCATGAGACAGCTTAGGGAACGCGGTATAGAAAGTAGATTCGTTATGCTGCATAAAGGACAGACCAGAATCAATGTGAAGCTGCAATCCGTGGAGGGGACGGAGATAAACGGGCAGGGGCCGGATATTTCCTCAAGGGAGCTGGCCTGTCTGACAGACCAGCTTTCAAAGCTTGCGGCCGGCGATGTGCTGTTTTTGTCGGGGAGCATTCCTGCCTGCCTTCCGCAGGATACTTATCTGCATTTTATGGAGAAACTGGCGGCGGATGTCATGACGGTAGTGGATGCGTCTGGAGAACTGCTCACCAAGGTGCTGCCTCTGCGGCCGTTTTTAATTAAACCAAATCGTCATGAGCTGGAGGAAATTTTCGGCGTGACGCTGACGGACAGACTGTCCGTGATTCCTTACGCGAAAAAGATGCAGGAAATGGGTGCAGGAAACGTACTGGTATCCATGGCGGGGCAGGGAGCGGTATTGCTTGCGGAGGACGGCAGTGTATATGAAGCTCCTGCGCCGGAAGGAAAGCTGGTAAATGGCGTTGGCGCGGGAGACTCCATGGTGGCCGGGTTTGTGGCAGGCTGGCTTGAGAAGCGGGATTACGGGCATGCCTTTCGCATGGGTCTGGCGGCCGGCAGCGCCACGGCCTTTTCGGAAGGGCTGGCTTCGGGAAAGGAAATACGCGCTCTTTATAAAGAGATAAGATAATTTATGGATAATTTTCTGCTGTTGGAGTCCTGAATAACGGACTTTATAAATGATATCCTTCTTTCAGAACACAGGTTCGACAATATGATCGAAAAGTGGCAGTGAAAGGAGGAAACATTATGAAGGGATATGCAGTGGAGAGCGGTTATATGGGATATGTGGACGGAACCTATATGTTGTTTGCAAGCGAGACGGATTATGCGGATTATATGGCAGATTAGTGGGCATAGTTTAAGAGAAGGGATATATTGACCCGGATTTTTTCGGTTGATAGAATGCAGGGAATACAGTACAATACAATGGGAACAGAACATATTTGCGGGAGACCGAACATAGGTATAAGATAGTGCATAGACTGCAAATAAAGCGGGCGCACAGGAGAATTTATGGTCAAAAAGATAGACGGAATATCTGTGAATTATATAGATGAGGGTGAGGGTGAGACGGTACTTTTACTGCATGGATGGGGTGCGAACATCACGCTCTATCAGAGTATTGTTGATACGTTGAAGCAGGGCAGGAGAGTGCTTGCTCTGGATATGCCGGGCTTTGGAAAGACACCGGAGCCGGAGAGGCCATGGTGTGTGGACGATTACGTGGATTTCGTATTGAAATTTATTTTATCCTTTAATTTGGAAAAGATCAGCGTTGTGGTACATTCCTTTGGCGGCCGGGTATTTTTTAAGATGAATGCCAAAGAGAACCTTCCCTTTACGATTGAACGTGCCGTGCTGATTGACAGTGCGGGGATATTGCCGAAAAAGACAGTGGGCCAGAAAGTGAGTCTCAGGTGCTATAAGATTGGGCGGGCGTTTATGAGTACAAAAGTGATGCACTTCCTTTATCCCGACGCAGTGGAGGATATGCGGCGAAAACGCGGCTCCTCCGATTATAACAGTGCAACGCCCTTGATGAGGGATACGCTTGTCAAAGTGGTCAATGAAGATCTGGAGCCCCTGATTCACCTTGTGAAATGTCCGACGCTTCTGATCTGGGGTGATCTGGATACGGCCACTCCCATAGAGGATGCAAGGCGGATGGAGGAGCTGATTGCTGATGCCGGGCTGGTGGTCTGCGAGGGCGCCGGGCATTTTTCCTATGCGGAACAGCCTGTTAAGGCCAATGGCGCGCTGAAAGCTTTTTTCGGCTGAGCGGATATTGCAGAGTTTGAGGAGACGGGAATGGATATCATAATCTTTGGCATTTGGCTTGTCACATATCTGGTGGGTGCCGTTCGGTATATACTGTATTTGATGCATATGTTTCAGCAGAACTCCTATAAGCCGCGGGAATACGTGGAGTGGATGGGCGTACATGCCAATGTGGGAAGGCTTCTTGGAAAGTGCCTGTATGCATTGATTTCCCTTCCGCTTGTGGTTATAGGGAATAGGGGCTGCCTGATCGCGGCATGTATCATGAATGGAATGACCATATGGGTCAATAAGGCCCGTAAAGCAAAGAAACCGCTTGTATATACGCCGCGCGTAAAGAGGATGCTTGTTGCTGCGGGTATTTTATATTTGCTTGTTCTTACAGCGGTTTTACTGCCGGGAATATGGATGTTACTGAATGGAGGAGTGGTATTGACATCGCCGGCCGTGCTCAGGCAGTCCGGCTATCCAATGCTTCGCAGTGCAGAGCTGGCATTGCTGCTTCTGTTTGTCCTACAGCCTTTTTTGATTTTACTGGTAAATTGGGTGAACCATCCGATAGAGAAGGGGATTGACCAGTATTATATTAATGACGCTGCCCGTATTCTGCGGGAGATGCCGAATCTGAAAATTATCGGCGTTACGGGAAGTTACGGAAAAACCAGTGTGAAGTATTACCTGAGCGCGCTGCTCTCTGCACAGTATAACGTATTACACACGCCGGGCAATTATAATACGACGCTGGGTGTGGTGAGGACGATCCGGGAGAGAATGAAACCCTTTCATGAGATTTTTATCTGTGAGATGGGAGCAAGAGAAGTGGGTGATATTAAGGAGATTTGTGATCTGGTACACCCGGATTACGGTATCATTACTTCTGTCGGCCCTCAGCACTTACAGAGTTTTCATACGATAGAAAATATTGTGTCGACCAAGTTTGAGCTGGCGAACGCGGTGCCCGATTCGGGAAAAGTGTTTTTGAATTACGATAACGCTTATATCAGACAAAAGAAAGTTGGGAAAAATGTCGTCAGCTATGGAATTGCGGAAGAAAAGGCGGATTTTCGCGCCTACGATATTTCCGTATCTCCGAGAGGCTCTTTTTTTAAGATGAAGGATGAGACGGGAAAAGAATTTGAGTTTCACACCAAGCTTGTGGGAAGTCACAACGTACAGAATATTGCGGGTGCAATTGCGGTGGCTCATACGCTGGGGATACCCATGGAGAAGCTTCTTTATCCGGTAAAACAGTTGGAGAGCGTTCCCCACAGGTTACAGCTTGTAAAGCAGGGAGACAGGATACTGATAGACGACGCTTACAATTCCAACAGGAAAGGTTTTGAGGCGGCGCTGGATACGCTGTCCATGTTTAAGGAACTTCGCATTCTGCTGACGCCGGGAATGGTGGAATTGGGTGAGAAGCAGTATGATGAAAATAGAGCGGTGGGTGTTTATGCCGCAGACAAGTGCGATTATGCCGTGCTTGTGGGGAAGGAGCAGACAAAGCCCATTCAGGACGGACTTTTTGAAGCCGGTTTTCCTGAGAATAGGATGATTCTGGTAGATACGCTGCAGGAGGCTTTTCGGATGGTGGGTGCGATTCCCAATGAAAAGCAGAAAGTGGTTTTGATTGAAAACGATCTGCCCGATAATTATGCGTAAGCGCAGAACCGTGCAGATACATGAAAAAACAGTTTGAGAGAGCCTGCTTTCGCATAACTGAATGCGCGGTTTTATGACAAGGGGAACGATGAAGGAGGAAATGAAGCAATTATGAAAATTCGTGTGGGTGTGTTTTTTGGCGGAAAGAGCGTGGAACATGAAGTCTCCGTGATTTCCGGCTTGCAGGCGTACAATGCCTTTGACAGGGATAAATATGATCTGATACCGATTTATATTACGAAGGAGAACGAGCTTTATACGGGCGAGCTGATTGCGGATATCGCCAACTACAGAAATATCCCGGAACTGTTGCAGAAGAGTACGCGCGTATTTCTGATGGGAGAAAAGAACGGAGTAAAGCTGATTCAGTACCCGGAAAAGAAGTTTGGGAATTCCGAAGTTGCGCAGATTGACGTGGCTTTTCCCGTAGTGCACGGCGCAAACGTGGAGGATGGTTCTTTGCAGGGATTTTTGCGGCATTACAACATTCCCTTTGCGGGCTGTGATGTGATGGCTTCGGCTGTGACCATGGATAAATATGTGATGAAAACGGTATTGAAGGACAATGACATTCCTGTTTTGGACTGCGTGACTCTTTATGGGAAGGAATATCAGAGTAGCGAAGAGGCGGCCTATGTGAAGGTGGAAGGGAAAATCCCCTATCCTGTCATTGTTAAGCCGGTTAATCTTGGTTCCAGTGTGGGGATTAAGGTGGCGAAAGACAGAGAGGGGTTACGGGAGGCTTTGGAGTATGCTTTTACCTTTGGCCCGAAGGCGCTGGTGGAGCGGGCAATCATGAATCTGCGGGAGATTAACTGCGCGGTTCTGGGAGATTACGAACAGGCGCAGGCCTCCGAGTGCGAGGAGCCAATCTCCAGCGATGAGATTTTAAGCTATGAGGATAAATATGTGGCAGGCGGTAAAGGCGGCTCCGAGGGTATGAGAACCGCAAGGAGAGAGCTTCCGGCAAACCTGACTTCTGAGAAAAGGGAAGAGATTCGCACTCTGGCAGTGAAAACGTTTCAGACGCTTGGGTGTAACGGGGTATCGAGGATTGACTTTATGATTGATAAGGATACGGATCAGGTGTATGTCAATGAGATCAATCCCATTCCCGGATCCTTAGCCTTTTATCTATGGGAGGCGCTGGGAAAGCCTTACGCCGAGCTTTTGGATGAGATGGTAAATCTGGCTCTTAAGAGAGAGAGGGAGGAGCAGAGCATGTTTACCTCTTTTGACAGTAATATTTTGCAGAATGCCAATCTGTCCGGTGCGAAGGGTGTGAAGAAATAAAGAGGTATTAACTTGGTGGAAAAGGAAGCAGCTGTATGGCAATACCAACAGACCCATTAAAGGTGTTCCTGTAGATAAGTTTCATACTTTTCGGAAAAATATTTATGCAAAATGTAAACTGATCAGACCTGCATACATGCCAATAGTCGGTATAGAGACTTATCAGGACAAGAAGTTTAATATTCTTTGGTATCCTGGTGGTGATAACAGACCATATTCGGCGCCTAAGACTATGGCAAAGGATAACATGGAACTGGAAACTGTCAGGTTGATCCTTAATACTGAGAAAAAGGACAGGGCATGAAAAATGTCTTGTCCTTTCTGAAATGTTGGAGGAGTTGACTAAATGGCGGGATTGAAAGCGAAAGAGTATAAGAAATTTGAGGATATTAAGCGTATCAGAAAAGATGGATCGGAGTTTTGGAGTGCGAGAGAGTTGTCGGATGCGTTAGAATATACACAATGGCGAAATTTTAGCAAAGTGATTGAAAGGGCTATGATTGCCTGTGAGAATAGTGGTCATGATGTGTTTGACGATTTTGCTGAGGTCAGCAAAATCGTAGATGCGGGCGCAACAAATAAACCGATAAAAGATTATGAACTTTCAAGATATGCCTGTTATCTGATTGTTCAAAACGGAGATCCAAGAAAAGAAGTAATCGCTTTAGGACAGACTTATTTCGCTTTACAGACATATCGACAGGAAGTTGCCGATCATTTTAATCAGTTGGACGAAGATAGACGACGTCTTGTTGTTCGTGGAGACATCAAGCAATGGAATCAGCTTTTGGCGGAAACGGCGCATGATGCCGGAGTGATTACGAATGAAGAATTTGCAATATTCCAAAATGCCGGATATATGGGACTTTATGGCGGGTTGGATGTAGAAGACATTCATGCGAGGAAAGAACTTCAAGTTGGGCAGAAGATTCTTGATTATATGGGAAGTACAGAGCTTATCGCCAATCTTTTCCGTATTTCACAAACAGAGGAGAAACTGCGGAAGGACAGCATACAGGGTGCTGATGCAGCGACAAGCGTGCATTATAATGTGGGAAAAGAAGTACGCACGGCGATTGAGAAAATCGGCGGAACCATGCCGGAGGACTTGCCGAAGCCGGAGAAAAGTATTCAGGAGATTGAGAGCGAACAGATGGCGAGATTGAAGGCGAAAGCGAAAAAGGGAACGATAATGCTTGATGAATGATGCATTATAGGGAAGAAATTTAAAAACCGTAAAAAAGGAAGAATCCTATTTAAATATAAATCTTTTATTATTAAGGCTGCTAATATTATAATTAGTGGCTTTAATATTTTATGCACAAAATGTTGTTGACAAAAAAGAAAACATAAAGTACAAAAAATATCTTTGTAATATGACAATGGATATGTTTGAAAATAATTTCATGAATTAGGGCACTACATTTTAGGATGTGATCTTGATACAAAGGATTTAAAGCTATATAACAAACAGGAAATAAAGGCAAATTGTTTTGCTGCCCAACTTTTAATGCCAGAGCAGATATTATTAGAATTGCAGCATAGGAAAAAAGGACAGATGTATCATTCTTAATGAGCAGTTTCCATGTTTCCAAAAAGGCGGCAATCAAAAGACTAGATACGATGCACAAACTAAATACGGATTTTAGAAGCAAGGATGAAAGAGATTTTGATGAATGACTGACGATTTGATAATGACAGTCATTCATGCTTCGGAGAGTAGTGAATGGTCAGATGCAGTGGACGAATAAGCGCAATCTACACCGTCACAATAGGTAATTCATAAAATCTCTTGACAGCGTAAACCAAAATAAATATAATTAAACCGTAAGTTTAATTAATATGTGCCAAGACAAAGCAGAATATTTTATATGATCTGTTCTGAATCTGCGGCAGGGAAATGGAGAAAACGATGATAGGCGTTTATTTTAGCGGAACGGGAAATACAAAGCACTGTACGGAAAAACTGGTACGTCTGCTGGACGAAACGGCGCAGGCAGTTCCAATTGAGGAGGAGGGATGCGCCGGGGGTTTCGCACAGCATGATTTTGTCATTCTGGCATACCCGGTGCAATATTCCAATATGCCTGTTATTGTGCGGGATTTTATTAAAAATCATGGGGCGCTCTGGAAAAACAAGAGGGTGTTCTGTGTTGCCACAATGGGGCTGTTCAGCGGGGACGGCGCGGGATGTTCGGCGCGGCTGTTAAAAAAATATGGCGCCAAAGTGGTTGGCGGCCTACATATTGTTATGCCGGATTCCATCTGTGACGTGAAGCTGTTGAAACGGTCTGCTGACAAAAATCGTGAGATCATCAGGGCGGCGGATCGAAAAATTGAAAAATGCGCGGAAAAAATCAGACAAAAACAGTATCCGCAGAACGGTCTGCATTTTTATGACAGGATGGCGGGGCTGCTCTGTCAGCGTTTGTGGTTTTACGGAAAGACGAAGGACTATTCCGACCAGTTGAAAATCAGCGACGCCTGTACGGGATGCGGGCAGTGCGTTCGTTTATGCCCTATGGGGAATCTTTCTTTAAAGAATAACAGGGCAACAGCCGCAGACCGATGTACCATGTGTTACCGCTGTATCAGCGCCTGTCCGGCAAAGGCCATTACCCTTTTGGGAAATCGAGTTTTGAAATAACAAGGAGGAGCCTGTGGGAAGAAGAAAAAAAGAACCCCGAAGCGTGCATCGTGAAAATATAGCGGCGGCCGCGTCAATTCTGTTCATGAAAAAGGGAATTGCCGCAACTTCCATGGATGATATCGCGAAAGCCGCCGGATACAGTAAAGCCACTTTGTACGTGTATTTTGAGAACAAGGAAGAAATCGTGGGCATTCTGGTATTGGAAAGCATGAAAAAACTTTATGAGTATATCGACGCTGCGCTTATCAGGCAGGATGAGACAAAAGAAAGGTATGGCGCGATCTGCGGCGGATTGGTGCGGTATCAGGAGGAGTTTCCCTTTTATTTCAAGACGGTTTTGGATAAAATCAACATTGATTTTGAAAAGGAGAACTATCTGCCGGAAGAAAAGGAGACTTGGCGGATTGGCGAAGAGATCAACGAAAAAATAAGGGATTTCTTAATGTTCGGTATGGAAAAAGGCGATCTGCGGTCCGATCTGGAAATTATGCCGGTTGTATTTAATTTTTGGGGTATGCTTTCCGGAATCATTCAGCTTGCCGCAAACAAGGAAGAATACATCCAACAATCAATGGGGTTATCTAAAATGCAGTTTCTGGAGTACGGGTTTCGTATGCTGTACCGTTCCATTGCCAGAGAACGGGAAGAAAACGGAAGCATCTGAAAGGGAGAGGCTGGTTGAGATGAACATATCAAAAAAGAGAGTCGCGCTGTCCGCCGTTCTAATTCTTTTTCTGTTCTGTCTGTTTGGCACTGCGGTTTATTTAAAAAGGGTGGCGGATTATAAAAAAGCGGTAAAAGATACTACCCTTAACGGCGTGGACGTTTCAAAGATTTCGGATGGAATTTACAGGGGAGAGTATGATGTGAATTTTATCTATGCGAAAGTGGAAGTGACGATACAGAACGGAAGTATTAAAGATATCGTTATTTTGGAGCACAAAAACGGGCGGGGAGAATCAGCGGAAATAATTGCGGATAAGATTGTAGAGGAACAGAGAACGGACGTGGATGCCGTGTCGGGCGCGACTAATTCCAGTGTGGTGATCAAAAAGGCCGTTGAAAATGCGCTGTATGAAAAATAGGGAGAGACGTTTATTCCGGCTTAAAGCTGACAAATGGAAATGGAGAAATTCGATATGAGTATTGATACCTATACATTGGGAATCGCCTGGTTTTACATCGGACTGTTCCTGCTTTTCGTATTGGCGGGTATTGTGGAAATCTGGCACAGAATACGCAAGGGCCCGTTGAAACACTGGTGGGGGATTACGCCCTGCGGGATTCTCTATTCGCTTTCGGCCTGCGTGAGCACGCTTTCCGCAGGCATAGCCTATAATGATATTTCTGATCCCAATTATGGCAGATATGGAGGCTGGGAGCTGACTGATTTTATTCTGCATGATGTGAAAACGCTGGCAATCTGGCTGCTTATCGGCCTGACGGTATATTTTGTGTCAAAGAGCAGATGGAGAAAGTATATTCTGGCAGCGGCAGGTATTTTGCTGGTAATATTGTTGATTTTGTATGTACTTACCTGGCAGCCGGAATGCTGTATTTTCCTTTTTCAGGCAGATTAGAAAATTAAACAGGCAGGAAAAGCTGGGTAAAGGAAAAGGACGAAAACTTTATAGTTTCCGTCCTTTTCGTAACCCCCAGAAGATAATGGCTGATAAACTATGCTACCGCATAGACAGACAGCCCGACAAAAATCAGAATTGTCACAAGCGTCCCCATGGACAGCGTTGTTGATATGTAGATGCCTTCCGATTCCACGTCGGCGTACAGTGGAATGATAAACGGCGCCGGCAGAGAAAATAGCAGGATCATGGCCATGAACAGCTGCTTGTCGAAAGGAATGATCTGGAATACGATCAGGGCGGCGGCACACAGGAGCACGCCCATTACGGCGGTTCTGAATATAATGGTCTTCAAAACGGGGACGATTAAATCCTTCCGCATGGAAAGCTCATACCCTACGATAATCAAAATCATGCCCGAAGTGGGAAGCGTGATCATCTCTATCGTCTCAGAGAAGATGGCGCCCGCAGGAGAGGTGGTGATCATGTTTCCAAGGCCTGTAATCCCCACGATAATGCCGAGAACAACGCCCCGGAAGGCGGGATTTTTGCTCATCTCCTTTAACATGGCGCTAAGGGACGGTTTCTGTCCCGTGGCGTTTTTCAGGAGAGTCAGATAAACCGTGTATACAAACAGAACCTGACCCAGATCCACGGTGGCCATGTAGGAAAGCTGATCCGATCCGGCAAGCAGTCCGTACAGGGCGTAGCCCAGCATGCCAACCTCAAAGCCGGAGAGCAGATAGGGCATCAGTTTGGAATCAGGTACAAAGCGGTTTAACAGGAAACCGCATCCCAGAGCCAGCGAACAGCTGATAAAGATTACGCTGAACATAAGCAGGCTGTCAAGGGAATAGGATGTAGCGTAAAAAGCTTTGAACAGTACTACCGGAAGGGTGATGTTTGAGATCACACTTTTGATTCCGTTCAGGCCATCCTTGGTGAGGATACCGGATACACGGCAGAAGTAGCCGATCAGGATCATAACGACGACCGGAAGCACCATTTCCAGAACCGATAATGTCTGCGCCATATGTTTAATCTACCTCCACCTTATCTACTTCCTGATAGGGAGCCAGTGTGGAAACCATTTTCACAGGACCGTTTGAGCGGTTGACAACATAGTGTACCTCCTTCGGCTCAATGTGAATCAGCTGTCCGGCTTTCAGTGTGTGGCATACGCCGTCCACCTCAATATCTACTTCCCCTTCCAGAATGAAGAAATTTTCCTCCATGATATTGTGATAGTGCGCCTTGAAATCCTGTCCGGCCTGAAACTGCACCAGAGCAAAATTGGAGCGGGGCCCTTTCATCAGATATTTGGGACCGCTGTCTCCGAAACGGTATTCTTTTTCGCTCTCATCAATAATAAACATTTTCTCATCCTCCTTATGTTGTATTTAGTGCTGCGAGTGCGCGGGTACTTGAGATTGCGCGTGTAAGCGTGCAATCGTTTATACGCCCGGCGCGGACCACATATTTTTGGTAAGGCCTTCGTTGGCGAGCGCAAGCTGTGCGGCGTATACCTTACGCCATTTATCGTAGAGATCCTGATATACCTTCGCGTTTTCTTCGTTCGGGTAATAGGTCTTTTCGATCTTGACTACTTTCTTCATTGTCTCCTCGATGTCGGTGTAAATTCCCACGCCCTTGCCGGCCAGAATGGCGGCCCCGAGAGCGGTTGCTTCCTTCACCTGAGGCACGTGCACGGGAATGTTCAGTACATCCGATACAATCTGACACCAGAGAGGGCTCTTGGAAGCGCCGGAGGCGAAAATGATTTCTTTGGGAAGTTCTCCCGTAACGGACGCTACCAGCTCAATATTTCCCTTCGTGGCCATGGCGGAGTTTTCCATAATGGCACGATAGAAGGTATAGCGGTTAAACTTATCGGGATCAAGCGCAAAATTCGTAAAGGTGGGCGCCGCGTGTTTCCAGCAGATGTAATTCATCACATCGGAAAAGGTGCAGTACATGCCGTAGCATCCCGCAGGAATCTTTGCCGCTTCTTCGTTCATAAGGTCGTAGGTGTCGCGGCCTGTTTCTTTTGCCAGTTCCTTTTCTTTCTGGCAGAAAGCGTCGCGATACCATCTCATGACAAGACCCGGATAGAAAGCCAGGGCTTCATACTGCCACAGATTCGGAAGGGCATGACAGTTTACGCGTACCCGGCAGTCGTCGTCGGTTTTCGGAACGCTCGTATTGTACTCAAACTGCCAGAAGCTTCCGCCAAAGACAGCGCCCTGAGAGGAAGATACCAGTCCTACGCCGATACAGCCAAGCTGTGCGTCGCCGCCGCCTGCCACCACGGGAGTACCCTCGGCAAGGCCGGTAATTTCCGCAGCTTCCTTCGTCACGTTGGCAACAACGGTGCCGCTTTCGTACACCTTCGGGAAAATATCGGATTTCAAACCGCATTTCTCCATGATGGTGCGGTCCCAGTCTCTTGTGGAAAGGTCAAAAATGCCGGTGGTGGAGCCGTTGCTGGGCTCGATGGACATAACGCCGGTCAGCTTCAAAATCAGCCAGTCGTTGAACATGCCCACATATGCGGTTTTTTCGTAAATTTCCGGCATCTTGTTTTTTACCCAGAGAATTCTGGGAAGCGCCCCCAGCGCATAGGTCTGGCCGGAAACCTTGTAAATTTCCCGTTCCAGCTCGGGAGACTTGCGGATCAGCTCCACAACTTCGTCATCGGAGCGGGCGTCCACATTGGCGCAGGCCCAGATTTCATGGAGATCCCTGTCATAGAGAACGATTCCCTCACGCATGCAGGTGGTGGAGATCGCAGCAATTTCTGAGGGAGCAATGCCCGATTCTTTCAGGACGTCCCGGATACAGCCGCAGGTCAGATCCCAGTTATGTGTCCAGTCAAAGTCCATGGAGCCGGGAAACCGAAGGTCTTCCTTATGTTCCCACTCCTGCTGGGATACGCCCAGCTGATTCCCCTCCAGATCGAAAAGTACGGCACGGACACTTCCGGTGCCTGCATCAAGAGCCATTAAATACTTTCCCATTTTGATACCTCCTGTCATATAATGATGTTTTGTTTAAATCCGGCACAGCTGTGCGGCGGTGTCCTCGTCTGTAATCAGGATGTCGATATATCCGCCGGTCAGAGCCGCATGTATGGCCGAAAGCTTGTGTTTTCCGGCGGCCACGCCGATAACGTTGTCCAACTCTTTCAGCGTATTCAGGGGAACGCTGACGAGCCGGGAATCCACTTCTGTGTCCACCAGATTTCCATCCTTATCTATGAAGTGGCAGATCACGTCGCCGACAGCGCCCTTCATGGCAAGCAGCCGGAAGTCGCTGGGATTCAGGATGGAAGATTTCACAATCGTGGCAGAGTCGTCCATGCCGCCAATACCGATTATGGTCATGCTCGCGAGGCGGATCATATTGGTGACTTCCTGTACGGAGTTCTCCTTTTTGATCGCGTCGGCCATTTGGGCTGAGGACATGATAATCGGGGCGGGTATCAGGTACAGCTTTGCATTGAAAATATTGCTCTCCGATTTGGGCAGATAATAGCCCACGCCGCCGGTCAGGGAAACAAAGGAAACCGCCGTTTCCAGATTCCTCGCAAGATATTCGATGGTCTTGGAGGTGGTGTCGCCGTAGCCGAAATTTATGTAGGAGTTTTCTCTCACATGGTCGGCAATATAAATGGAAGCTGCGCTGGCGATGGTATCGTTTGTGCCTGTCTCGTTGGGATTGGTGGGCACAGTGTAACAGTCGCGCAGATGGTACTTTTCCATCAGTCTGGTCTCCAGATCCCGTCGGAAATCCAGGGAAGAGGAGATGCGGAACTGTACGATGCCGGTCTGGCGCGCCTTTTCCAGAAGCTTGATCACCCGCATGCGGGTAATGTTGAGCTGGTCGGCTATGGCCTGCTGCGTCATATTTTCCATATAGTAGTACCAGACGATTTTTATCATGAGGTTCTTTTCATAATCAGTCGTCGCGTCGAACATCTGGCCACCCCTTTGCTGACACAAAAGTTTTATAACGAATCAAATGTATCTTGAGATCAGTATATCAACCAAGAAATCAAAAGTCAATGTGGTTATGATATAAATTGCATAAAATGTTTTCGGTATTGACAAATAGTGTTATCTCGCTTATGATATTTTTACGGAACAAAATTTCAACGTTCACACAAATGTCTCTTTTACAGGTGGGGGAAGCTCTATGGAAAACACACAAACCTTGTTGTCCGTTCAGAACATAGAGAAATCGTTTGGGTTAAACCGTGTTCTGAAAGGAATTAATCTGAAACTGAGCGCCGGGGAAGTACTTTCCTTAATAGGAGGAAACGGGGCCGGCAAGAGCACGTTGATGAAGATTATTATGGGAATCTATCAGCCGGATGCGGGACAGATACGGATCAAGGATCAGGAAGTAAATTTGAATAAACCGTCCGTTGCGCTGGCCCACGGCATTTATATGGTTCCGCAGGAGCCGATGCTTTTTCCCAATATGACAGTGGAAGAAAATATTGTCATGGGATTTGATGAAAAACAGGCAGAACTGCACAAAAGGCTGCTGGAAGTGATCGCTGAGGTCGGGTGGGAGCTTGACTTAAACCGAAAGGCCGGAAGCCTTTCCATTGCAGAGCAGCAGCTTGTGGAAATTCTGAGGGGACTTCTTCGGAATGCGGAGATACTGATTCTGGATGAGCCTACCAGCGCGCTGACATTCGACGAGGTGCAGAGTCTGTTTAAATGCGTGAACGACCTGCGCGCCAAAGGAATCGGAATTGTCTATATTACGCACCGTCTCACGGAGGTCTTTGAGATTTCCACCAGTGTGGCAATCATGCGGGACGGCGTGATTACCTTAAGCGGTGAGGTTGGCGAGTTTACGAAGGAAGCGCTTGTTAAGGGGCTTTTGCCTCCCAACAGAGAAGAGAAGCCGGAAGAGGGAGATAAGGCTGAACCAAGCGAGCACAAGATTGATTATTCCAAGCCGCCGGTGCTGGAACTGCAAAATTTCAGCGGCTATGGATTTAATGATATTTCCCTCAAGCTGTATCCGGGAGAAATTCTCGGTGTGGCAGGCGTTGTGGGAGCCGGCCGTACAGAGCTTGCGACGACGATTTTCGGACGCGACAGAGTGCTTGGAGGAAAGGTGCTCCTGGAGGGGAAGGATATCACGGGACTTTCCACGAAGAAGGTGGTGGAGGCCGGACTCAACTACGTGCCGGAGGACAGACATCTTCACGGGCTGTTTAAGATTGCCGACGTGGCGGTGAATACGACCTCGGCTTTCCTGCCGGATAAATCCATGGGAAGGTTTTTGCTGAACAGGAAGAAAGAGCGTGAGGTCACGCAGAAATACATAGACGATTTTCGGATCAAGGTGACGGGACAGTCACAGCTTGCGGGAAGCCTGTCAGGCGGTAATCAGCAGAAGATTGTGATTGGCAGAAGTCTTTCCACGGCGCCCAAGGTGGTTATACTCGATGAGCCTACGAGAGGTATTGACGCGGGAGCCCGCGGCGATGTATACGCCATTATTCATCAGCTGAGAAAACAGGGCGTGTCCGTCCTTTTGATATCCTCCGATATGGAAGAAATCGTGGAATTATCCGACAGAGCCGTGTCTGTATATCAGGGACGCATCAATGCGGAATTTCCGAAGGAAGAGATCAATCAGGACAATCTTATGGCGGCGACCTTTGACGTAAAACATGAGAAAGAGGTGAGTGCATGAATACCATAAAAAAGCTCACAAAAGCACGGGAAGCGAGCAGCCTTCTGTTTCTGGTTATCCTGTTTGCCATAGTCGGCTGTATTAACAGCGACTTTCTGGCGCCGTCCAGTATCATGGCCTGCTTTAACGACAGCGTGGTGTTTACGCTTTTGGCGGTGGGTATGGCTTTTGCGATTTTTATCGGTGAGATTGACGTTTCTATCGGTTCTAATCTGGGCTTTTCGGCAGCGGTGGTAGGCTCCATGTTAAGGGACGGGTGCAATCCCATTCTGGCTTTTGCCACAGGCATACTGATCGGTGTGCTGATCGGCCTGTTTAACGGCTGGGGCGTTGCGGTGTTAAAGATTCCTTCCCTGATTTTTACGCTGGGTACGAACGGTATCCTGCGGGGAATGATTTTCCTGTATACGGGCGGCGCCTGGGTGGAGAATCTGCCGCCTGCATTTACGGCGTATTCGTCCAAACCCCTTGTGGGCAATCTGACTGTGTACTATGCGGTAGTGATTGCGGCTGTGGTGGTGATACATATACTTCTGACAAGGACGAAGAAAGGTAAGTATTTCATAGCGGTCGGCGATAATGAAGGCGGCGCGACGTTAGTCGGCATTCCCGCCATGCAGACAAAGGTTCTTGCGTATGTATTCTGCGGTGTTTTTGCATCCATAGCGGGCATCATCTATGCATCCCGTATCGGATTTATCACTGTTATTGCGGGAAACGGTTATGAAATGAAGGCGGTTGCGGCCTGTGTAATCGGCGGAATCAGCCTGACGGGCGGTCTTGGCAGCGTGATCGGCGCAGCCATCGGCGCGGTTATTATGTCCAGTGTCAGCCGTATTCTGGTATTTATGGGCTTCTCTTCCGATTACGATAATACGATCACAGGTCTTATGCTGATTACGATTGTAGTGCTGGATGCGCTGCTGCAGAGACATTCAGCTGAGCGGATCAGGCGGGAGCGCCTGACCAACAGAGCGGCCAATGCCGCGCAGAAGGGAGGAGAACAGGCATGAAAAAGAATGTAAAATCTCTTTTTAACTGGGATATGTTTCTTCTCTGCGTACTGATTCTGGAGTTTGTTGTTTTCGGTATGAAGAATCAAAAGTTTTTGATGCCGAGGGTTTTACTTGCCAGTGTAAACGACTTTATAGCAATCTGCATTATTTCGCTGTTTGTGACTTTTGTCATGATAACGGGCGGTATTGATATTCAGGCAGCTTCCATTGTGGGCCTCACTTCCATAATCATTGGCGTGGCGTGGCAGGACGGCGGCATGAATATCTGGGTGGCGGCGCTTCTGGCTGTTGTGGCGGCTGCGCTCTGCGGCGCGCTTTCCGGTTTCTTCATAGCCTACTGTAATGTGCAGGCCATGGTGATTACGCTGGGCGGCAGTTTCCTGTATGCGGGATTTGGACTGCTTGTATCCAACCTGTCCGCTACGGAAGCCTATAAAGGAATCAGCGGTTTTCCGGACAGCTTTAAGGTGATATCCAAGTTTAAGCTCTTCGGGGTGATTCCCAGCCAGTTGATTCTCTTTGCGGTGCTGACGATTATTGCTTATCTGCTTTTGCATAAGTCCAAATACGGACGCAGCGTTTTCCTTGTAGGCATTAACCAGAGGGCGGCGGAGTATTCGGGAATCAATACCAGACTGGTAATTATGAGCACTTACATTCTGTCGGCAGTCAGCGCGGCTCTGGCAGGCATCATGCTCACATCCTATCTGGGTACGTCGAAGAGTGATCTGGGCTCTAACCTGACGCTCAATATCATTACTACAGTAGTGCTGGGAGGAACGCTCAGCACAGGCGGAAAGGGAAGCGCTATCGGCACGGCGCTGGCTTCTCTGGTAATCGGTATCCTGCGGTTTGGACTTCCGCTCTGCTTTAAAGTGAATACGCAGTATCTGGATGTGCCGGTGGGTCTTTTGCTGATTGTGGTCGTTGTGGGACGCGCGATTGCTTCCTCGCCGAAGACGGCAGTATTTTTTAAGAGATTACAGAAGGACTAAAAGGGGAACTATAAAAGCAGTTATGTTATTCAGAGCGTATTGCAGAGTGTAATTCGCTTTTGGATAGAATAAACAAGGAGGAAAAAGATATGAAAATGAAAAAGGTTATGTCACTTGCGCTGGCAATGTCCATGGTATTTACCATGACAGCGTGCGGCGGCGGCGCGGCAGAGGCTCCGGCTCAGGAAGCTCCTGCGGCAGAAGCGCCGGCAGCAGAGGAGGAGGCACCGGCAGCAGAGGCGCCCGCAGCAGAGGAGGAAGCACCTGCGGCAGAGGCTCCGGCAGCAGGCGGAGATGTTGCAGGTAAGACGGTTGTATTTATTCCGAAGCTTACAGGTAACGCGTTCTTCGAGGCGGCCAATGACGGCGCGCAGAAGTATGCGGCTGATTGGGGATTCACAGTAGATTATCAGGGCAGCGCTACAGCAAGTGCGGCGGATCAGGTACAGGTAATCAACAATGCGGTAGCAAGCGGCGCTGATGCAATCTGTATTTCCACTGTAGACGCAGCAGGCGTGAGAGACGCTCTTCTGGCAGCAAAGGATGCAGGCCTTGCAGTCTGCACATGGGACTCCGACGCTGAGTCTGATGCGCGTTCTCTGATGGTATCTCAGGGTACTCCCGAGGTTCTTGGCCAGATGCTCGTTGATATGTCTGTGGATGCACTGACAAAGCGCGGCGTTGATCCTGCGGCAGACGAGGTTAAGTATGTATGGCATTATTCTCAGGCAACTGTTACTGACCAGAACTCCTGGCAGGTAGCAGGTGAGAAGATCATCGCTGAGAAGTATCCCAACTGGGTAAAGGTTGCGGATAACTACTATTCCGAGCAGGATGCTGAGAAGGCTGTTTCCACCGGCGCGGCTATTCTGGATGCTTACGCTGATATCGACCTGATCATCTGTAATGACTCTACCGCTCTTCCCGGCCAGTTAAAGGCTGCACAGAACAAGGGTCTTGGCAAGGATGACATTACGATTACCGGTTTTGCAAGCCCGATGTCCATCAAGGAATACTGCGATGCAGACGTTCTGTATGAGTGGGGTCTCTGGGATTGTGGTATCCAGGGTGCAATGGGCTGCTACCTTGCAGCATACCTTGCGGCAGGCAATGAGGTTAAGGTTGGCGATAAGGTGAACATCCCCGGCATCGGCGATTGTGAGATTCTGGCAAACGACTGTCTCTCTGAGGGCGACACAACGGCAGATACCAACAACGGCGTAGTACTGCTTCCTGAGACAACCGTATTTACCGCTGACAACGTAAACGACTACAACTTCTAAGTTTTTGTCAACAATATGATACGAACTAATCACACGGACAGCGCAGAAAATGCGCTGTCCTGTTGAAAGACGGAGACTGTTACAGTAAGGAGGGTATATAAAATGGCAGATGTAGATGGATTAAAAGTAGCGAAGGATTATAAGGTTGACGTTCCTTTTG
The DNA here is from genome assembly GCA_009774175.1 of Lachnospiraceae bacterium. Taxonomy (GTDB): domain Bacteria; phylum Bacillota; class Clostridia; order Lachnospirales; family Lachnospiraceae; genus UBA3282. The sequence goes on along the minus strand of VSNG01000020.1, from coordinate 30,168 downwards.
CGAATCAGGGTGATTTTCATGTAAAGGGAGCCAACAATCTGGACTGGGGAATGAAGAAACACCTTTCCAATATCTTCGATCCGGTGAGCGGAAATACGGTGATGTTTGCCTTTGATCACGGCTATTTCATGGGATCTACAGCAGGCCTGGAGAGATTGGATGTGCTGCTTCCGCAGTTGATTCCTTATGTGGACGTCCTGATGGGAACCAGAGGCGCTATCCGCACGTGTGTGCCGGCTAACTGCCAGAAGGGTATTGCGCTTCGCACAACATCCGGATCTTCCATGCTCAATGATGATCTTTCCCATGAAGTGCTTGCGGTGGATATTGAGGATGTGGTTCGCATGAATGCAGACTGTATGGCGATTCAGACGTTTATCGGCGCGGACGGCCAGCTTTCCAGCCTTGATAATTTATCTAGGGCGGTGAATGCGGGAATGCGTTACAGCGTACCTGTGATGGGCGTTGTTGCCGTAGGAAAACAGATGGAGCGCACAGGCCGTTTCTTCAAACTGGCTACCCGTATTCTTGCGGAGCTGGGCGCCAATATTATCAAGACGTATAATTGCGAGGATTTTGAGGAAGTAGTGGCGGCTTGTCCTGTACCCATCGTGGTGGCAGGCGGCAAGAAGCTTCCTGAGAAGGAGGCGCTGGAGCTGGCGTATGAGGTAATCAGTAAGGGCGCAAGAGGCGTGGACATGGGCCGGAATATTTTCCAGAGCCAGAAACCCGCCGTTATGGCGCAGGCTGTCAATATGGTTGTGCATAAAGGCGCTACGGCAAAGGAAGCATACGAGTTCTTCCAGGATACCAAATAATGAAATGATACCTTTGGGTCTACGTCTTAGCGGATGAAAATGAGTCGTGCGCCGTAAGACGCACTGAAAAACCGCCTTGCAGGAATGCAGGGCGGTTTTCTTGCTTACTGAATTTCACGACAAATACGACTTAGTCCATAAACTCGACTTTTCCACTGTCAATATGATAGATTGCGCCGCATACTTTCAGATCGGAGGAATCCGTAAGCTTAAGCTGCTCTTTGATGATGGAAACGCTTCTTTCCACGTTCAGGCGGGAAGCCTTCAACTCGTCCTTCTCATCGCCGATTGCTTTTTTGATCTCGTCGGTTATGTATTTTACAAATCCGTCAGGGCTGCTGGTTACTGCCGCGCCCACTGCGCCGCAGTGGGTATGACCGAGAACAACCACGAGGTTGGTGCCAAGGTGGTCCGCAGCGTACTCCACACTGCCAAGCTGATGGTGATCCATTACGTTTCCGGCAACGCGGATGGTGAACAGCTCGCCGATGCCTGCACAAAAGATGCTTTCGGGAATTACTCTGGAATCCGAGCAGGTGATAACGATAGCGTAAGGGCTCTGTCCTTCATCGCAGGTTTTTTGACGAATCTGTTTGGAAACGTCTCCCGGATTGGTTGCAGCGTCCAGATAACGTTCGTTTCCCGATTTCAATTTCGACATTGCGTCCGTTGCAGATAAATTTTCATGATGTGCCATAGATTTCATGCCTCCTATCCTTTTTTATAAGAAATATGATACTAAGAGTATACCATGACTCAAAGGAAAACTCAAAATTTATTTCGCATGAATGCTGCATGAAATGAGCTGATTCCAAAGGGGATAATCAGGATGAAATATAAAAACGAGGTGCAAATTTAAAAATTGTTTGTAAATTCAAAAAGAAGTATGATAAAATGCAATCAATCACAGACGACGCCGATGGTGTGCATCAGAAAAGAGGAACGATGGGATATCAGAACGAATGGCTTCTTTATGAAGCGGGCGATGAGATCGACGAGCTGGAACACAGACAGCCGACGGAAGAATTTCAGTTTTATCAGGCGGTGACAAGCGGCGATGTGGAGGCGGTCAGAAAAAACTGCGAAGAGGAACGGTTTACGGACAGCGAGGGAGTCGGCGTGCTGTCCAAAAATTCGGTTACGAATCTGAAATATCATTTTGTGATTACCACAGCGATGATTACCAGACTGTGCAGACAAAACGGCATGGAGCTGGAACAGGCTTTTCGCATGAGCGATTTTTATATCCAGAGCCTGGATGAGATCCATACCGTTCAGGGGGTACAGCGGCTTCACCATGAGATGGTGCTGGATTATACTGAGAAAATGCAGAAAATCCACAGAAGTGATACAACCTCAAAACATATTAATCTATGTAAGGAATATATTTATTCTCACATTAAGGAGCGAATCACAATAGAAGAGCTTGCGGACAGATTAGGCGTGTCCGCAAGCTATCTCTCAAGGCTGTTCAAAAAGGAGACGGGTGATTCCGTCAGCGCTTATATACGCAGGCAGAAAATCGAGATGGCAAAAAATCTTTTGCGTTACAGTGATTATGCGCTGATTGAAATCGCAAACCATCTTTCCTTTTCCTCACAGAGTCATTTTATCCAGCAGTTTCGTGAGCTGGTCGGCATGACGCCGAAAAAATACCGCGATCTGAATCACGTGATACAGTGGGATACAATGGTTTAGAGGAACAGCAGGATGTCATTCTCGCTTTCCAGCAGATTAGCCGGAATATAATTTCCTTCCAGCTCCCTGCCGTTTAGCAGGAGCTTTTCACAGCCGGATTCCCGCTGATTGGGATTTTCGACGCGGATGCTCAGATGTCTGCCCCGGAAATCCTTTTCTATTTCAAAATGCGTCCAGCTTTTGGGGATGGAAGGAGACAGTCGGATGCCGTCCGGGTCGGGACGCAGGCCGAGGATGCCCTCCACACAGCCGACCATGACGGTGGAAGCCGTGCCGGTCAGCCAGTGGACGTGGGAACGTCCGTGGTGGGGGCTGGCCTTCCCTTCCGTGAACTGTCCGTAGCAATAGGGCTCTAACCGTCTGATTTCGGCGCGGTCATTCTGCGCCGCGGGCGCATTTTCCATGAAATAGGTAAAGGCCCGTTCTCCGTGTCCGAGCAGCGCTTCCGCCAGAATCAGCCAGCCCTGAGACTGTGAAAAGATTCCGGAGTTTTCTTTGGTGCCCTGATTGTAGATCACCGCAAGTGCGCCGTCGAAGGCGTGGGTGTGGTAGGGCGGATCCATCAGAATTGCGCCGTATTCGGTATTCAGTCTGTTGTAAACGTTGTCGAGAGCGGCGTTCGCCTGTTCTCTGGAAGCAAGTCCGCTGATGATGGAAAAGCTCTGCGGGTTTAACCAGAGATTGGCTTCGGGATCAGCGGCAGCGCCGATCAGCTCGCCTCTTTCCGTAAATCCTCTTACAAAACGATCATTGTCCCAGTACAATTCCTGAATCCTGGTTCCGATTTCAATCTGCTTTTCCTTCAGATATTTGTTGTATTCCGCATCCTTCTTCTGTTCGGAAAAGTTTATCATGATGGTCATGGCATAGTAAAACTGCATGGCCACGAAGGCGGACTCTCCGTTTGCCCCTAACCGCAGACAATCGTTCCAGTCTGCATAAAGCCCTGCAGGCGTGCCGTGAGGGCCGAGGTGTGCAAAGGAAAACTCTATAGCTCGTTTCAGGTGTTCGTAAACGCTTGCCTCTCCCCGGTTGGCAAAAGGAATGATCTCGTCGAGAAATGCCAGATTCCCCGTCTCGGAAATATATTTGTAAACGGTGGGGAACAGCCATAATGCGTCGTCGGCGCGGTAGGCGGGGTGTCCGGTTTCCTGACGGTAGGATGCGTCGTCCGGCGTATCTTCATGGCCCGGATTGTGCGTGAATTTCACGAGAGGAAGGCCGCCGCCATTGTCAACCTGCGCGGACAGCATGAAGCGGATTTTTTTCGCCGCCATTTCCGGTGCAAGGTGGATAATGCCCTGAATGTCCTGTACGGTATCGCGATAGCCGTAGCCGTTGCGCAGGCCGCAGTAGATAAAGGAAGCGGCGCGGGACCAGATAAAAGTCATAAAGCAGTTGTAGGCGTTCCAGGTATTAATCATGGTATTAAATTCGGGACAAGGCGTCGTTACTTTCAGGGGACGCAGCTTTTCATCCCAGTATGCTTTCAATTCTTCCAATTCCCGCGCCACCGTGTGGGCGGGATTTTCGTAGGCGTCCGCAATGGCTCCGGCTTCGGCGGAATCTTTCATGCCAAGCAGGAAAACGATGCGCTTCGTTTCTCCCGGTGCGAGAGAAACCGTACAGGAGAGCGCGCCGCAGGCGTTCTCGTTATAGCTGACCGCATTGCCCAGATTACCCGATGCAACGCCCTGCGGATCGCCGTAGCCGTGGTACTTTCCGAGGAAAGTGTCCTTGTCGCCGCAATAGGAGGAAACTTCCGCTCCGGCGAGGGCAAAGAAACGTTCCAGCATGTTTTTGCCGTCTACTTTTTTCCCTTCGGCGAGTTTGTCCAGATTGCCGTGAATCTGCTGCATGATCCGATTTTTTTCAAAACGGGTGTTGGTAATGAAAAGGGAATACTGCAGATTCACCTGATCCTGTTCGTAATTATTATGATTACTGAATTCCGCGTATCCGGTCAGAGTCAGTTTTTTTTGCAGATCCGTGTGGTTTGTTACCTTAAGAGACCACACTTCGTAAGACTTTCCGAGCGGCACATAGTAAAGCGCTTCGGAAAAGACGCCGCCGTATTCCGCCGTCATTCTGGTGTAGCCGAGGCCGTGGCGGCATTCGTTCTGATACAGGGACGTATCTTTGCCGACCGGCTGCCAGGAAGCGGACCAGAAGTCCTTCGACTCGTTGTCCCGAAGATAGAGGTAGCGGCCGGGCTGGTCGAACTGGTTAAAAACATAGCGCAGAATGCGCCCGTTGGCGCCGGATTGAGAAAAACTGTAGCCTCCGGCGTTGTTGGAGATAATCGCGCCGTATTCGGGAGAACCGAGGTAGTTCACCCACGGTGCGGGTGTATCGGGTCTCTCGATGACATATTCGCGGTTTTCCTCATCAAAATATCCGTATCTCATATTATGTAAACTCCTTTCTGATTATCGGGTTAGAAAAAGCCGGCCGGATTAGCGGCCTGTTTTCCGTATGCGGAACTTAAATCAGATTGACACAGATTTCGTGCGTCTGATCTGACAAAGCGGCGATCGTCTGGCGGGGAATGGTGAGACAGGTTTCCCGATCCACGCAAAGATCCGTTTTGTCGCAGGATGCATAGTCGATGATATAGCTGCCGTAGTCTTTATGATTCTGGTTGACGAACAGGATACGGAAGGTTTTTCCCGCAAAAGGCACCGTGAGGGAAGCCAGCCCGTTCTGATCAAACTGCCCGCCAAGAAGCTTAGGGTGGATGACAAGGTCGCCGGCCTGTCCGTGGACACCAAATACTTCCGTAATCATGGTCATCATATACCAGCTTGCCGCGCCGGTCAGATACTGGTACATGCCCCGTCCTTCGCTGTTAAAATACTCGGGAATGCCCGGATAAATGCGGCTGGCGTCAAAATGAAGCGAGGCGTCTGCCAGCGTTTTTAACGCTTTCCAGCCTTCTTTGACGAATCCTCTGCGGTAGAGGGCGTTCGCGTACATAACAGTCATGTGGGAGAAAACAGCGCCGTTTTCTTTTTCACCGTAGGCGAAGCCAAACATTCTTCCCATGTCAAATTTTAACTCGTGGAAATTGGTATTCAGCCGGTAGCCGCCGATTTCCTTCTGATAGAGATAGTGATCCGCGCTTTTTACGATTTTTTGAATCTGCGCGTTCTCCGCAACATTTCCCATAATGGCGAAAACCTGTCCGGTCAGCATCATGCGCGTCTGATTTGCAAAGAAACCTTCGACGGCGCGGCCGCTGTTGTCATAGTAGCTGTTAAACCATCCCTCCGCGTCAGGGCCGTCGATCCATTCCTGCGTTCTGATATGTCCGGTCAGCCAGTTTGCTTTCCGGATCAGATTGGCGGTTAGCAGGGAGAGGGAAAAGCTCCTGCGTCCGCCGCTTACGGTATGGCGGCAGCGGCCGGCAAACTCGTCGAGAATTTCGTGCTTTTTGTCAATGTCGGCAAACATGTCTTCGTCGTCGTTTAAAAGGACGGCGATCTCCTCTAACAGCTCCACGGAATCAATTTGGGAGCTGCTTTCCAGAAGCTGTAACAGGGAAGCCAGATCCCGCAAATTACCGGCATAAGCGCAGGTGAAGGCAACGCTTTCTCCGCGTTCGGCGGCCATGTCCAGCGCGTCGTTCCAGTCGGCCCCGCGCAGACGGTAAATGTTGTGCTCGCCAACTTCATAGAAAGCCGTGAGCTGCTGGATCAAAAGATGTTCCAGAATTGTCCCGGTATAGGTTTCACCCCGGGCGGTGAGCTGCAGACAGCCGTCGTTGGGACGCCAGAGATCGTCGGTATCGGTTCCGCGCATAACCTGCGCGTCTTTAAAGTAAGAAACCTCTTTCAACAGAATGTCCACGTCTCCCGTCTGGTCGATGTAGAGCTTCGTGGTCATGAGCGGCCAGAGAGCGTGATCCATCCAGACGCGGGAAATGCCGTTACGGTCGGCAATAAAACTGCCGTTTTTGCTGCCGATAATGGTCGCGTTGGTTCCGTCGATGCGGACGCCGCCGTAATTTGCGGCAATCATCTGGCCGACGCCCTGCGGCTCCATGAGAAGCAGGGAAAGGCAGTCCTGCCACAGATCGCGCCAGCCGCGTCCGCCGCGCCCGTAATCGTGGTGGGGCAGGAAGGAACAGCCGAACAGACGGCGTAAGAAGGGCTGAAAGCTGATCCATTTCATCAGGCCGTCAAAGTTCGGATCGGCGGTGTGATAGCTGACGTTCACCTGATTCTGCCAGTATGTTCTGGTTTCGTCCAGCGCAAGCTGTACCTGTCCTGAGGTGCGGTATGTTTCGGTCAGACGGTCGATTTCTTCCGTGCTGTCCGCCGCGCCTGCAAGCAGAATATACTCCGCCGTCTGTCCGGGTTTAAGCATGATTTCGGGAAAACGAAAAGCGCCCATCGCTTCTTTTCCTTCGGCTTCGCTGAAAGCGGAAACGCCGTTATCAATATCATACAGGGTGCGGGGATGCGTGTAAGTGCCACCTTCACCGAGAAATTCTTCCACAGTCGGATAAAAACGCTCCGGTGTCCCGCCCGTGCCGGTGAAACCGCAGACGTAATAAATTTTGTGGTTGGGGCGGTGGCCTTTTTCATCAAAGGACATGGTGGGCTGTACCAGCACCCCGTTTTGCGTTACCCGTATACGGTGCAGCATGGAAGTTACATTGCGGTGATCACGGATGTTGTCCGCGCTGCGGCCGTAAATGGGAATGGCGCCGTATGGGATCAGACGCTGCGGCCGGGCTGATAAATTGCGTACCGTAATATAATGAATCTCCACATTACTGTCCTTGGGCAGAAAAGTGGTCACGTTCGACTCTAACTGAAAAGATTTGGAGACGCGCCGGAGGGTATGCCACATAAACCCGGCGGACAGCTCGCTTTCATCCTGTCCGGGAGTAAATCTGGCGGCTTCCTGTGCGGCGGAAGCGCCTGCGGCGGAATAAGCGCCGACACTTTCAACGACGCACCAGAAATTTCGCGTTGATCGGTTATTATGAAGGTTTTCCGCGCTGACAGGTTCTAACAGGAAGGTTTCCTGATCAATTTTGGCGTCGCCGCCGAGATTTGGTGTCACCGCGCTTTTTAAGCCGTTTTCCGAGGCGAGTGGAAAATACAGATAGCTGGTATTTTCCGGGTTTTTCATAGTAAAGCTGCCGTGCTCGTCGATAAAGGTTAATGGTTTCATTATGTTATCCTCCTTTCGCGCCTGCGCCTTGGGCGCGTTTTATATTTTCATGCTGGTTTGTAATGATAATATGGAAGAATTATATAGAAATTCCGGTGTGGAGAAAATCAGAAATATGAGAAAAATATCAGAATCATGACCTGAAAACCCGGGCGGCGTTATGAAAACATGCGGGTTTGGAACATTTTTTTAATCTGTGTCATGAATCTGATATTTTGTTAAAGAACGTAATATATTCCGGGGGGGGGGGTAAGCTATACTCCAATCATAACATCATAACAACGAATGCGGCGCGGCGCCGCAGGAAGAAATGATCAAAGGAGGGTAATTATAATGAAAAAGAAGTTATTGTCTGTTTTACTGACAACGGCTGTTCTGGCAGGCACACTGGCAGGCTGCGGCGGTTCTGATGCAGGCGGTGCGGCTCAGAGCACGGAAACCCCGGCAGCTTCTGATGGAGGCAGCGAGGACGCGGGAAGCGCGGATGCAGGAAGCGACGCAGCAGCGGCAGGCGGCGACGAAGGAAAGGTTATTAACATTTACAGTTTTAACGATGAGCTTCGTACGCGTATTACGGCCGTTTATCCGGAAATTGAAAACACATCCGATGACGGCACCGTATCTACCTTAAATGATGGCACGGAGATCCACTGGATTATCAACCCCAACCAGGACGGCGTGTATCAGGACAAACTGGATGAGGCGCTTATGAATCAGGCAGGCGCGGCTGCTGACGACAAGGTTGATCTTTTTGCGGCTGAGCTCGATTACATTGTCAAGTACACGGATGCAGATGCAGACGTAGCGATGCCCCTTGCCGATCTGGGAATCAATCCGGATTCAGATCTTGCGGACCAGTTCGCGTTCACCAAGACGGTGGCGTCTGATGTGAACGGTGTACAGAGAGCTTCCACATGGCAGGCTTGCCCCGGTGTTTTGGTATACCGCCGCGATATCGCAAAAGAGGTTTTCGGTACGGACGACCCGGTTGAAATCGGGAAGAAGACGGCGGACTGGGCAACCATGAAGACGACCGCGGAAGAACTTAAGGCAAAAGGCTACTACGCATTCAGCTGTTACGCGGATACCTTCCGTACATACGCCAACAATATTGCGGGTCCCTGGGTTGAGGCAGGCTCCACGACGATCAAGGTTGATCAGAAGATCATCGACTGGGTTAATGATTCCAAGGAGTGGATGGACGCAGGCTACTTTGATCCTACGGTAACAGGGCAGTGGAACGCGGACTGGTTCACCGCAATGAGCTCCAGCTCAAAGGTATTTGCATTCCTCTTCCCGGCATGGGGCATCGACACCCAGATGGTGCCTAACTGGGACGGCGAGGAAGGCGCATGGGCGGTTACCAATGCTCCCCTTCCGTACAACTGGGGCGGTACTTATCTTGTAGCAGCGACAGGAACGGATAATCCGACTCATGTAAAAGAAATCATCATGGCACTGACGGGCAATCAGGATAATCTGACGAAGGTTGCAAAAGAGTACACCGAGTTCACGAACGCGCAGACTGTTATGGATGCGGCGGCAAACGGTACCGAGTTTAATTCTGCTTTCCTTGGCGGTCAGAATCCGTACGGCTATTTTGCAGACAGCCTTTCCAGCATCAAGATGGCACCGTTGTCATCCTATGATCAGGGCTGTGTAGAGCTGATTCAGAATGCGTTTGGCGATTATTTGCAGGGACAGATTGATTACGACACAGCGAAAGCTAATTTCGAGACAGCTATCAAGGAGCGTTATCCTGAGATCACAGAAATTCAGTGGCCGTAATTTTTTAAATGATTAGGAATGCGGCGTACTCGTTACGCCGCATTCTCAATATAAGAAAGTAGGAAAGGGGTGCTGTTCGTGCAAAAAAAACGTAAATTGGTCAATTACGCAAAATGGGGATATATTTTTATTCTCCCTTTTTTCGTAAGCTTTTTTATATTCTCTCTCATACCGTTGGTTGATACCATCCGATACAGTTTTTACGAATATTATCGTTCGGGGATCAAAGAAATCGGCCCCAACTTTATCGGGATGGCAAATTATGCGAGCCTGATTCAGTCCGATATGCTGAAATACGCAGGAAATACCCTGATTTTGTGGTTGATTGGCTTTGTTCCGCAAATCGTGATCGCGCTGACGCTTGCTTCGTGGTTTGTGGATGTGCGGATGAAGATTCGCTGCCAGCAGTTTTTCAAGGTAGTCATTTATCTGCCTAACCTGATTATGGCAAGTGCGTTTGCAATGCTGTTCTTTACCTTGTTTTCGAAGACGGGGCCGGTCAATTCCATATTGATGTCGCTTGGCGTGATCAGCGAGGTTATTGATTTTATGCGCACCGCATTTGGCGTAAGGACTTTAGCCGGAAGTATGAATTTCCTGATGTGGTTTGGTAATACGACGATTATGTTGATGGCGGCAATCATGGGTATCAGCCCCGATATTTTTGAGGCGTCGGAAATAGACGGCTGCAACAGTACGCAGAGATTCTTCCGCATCACGCTTCCACTGATCCGGCCAATCCTTGCTTATACATTGATCACATCCATTATTGGCGGTCTGCAGATGTTTGATGTGCCTCAGATTTTGACGAACGGACAGGGAAATCCTGACCGTACATCCATGACGTTAATCATGTTCCTCAACAGCCATTTGAGAAGCAAGAATTACGGCATGGCGGGCGCGCTTTCGGTTTATTTGTTTATTGTCAGCGGTATCTTGTGCTTTATCGTATACAAAATAACAAATGACAATGATCCGGACGGCTCCAAGGCAGCTGCCAAAGCAAAGAAAAAGAGAGGAGAGCGATAGATTATGAGTTCAAAATCATTTAACCGTCTGCGTACGGTTTTCGCGCATGTGCTGTTGATATTTCTGTCCTTTTTGTGTCTGTTTTTCTTCTATATCCTGATCATAAACGCGACGCACTCCCATGCGGAGCTGCAGAGAGGTTTTTATGCCCTGCCCGGAACCAGTTTTTTAAAGAATTTTAACAGTGTGGCAAATAATGGGGAATTTCCCATGATACGGGGTATTATGAACAGCTTGATCGTTTCCGGCTGCAGCGCGGCAATCTGCATTTATTTTTCCGCGCTGACTGCATACGGGCTTTACGCATACGATTTTAAGCTCAAGAAGGTTGCTTTTACGTTTATTATGATGATACTTGTTATGCCTACACAGGTCACCGCAATGGGCTTCCTGCGACTGATTACAAAGATGGGCATGTATGATTCCCTGCTTCCGCTGATTATTCCGTCGATCGCATCGCCGGCTGTATTCTATTTTATGTACAGTTACTTAGAGTCTTCTCTGCCGCTTTCGCTGGTAGAAGCGGCTAGGATTGACGGGGCGAAGGAATTCCGCACCTTTAACCAGATCGTGCTTCCGATCATGAAACCGGCAATGGCGGTACAGGCGATCTTTACCTTTGTGGGTTCATGGAACAATTACTTCGTTCCCGCGCTGGTAATTCAGTCTAAAGAAAAGATGACCGTGCCGATTCTGATTGCGCTCCTTCGAGGAGCCGATTATATGAACCGTGATATGGGAAAAATATACATGATGATTCTGCTGGCAATCGTGCCGATTATCCTTGTATATCTGCTTTTGTCCAAGTACATTATTGCGGGTGTAACGCTTGGCGGTGTGAAAGGGTAACGCTGTCCGGCGATAGGGGAATAAAGAGGATACAATGGATAAAACCCGGAAAGGAAGATGAGTTGCGTCTCCTCTCCGGGTTTTGTCTGTTTTACTGCTCCATCTGCCGCCCGAGGAATCCGGCCGCGGACTGGATCAGCTTCTGTTCGACTTCGCCCATTCTGGACTTGTGATCCGTTTCCACCAGAATGACGGAACCGATCACGTCCCCCTCGCAGATAATGGGGCTGATGGCCTCGTGGTGAATGTCTTCCACGTCGTTGCTGATCCGAATGAAATTGCGGTCTCCCACGGTGGCAACCACACTTTCCCTGTGATCAATTTTTTCTTCCAGATCCTTGCTGATGGATTTTCCGAGAAGGTGCTTCATACCGCCTGAAACCGCGATAAACTGGTCTCTGTCGGTAATTAATGCAATATGGCCGGAGACCTGGGCCATACTCTCTGCATACTGCCTGGCAAAGGTTCCCATTTCACCAATAGGGGAATATTTTTTCAGAATGATTTCCCCTTCCCTGTCCGTATAGATTTCGAGGGGATCCGCCTCGCGGATTCTGAGGGTGCGGCGGATTTCCTTGGGAATGACAATGCGGCCTAAATCATCTATTCTTCTGACTATACCTGTTGCTTTCATGTCTTATAACCTCCATTTGTAAATCGCGACGGCTTCGTCGCGGAATTGTTTTATTTTTGATTTTTACTATTATTTGTAAAGTCTGAAATTATATGTATGTATTTGAGGAATTTCGATAAAAATGGAGCCTTTGTGAAATGGTTGTATTTCCGGGTGTTATTCTTTATAATATAAAATTAGAAACAAAAATAAAAGAGCGTATTAGTCGGGACAGGGTAAAATAAAAAGGAGGTAATGTATGAAGCTGCTGGTAATTGGGGGTGTAGCGGCTGGAACAAAGGCGGCTGCAAAATTTAAACGGGTAAATCCTGAGGCGGAGGTTACGATTGTCACTAAGGGTAAGGATATTTCCTATGCAGGATGCGGGCTGCCATATTATGTAGGCGGGGCCATTCAGGAGAAGGAACAGCTCATTGTGAATACGCCGGAAAAGTACAGCGCGCTGACCGGTGCGATGGTTTATCCGCAGAGGGAAGTGACGACGTTAGATCCGGCGGCAAAGAAAGCGATTGCAAAGAATCTTCGTACAGGGGCGGAAGAAGTTTATGCATATGACAAGTGTATCGTGGCGGTGGGGGCTTCCCCGGTGGTTCCGCCGCTTCCCGGTTTGAATCTTCCGGGTGTTTTCGTGATGCGTACACCGGACGATGCCATCGAGACGAGAGACTATATTGCCAGGGACGGCGTAAAGCGCGCCGTGGTAGTGGGCGGCGGATTTATTGGTCTGGAGGTGGCGGAGAATCTGCTGGAAAAAGGGATGTCAGTCACGTTGATTGATATGGCGCCCCAGATTATGCCGGGCTTTGATGTGGAGATGGCGGATTATGCGGTGCGCCATCTGGCGAAAAAAGGGATTAAAGTGCTTACCGCAACCAGACTGGAAGGGGTAACGGGAGAGGAGAGAGCGGAAGGCGTACAGACCGATCAGGGTCTGCTTCCTGCGGATGTTGTGATCCTTTCCATCGGCATTCGGCCCAATACGGGATTTTTGCAGGATACAGGCATTGAGATGTTTAAGGGGACAATTTTGGTAGACGATAAGATGGCTACCAATGTGGCGGATATTTATGCGGCAGGTGACTGCGCTATGGTGAAGAACCGTCTTACGGGGGAGAGGCAGTGGTCTCCCATGGGATCCTCCGCCAATATGGAAGGCCGCACGCTGGCGCTTGCCCTTGGCGGCAGGGAGGTGACTTATCCCGGCGTGCTTGGAACGGGCGTTGTGAAACTGCCCGGCCTGTCAGGCGGCAGAACGGGGCTGTCTGAGGAACAGGCGAAAGCGGCGGGATATAAGCCGGCCTGTGTACTGGCAGTGACGGATGATAAGGCGCATTATTATCCCGACAGCGCATGGTTTGCCATCAAGCTGGTAGCGGATATGGATACGCATAAGCTGCTGGGCGTGCAGGTATTGGGGCCGGGCGCGGTAGATAAAGTGACGGATATCGGTGTGATGGCGGTGACTTTCGGCGCGTCGTTGGAGCAGATGACCTGCCTGGATCTGGCCTATGCGCCGCCGTTTTCCACGGCGATTCATCCTTTTGTGCAGGCGGTACATATGCTGTTGAATAAGATAAACGGAGATATGGACAGCTTTACGCCCGCGGAGTATCGGGCAGGCGCTGCGGAAGGGTATCGCATTATAGACGTGAACCCTGCAGGCGCGACGATCACAGGGGCAACGTATGTGGATCTTCTGAAAGTCAAAGGCGAAGTGCCCGGCCTTGCAAAGGATGAGAAGCTTTTGCTTGTCTGTGCAAAAGGTAAAAGAGGATACTTGCTGCAAAACAGGTTGAAGCGCTATGGCTATACGAACACAAAGGTTTTGGAGGGCGCTTCCTTTTTCAATGAAGTCAGGGCGGAGGGCGCGTCTGGCATGGTGACTGTTCCGGCGGAGGAGATCACACGTGTGAAGGCGCTTGGCTGTCTGCACAACAAGGGAACGGATAATTTTAATGTTCGTGTCATTACCAGAAACGGCAAGATTACCACTGCGGAACACAAAAAGATTGCGGAAGCGGCGGAAAGGTTTGGAAACGGGGACGTGGTCATGACAACCCGCCTGACCCTTGAGATTGTGGGCGTGCCTTTTGATAAGATAGAAGAACTGCGGACGTTTCTGGCGGAGGAAGGACTGGAGACAGGGGGAACCGGCTCCAAGGTACGTCCTGTGGTTGCCTGTAAGGGAACGACCTGTCAGTATGGCCTGCTGGATTCCTATGGGTTGTCTGAAAAGATACACGAGAGATTTTTCCACGGTTATGCGGATGTAAAACTGCCTCATAAATTTAAAATTGCGGTGGGCGGCTGTCCGAATAACTGTGTGAAACCGGACTTGAACGACTTTGGTATTGTGGGGCAGAGAGTGCCTGTGATTGATCTGGAAAACTGCCGTGGCTGCGGCAAATGTCAGGTTTCTCTGGCTTGTCCTGTGGGCGCGTCCCAGGTGGTGGACGGAAAGCTGGTGATTGATCCCGGCGAATGCAACAACTGCGGACGTTGTGTTGGTAAATGTCCGTTTAAAGCGGCGCAGGAGAGTACATACGGATACCGCGTTTACATTGGCGGGCGCTGGGGTAAGAGAGTGGCCCATGGACGGAAGTTAGAGAAAATATTCTTAAGCGAGGAGGAAGTGCTGTCCGTTCTGGAGAAGGCGATTCTGCTTTTCCGCGAACAGGGAAAGACCGGGGAACGCTTTGCGGATACCATAGACAGAATTGGATTTGAGAATGTGCAGGAACAGCTTATGTCGGATGAAATTTTAAAATTCAAGGATCAGATTCTGAATGCGAAGATGCACATGGAAGGCGGGGCGACCTGCTGATATAAGTGGACGGGATTAAGGCGGCACGGTGTGCTGCCTTAATTTCAGGGCAATGGAGTCAGAGATGGAGTGTATCAGTATCAGCCATAAAACGGCGAATTCCGCAGACAGGCAGAGGTGCTATATATCGAAAGAGGATGCAGCGCGGTTTTTGGAAGAGGTCATGGGGCTTAAGCAAGTGGAGCAGTGCGTCGTGCTGTCTACCTGCAACCGTATGGAAATCTATGCGCAGGGAGAGGAAACCTGTTTTAAAGAGCTCGAGAAGGTGTTGGCGAAAGAGGCGGACGCTGATGTGGAATGGGTGCGTGGCCGGGTCAGGCGGTATCATGACGAAAAGGCGATCCGGCATCTTTTTCAGGTGGTCTGCGGTATGGAATCCATGGTGATCGGTGAGGATGAAATTCTGGGACAGACGCGGGACGCCTATCTGTTTTCGAAGGAGCGGGGATATACGGGCTATGAATTGAACAGTATTTTTCAGGCGGCGCTGGCCTGCGCCAAACGGGTCAGGACGGAGACGGTGATCTCCAGAACCGCTGTGTCCGTGGCAACGCTGGCGGCAAATGAAGTGTTCCGTCTTTCCCTGCCGAGAAAGACCGTACTGCTGATCGGAAGCAGCGGACAGATGGGCGGAATTATTCTGAAAAATCTTTTGAGTCAGCAAAATATCCGGGTTATCGCTACAGTCCGCTCCCACAACGGGATATACCAGAGCAATGACGTCAGAGTGGAAAATGTGGATTATCAGGAGCGGTACCGATATTTGGATGAGGCGGACGCTGTGATATCCGCTACTTCCAGTCCCCATTACACGCTGACGGCAAATCGGGTGCGGGAAGCGATAAAGACTCCGGGAGAACATCTGTTTCTGGACGTTTCCATGCCGCCGGACATTGACGTAGATATTGCGGGGGTGGCGGGATGCCGTCTTGTATCGCTTGATGATATGCAGCGGCTGGCGCAGGAAAACAACAGGCGTAAACAGCAGGCTCTTGTGGATGCGGAGGAAATTTTGAGGGAAGATCTTGAAAAAATCCGCAAAGTGTTGTCTTTTCATCGATTCACGGAAGCGGTTCCTGAATGGAAGGAACGCTATGGGAAGTATCCTGCCGAAAAATTGCTCTATCTTTTGCGGGATGAAGTGGACAGCGTTTCCTTTGAGGCGGTTTTAAAGGTGCTGATGCAGAGGTAAAAGGAGAGCGGATGGGATATTTTCCTTTTTTTATGGATATAGGTGGAAAAAAGGGCGTGATCGTCGGCGGCGGTAAGGTGGCGGCCAGAAAGGTAGAGAAGCTTGCTGCATTTGGCCCGTGTTTGACGGTGGTTGCGCCCCGGATTGAGGCGTGTATGAGGGCGCAGGAAAAGCTGTTTCATCATGATGCGGCCGCTTCTCTGTGTTTTTGCCAGCGGGAATTTAAAACAGAAGATTTGGACGGGGCGGATTTTGTGATTGCGGCCACCGATGATGCGTCGATAAACGGGCGTGTTTCAGAGTATTGTATGGCGGAACATATTCCTGTCAATGTGGTGGACGACCGGGGAAAATGCTCTTTCCTTTTTCCTGCTCTTGTGCGGGAGGGGAGCCTGACTGTGGGGATTTCCACAGACGGGAAAAGTCCTCTGGCTGCGTCCTTTTTGAGAAAGAAAATTTCCGATAATTTACCGGGTGGAATTGGGGAAATAATTGATTATATGGGTCAAATTCGACCTTATGTGATGAACCTGAAGGTGGAGGAATCCGCCAGAAAAGAAATTTTGGGGAAACTATTTTTACAATGTCTGGAAAAGGGCAGGGGAATCCATATGGATAAAGTTCGGATCGGAACGAGGGGGAGCAAACTGGCCCTGAAACAGGCGGCGATGGTGCAGGCGGCGCTTCGGGAGGCGTTCGGCTTTCTGGAAACAGAGATTGTGGTGATTCATACAAAGGGTGATAAAATACAGGACAAACCATTGTCGGAGATTGGAGAGAAAGGGGTTTTTGCGTCGGAGTTAGAGCGGGCTTTGCAGGAGGGAGAAATTGATCTGGCAGTGCACTCCGCGAAGGATCTGCCGATGGTGCTGGCGGAGGAAATGTCTATCGAGGCGGTTCTTCCGCGGGGAGACGTCAGGGATGTACTGGTGACACCCAAAGGCGGGCGGCTGCCGTTTCCGATGGGCTGTCAGCCGGAAGCGGCAGTGCCTTTTGGGGCGGGCAAAGATGGTGCGGAAGCGGCGGAATTATTTGTGATAGGCAGCGGCAGCAGGCGAAGGCAGCAGCAGGCGTGTCGGCTGTGGGAAAACGTAACGTGCGAAAATATCCGCGGCAACATAGATACCCGCCTGCGAAAGCTGATAGACGGGCATGATGGAAAAACGGCTGGGGAAGGAATGAAGTATCACGGTATTATTCTGGCCGGGGCGGGACTGGACAGGCTGGATATTACTTTCGGGCAGGATGGGCGGTTTGATTTTTATCCTCTTTCGCCGGAGGAGTTTTTGCCTGCGGCCTGCCAGGGAATCATTGCGGTGGAGACTCTGCGGGATTCAGCTGTGGCGGCGCTTTGCAGGGGGATTACGGATGCGGAGACGGCGCTTTGCTTTTCGGTGGAGAGGGAGGCGCTTTTGGCGCTTTCCGCGGATTGCAGTGAGGCAGCGGCGGCATGGTGCAGACGGGAAACAGAGCGGTTGACGTTGGATGTGATGTATGCAGGGAAGCGGGCGCGGCTTACCTGCGCGGTGCAGCTGGATGCGGGTTTAAAAATGGCGCGGCAGGCAGCGGAGCTTGTGAAGGAGAAGGAACAGTTTTGAAAGAAGGAAAGGTATATCTGACAGGCGGCGGCTGTGGCGATACAGGGCTTCTGACCCTGAGAGCGCTGGAAGCTCTGCGCAGCTGCGATACGGTGGTATATGACAGTCTGGCGCCAGAGACATTGCTGCAATGGGCAGCTCCGGACTGCGAAAGAATTTATGTGGGGAAACGCTATGGCAGTCACGCCATGAAGCAGTCTGAAATCAACGCTCTGCTAGTGGATCGGGCACGGGCGGGAAAGACAGTGGTCCGCCTGAAAGGCGGTGATCCTTATGTGTTCGGCAGAGGCGGTGAAGAGTTTATGGCGTTGCAGGAGGCAGGTATATACTGTGAAGAGATACCGGGGATTTCCTCGGCCATTGCGGTTCCGGCGGCGGCAGGCATTCCGGTCACCCACAGGGGACTTGCGGCGGGTGTTACTGTGATTACGGGAACGGCGGCGGAAGAAAACGGGCGGGCAGGATTGTGCCTGGACTTTGACACGCTGGCGCGGCTGGAGGGCACGCTGGTGATTCTGATGGGAATGCATCATCTGGAAGAGATTGTGAAAGGATTACTGGCGGCAGGAAAAGACCCCGATACCCCCGGCGCGGTTGTTATGCAGGGGACGACGGAGGGACAGAGGTGCCTGAGGACAAAGCTGTCAAGGCTTTATGAAGAGGCTTTTCAACAGGAATTTACGTCTCCTGCCGTCATTGTGATCGGGGCGGTGGCGAAGCTGCGGTTGTTATCGGAATGCGGCCGGGAAGAAAAAGAGAAGCTTTCTCTGTCTGGCGTTACGGTTGGCGCAACAGGCACGCCGCATTTTACGGAAAGGCTTTCGGCGGCGCTCGCAAAAAAGGGCGCCAAAGTGTGGGATATGAGTTTTTTGGAAGTGCGGTCAAATGGGAGTCCACTGCCAGATTTGCAATCTTGCGGCTGGCTTGTTTTTACCAGTCCCAACGGCGTCAGGGTATTTCTGGATAAGATGAGGCAGGAACGAAAGGATCTGCGTGTTCTTTGGGGGAAACGTATTGCGGTGATCGGAGCGGGAACGGCGGCCGCGCTTGAGGCATCGGGCCTCTATGCGGCCTATATGCCGAAGGTCTATGATGTGGAACATTTGGCGCAAGGGCTGGCGGCGGAAATTTTGAAGGAACGGGAGAAGGGTTGCTGGGATGAAAAGAAAGCCGTTTTCCTGCGGGCAAAGCATGGCAGCGAAGCGCTGCCGCGCATCTTTGCCGAAAAGGGGATTCCTTTTCTGGAGTATCCGATATACGATCTGGAGATTCAAGAAGAAAAACGCGCTGCGGCGATCGGAAAGGAGCCGGATTATATAGTTTTTGGCTCGGCCAGGGGCGTGAGGGCCTACTTTGAAGGACTGGGGCAGGCGGGAATCGTGAATGAGAAGAGCAGGTTTGTCTGCATCGGAAAGGGATGCGGGGAGGAATTGAAAAGGCACACGGCGCGCGATTTTATAACGGCGCGGGAAGCCGGTGTGGAGGGAGTTGCAGAGGCAATTGTATAGCTCGACAGAGGAAAGGGGAGAAATATGCATAGATTCAGAAGATTACGCAGGGACGGGAGAATCCGTTCCATGATGCAGGAGACAAGACTGCATCCGAAGGATTTTATTTACCCCATATTTGTAATGGAGGGGGAGGACATCAGGAATCCGGTGGAGTCCATGCCGGGTATTTTTCAATATTCGATTGACCGTCTGCATGAGATTCTTGATCAGGTAAAAGAGGCGGGTATCGGCGGCGTTATGCTTTTTGGCATTCCTGTTCAAAAGGATCCCCAGGGCAGTCAGGCTTATGCGGTGGATGGAATCACCCAGCGTGCGGTTCGCTATATCAGGGAGCGCTACCCGGAAATCTATATTGTCGTGGATATTTGCCTGTGTGAGTACACTTCTCACGGACACTGCGGAATGGTGCAGGGGGAACAAATTTTAAATGATGAAACGCTCCCATACCTTGTGAAGATGGCGGTGAGTCTGGCACAAGCCGGAGCGGATATGGCGGCGCCTTCCGATATGATGGACGGCAGGGTTGCGGCGATCAGAGAGGGGCTGGATCAGGCAGGGTTTACGCAGATGCCGATTATGTCCTACAGTGCTAAATTTGCATCCGCTTACTACGGGCCCTTTCGGGATGCAGCTCACTCCGCGCCGGGATTTGGAGACCGCAAAAGCTATCAGATGGATTTTGCCAACGGACAGGAGGCGCTGCGAGAGATCGCCGCGGACATCGAAGAGGGAGCGGATATTGTGATGGTGAAACCCGCGCTGGCCTATCTGGACGTGCTGAAAGAGGCGGCGCTCTCGTTTGACGTGCCGCTTGCAGTATATAATGTAAGCGGCGAGTACGCGATGGTGAAGGCGGCGGCCGCAAACGGCTGGATTGATGAAAAACGGATTGTGACGGAAAACCTGACGGCCATGAAGCGGGCTGGGGCGAAGATTATAATTACTTATCACGCGTTGGATGCGGTGAAGTGGCTCGGTTGAGGAAAAGGGAAAGGGAGCCTTTTTATTATGAGTGAAGAACGGTCAAAACAACTTTTTGCAAAGGCGCTGGAGAGGATTCCGGGCGGCGTTAACTCTCCTGTCCGCGCTTTTTGGGCGGTGGGAAGACAGCCTTTTTTCGTGGAGCGGGCGCAGGGGCCGTGGATCATAGATGTGGATGGAAATAAATATCTGGATTATGTATGTTCCTGGGGGCCGGGAATTTTGGGACATTCGCATCCCGAAGTGATCGAGGCGGTACAGAAAGTGTGTGAGAAAGGGCTGACCTTCGGAGCGCCCACAGCCGGGGAAGTGGAGCTGGCGGAGCTCATTTGCACCTGCGTCCCGGATGTGGAGATGGTGCGGCTGGTCAGCTCCGGCACAGAGGCGGTGATGAGCGCGGTGCGCGTGGCGAGAGGATTCACGGGCAGGGAAAAGATCATTAAATTTTCCGGCAATTATCACGGTCATTCGGACGGGCTGCTGGTGAAGGCGGGTTCCGGATTTATGACGCACTCGGTGCCGGACAGCGCCGGTGTGCCTGCAGGATATGCGGCGAGCACTCTGACAGCGGTGTATAATGACGAGAAGTCGGTGAGACGGCTGATGGAAGAAAACCGCGGGCAGGTAGCGGCGGTAGTGGTGGAACCGGTGGCGGCCAATATGGGTGTGGTACCGCCGAAAGCGGGTTTTCTGGAATTTTTACGCAGGATTACAGAGGAAGAGGGGGCGCTTCTCATCTTCGATGAAGTCATTACGGGATTTCGACTGGCATTGGGCGGCGCGACGCAGTATACGGGAGTCCATGCGGATCTGCATACCTTTGGAAAGATTGTAGGCGGCGGTATGCCTTTGGCGGCTTATGGCGGCAGAAGGGATATTATGGCTTGCGTGGCTCCTCTGGGCCCTGTTTATCAGGCGGGAACGCTGTCGGGTAATCCGGTGGCGGTGACGGCGGGAATTACAACGCTTAAGATTTTGATGGATGATCAGGGTATTTATGAGCGGATCGACAGACGGGCCTGCAGATTGGCGGAGGCTTTTTTAAAGGAGGGGCTGGCGGTGAACCGGGCGGGCTCCCTTCTCTCGGCCTTCTTTGTGCCTGGCTGGGATGTGGAACAGACGGATGCAGTTTATGCTGGGGAGCGGAGGGAAAACGGGCCTTTTGTAAAAAATTATGAGGATGCCTGTGGATGTGACAGACAGGCGTTTGCGGATTATTTCAACAGAATGCTGGAACGAGGTATCTATGTGGCGCCGTCTCAGTTTGAAGCCATGTTTGTCTCGGATGCTCATTCGGATGGTCTGATTCAGGAAACCTGCCGGAAAATTGGAGAGAGTGTCAGACAGGGGGCTGGGAAGCCCCCTGTGGAAAAGTTCAGCGATTGAACTGCGGGAGATATTCTTTGTTATTTGCAAGAATATCATCCAGAATCTGCTTCGCCACAGTAGCCGAGTCCACAAGCGGGTGGATGGTAAGCGCCTGTAGGGCGCAGTCGTAATCGCCGTTTACGGCGGCCTCAATAGTAAGTTGTTCGTATGCCTTGACATTTTGCAGCAGACCGCGGATTTTTAAAGGGGTGCGCCCGATGTGGAGAGGATGCGCCCCGCCTGCGTCGATCACGCAGTTGCGCTCGATGGAGGCGTTGTCGGGAAGGTCTGTGTTTGCGCCGTTATTGAGGACGTTTACGGTCTGTATATCCTTTTTATTATTGTAGATGGAATCAATCAGGCTGCAGGCGGCGTCGGAGTAGCGCGCCCCGCCCCTCTTTGCAAGCTGGGGCGGTTTGATATCCAGCGAGGGATTTTTGTACAATTCGAACAGATCCTTTTCCACCTGCTTTATTACCTCTGCACGGCACCCTTCCGCGCCGGCGGCGCGGCTGCATTCTGCCAGCATTTCCGGCTGCATGTAATAATATTTGAGATAGCTTACGGGCACCATGCCAAGAGACCGCAGGAAGGCGGGATCGTAGTGGATCTCCGGGATGTTTGCCATCACTTCTTTTGCGGTATCGGAACACAGTTTTTCAATGGCCTCTTTCGTAACGTCCTTTCCCTTTACCAGAATTTTCTGAGCCCAGACCAGATGATTGATCCCCACAAAGTCGCAGAACACATCCCCTGCATCGCAGTTGAATTTTTCCGCCATATCGCTGACCATATTGATGGGGCAGTTGCAAAGGCCTATGGTATTTATGGAACTGTGGTTTAGTGCTGCCTCAGTAAGGATGCCGGAAGGGTTGGCGAAATTTATAAGCCGGGCGTCGGGACAGAGCCTTTCCATATCGTGGCAGATGTCAAGAATGACAGGGACAGAGCGCAGCGCCTTGGCAAAGCCGCCGGCGCCGGTGGTTTCCTGCCCGATGCGGCCATAACGCAGGGGAATCCTTTCGTCCCGTATTCTGGCGTCCAGAAGTCCGACACGAAACTGGGTTGTGACGAAGTCGGCGTCTTTTAAGGCTTCCGCCCTGTCGGTGGTGGCGTGAATCTGCAGGTCGATACCGGCTTTGTCAGCCATTCTTTTTGCAAGGGCGGTGACAATATTCAATTTTTCCATACCCGCGTCAATATCTACCAGATAAATATCCTTTACGGGCAGCGTTTCATAACGTTTGATAAAACCCTCGATCAGCTCAGGAGTGTAGCTGGAGCCTCCGCCGATGGTTGCAATTTTCAGACCTCTTTTTGTCATGGTGACCTCCTTTATCAATTTAACTGTTTGATTCTGCGTTCACGGTTATTTGCCGAAACGGTTACGGACAGGTTTTTCGCAGTACCAGCTCCGCCTGAAAAGTTTTTGTCGCTGTTTCTCTGTCTGGATGCGCAATCCGATCAAGTAAAAGCGTTACGCCGGCTTTTCCCATCTCGTAGAGAGGCTGACGCATGGTGGAAAGCGGAGGAAACAGGATATCCTTAGAATCGGGAACGTCGTCGTCAAAGCCGATGACGGCCAGATCGGCAGGAACGGACAGTCCGGCTTCCATGGCGGCGCGCAGAACGCCGAAGGCGGGCTTGTCCGCGCCGGCAAAGCAGGCGTCGGGCCGGATACCGGCGGACAGTCTTTTTTTCATCTGCTGACAGGCGATATCCTCGAAATGATCGGCGTAGAGAATGGAATCGGGTCCAAGGGGCATTCTGTAGTCGTGCATGGCCTGTACAAAACCGTTGAGACGTTCCAGTCCCACGTCGTAATTCATGTCACAGGTTACGTGAATAATATGTTTTCGCCCCTGCCGGATAAGATGTTCGGTAGCGGCGTAGGCGCCGTGAAAATTGTCCAGCAGTATTCTGTCGGCGGTGCAGTCGCTTAAATTGCTTTCAATCAGAACACAGTTAGCCGATTTTTCGGCCGCGTAGCGGAAAAGCCCTTCATCGTCATGGCAGCTGCCGTAGGCGATGATACCGTCGGTACATCCACCGGTGAGGTAGTCCACATATTTCAGCTTTGCAGCCATGTCCCTTCGTCCGCTGCAAAAAAGGATATTGTAATCCCGGGCTTCTGCCGCGTCCTGTAGTCCGGCAATCAGCTGAAAGAAAAAATCGTTGCACAGATCGTTCATGACGACGCCGATGGTATTGGTTTTCCGCAATACCAGTGACTTGGCAAGACCGTTGGGAATATAGTGGTTTTGTTCAATGACTTCTAAAATTCTTTTTCGGTTTTCGGGACTGACCCCCGGTTTATTGTTCAGTACCCGGGAGACCAGAGTTCTTGATACGTTCGCCTGACGGGCGATATCTGTTATGGTAGCCATATGCCGCCTCTCTTATGCCAGTGTCTGCACTGCGCGTTGCAATACATTTTAGCATGGTATTTGAATGTTTCATATTTTACACCCTAATTGTAACACAATGTTACACTGTGTCAATCATAAAATCAAAAAATAAATAGGGACAATAAAATTGTGAGAGCAAAAAAACCATTAAAAAGGGATTATACAAATAAATTAAGGAAGTGTATTGACAATGTGACGGAGGAGTAATATGCTTTTGGTAGAATGTGAATCGTTACACAATTTCTAATTGACAGCGTTGCATACAGAAGCGTTGAAAATAGAGATCACGAAAAGAGGATGATTATGATGGAAAAAGAAGTTTATATTCTGGGAATTGATCAGGGCGGTACAAAGACGGCTGCCGCTGTTATGAGAGGAGACGGGTATATTGTTGGGTCTGCTGTGGCTAAGGGGGCGTACTTTCCGAGCGAAGGAATGGAGCGCGCTCTGGAGCCCGTGCAGGAGGCGGTGGAAAAGGCGGTGGAGAAGGCTTCGATTAACCGGGAGGACATCACGCTTACGGTGGCGGGGATCGGCGGGGTGGACTGGCCGGGAGACGATATGCTTGTGAAGGAGGCTGTACAGGAAAAGATTCTGCCGGGGGAGATGATTGTCTGCAATGATGTGATTATCGCCTTCTACAGCGGAGCCATGCGTTCCCACGGGGCGGTGATCTGTGCGGGGACTGGAATGAACGGCGCGTTGATTGCCAAGGATGACAGAATGTTTGTGTACGGTGATTATATGGAAGAAAATGCACAGGGCGGAAGCGCGATTTCGCTTCGGGCGGCAAGAAAAGTCTTTGATGCGGAGCTTGGCTTATGCCCGCCTACCAAATTGACGAAGCTGTTTTTGGAACAGGCGCAGGTTTCTGATGTGGACGCACTGCTGAAACGGTATATGACGGAAAAGGAGTTTCGATATGAGCTGCGTTTTCTTGTGCCGCAGATATTGATGATAGCAAACCACGGGGATGAAGCTGCCTGTGGTCTGGTTTCGGAATTTGCCGAGCAGATTGTGGATTATGTGGCGGCCGGGTTTCGGAAGATGAAGATGGGGCCGGAAGAAGAGGAAGTGGTGCTTGCCGGAAGCGTGTTTAAGGGAGCGGACAATCCACTTACGAAGAGCGTTATAAACGGGATTGAAGAGCGGCTTCCCGGAGCCGTATGCGTGCAGGCGCGTTATGAACCCGTAGTGGGCGCCTGTATTATGGGACTCAACAGACTGCATTTGGAGCCGGAAAAACTGGAAAAGGGAATCCGGGAGAGCGCGGCGGTATTAGGTCTGTGTCGAAGTTGAAAAATAGCGCCAAATTTTACCTCTGAGCGGGGGTAAAATATGTACAATATTAACAAAGCGACAATGGAAATTTGGGGAAATGTTGCCTGAATTTACCAAAAATGATAAAATGAATAAGAAATTATTTGTTGTATATAATGCACAGGGATGCATTAAAGAAACAAAAGGGGATCATTTTGGATAAGTTTGTGTTGCAGCTGCCCAAATGGCAGGGGGAATTGCTGTTTTCAAAAGGGACGTTAATGTTTGTGGGGGTTATCCTTTTACTGATTGTGGGAACCCTCTTTTGTTTCTGGGGTTATAAATATTTCAGAACGGTATTATTTCTGGGAATCGGTGTTGTGGTGTGCTATGGATCCTATCTTCTGGTAGAACCCATGACGGCCAATCTTGTGATCAGGATGTTCGTGACGGTTTCGCTCACTTTTCTGGGCATGTGTTTCGTTTATTTTCTGGATATTGTTTTTGGTTATCTGCTGGACAGACTGAGAATCAGGAGTGCGCTCGGGAAGCGTACTTATCTGTTTGCGGCGCCGCTTGGCGCGGCAGTTCTCGGATTGACAATTTACGGTTGTATCTGGCGTGACGCAGTGGCGGCGGCGGGAATATCTCTTGCCTGTCTGGTGCTGGGGCTTGTATTTCAGCACCACAGGAGAAAGAGGATGGTGCGGTTTCGATGTTATAATGATCTGCTGAGGCTCCGGCGGCCGAAGATTGACGAGGATGGTCTGGAGATTCTTTCGGCGGGGACGGCTGCTGCCGCGCTGGCGTCGGTGTCTTCCGCACTTGCGACTTCCGTGCCAGAAGCTGCGCCTGAAGCAGAGCCCGTGGCGTCCGCAGAGCCTGCGCCGTCCGCAGAGCCTGTGGCGGCCGCAGAGCCCGCGCCGTCCTTTGAACCGGAGCCTGTATTTGCGATGAATGCACAGGGGCAGGCTCTTTCGGAAATTGAATCCGAATTTGCGGCCGGATTTGAATATGGGCAGGGAGCCCGGCCGGTTCCCGAGCCGATGAGGGAGGAGGCTGAAAAGTCTGTGACGGAATTGGAGCCGCTTCCTGCAATGTCGTCTGCGGAGGAAGAGGAGATAACGCCTGTACCATATGAAATATCGGAATCGGTAAAGAACCTGATTCTCCGAAAGATGGAAACGGATGAGGAACTGCTGGAGGAAGCTTTCTTCGTAAAGCGAATCAGTAAGCGGATGTCGGATAAACCAGACGGCGCAGCGGCAAAAAAAAGAGAGGGCAGGAGTATCCGTACCGAAAGAGCCGGCCGCGTTCAAACGGGCAGGCCCAGTCCTTCCGTAAGGAACAGAAAGTCCCGCAGAAAGCGGGAAGAGGGAATGGCCAAAGCAGCGGTGATTGCGGCGGCCGGTTTGGGCGCTTTTATTGTTGGCAGAGTAACGAAGGGTGGAGATTAAGATTGCTTGACGTGACCAGAACAGAGGTGAAATACGATATAGGGCTGGCTGAAATGGCGGACATGAAAAGGCGGCTCGGCATTTTTATGGAGCCTGATTCCCATAACGGAGACAGGGGCTATCTGGTGCGTTCCCTTTACTTTGATACGCTTCACGACACGGACTTTGAGGAGAAAGTGGAGGGGTACGACGGACGGCAGAAGATAAGGCTTCGGGTTTACGGCGCCAAGGCCGAGAACGCTAAGCTGGAAATAAAGGAAAAGACAGGCGGTTTTCAGAGAAAACGCTCCCTGATACTGAACAGAGAGGAGGCGGCCCGGATGATTGCCGGCGATTACCGTTTTCTGATGCAGAGGCAGGAGCCGCTTGCGAAGTGGCTGTATACGTTCCTGAGCGTTCGGTGCTACCGGCCGAAATGTATCGTGGAGTATGACCGCTTCGCTTATATAACGGAGCATAACGACACCAGAATCACCTTTGACCAGAATCTGCGGGCCAGCGAGTCGACATTTGATATTTTCAGTGAAAATGCGGCTCTGTATCCGGTTGAACCGCCGGAACGGGTGACAATGGAAGTGAAATATTCAGGATTTCTTTTTACTTATCTGAAAAATGAATTGAATCACTGCGATAAGGTAATGGCTTCCAACAGTAAGTACTGCCGGGCCAGGATGATATCAAAGAGAGGAAGAAGATGACATGAAAGAGGTACTTTACAACAGTCTGTCCAATGCGACGAACGGCCTGACGATCACGGATGTGATTGTGAATTTCCTGGCCGCGGCAGTGATTGCCTGCCTGATTTACATTTCGTATCGGATTTCCCATTCGGGGCCGGTATACAGCGAACGCTTTAACGTGTCCATTGTGATGCTGACGCTGGTGACTACGCTTGTTATGAATGTGATTGGAAATAACATTGCGCTTTCGCTTGGTATGGTGGGTGCGCTGTCTATTGTACGTTTTCGGACGGCGATTAAGGATCCGCGCGACACGGCATATATTTTTTGGGGAATCGCAGTGGGCATCTGCTGCGGCGTTTCGGATTATCTGATTGCGGCAATCGGCTCCGCCCTGATTTTTGCCTTTTTGATTCTCTTTGGCTTTATCCGGGATAACGGACGCATTATGGTGATCGTCAACTGCGAGCCCGCAGCGGGGGAGGAAGTGGAAAAACATATGGGAAATCTGTTTGGCGGCAAGGCTGCGCTTCGCGTGCACAATCGGGCGGTCAAAACACAGACGGAAGAATTTATTTATGAGATATCCGATAATCTGTTAAAGAAATCAGAAAAGCGAAACGGAAAGCTTGTAAAAAATCTCTCCGGAATCGAAGGGGTTTCTTCGGTAAGCATGGTGAGGCAGGACGATGAGATTAATCAATAGGAGATGACGCGATGTCACAGGGGCAAAGAAAGGCCTGTCTGCTCGGTGTGTGCGCTCTGGTGATTGCGGCAGCGGCGGGATTGGGATTCCTGCGCGGCTGGGCGGCGTATCGGAACAGGGATATCAACAAAAACACGTATTTTGATTTGCCTGCAGATCCCCATACCGAGGATCCGCTTCTTTACATGAACGAGGATTATACGGTGCAGGACGGGTTTCACTCGAATCTGCCGATTGTAATTCTTTCCATGGAAGGCGAGCCGGCCCATTATAAGGAGTTTGATGAAGCGGGAAACGAGACGGTTTTGGGTACAGAGCCGTATATTAAAGGGCATATCAGCGTTATAGACGGCGGGACATTTAATAACCGCATAACGGACAGGCCCGCGGCACAGAGCGAGCTGCTAATCAAAAAGAGGGGACATACCTCCTATAATTTTGACAAGGTACAGTATCTGCTGAAGCTGAAAACCGCGGACGGATTGGATAACGATGTGGACATTCTGGGAATGGGCGCTCATGACAGTTGGATTTTAAACGGGAGCATGGCGGATAAAAGTATGATCCGCAATTATCTGGCTTACCGGATCAGCTCGGAGGTATCGGACGTGACGCCGGACAGCCAGTTCTGTGAGGTGATAATAAAGGACGGGGACAGGTACGTTTATCAGGGCCTCTATCTGATGATGGAGACGGTGACAAGAGACGTAAACCGGATTCCAATAGATTCCTTTCATGAGAGAAATTTGTACACGAGTTATATTATCAGGAGGGACAGGTTTACTCATTTTGACAGGATGCTTGATACTGGACGGCGGCTTTTGGGGCTTTCCGACGAGTGGATCGGCCTGAAATATCCATCGGAGGAGAGAATCACGGATTCGGCCCTGCACTATATTGAGAAGGATTTTTCGGAAATTGAGCAGATTGTTTATTCCGACAGGGAGGATGTGTTCGGGCTTTACGATAAATATATCGACGTGGATTCTTTTGTGGATTATTTTCTGTTAAATGAATATTTTGGTAATTATGATGCGGGTATGCACTCCACCTATATGTACAAAAATGCGGGAGAGCCGCTTAAGATAGGGCCCGTGTGGGACTTTGACCAGGCCATGAACAATTACGCGATGGAAGAAATGAAGACAGAGTCGATGGCTTTTCAGGAACGGCCCTTTTTCGACCGTTTCACCAAGGACATTCGGTTTGTGGATGAACTGCAGGCCCGCTACGCCGTTCTCCAGCGAAGCGCCCTGTCTCATGATCATATCTGTGATGTGATCGACGAGACTACCGCCTACATCCGCTCTGCCAGAGAACGGGAATGGTATCGCTGGGCGGCTGACTATTATGACGATTCCATGAAGAACCGGCATAATTACTATCTGCTGGATTATCTGGATGAGGACAATATGCTGGTGAGCCGTTTTAACGATAACTACGATCAGGAGATTTACAATATAAAGACCTATCTTTACAAGCATGGAAGAGCGATGCAGACGGAGCTTCGGCGTTTGGAGAAGTTGACGGTTTACGATACCTCCGTGCGGGGTGAAAACAAGCTGTTTTTACTGATTGTGATGGTGCTGTTTTTCATGCCTTCGGTTTTGATTATCAGAAAGGACTGATGGGATTTATGGTATTGTTGAGTAAGGTTGCCGCGGAGGCGGTGCAGGAGAGAGATTATTTTCTCTCGGCATTTAATAATCCGCTTGTCATAAACGGTATACGGATTGCCTGCGTGGCGGGGCTTATTATTTTTCTTCTTTGTTACAGGAAATACAGAAAGAAATCGTAACAGGCGAAAGGGGATACGGTATGCTTTTTTCCAGCATCGTATTTTTGTTTATCTTTTTCCCGGCTGTGCTTACTTTGTACTATATGTTCTTCTTTTCCAGAGCGTGTCAGAATGTGATTCTGCTGCTTGCAAGCCTGATTTTTTACGCATGGGGAGAACCGCTGTATGTGCTTTTGATGTTTGCCTCCATTCTGGTCAATTCTCTGTTGGCAGGGGTGGTGCAGAAGCTTAAGGGAGAGGGAAGCAGAAAAGCAGTATTGTTTATAGCGGTCGCGGCCAATCTGGCGACGCTGTTTATTTTTAAATATGGCTATGTCACAACAAACAGTTGATAAATAGCCATTTTTATAGGGGAGTATCAGAACTCCCCTACAAACTGTTATTT
>VSNG01000002.1:198574-243663 GCA_009774175.1 Lachnospiraceae bacterium | reverse complement strand
GGGGAAATTGATATTCCGCTGTTCTTTATGTTTTTGCTTGTGGCTTCAAGGCTGTATGCCCCGCTTGAGGGTGCATTACAAAATCTTGCTGCGGTAATCTCTACCAAAACGAACATAAACCGCATGAATGAAATCCTTGACCAGCCTGTCCAGACAGGAACAGACAGGCTGACAAATAAAGGCTATGATATTGTGTTCGACCATGTAGGATTTGCTTATAATACCGGGGAAATCGTATTGAAAGATGTGTCCTTTACGGCAAAACAGGGGGAAGTTACCGCCTTAGTCGGACCGTCCGGCGGCGGCAAAACTACGGTATCACGCCTTGCCGCGCGGTTCTGGGATATAAGCAAGGGGAAAATCACAGTCGGCGGTATGGATATATCGAAAATAGAGCCGGAAACCTTGCTTTCGCTGTATTCTATCGTATTTCAAGACGTGACGCTGTTTAACAACACAATCATGGAAAATATCAGAATAGGCAGAAAGGACGCGACCGACGAAGAAGTGATTGCGGCGGCAAGACTGGCAAATTGTGAAGAATTTGCGGCAAAGCTCCCGGACGGGTATCACAGTATGATTGGTGAAAACGGCTGCGAATTGTCCGGCGGGGAAAGGCAGAGAATTTCAATCGCCCGCGCTTTCCTCAAAAATTCCCCTATCATTTTGCTTGATGAGGCAACGGCAAGCCTTGATGTGGAAAACGAAACATTGATACAGGCTGCTTTATCAAGGCTGATAAAGGATAAGACCGTACTTGTTATCGCCCACCGTATGCGTACCGTAAGCGGCGCGGATAAAGTGGTTGTGCTTTCAGACGGTTCTGTTGCGGAACAGGGAACGCCGGATGAACTGATGGACACAGGCAGGATTTACCCGCATATGGTAAAGCTGCAAATGATTAGCAGGGATTGGGGCATTTAGCATGAATACCGAATGGATAATATGCCCATATGCCAAAGCAAAACAAGGTTAAAATACGGGGCGATACCGAACTGATGAGCCGTCCCTGTGTTGGATCGGCAAATGTCCCGGAATCCAATATAATACAGGTACTATTCCAATTTATCAATAGTACCTGTGTTTTTTCAAAAAATTTTTCGGGTATTATTTTATTGTGTTTGAATGGATATCTGTATTTAAAACAGTTTCACGCCCTCCAAATCCAGTAATTTCATTTTTTTGTCTATTCCTCCGGCATATCCCGTCAGGCTTCCGTCTTTTCCGATTACCCTGTGGCAGGGAACAATAATTGAAATTTTATTATGTCCTACCGCGCCGCCGACTGCCTGCGCGGACATGCGCGACAGGCCTTTTTCCCGTGCTATTTCTTTTGCGATTTCCCCGTAAGTGACAGTTTTTCCGTAGGGTATCTGCTGGAGGATTTTCCATACGGAAAGCTGAAAGGGCGTCCCGGTCATATGGACAGGCGGGCAAAAATCAGGCTCTCTGCCTGAAAAATAGATTATCAGCCATTCTTTTGTCTGTTCAAGGACAGGCGTGTTTTCTTCTTTATGCTCCGAGGCAGGGCAGCCTGCGAAGTATTTTGCTCCGTCAAACCATAATCCGGTCAGTCCTGTTTCATCAGCGGCAAGAAGAATACTGCCGATTGGCGATTGATAATGGGTGATATACTCCATTTTGTTCATCCTTTCGTTATTGTTCAAATATTTGCCGGCTTTGACCTGTTGCTTCAAATAATACAGTTATATGTTTCATTTTACAAGGAGGAAAAGGGTAAAAAAGGATGAAAATCAGGCATATAACTGCTTGAATAAAGCAGGCTATAAGTTTATAATTAATTAGCTGATTTTTATATGCGAAAACATATCGGAACGAATAGGAGGAGGGAAACCATGCAATATCGCAGACTGGGTAAAACAGAGCTGATGGTCAGTGAGGTGGGTTTCGGCGGAGAGTGGCTGGAACGTCATAATTATGAGGAATGTAAAGCCATGATTGACCGGGCGCAGGAGTTGGGAATCAATATTCTGGACTGCTGGATGTCCGAGCCCAATGTTCGTACCAAAATTGGCAGGGCGCTCGAAGGAAGACGCGAGCAGTGGTATATTCAGGGACATATCGGTTCTACATGGCAGAACGGGCAGTATGAGAGAACCCGTGACGTGGAGAAATGCCGGGAAGCCTTTGAAGATTTACTGACAAGGGTGCAGACGGACTATATTGATCTGGGCATGATTCATTTTGTCGATCAGGAGGCTGATTGGGATATTGCCATGAACGGTCCTTTTTTCAAGTATGTGGAAGAGCTTAAGGCAAATGGAAAAATCAGGCATATAGGCATGAGCACGCATAACCCGGCTATGGCGAAGAAAGCGGCGGAGAGCGGAATCATAGAGATGATTCTGTTCAGTATTAATCCGGCATTTGATCTTTTGCCGCCGACAGATAATATTGACGATTATTTCGTTGAAGAATATCAGGACGGACTGGGCGGTATTGATCCGGCCAGATCGGAAGTTTATAAGCTTTGCGAACAGAATGATGTAGGTATTACCGTGATGAAGCCCTATGCAGGCGGGCGCCTGTTTGATGCGGCGCGTTCTCCCTTTGGCGTTGCGCTGACTCCGGTTCAGTGTATCCATTACTGTCTGACCCGTCCGGCAGTGGCCTCTGTGCTGGCGGGGTACGACACGCCGGAGCATGTGGAGCAGGCGGCGGCTTATGAGACAGCTTCCGGGGAGGAAAGGAATTATGCCGCAGTTTTGGCCAAAGCGCCCAGAAATACGTTCGGTCAGGGTGAATGTACATACTGCGGGCATTGCAAGCCCTGTCCCAGGGACATTGATATAGCGATGGTAAATAAATACTATGACCTTGCCGTTATGCATGAGGAGGTTCCGGCTGCCGTGAGAGAGCATTATCTTGCGCTGGAGCACGCAGCAAATGAGTGTTTCGGCTGTAAAAGCTGTGAGGGGCGGTGTCCCTTCGGCGTAAAAATTGCGGAACGAATGGAAAAGACGGCGGCATTATTTCATTAAACAAAATATTATCTATACTGACTTTATAAAAAAGTGGGAATATAATAGAAAGAAAGAATAATAAGCAGGAAGTTGATCAGCTACAAAGGCGAACAGAGTATCAGAATAGTTGGTTATCAAAGCGGAACGGAGATCAAAATGGGAAAGAAGCATAATGAGGGTAAGATGGACAGAGGAATTTCATTGCTTGTTTCTATCATTTTGGTCTTTTTGATTTTGGGGATCATTGTTTTTTCCGTGTCGCATAAAATTTCAAGGGAAATGGCTGCATCCGCGACACAGAATCTGCATGAGAGCCTTGATTTGATTAAATGCACGATTGAGGTGATTTTGAATAAGGAGGCAGAGTATCAGAAGCTCATGGCAAAGGGGATTGCGTCCATGGAAGAGCCGGAAGAGTATGTTCGCAATTACACGAGAAGCGAGACCATGATAAAGATTGCCCTGATACGATCCGGAGAAACAGAGGGCGTGTCCAGCACGGGGGAAGTGTTTACGGAGGAAGAACTGGATTTTTCCGCAGGGGGAACGATTGCCGGTCTGCCGGTATCCCAGTCTTACCTGAACTATATGGGAACGTGGGCTTACTGTATCAAGTGTCCCGTTGTGAAGGACGGGCGGGAGATCGCGTCGCTTTATATAGAATATGTTTATGATTTCTTTGATAAATCGCTACCGGAGGGATTCTATAACAAGAAGGCCATGCTCTATATTATGGATGCAGAGACGGAGCGGTTTGTCTTAAAGCCCAAGGGAATGGGTGAACGGAGTGCGGGTCATTTGAACCTGACAGATTTTTACCGGGCCAATGATATTCAGGAAGAGGGACTCCGAGAGGAAGTGGAGGCATGCCTGAAAGAAAATAAGAATATCATGTTTTATCACGACGTCAGAAATAAAAATTCCCTGAATTATATGTGGTCCGTAAACGACGGGACTCTTTATCTGATCGGTTATGTGCCTATTGAGGCGATTCAGCAGGAAGGCCGTTCTGTCAATCAGCATATCCTGATTGTTGTTATCGTTATGCTGATTGCATTTTTCCTGTGCTGTCTGATATATTTTCTTAAGCAGAGGCAGCAGAACAAACTGAGAAAAGAACGGGAAGCCGAGAGGGAAATCAGTAACCGCAGACTGGCGGAAGCACTGCAGGCGGCACAGATTGCAAGCAATTCCAAAACAATGTTTCTCTCAAATATGTCCCATGATATCCGTACGCCGATGAATGCGGTTCTCGGGTTTACCACGCTGTTAGACAAAGATGCGGAAAACCCGGATAAGGTGCGCGAGTATACAAAGAAGATAATGGCGTCCGGGCAGCATCTGCTCAGTCTTATTAATGATATATTGGATGTGTCCAAAATCGAGAGCGGAAAAGTTGTGCTGAATGTGGAAGAGTTTACCCTGAATTCGCTGGTGTCTTCCGTGGATGCGATCATCCGTCCCATGGCGGAAGCGAGGGAACAGAATTTTTTTGTAGAAGTGACGGGAATCAAGCACGAGTGCCTGCTGGGAGATGAGACGCGTATTAATCAGATTTTGATTAATCTACTCTCCAATGCCGTAAAGTATACGCCCGCAGGGGGAAAAATCTGGCTGCGTATTATTGGACTTAAGCAGCGTTCTGATCAGTATGAGCATATCGGAATTGAAGTACAGGATAACGGATACGGCATGACGCCGGAGTATCTGGAGACTATTTTTGATGCGTTTACAAGGGCGGAAAACAGCACCACAAATAAGGTACAGGGTACCGGGCTCGGTATGGCGATTACAAAGAATATCATAGAGCTTATGGGCGGTACGATTGAAGTAACCAGTGAAGTGAATCAGGGCAGTCTTTTCAGGGTTGATCTGGAGTTTCGGATTCCGAAGGGACAGACCGACAAACTGTTCTGGGCCGAAAAAGGGATTTCACATATACTGGCGGCGGATGCAGATGCGGAAGTGTGCGATAATATTCAAATACTTATGGGAGATGCAGGCGTTAAGGTGGATGCGGCGCATAGCCTGGAGGAAGCGTTGTCTTTGCTGCGGGGATGTGAAAGCGCGCATGACGGATATCATGCGGTTTTACTTGGATGCAATGCAGCGGATACGGATATTTTACAGGCGCTGGAAAAGATCAGGCAGGAAGCGGGGGACAGACTGCCCATCCTGCTTTTGACGGAACATGACGGAGAGGGAATGGAGACTGTTTTGCAGACGGAGAATACAGGCGTTCTTGTGAAACCTTTCTTTGCATCGGCGTTTAAGGAAAAGATAAAAGAAATGCAGGCGGGGTTGACACCGTCTGAGGAAACGGAAGAGGCTGAGAATAACAGTCTCGAGGGACTGCATTTTCTTGCCGCGGAGGATAATGAAATCAATGCGGAGATTTTACGGGAAATTCTGTTATTGGAGAAGGCCGGATGTGATATTGTGGAAAACGGGCAGCTGGCGCTGGAACGGTTTGAGGGTTCGAAAGAGGGAGAGTTTGACGCCATCCTGATGGATGTGCAGATGCCGGTCATGAACGGGTACGATGCCACAAGGGCGATCAGAGCCCTGGAGCGCGCGGATGCGCGAAAGATTCCGATCATCGCCATGACGGCAAATGCATTTGCACAGGATGAAAGAGAAGCGCTAAATGCAGGAATGGACGTTCACCTCACAAAACCAATAGATATAGAATTGCTGAAAAAGGTAATCAGGCAATATGTGAAAAAAGATGAATAAAATGAAACAGGCAGCAGGTCTGCTTTAGATTGAATGAGGAGAAAGTCATGAAGTTTTTTGGCAAAAGCGGCATCAGTAAACCAGAGATTATATGCACCGTTGGAATGTTGGTTTTTATCATTGCAGGATGCGGAAAAAATGGCGGATCAGATAATAACTTAATCATTTTGGAGAATGAGGAAAAACAGGTTGTGAATTTGTTCAGTCCGATGGAAAAAACGGAAGCCAATGTGGAAAATGTTGCCAGAAGCGCGGCGGATAAGACCGTTATGCTTGCGGAGGAAAAGCTTGGATTAACTGTGGATTATGTGACATACACGGCGGAGGATTATCAGGACAAAACATACGATGATGTGACGCTGGACAGGGCGCGTAACGATATGGATGACCTTTATTTGCTGAACCCGGACACCCTTCGCATATTAGCCGAGGAGGGTAAGCTGAAAGATCTGTCAGGACTGGAATGTACCAAAAATTTGAGGGATGTGGTGAAAGCTGCTAACGTGGTGGATGGCAAACTGGTTGCGATTCCGCAGGAAGTGGTGGCTTACGGTCTGTTTGTCAACAAGGATATGTTTGATCGTTATAATCTGGAGCTGCCACAGACCCCGGAAGAATTTCTGGAGTGCTGCAGAGTGTTTCAGGAGAATGGAATTGAAACGCCGGTGGGCGCAAACAGATGGTGGCTGGAGACCTTTGTTCTGGCGCAGGCCTACGCGGATTTATATAATGGCGGAAACACAGCGGCGGAAATAGAAGCGTTAAACAGCGGCGAGAGCAAATACAGCGATTATATGCGTCCCGGATTTGAGTTTTTGCAGGAAATGATCGACAAGGGATATGTGGATGCAGAAAAGGCTCTTGTGAGTGAGGCGATTGAAGGGGAGGGGGAAGACTTTCTTGCGCAGAAAACACCAATTGTTATGGCATATTGGGGCGCGGCCAATACAGACACGGCTTATGGAAAAACGGATTTTGAGATGCTGGTCATTGGATTTCCCAGCAGCAGGGGGCAGATGCCGGTTATGCCCATGACAGGGTTTGGCGTGGGCATCAATGCGGAGCACGGAGAAGATGCAATGGCAGTTTTGGATATTATGACGTCGGATGAAGCGCTTCAGATTTATGCGGAGACCAATCGGGTAATCTCTCCTTCCAAAAATGTGGAAGTGGAGTGTGTGGCCGCGCTGAAACCCCTGAACGATAGAATTCAGGAAAACGTTTATGTCATTGGCTCCAATGCCAGTATGAATGTGGAACAATGGGGAAATACATGCCTCATTGTGAGGGACTTACTTGGCGGCGCAACGGTTGATGAGTGCATGGCGCAGTTTGACCGGCTGCAGGAGGAAGCGCTGAACAAAAACAATTAAAGAGAACCGATTTGGAAGGAGATATTACAGGTGAATCTGGAAATGATAGAGGCAGGGTGGTTATCGCTCCTGCCTCCATTGATTGCAATTACGCTGGCGTTGATCAGTAAGGAGGTATATTCCTCTCTTTTTCTGGGAATTGTAACAGGGATGTTTGTATACTGCTTTTCTACGGGAGGAAGCATTTTACAGGCAATTACATATGTTTTTGATATGATTGCGGTGAAAATCGGACAAAACAGCTATATGATAATCTTTCTTGTTTTGCTGGGCTCTCTGGTCGTTATAGTGACCAGATTGGGAGGGTCTTTAGCCTATGGGCAGTGGGCGGGAAAGCGGATCAAAAATAAGGTCAGCGCCAGACTGGCCACATCTTTTCTGGGACTGCTGATTTTTGTGGATGATGGATTTAACTGTCTGACGGTGGGAACTGTGATGAGGCCCATTACGGATAAGTACAGGATTTCCAGAGAAAAGCTGGCTTATCTGCTGGATGCAACGGCAGCGCCTGTCTGTATTATTGCACCTATTTCCAGCTGGGCTGTGGCGGTAGCCTCAGAAGTGGAGGAGGCAGGCGGACTGAATGCGTTTATCAGGACAATTCCGTATAATCTTTATGCGATCCTGACCATTGTTATGGTGTTTTTCCTGAGCGTAACGGATCTTGATTTTGGCCCCATGAAAAAAGCGGAGGAAAATCGGCAGAGGGAAGAACTGAATAAAAATGACGCGGAGGAAACGGTAAAAAAGGGAACGGTGCCGGATCTGGTCATACCGCTGCTTACGCTGATTGTCTGCTCGATTCTGGGAATGGCCTATGTGGGCGGTTATTTCGAAGGACGTTCCTTTGCGGAGGCCATCGGAGAGAATCCTACGGCGGGCCTTACGCTCGGAACTTTTGCGGCCCTGATGACAGCGCTGGTTTTATATATCCCGCGCAGGCTTATGACTTTGCGGGAATTTATGGCGGGAGTGATCGACGGGATTAAGACCATGATTCCGGCGCTTATGATTTTAATTCTGGCATGGGCTCTTGGCGGTGTGTGCCGGGAAATGATAGGAACGGGATTGTTTGTCAGTGATTTTGTAATAACGGCCGATCTGTCGCTTGGCTTTTTGCCCGCTATTGTGTTTGCGGTGGCGGCGTTCCTGTCCTTTTCCATGGGAACGGCGTGGGGGACGTTCGGTATTCTGCTTCCCATCGTATCAATGCTCTGCGTGGGAAATGAAGGCGCAGTCGGGGCGAGAGGCGCCGCCGTATTGATACCGGCTTTGGGCGCTACGCTTGCGGGTTCGGTATACGGGGATCACTGTTCCCCCATTTCCGACACGACCATTCTGGCATCCACCGGGGCGCAGTGCGAGCATCTGCGCCATGTGGAAACCCAGCTGCCGTATGCCACGCTGGTGGCAGCGGTGTGCTTTTTCGGCTATCTGGTGGCGGGATTTGTCCGCAATCCGTGGGTCACAATCGCCGTATCTGTCACGCTGCTTTTTCTGGCGTTTGGAGTAATTTATTATTCTTGCAGGCGGAAAGGATAAGTACATGATCAGAAAAATCTCGGTAAGGGGAAGCATGCGCAACAAAATACTGTTGATTTGCATTTTTTGCACGCTGATTGCGCTGGCCCTGCAAACGGTGCTTCTTCTGAATGTCAGTTCCAATATGGTTTATGAGCAGGCAAGGGATATTGCATATAATTCTCTGGATAACATGCAGAACGAGCTGGGAAGCTATATGGAAGGCATTGAGAATAACATGGTCAATAATTTTCAGTTATTGGGCAGGAAGTAGAACTCACCAATTATCAAAAAAGAAACATTCAAATCAGTACACAATTTTGGCGAAAGTTTAACAGTAATTTGAAGAAATCGTATCTTTCACAATCGGGTGTCAACAGCTCCCATCATTAAGGATGGCTTTAGTAGACTGTATGGGCCAAAGGTTTTAAATTACCGTCATCCTGTGGGCTGGCAGTGCCTTGTCCGAACGGAGGGAAATGTGGAGCAGGAGGAGAAGGACGGTGTTCTGGCGGTGTTCCACAGCTTTAACGGGGAACATGAGGGGGCGTTGGAGGTTCCCCTGCCGGGAGAGGGCAGGTATAGGATCGAAAACGTTTATTCGGATGCGGATGCGGACGTCGTCGTGGCGGAGGACAGACTGGTCTGTCATATTTCGGAAGATATGCGCGCGGTGGCGGTTTTGCTGCGGAAGGGTTGATTTTCAATTTTAAATGTGCGTTATTTGACTAAGTTTTAAAATTAAATGCGAAAAGAGTTAAACAAACTCTATCGCATTTAATTTTTTATATAAGAATGTATGTAAAAATGTAAAGTGCGTATGAGTTTTTCGGAACTCATACGCATTATTTTTTTGCAGAAAGCGAGGGAAAGGGAATGGAAGCATACGGTTATAAGGTCACGGGGAGCGCGGCAGTATTAAAGGATATTGCGGAAGTCGTAAAAAGCGAAAATATGTGGATCAACTGGGGAAAATTCAAAACTGGAGATATTTACTGGACGGGAAACGGGGACGGCTACACGGTCAATATAGACCATGAATTAAAAACGGTAGAACTGACAGAAAGATAAGGGGGCGAAGAAAGTGGCAAGAAGGTATAAACGGCTTGTATTTGCGGACAGGCAGCAGATCGAAGCAATGTTTAACAGCGGAATGAATGAAAAGGAAATAGCGGCAGCAGTCGGCGTTCATATCGCAACTATTTATAGGGAATTGGAGCGGGGAAAGATCATTGTTGCGGATAGTGTGAGATACAGCGCAGACACGGCACAGCGGGCGATCGGATAGGGGGACGCAATGAGGATATACGACGAACTGACAAAAAGCCCCGAAACGCTGGGCGCATTTCTGAAAAGCCTTCCGGTTTTAGATGCGCCGTGGGACACAGCTTTTCAAAAGACATACTGCGGGGAGTGCAAAACGGAAAGCTGCGACAACTGCCAAAACGAGAAATACCGGAACAATCCAGAATGGTGGCTGAAGCTGAAAGCAGAGGGGGCAGCAAATGAAAACAGTGGACTTTGAAAAAGTAAAAGTGGGGGATTTGGTAGAAGTACCGCGAACACAATTTGCACCAATGCGGCGCGGCTGGAATGGCTGGTTATTTAGCGAAGCGGTGGTAATTGACAAAGGTATATTCCCAAAGAGCAAAAGAAAAGCGATAAAGGTTGAAATGCGGACACCGAAAAGCAGTAACGACTACGGGACAATAAAAAAGACGTTTTACGCAGAGTGCGTATTTCAAACACGGAGTATAGAAACAGCAAGGCGTTTCATGCAGGCAGACGGCGTAAACAGCAAAGAAGAATTTTATGAGTATATAAAGCAAGACGACGTTTGCGGCTGCGACTGGATCAAATTTCTTGTAGACAAAGGATTTTTATTTTAAGGCTGAAAAGAACCGAAACGGGGAAGCAGTCCCCGTCCTGCAAGGTCGGCAACCTTGCGGCTGATGAAGGCAAGCCAACAGCCGGAGTACAGGGCATTGTGGAAAAATGGCAGCGGACGCGCCATGCTAGAGAGCGCGCAGACGGTCAACAGGTTTTCAGTAGCTTTTTAATGTGAAAAGCCACAACACAATGCACACGCCGGAAAGCGGGGTGGCAGGGCATGAAAGCGAGATCGCCACCTAGATAGTATGAGGACACGGAAAACATGAAGCATTATTGCAGATATTGTATACATTGCATAGCGCAGGACGAAACGGAAGCGGTATGCGAGGAACTAAACATAATGATTAAAAAGACTTCCGTTCGGGACGCTTGCCAGTTATTTGATTTTTGCGAAATAGACGCTTTCTATATCTGCCGGAACGGAAACCCCGAAGAATGTAAATACAAGCCGCGCATAACGAAAAAGAAGCAATGCGACGGACAAATGACACTATTTGACACATGAAAGCGGGAAATAAAAAGAATGAGAGTGGAACTAATTGACGTAGACGGTCACAACTTCCCTTCGCTGCCGCTGATGAAAATATCAGCATGGCATAAAAGACAGGGCGACAGCGCGGAGTGGTACAATCCGTTGACCGCATGGCAAAACCCGCCGGATCGGGTGTATATGAGTAAAGTTTTCACGTTTACACCAGACTATACGCATCCGGTCAATGCGGCAGAAATCATAAAAGGCGGGACGGGCTACAATTACCCAGACGGAAAGCCGGACTTGCCGCCGGAAATAGAACATATATACCCAGATTATAGCCTATATCCGGCACTATGCAAAAATACAGCATATGGATTTTTGACGCGGGGCTGCCCGCGCGGGTGTGATTTTTGCATAGTAGAAAGCAAAGAGGGGCGGCAAAGCCGGAAAGTTGCTGATCTGCCGGAGTTTTGGAACGGTCAGAAAAATATTGTATTGCTTGATCCGAACTTTTTCGCCTGCAGGGAATGGAAAGAACTTTCACAGCAGCTTATAGACAGCGGCGCGTGGGTGGATTTTTCGCAGGGGTGCGACATTCGCATAATGACAGAAGAAAAGATCAGCTTTTTACAGCAAATGAAAATAAAGCAAATTCATTTTGCATGGGATAGATACGAGGATAAAGAAATCATCATACCGAAATTTGAAGAATTTAAACGGCTGACAGGCTGGGACTACCGAAAAATGGGCGTTTATATTCTGACAAACTTTAACACAACGATAGAACAGGATTTAGAAAGAATTTACATACTGCGGGATTTAGGATATTCCCCGTATGTGATGATTTTTAATAAACAGGACGTACCCAAAGGACACACGCTGCGGCGTATGCAGCGGTGGACAAATTCACGGATCACTTTTAATGCGGTAAAGAATTTTGAAGACTTTAGATAGAGGACGTGGAAAGCATGAGGGTAAAAAGAAAAAAAGATCAAAAAGTTTATTCATATAGCGGCGATTTAGAACAGGAAGTCAAAAAAGCAAAATCGGAATACATGGAAAAGGAAACTTCGCAAGAAAGGGTATTCCTTTTATGGCAGTATCAGAGAGCGAAAAAAGCGTATGAGAAATACGAACAGCGGATCGCGGACTTAAAAGGTTTTATCGAACTTGCAGAAGCGGAACTGAAAAAACAGGAGAGTGGCGGCAATGCTTGAATACGGCTATTACAACATGGATTGTATGCAGGGAATGAAAGACTTCCCAGACGGCTATTTTGATCTTGCCGTTGTCGATCCCCCGTATGGGATAAAGGAAAACGGCAAAAAGAACGGCACACGGTCAAAGCTGGCAACGTCGAAAGCGTATACACCGTTTGCGGGCGGCGACGTAAAACCGCCGGACGAAGAATACTTTCGGGAATTATTCAGAGTAAGCAAAAACCAGATCATTTTCGGCGCAAACCATTTTATTTCAAAAATGCCGTATGACAGCCCGTGCTGGATAGTGTGGGACAAGAACAACGGAAACAATGATTTTGCAGACTGCGAACTGGCGTGGACTTCCTTTAAAACCGCAGTACGCAAATATAAATATACATGGCAGGGCATGATCCAAGAGAACATGAAAAACAAAGAGTACCGCATACACCCGACGCAAAAGCCCGTCGCCCTTTATGAATGGATTTTGACAACCTTTGCGGCAGCAGGCGACGTGGTTTTAGATACGCACGTCGGATCGGCTTCTTCTCTGATCGCCTGCCGGAATACGGGGCATAAATTTGTGGGCTTCGAGTTAAGCGAACACTATTTTAATTTATCACAGGAAAGATACAGGCAGGAAACGGCACAAATGCGGCTATCTGATTTTATGGGGGGGGGGTAGCCACGAAATTACGGGCTTTTGTTAGATACATAGAGGGCGGCGCATGGAAGACGAATACAAAGAAATAGTTAGAAAATTCTATGAAATATACAGACCGTTGCAGAAAAAATACAATCTGCGCTATCACATGCACTTTAGCATATATGAGAGTGAAGACGATCTGATCGAGATATGGGAGTACAGCGGAGAAACGCGCGGGAAGTGCATTGTACGGGCGAAAGAAACGGAAGACATTGATTGTTATAAAAGGGCGATCGACGAACTGAAAAACTATAAACAGGAAAGAGAGGAAAAAGAGCATGGGAGAAGTGCAGCTATGGCAGGCTGACGGGCTGGGGACGGATAAAGAGACACTGGAAAAAGTGCTTCGCATTTTCAGAAGCGACGGCGTACAGGGAATAGAGAGCCAGCAGGCGTTAAACAGGTATATTCAGAAATTAGATGATAACTGTATTCGGGAAATGAACTGGATAGACGCGGAAGCCACATTGCAAATGCTTGTAGATTGCTACGGGGTAACAGTAGCATTTCAAAAGTATGTGAAGGCAGAGGGATTTATAAAGCAGGAAAAAAGTGGATAGTTTGGGCTGGATCAGTCCAGAAGCATACAGGGAAGTGGTCGGCAAGTATGAGGAACGCGCGAAAAAGTTAGAGGAACAAAAAGACCGGATTTTGTCAGACTATACCCGCGCCGCGCAAATGGCAGAGGACGCGGAAGAAAAGATATTCTCTTTACAGGACGAACTGGCGCACTGTAAAGCGGATTTATACGACTTTTACGCAAAGGCGGGCAAGCTGCCGGACTATGAAAGGAGATAAAGGAAAAATGAGCAGAAATAACACAATCGGGATTGTGGGGGAGATCACAGCCCCGCCGGAATTGATCGTGGACGCGGCAGACTGGGCGCGCAAGGTGTACGAAGCAGAACTGACGCGGACGCGCCCCAGCGGAACGGAAGACACCTA
This sequence comes from Lachnospiraceae bacterium, assembly GCA_009774175.1. Lineage (GTDB taxonomy): Bacteria > Bacillota > Clostridia > Lachnospirales > Lachnospiraceae > UBA3282. The sequence continues at coordinate 229,831 of VSNG01000002.1, read as the reverse complement.
TATTTTGCAGTATGACGGACGCGCCGCCGGATCAAAGGAAATGCTGGAGAGGATAACAGAGGGCGCGGAAATATTCTGCGGCGGGGAAATCCGGTCGGAGAACGTACACGATCCGAAGCCGGAAGAAAACCGCGTGAAAGTGTTCATCTTCGCGGAAATGATCGCCGTGAATGATCCACCCGTAGAGGATCAAAACGAAGTGACGATCTGCGGGAATATCTGCAAGCCGCCCAGCGGACGGGAAACAAAAAGGCGCACACGAAAGGGGCGGCGCGTAACAGTGACAAGGCTTGTGGTGGCGGTAAATACGCCCACGGGCGCGTATTATGTCCCGTGCGTATGCTGGAATGAGCAGGCAGAAAAAGCCGCCGATCTGAAAGTCGGGGACTATGTGGAAATATACGGGCGTTTCCAGTCCCGCAATTTTAAGAAGCGCATACAGGGGCGCAAACTGCCGTATTTAAGTACAAGCTATGAAGTAAGCGTCGTAAAACTGGAAGCAGAAAACAAAGAGGAAAGGACGGGGGAGAAATGACAGGACAGTTAAAAGAGGTTTTCGGAATTTATGAAAATGACAGGCGGCAGCAGGGCGCGGGAAAGATTGTTGTTGAGATTATGACAAAAGCGGATCACGCCGCCATGCACGAACTGGCAAGGCTGGATATTGAAAGGATCGCACAGGCAGCAGGCGCGGCAATGCCGAAAAATGCCTGCATTGTCGCACGACGCAGCGTGAGACAGCAGCAGGAAACAGGGATAAAGCAATTAAATGAAATGTTACAGGAGATAAAAGGGGCTGAAAGCAAAGCTGAAGCAATAAAGCGGGGACTGTTTGCGGCGGGATATGTAAATGGTATGTACTGCGGCGATCTTATGAGCAAAAGCGAAATGCACGACGCGATCAAAGTAATAGATCAGACATTCACAAAAACGGAACTTCGGTTCAAAACCGCGCGCCGTCCTTTTTTGGGCGCGTATAGGAAAGGGGGCGAGAGCATGAGCGCACAGGAATACCGCCGGATCATTGCGGTAGATTTTGACGGGACGCTGGCAGAAACAAAATTCCCCGAAATTATAAAGCCGATCCCGAAAATGATTAGACATTGCAAGCAGCTTCAGAGGGGCGGTGCAATCCTTATTCTGAATACTTGCCGGAAAGGAAAAGACCTGCAGGACGCGGTGGAGTGGTGCGCGGCGCACGGGCTTGTATTTGACTATGTAAACGAGAACACAGCGGAAAACATAGCAAATTGCGGCGGCACTGACACGCGGAAAATATTCGCGCATGAGTACATAGACGACAAAGCCATAAATCCGGTACGCGAAGCAATGTGGGCGCGCCGCGTCCGGCAGCTTTACGCCCAGCGGATCATATCGGCGGTGGGGCTTGCTGCCGCGCTGGTTATAGCGATAGAAGCGGCACTGGCATTTATTAAATGAGGGAGGGAAAAGGCATGGAAAGACTGACAATGGAATATTGCGGCGAGTATGTACCGAAAGAGTTATGCAGCATAGACAGGGAAGGCGGCGCGGACGACTGCGATCTTTGCTGCGAGTATTGCAAAGCAACGACGGACGAAGGCGTGGACTGTAAAGGGTGCGCGATCAACGCTTGCTTTAATCGGCTGGGAATTTATGAAAATGCACAGGAGAAGATCGAAAAGCGCATACAGGAGATAAAGGCTAACGAGAACTACCCGCACAATTTTATGGGGCAAATGGTAAATGATCTTGAATGGGTGCTGAAATTATTTGAACAGTGAAAGGAGAAAAGAACATGGCAAAACAAAGCAAGGCTGGGGCTTCTTCCGGCGCGTGTCGTTTCTGCGGTCAAAGCGTGATTGTAGAGGACGGCGCGGAAATGACCGCCCCGCAGTTAGAGGAAGCGGCAACAATGTTGTGCGGCTGCGACGAAGCCATAAAGTATCAGCAGGAAAAGAACCGCCGGACGGTAGCAAAGCAGCGGATCAATGAACTTTTCGGCGAAGACGCTGGGGAGTACAAACAGCCGGAGACGGTACGGGAAATTATGCTGAACGCCGTGGACGCTATCTGCGACAAAAAAATGAAGGTCGCAACGGTAACGATCAGAACGGGGCTTCGCTGCCGGATCATGCAAATGGCAAAGGACAAAATAAAGGTCGTGCGGGAAATCAGCGACAACAACGAATTTGTGCAGTAGGTGGGATATGGCAGTAAAAAGATCATTTTCACTTAATAACAAAAGCCATTGCGTGTGTCTGAAATGCGGGGCGCAGATTTTACCGGACGATTTGAAAGACAACACGGTTTATAAATGCGTCCGGTGCGGGCAGGAAATGACCGTGGACAGGTACGACAGCCGCGCCGTTCTGACAGTGATTGAAAAACCGGACTTGCGAAGGCGTATACCGCCGGAAATTATGAACGCCGCCCCGCAGCAGAAAGCGGAGATTATGCGGCTATTGCAGGAAAACGACAGCTTGAAAGATCAGTTACATAAAGCAGACGGGAAAATAAAGGAACTTCGGCAGAAAGCGAGGGACTGGGAAAGGGCAGCGGACGGGCTGGCGCGCTGGATCGAGGAAATCAAAGAGAAAGAGGGCGCGGGCAATGTTTGAATTGAACAGGCTTTATAATGCTGACTGCATGGAAGCCATGAAAGAAATACCGGACAATTTTTTTGAATTAGCAATAACCGATCCGCCGTATGGGATTGGCTGACGGGCAAAGGCTGAATATCAACAAAAACCCGAAGCACAGCAGGAAAGAACACGCAAAGAAAGACTGGGACGGGGCGATCCCGTCCGCAGAGTATTTCCGAGAATTAGAGCGCGTTTCCGTCAATCAGATTATATGGGGCGGCAATTATTTTGTGGAACACTTGCAGATCGGCGCAAAGGGCTGGATCGTGTGGGACAAGGGACAACACGGGCTTTCTATGAGCGATTGCGAATTAGCATACAGCACATTTAAAAAGCCCACGCGGATCGTTGTCATAAACCGCGCGGAATTACAAAAAGATCACACTTTCCACCCGACGCAAAAACCAATTCGGTTATATGAATGGGTGATCGCGAATTATGCGGCAGCAGGCGACAAGATACTGGATACACACGCCGGATCGGGCGCGTGTCTGCGGGCAGCATACCGGACAGGACATAATTTTTTAGGTTTTGAGATTGACAAAGAATATTTCACGGAAGCAGACAAACGCCTGCGGGAAGAAATGGCACAAATGCGTTTTGATTTTCTTTTCGGGGGGGGGTATGCGGGGAAATAGAAAAAGACGCAGCGGCAGCAGGCGACACAAATTAAAACGCACATTGAAAAATGCAAAAATTAAGACGAAAAAATGACCGCTTCGGATCGGGAAATCCAAAGCGGTCAAGCCGTACAAAGCTAAAAATAAAACCTGTAATAATTATACGGCTTGTACGGTAAAAAGTCAAGGAAAATGGCGGGATTTTAACCGCCGTTCGGACTTGTTAAGCATATTATTTTATCGACAGGGTGGTGTAAAAATGCCGTATAGACATGAGACGTGCAGGGCGGGGAAGACAAAGCAGCATACTTTCTATTATGCAACCCGAACCGACACAAAAGAGGGATCGAGAAGACAGAAGGAAAATAAGACAAGCGAAGCACAAAAGAAAGTGAACAGCAGGCAGGCAATAAAAAAGCTGACATGGATATTAAACGAAAATTTTGATAGTACAAGCCTGTATATTACATGGTCGTATGAAAAGGATAAACGCCCAGCAGGGAAAGAGGAACTACGGGCAGACGTTGACAAGCTGCTTCGGGATATTCGCAAAGTATATAAAGCGGCGGGGGACGTTGCAAAGTATGTATGGGTGGCAGAGGTGGGGGAGAGGGGAGCGGCACACGTCCACATGGTATTAAATGCCATAGAGATCGCAAAGCTGAAAAAATGCTGGGATAAAGGCTGGATCACAATAAAGCCGTTAGACGAAAGCGGGCAGTACAGGAAGCTGGCTTCGTATTTTGTGAAATATTCAGAAAAGACCATGAGGACATGTGAGGGCTTTTCCGGCAGGCGGTACAATTCCAGCAAAAATTTAAAGATACCGCAGCCGACAAAAACGACGGTACGATCGAAAAACGCCTACAATCACACGATCGAAATACCAAAGGGCTGGTATTTAGACAAAGACAGCGTGGCAGAAGCATGGCATGAGGTAACAGGCTTCATGTATTTTACTTACACGCTGATCTATGACGGGACAAGCCGGAAACGGACAAAGGAAAGCTACACACTAAACCTAGAAACAGGGGAAGTGGAGATCACAGAGAAACCGCAGAGGGAGAAAAAGAAAAATGGGACTTAATACAGGATATTTAAAGGCAGACCGGACAGAGGAAAGCAACGAGCAGTACACGCCGTATTATGCCGTTGATCCGATTCTGAAATACATACCAGAGGGCGCGCGGGTGTGGACACCGTTTGACCGTGAGTGGTCGGCGTTCTATCAGTCATTCAAGGCTAGGGGGGGGGATTTTCTGTTATACGGTCGGACATATCGGACGGGCTGGACTTTTTCACATACGAACCGCCGGAATATGATTGCATAGTATCAAACCCGCCTTTTACGCAAAAAGACGCGGTATTAAAAAGGCTTTACGAACTGGGGAAGCCGTTTGCGGTGCTTTTGCCGCTTAATTCTTTACAGAGCGTAGACAGGTACAAATATTTTAGACAGGGTATACAGATTTTAGCATTTGACAAGCGGATCGCGTTTCACAGCCCGCAGAGCATGAGGGACTATAAAAAGGGCGTGAGTTTTGCAACGGTTTATTTTTGCCGTGATATTCTGCCGCGCGATCTGATTATCGAGGAATTAACAGAGTACAGAAAGCCGTTGACGGCAGAAAGAGAGGTACAGGGAAATGAAAGCAGAATTTAAGAGGACAAGGACAGCAGACGGGCTTCCGCTGACATTCGGGAAAATGTACGACGTGCTGGACGTGAAAGCAGGAAGGAAAGCGTGGCAGCTAAAAGAAATCAAAGTTAAAAACGATTTAGGACAGGAACGCTGGTACAGCGCAAATAAATTCAATTTGTTTGCTGAAGCTGCGGCATATCTGAAAGAGCCAACAGCAGGCGCAGGGCAGAGCGTAGGACGGAGCGCAACGCCGGACGGGAAGCAGATATACATGGGTATTGATGTGGCGGGCGGTACAGATATGACAGTATGCGGAAAGTCGCTGGAAATGACGGATATTGAAAGAGTGGACGCGGCAGCAGGCTATACAGCGCGGGCGGCGTTAGAGATTGGAGAAGCGGCGGCGGCTGGTATTGCGGAGGGCTTCGGGCTGAATAACGAGAAAGCAAGAAAAGCGGCGGCTGGTATTGCGGACGGGATCGGGCTTAATTACGGCGCATAGAAAGGGGCGGCAAAATGTACGGAAATTTAAAACGCGGGGAAGATACGGAACAAATGGGCGTGATAGAATGGGCGAACTGGAACACGGGACGATTCCCCGAACTCAAATTATTATTTCATATCCCGAACGGGGGAAAGCGGGACGTAAAGGAAGCGGCGCGTTTCAAAGCTATGGGCGTAAAAGCGGGCGTTCCCGATCTTTGCCTTCCCGTCCCCATGAATGGCTTCGCGGGCTTGTATATCGAAATGAAGTACGGGAAAAACAAGCCGACAGACCACCAAAAAGAGTGGATCAAGGCTTTAAAAGAACAGGGCTATAAAGTTACGGTATGTTATAGCGGAGTAGAAGCCACACAGGAGTTAGAAAGCTATTTGCAGGGGGTACGAACGATTTTAAGCAATCCGGCTTCCAAGCCGTGCAGACCACAGAAACGTATTGCTATTTACTGCGCCGGACGTGATGTATTACCGATAAAAGCGGCACTGGCAGCAGAGGGAGCGCGCGGCGGGTGCATATTCGGCGACGATTTTCTACCAAAAGACTGCGACGACAGCGACGGATCGGAAGATTGCGCGGCGTGTATTCTGAAAAATGTTGATATTTACGCCTACGACTAGGCGCGGCACAAAAACAAAAACGAAGGAAAGGAAAGACGACACATGAAAACTATTGCAATCATCAACTTAAAAGGCGGTGTGGGAAAGACCACAACCGCGATCAATATGGCGACGCTGCTGGCAGAAAAGCACGGGAAGCGCGTTTTGCTGATTGACAACGATCCGCAGGGGAACGCCAGCCAGTTTTGCAATTGCTACGACGGCGGGGAAGACACTTGCGGCGCAGCGGAAATTTTATACAGGCGTACACCGATCATACAGGAGAAACACGGGATCGGGATTATAAACGCGAATATTTCCCTTCTGGAAGCAGACAACGCGATCCGCACAGGCACAGAGAGACAGGAAAACAGGGTAAAAGAATATTTGCAGGGGGTAAAGCAGAAATACGATTATTGTATCATTGACAACCCGCCCGCCCTGCTGATGTGTACCATTAATGCGCTATGTGCTGCTGATGAAGTCATAGTCCCGATCACACTTGACAACTGGGCATTGGACGGCGTAGAGACAATAACGGCGCAGATCGAGGAACTGCAGGCATTGAACGCGGGGCTTCGGATCGCCGGAATACTTCTGACAAATTACAGAAAATCAGATGAAAACGAGATAGCGGAAAGCTGGCTTCGTAAAAACTGCAAATACAGGGTATTTTTAACACGGATCAGACGGTCGGACAAAGTAACGGCGGCGACGTACTACAAAGAGCCACTGGAGAAGTACAGCCAGCGCAGCGTGGCAGCACTCACATACAGAAAATTTGTAGAAGAATATTTAATAACACGATAAGGAAAGCGGGGTATAAAAAAATGACTGATGAAAGAATACAGGAAATTGTATTGCGGTACGGCTACGACGCACAATCCCGCCAGTGTATAGAGGAAATGGCAGAACTGACACAGGCAATAAATAAATTCTGGCGAAAAGATTTAAAGTGCGGATATGGGGCGATTGAGGAAAGCGGGCTGGACAAGGGAAGCGAAGCCTATATAAATCTGATTGAGGAAATCGCGGACGTTGAAATCATGCTGGAACAAATGAAAGAAATGTTATTTTGCGGGGATAAGGTCGCCGAGATCAGAGAAGAAAAGCTGGAAAGGCAGATCGGGCGCATAAGAAAAAGGCAGACGGACAAAGAGGAAATGACAAGCGCGGAAGCAATAGAACGACTGGAAAAGTACAGAGCGCACGCGGAAGCGAACAGTACAAGCGTATACGACATAAAGCTACATAACGCCTGTATAAAGGCATTACAGGAGCGAATGGAAAGAGAGGGAAGCGGAAATGGCATTTAACATTAAAAACCTTATGAACGCGGCGACAACAGGGGAAGCGGGCGCGATCGAAAAGGATTTTGCAGAAATCCGGCTGGACTATGAAAAAATCATAGTGACGAAACACAATAAATACAGCATGGACGAAATAGAGGAACTGGCGGCAGGAATCGAAATGGCGGGCGGCTTGCATGAGCCTTTAATATTAGGGCGCATAAACGGCGAATACTGGCTGGCAAGCGGACACAGGCGGCGCGCAGCCATTGAAATGTTAGTGCAGGGCGGCGCAGAAAATTTCCGCGTCGTAAACTGCCGCTATAAGGATATGACAGAAACAGAGTTTAGGCTTCATGTTCTGATCGGGAACGCTTTCAACCGTCATTATACGGACTATGACAAGATGATCGAAGCCGAGGAATGGAAAAACGCGCTGAAACAGGCGCGGCGGGAAAAGCTGCTGATTTTGGAACACGGCGAACGGGTGCGGGACTATGTGGCGCGGATCATGGGAACGTCTGCGGCGGTTATCGGGGACTATAACCGGATAAACAAAAACGCCGTTCCCGAAGTCAAAGAACAGTTTGAAAAAGGCGAAATGGGCGTAACAGCAGCGGCAGCAGCCAGCCAGTTACCGGAAAGCGAGCAAAAAGAGATTGCCGGACGGGTGGCAGCAGGCGAGGACATAAAGGCGCAGGAAATCCGCGAAATGGTGGACGCGAAAAAGGGAGAGGAAAAGGAAAAGCGCAGCATTGCAGAGCAGAAAGCCGATCAAATGTCAGATACCGACACAAACGAGGAAGAAAAGGAAAACGCGCGCCGCCTTCATGCGCTGAAAATGCTTGAAAAATATTATATCTACATGAGCGACGAGGAAGTGGGGATTTTGGAACGTATGCTGGAGGATTGCAAGCGCAGGAAGCGGGAATACGGGCTGGACGACGTAGGATCGACGGTATAAGCGATAGAAAGGAAAAAGAGGGCATGGAAAAAACAAAAATCACAATCACGATCGAACAGGACGGAAAGACGGCGGTGGAAACGACGGCGGGAGAGGAAACGCCGGAAAACAGGAAAGCGGCGATCACGGATTTTTCAGAAATCGAGGAAATGACAGAAAAAGAAGCGGATCGTTACGCGGTAGCGTCCGATCTTGCGAATGTATGCGAGTATTTGGAGGACAGCGAGGTTATAAAAATACGGCTGATCGTAAGCAAGGCGCAGGCGCGGAAAGAGAGGGAAGAAAACGGTGGATAAAGCAATTATTAAAATCATAGCTGGGATCATTGCCGGAATACTGCTTTTATTATTCTGGTCGGCGGCAGCAGTCGGCGCGGTATGCGATTATATGAAAGAGCGTGACAGGGAACATAAAAACTGGATTGATCCGAAAAATGACCGGACATTCTGACGGGAAAGGGGCAGGAATGGGGAAAATAGTTAAAAAGATACTGGGATTTTTTACAGACACTAACGGCGGGGAGTGTGAAGAAAAAAACTGCGAAAAATGCCCGTTTCCACCGTGCAGAAAAGAGCCGGAAACAGAAAAGGAAAGCGGGGGCGGGAAAATATGAGCGCGGCAGCAGGCGTGGCGGTGGGAATAGCCGTATTTCTCTACATAGAACTGGCGATCGGCTTCGGCTATTATATGTTTCTTTTGACAACAAAGAAAACGCCGGACGCTGACGAGAAGCAGAAAAAGCAGATAAAAAAATACAGCATATTCGCGGGGGTGGCTTTTCCGGTCACGCTGGCGATTATCATAGCAAATAAAGCGGCAGAAAGGAAGTGAGGACATGGCAGACGTAAACATGACGGCGATTATCATAACAGCGATCATTTGTTTAACGGTCGTTATTTTAGGCTGGATCGGGACAAACAATAAAAGAAAGTAAGAGGGGCAGACAGTGAACAAAGTTATACTTATGGGACGGCTGACGCGCGATCCAGAAGTGAGGTATTCAGCGAAAGGCGATTCACAGGAACAAATGTGCATAGCGCGTTACACGCTGGCAGTAGACCGCAGGGGAAAGGACGCGGGCGCAGACTTTCCTTCCGTTGTAGCCTTCGGGAAAGCTGGGGAGTTTGCAGAAAAGTATTTGCACAAGGGGACAAAGATTGTATTAACAGGGCGAATACAGACAGGCAGCTACACGAACCGAGACGGCGTAAAGGTATATACAACGGATATTGTGGCAGAGGATCAAGAGTTTGCGGAAAGTAAGGCGGCAGCAGGACAGGCACAGCAGGGAAACGCACAGACGGCAGCGGGGGACTATCCGACGGACGGCGACGGCTTTATGAACATACCGGACGGGATAGACGAAGAACTGCCGTTCACATAAGCGCAGACGGCAGCAGGCGGCAATCTGTAAAGCGACGCTGGCAGCAGGACGGGGCGGGACACAGAAAGGGCAGCAGGACGCGCCACAGCGCGCCACGCTGGGGCAGAAATAAGAAGTTGCATATAGTACGGGGATATGTTAAAATAAAGCCGTAAATAAGGCACATGGCGAAGATACTAGGGACACAGACGACACAATTATAATTTAGTGTGGTTTGTGTCCCTTTTTATTTTGCCGTGTGCCTTATACTTTCCTTCGGCTGGGTGCGGCAGTCGCGCCCAGCATAAAGAGAGCAGGCTATATATCTATGACACAGGACGCACTGGAAAAATGGATCAAACAACTGATCGCAGAAGACAAGCTATACAAATTCTATAAATGCAGGGAGTGGCGGCAGCTTTCCGAAGCGGTTATGAAAGAAAATAATTATGAGTGCCAGCATTGCAAGAAGCGCGGCTTTCATACGCCAGCCCGCAGCGTCCACCACGTCCAGTGGGTGCGGCGGCATCCGCGGCTGGCATTGTCGAGGACGTATGTATATAACGGCGTGACGTATAACAATTTAATTCCTTTGTGTGAGGACTGCCACAATAAAGAGCATGACAAGGGCAAGGGCTGGAAAAAAGAAAATAAAAATAAATTTGTGAATGAGGAACGCTGGTAAATGATCCCCCCGCCCCAAAAGTTTTGGATTTTGAACGCCGGACGGGAAACGGGGCATGGGGTAGACAAAACGGAAGATCGCGCGCACATGAGGGGGTGGTATACATGGCAAAGAAACCGGACAACAGGAGCGAGGACGTAAAGCGGATCACGCGCACAAAAAAGTACAAAGAGATCGAAAACGACTTGCGCCAGCAGCTTGAAGCCAACGGGACATACGGGAAATTTTTTGACGATATGATCGACGATTACATGGCTATGTATGTTACAAAAACCCTGCTGATCGAAGACATTCAAAAGCGCGGAACTATCGTAAAATACAATAACGGCGGCGGTCAGTCCGGTATGAAAAAAAACGAAGCCGTGGAAATGTTCAACAAGACAAACGCGCAAATGCTGAAGCTGCTTGCAGAGTTAGGGCTAAAAGCCAACGCTATGTTAGGCGGTGGGGATTTTGACGACGAATTATAGAGACGTACCGGAACTATACGACTATATTTACATGGTCGAAAACGGGGGTAAAAAAGGGCTAAAAAAAGTCTGTTTATACCAAAAAAAGCTGGTTAAATTCGTAAAAAAAGTATTTGAAAGCGAAAATTTAACCATAAATACAGAACAGCTTCACAACTACATGAAGCTGGAAAAATATTTTGATTTTGAGTTATTCCCGTGGGAAAAATTCGTGTTCACTTTGCATTGCTGCGTATACAGGGAAGACGGATTGCCGCGTTTCCCCGATCTGCTGATTTTCGTAGGGCGGGGCGCAGGAAAAAACGGCTATCTGGCGTTTGAGGACTTCGCGTTGATAAGCCCATACAACGGAATACCGAACTATGACATAGATATTTGCGCCACAGCGGAAGAACAGGCGCGCACGTCCTTTGATGATATATACAACGTGCTGGAAAAGAACAGGAAAAAGCTGATCCGGCACTTCCGCTGGACAAAATCGGAAATACAGAGCAGGAAAACGCGGTCAAAAATCAAATACCGGACAAACAATGCAAAATCAAAGGACGGCTTGCGATCCGGCAAGGTAGATTTTGACGAAGTACACGCATTTGAAAGCTACGACAACATAAAAGTGTTTACGACTGCGCTGGGGAAAAAGCCCCAGCCGCGCATGACCTACACCACAACAAATGGCGACGTATGCGACGGCGTTTTAGATGATCTGATCGAGAAATCGAAACGCATTTTAGATTTTGAGATTGAGGACAACGGGCTTCTGCCTTTTATGTGTGCGCTTGACGATCCCGAAGAGGTACACGACGAAGAAAACTGGCACAAAGCAAACCCCAGCCTTCAATATCTGCCGACGCTTTTGGAGGAAACGCGCAAAGAGTACAGGGAGTGGAAAGAAAACAGGTCTTCCGCGTCCGACTTTATGACAAAGCGAATGAACATACGGCAGGGAAACAGCGAAGTGGAACTGACGACATGGGAAAACATTCTGATAACGCGGCAGGAAGTAGAGCCGCCGATCATGCGGGAAACCGGAGTGATCGGCATAGACTACACAAAAATAAATGATTTTGCGGCGGCTGGCGTACTCACAAAGAGGGGCGCAAAGTTTGTCTTTAAACAGCATACATGGATATGTGCAAACAGCGCAGACCTGCCGCGCATAAAATTTCCGTACATGGAAGCTGTGGCAGCAGGGGACGCGGAGATCATAGACGCGCCGGAAATACCGCCGGAACTGATCGCGGACTGGATAGAGGTACAGACGCACTTTTACAATATACCCATGCTGGCGTTAGATGATTACCGCTTCGCGCTGATGAAAGCGGCACTGGCGCGCGTCGGCTTCACTTATGAAAACAAAAATATAAAGCTGGTGCGCCCGTCCGACAAAATAAAGATTGAGCCGATCATTGACAGCGGCTTCCGCAATCACAATATAGTATACGGCGACTGCCCGATCATGCGGTGGTACACGAACAATACCAAAAAAGTGAAGTCGAAAAAATACGGAAATTATGAGTATCAGAAAATCGAAGCAAAGAGCCGCAAGACAGACGGATTTTTCGCTTTTGTTGCGGCAATGACACAACATGAACTTATACCAGAACAGCAGACGGGCGGCGAAGTGCTGCCGCTATTCACATTCTAAAGAAAGGGGGTGGGCGGCGTGAATATGACGGAATATTTTTTAAAAGCCTTCGGGCGGGAATCAACGATCAGCGTAAAGACGCAGATCGAGGAAGAATTTACAGAAGCGTTTTTCAAGGAACTGGCGACAGCCTGCGCGATCAACATGGTGGCGAACACGATCGGGAAATGCGAGATCAGAACTTTTGTAAAGGGAAAGCCGGAGCGCGGCGCGGAATATTACTTGTGGAACTATGAGCCAAACCCGAACGAAAACAGCAGCGACTTCATGCAGCATTTTATTTCCAACCTTTGCTATGACAATGAAGCCTTAATCGTGGAAATGAACGGCTATTTGTATGTGGCAGACAGTTTTTGCCGGAAAACATACGCGTTTTATGAAGATGTGTTTTCAGCTATCACGATCGGGGACTTGACGCTTCAAAAGTCGTACCCGTCCAGCGAAGTGATCTATATGCAGCTAAACAACATAGACGCAAGACGGCGGCTGGAAGGATCGTACACAAGTTACGGGCAGACGGTGGCAAAAGCCGTTAGAAGTATGCTACGGCAGGGGGCGCAGAAAGGCATATTGAACATTGACGCGAACACGTCCCAGCAGCAGGATTTTCAACAAAAACTAAACGAACTTATAAACGAACGTTTTAAACCGTTCTATAAAGCGGAATCGGCGGTTTTGCCGTTGCAGAATGGCTATACATATACGGACGTGACAAAGCAGGGGACGACGGCAACGCCAGCGGACATAAACGAGCGGATCAATTATGAATTTGAAATGGCAGGGCGCGCGTGGCGCATACCGAAAGCCCTTATACTGGGGGACGTTTCCGAGGTCGAGAAGATCACAAAAAACTTTCTGACTTTTGCCATTGATCCGATCACGGAAAAGCTGGGAGAGGAAGCGACGCGCAAGAGGTACGGCGCAAAGCAGTTTTGCAAAGGGAATTATATTGACATTAACACAAACTGCATACAGCATATAGACATTTTCGAGCAGGCGACAAACAGCGACAAGCTGCTTTCCAGCGGCTTATATTGCATTGACGAACTGCGGACAAAGCTGGGCGACACAGCGATCGGAAGCGACTGGTCGCAGAAACACTATATAACAAAAAATTACGCCGAAGCGGAAAAAATGGCGCATTTAGGCGACACGGAAGGGGGTGGCACGGAATGAGACAGCAGAAAGCGCACTATTGCTTCAGACAGGAAGCCGGATCGGACGTTCACAAATTATATATTTATGATGATGTGTCGGAATACGGCACATTTGACTGGTGGACGTGGGAATATACTGAAAGCGAAACCAGCGCGGAATTTTTCAGAAAGGCACTGGCAGAGATACCGGACAGCGCAACCGTTGAATTGCATATCAATTCATACGGGGGATCAGTCAAAGAGGGGATCGCAATCTATAACCAGCTTAAACAGAAAAAATGCAAAGAGATTGTGGCGTATGTTGACGGCTTCGCGTATTCGGTCGCGTCTGTTATCATGCAGGCAGCAGACCGCCGGATCATGGGGCTGGGTACAAGCCTTTTAATTCACAATATGTGGCTATCGGTAGCGGGGAACGCCGCCGAACTGCGGAAAGCTGCGGACGATCTGGACGTGCTTATGGAGAGCAACAGACAGATTTACATGGAGCGCGTGAACATCACGGAAGACGAACTGATCGAAATGTTAAACAATGAAACCTATTTAACGCCCGAACAGGCGGTGGAAATGGGCTTCGCTGACGAGGTGGACAAGGCGGCAACGCCCGCGCCGGATATGACACAGCAGTTACAACAGCAGCTTGCACAAATGCGCCGCGAAATGACGGCGCAGAAGGCTTTCCGCGAGGAAATGAAACAGTTTTGCAGGACAGCGCAGAAAAAGGACGACGAGGACACCGACGACGGGGAAAAGGGCGACGAGGACGGCACAGACGACGAGGACACCGACGACACCGGAAGCGGCGACGACGGCGGGAAAGGCACAGACGACACGGACGACGAAGACGACGAGGACAAAAAGCAAAAAGACACTCGAAAATATAAACTTGCGGCACTGATAGGACAGGCAGCCGCGCAATATCTGAAAGAGAGGTAAAAAGAACATGAAAAGCAAGGACGTAAAAGAACTTATGCGCGAGGAACTGGCACAGAAATTCAACAGCGCGCTGGAGAGCGGCGACGCAGAACAGGTGGCGCAGGCGTTCGCAGATATGGCAGACAATATCCAGCAGGAAGTTTTGGAGCGCGCAAAGGACGCGGCAGCGGTTGAACAGATGGACGCGGCAGCACTGGCGGCGCGGGGGCTGCGGCAGATCACTTCCGAGGAAAAGAAGTATTATGAAGCCGTGATCGCTGCAATGAAAACGGAAACGCCGAAGCAGGCACTGGCAAATCTTGACGTGACAATGCCCAAGACGATCATTGAAGACGTTTTCGACAGTCTGAAAGCAGAACACAAGCTGCTTTCCGTGATCGACTTTAACAATACCACCTATGTCACGGAATGGATTCTGAATAAGAACGGGAAGCAGAAGGCAAAATGGGGCGATATTACGGCAGAATTTGAAAAAGAACTGTCTGGCGAATTTGAAAAGCTGGATATGGTTATGTTCAGCCTTACCGCGTTTATGCCGATCGCCAAGTCTATGCTGGATTTGGGTCCGACATGGCTTGACAGCTATGTGAGACAGGTTTTACAGGACGCTTTATACGTCGGGCTGGAAGAAGGGATCGTCTGCGGTACGGGCGTAAAAATGCCGATCGGCATGATGAAGGATATTACCGCAGCACACGCGGACGGCGAAGCATACCCCGACAAAACCGCAATCAAAGTAACGGCGTTTACACCGGAAGTATACGGCGGGCTGATCGGGAAAATGGCAGTAAGCAGGAACAACCGCCCCCGCGCGGTCGGCGAAGTGATTATGGTCGTAAATCCGGTTGATTACTGGCAGAAGGTCATGCCCGCAACCACGATCCAGCGTCCCGACGGCACATACGCAAATAATGTGCTGCCTTATCCCACCGAAGTGATCCAGTCCGAGGAAGTACCCAGCGGAAAAGCCGTGCTGGGTATTGCAAAACAGTATTTTTGCGGGATCGGCACAGGGAAAGACGGCGTGATCGAGTATGACGACAGCTACAAGTTTTTGCAGCGCGAAAGGGTATACGCCGGACACCTTTATGGCAACGGCAAGCCGAAAGACAATAACAGCTTCCTTGTGCTTGACATTAGCGAACTGCAGCCCGCCGCGTATCTGGTATACACAGCGGCAGCAGGCGCGGCGGCAAGTCCTACGGCATATATGGCAGAGGGCGTGGCAGCATACACAGGAGAGCCGGAGATTATCGAAAAGGAAGTTGAAAAAAAGACATGGACGGAAAGTGAACTAAACGGAATGACCGTGGTGCAGATCGAGGGGCTGGCGGCGTATATGAAGTATACGGTTGAGGGCAGCAATAAACCCGAAAAGATCGCTTCTTTCCTTGCGGCGCAGACGGCAGCGGGCAACAATTAACAGACATACAGGCGGCGGGGGATTTCCTTGCCGCCTATCATAAAAAGGCGGTGCAATATGACAGAGGTACAGGAAAAGACAGCCGAAGACGTTCTGCTGGAAGATGTGCTGAACGCGCTGGACGTGACTTTTGACGACACGGCGACAAAAAAGAAAATACGGGACATTATGCAGCAGGGGCAGGCGCGGCTGGAACAAATAAAAGGCGGCGCAATCGACTTTGAAAAAGAGAAAACGGCGCGGACGCTTCTTTTCTCTTTCTGCCGTTACGGGAGATCGAACGCCATAGAACAGTTTGAACATGATTTTTCCTGCAATCTGACGGCGTTTGCGCTGGAAGCGGCGGTGGCGAATGTACCGGAAAAGGAAAGCGGGGCAGCAGATGAAGGCAAAGTTTGAAGAATTTAACGACGGGATCGCGGACGTGTGCAACGTGAACGGGGAAGACAGGCTGGAAAGAGTAAAAACGGGGCTGCGCTTCGGCAATGAAAACGTGGGGATCACAAGACATTATGCGGCACAGGCGGCAGATACCCGCGTGGATCGCGTGATACACATATTGCGGCAGCAGGACATAGAGCCGCATCAAGTCGTAGTGATCGAGGGCAGGCAATACGATATTGACAAAGCAGATCATTTAAAAGACACGCTGCCGCCGATCACGAAACTAACGCTTGTTAAATTCGAGAAGCACAGGGAGAAGGAATTTGCATGAGTGCGATAAAAAGAGAGGTTAAGCCGGAAAAACTGGGAGAAGCACTTTCGGAAATACTAACCAACTGGGCAGACGAACAGGAAAAGGAATTTGTAAAGGCGATTGACGCAGCAGCCGAAGCCTGTAATGAAAAGGCTAAGCAAGTGCTTTATAAAGGGCATGGGATAAAAAGCGGGAATTATCGAAATAGTTTTACGGTAGATAGTAACTGGAAAGCGCGCCACCATTATGTAGCAAGGTGGCACGTTAAAGCCCCACACTACCGTTTAACACATTTACTGGAATACGGACACTTGACACGGGACGGGACAAGCAGGACGAAGCCAGTAGAACATGTGAAATACGGTAGAGAAATTGCGGAGAAGGTTCTTGACGAAAAATTAAAAGGATTGTGGAATGGCTAAAATTATGCAATATACACGCATGAAGCTATTATGAAATCTTTTAAAAGGTAAAGATCATCAAGGCTTTTTATATCGGCGCGCCAGTGTTGTTGCTTTTTATTAGATTGAGCATCAAATAAGGGATTTTCGATATTGCTTTTAGCGAGAGCGCGTGGAAGACGCAAAGAAATCCATTTAGCACGTTCAGAATATTTTAAGCGCAAAAAATCATTTTTTCCGCAAAACATGGAAATGTAATTGTCGCTACGGCGATCAAGATAAATGTTTTCGGAATTTTCTGGGGGGGGGGTAAGGAATGAAAAAATAATTTTAACTACGTCTTTTTCGTCGTCATTGATGTTCAATTCTTTATCAAGAATACTATCAATGGACACTGATTTTGTTTTTGCGTCAAATGAAAAGGAAATCATATAAAACCACCTTTCTGCATAGTGCAGTATATTTTTATAAGTTGCATTATAGCAAAAACAAAACGGGAAATAAAGATACTTTTAATGCGAAATAGTCAGAAAGGGGAAAAATGGACATACAAGCATATTTGGAGAAAGAAACAGGGCTTCCGGTCGCGGAAGTAGCTTTCACAAAGCCACAAAAGCTGCCGTTTATTGCTTTCATTGACCGGACGGACGAGGACGGCGACGACTTCCACGCGCGGATCATATCCCACGATCTGACCGTCGAATTTTACGCGGCGCGCATTGACGCGGAGAACGAAAAAAAGATAGAAGCGGCATTTGCGAAGCAGGCGTGGAAGGCGACAAAGGACAGGGAGTGGATCGGGGAAGAAAAAATGTTCGTAACAATTTATACAACAAATTTCACAGAAAAGAGGTAGAAAGGAATGGCAAATAAAAAGGGAACAAAGGAAAAAGTCACGCTGGGGAGCGGTAAACTTTACATGGCAGAGTTTGCGGGAAACTTTGCGAAAGACTTTGCAGACATTTTAAAGCAGCTTATGACACCGGAAAACCACGCGGGCTGGATTAAGAACGGCGCAAGTATTGAATACAAACCCACCATGACGCAGGAAAAGGACGATCTGGGGCATATTGTCAAGGAAATTCTGACGGACGAGGAAGCCACTTTCAAATCGGGGCTTTTCACGTGGAACGGGCAGACGCTGGCGAAGTTTACAGCAACGGCAGAGATCACGACAGAAACAAGGGACGGGAAAACATACCGCCGCTTGAAAATCGGCGGGACGGCAAATGACGACGGGAAACAGTATGCGATCCTGTTTGTGCATGAAGATCCGGTGGAAGGAAACTGCTATCTGCTTGTGGTCGGCAGAAACAGCGCAGGATTTACGATCACATTTGCGCCGGACAGCGCGACAGTGATAGACGCGGAATTTTCCTGCAAGCCCCACGACGAGCGCGGGACGCTGATTGAATTTGTGGAGGAAATCGACGAGGAATACCAGCAGACGTACACGGAAGACGAATTAAACGCGCTGACCGTGGCACAAATTGAGACGATCGCAAAGGCGAAAGGCTACACGCTGACAGGCAGCGACAAGGCGGCAAAGATCGCTTCCTTCCTTGCAGCACAGACGGCAGCAGGCGGCGGGAATGACACAGGGCAGGACGGCGGCACAGAATAACAGATAAACGCGGGGCTGGCATTTCCAGCCCCAGCACATTACAAAAAAACGGAAGGAAAGTAAAGATATGAATTTTAAAGTAAATTTTCAGAAAGCAAAAAGAAATTACATGGTTTTGACATTTGACGACGAACGCGAGGTGGACGGCAAGATCGAAGAGTACGAAAGGACAATCATGGTCGGTATGCCGAAAAAGCGCGTTTTCACGGCGTTAATGGATATGCAGGAAATCACGGACAAAAGGGACGACGCGCAGACGAAAGAGGAAAAGAACGAAGCAAACAGGGAGATCATAGACGAATTATACGAACTTACGGCGCAGGTTCTTTCCAACAATCTGAAAGGCGAGAAAATAACAACGGAATGGGTGGAAGATCAACTTTCGATAGATGAAATCAAAGAACTTCTCACACAGTACGCGAAATTTGCAAATGGCGAAGCGGCAAACCCAAACTAGAGCCGCCCTTCTATCCGACGAACGAAGCCGGATTTTATGACATACCGACGTACTGGGAACATTTGGTACATGAATATACCGGACTGAATGTAAACGAAATAGAAGAACTGGAATATATAGACTATTTGCAGTACAGGCGGGATGCTTTCATACATGAAATGAATAAAACAGAAGAAGGGCGTGAATATCTGGAAAATGCGCTGACGCTATCGCAGACAGAGCCGGACAGACAAAGCCTGCGGCGACTTTTCGGAAAGAGAGGGTAAGCAGCAATGTCAAAGGGACTAAGAGAAATTGACGTAGTAATAGATGGAAAAACAACGCCGCTACATAAAGCCCTTTCAAAACTTAATGCGGAAACGAAGGGGCTTCAAGGAGAGTTAAAGGGCATAAATTCCCTTTTAAAGTTTGATCCGAAAAATACAGAACTGCTGGCGCAGAAGCAAACGGTTTTGTCGAAGGCGATTGAACAGACGGAAAGCAAGCTGAAAACGCTTGAACAGGCGCAGAAGCAAATGGCAGAATCCGGAAAAGACGTAAACAACGAAGCGTACAGAGACTTACAGCGGGAAATTATTTTAACAAAACAAAAGCTGACAGATTATAACGCAGAGTTAAAGAACACACAGACAGCGCAGAAAGCGGCAGCAAAGGAAGCGGAAACGCTGGGGCAGAAAATATATAAGATCGCAAGCCATGTCCCGATCGTGGGGAAGCTGGCAGACAGTTTTGTAAAGGCAAAGCAGAAAATCGCGGAAACGGTAAAGGAAAGCGCGGCGGTACAGAAGATCGGTTCAGCGGTCGAGGGCGCAAAAAAGAAGGTTGAGGACTTCAAAAACGCCCATCCGCACGTTAAGAAAGTTGCAGACGCTTTCCACACCATGAGGGAGAAAGCGGACGAATTAAAAAACAAGCTACCTTCCTTAAAGCAATCACTGACAGCGGTGGGAAACGCGGCAGCAGGCGCGGCAAAAGGCGGCTTCAAGGCGTTGGAAGTCACGATCGGCGGCACAATGAAAGCATTTGCGGCTTTTTCCACGGCAGCACTGACAGCAGGCGCAGCGATCGCAAAGAACGCAGTGGAACAATACGCCGATTATGAACAGCTTGTGGGCGGCGTAGAGACGCTTTTCGGGGCTGGCGGGCAATCGTTAGAGGAATACGCCAAAAGCGTCGGGAAATCGACGGCAGACGCAAAAAAAGACTATGACAGTCTGATGAAGGCGCAGGACACAGTTTTAAAAAATGCCGACAACGCATATAAAACCGCCGGGCTGTCTGCAAATGAATATATGGAAACCGTAACGGGATTTTCTGCCGCGCTTATTAAGAGCATGGGCGGGGACACCGAAGCGGCGGCTAAGAAAGCGGATATGGCGATCACAGACATGGCAGACAACGCCAACAAAATGGGATCGGACATATCATCAATACAGACGGCATATTCGGGCTTCGCAAAACAGAATTATACAATGCTGGATAACTTAAAGCTGGGCTACGGCGGCACGAAAGAGGAAATGCAGCGGCTTTTGGAAGACGCAACAAAGCTATCCGGCATTGAGTACGATATATCTTCCTACGCGGACATTGTGGACGCGATCCACGTCGTACAGACAGAAATGGGGATCACGGGGACAACCGCAAAGGAAGCAAGCGAAACCATATCGGGATCAATCAGCGCGGCGAAGTCGGCATACCAAAATCTTATGACGGGGCTGGCTGATGAAAACGCCGATCTGGACGGGCTGATCGACAACATGGCAGACAGCGTTTTAACGGTGGTTGACAATGTACTTCCACGAATTATGGAAACCGTGCCACGGATCGTCGAAACCGTCCCGAAATTGATAGAAGGACTAAGCACGGCATTTAAAGGAATAGCCGGACAGTTAGGCGGGCTTGCGGATCAGCTTTTGCCGCCGCTCATGCAGGCATTTTTTACACTGATACGGACAGTAACAGGCGCATTGCCTACACTGTTACCGCAGATATTAAACGCAGCAATAACACTTTTTAGCGGGATTTTACAGGGGCTAACGGAAACCATACCACAGCTTCTTGCAATGCTTCCCACTATCATTCAGACAATATCACAGGCACTTATAACAAATCTGCCGCAGATCATTTCAATGGGCGTACAAATCCTTGTAAGTCTCATTAACGGCATTTCACAGACGATACCCCAACTTATAACCGCAATTATAGAACTGATCCCCGTTATTGTGCAGGCGATCATGGATAATTTACCGCTAATCATAGACGCGGGGCTGAATCTTTTACTTTCCCTTATATCGGGAATAGTACAGGCGATCCCGCAGCTTATAGCAATGCTGCCGACGATCATAAATACGATTGTGTCGCAGATCGTTTCCATGCTGCCAAAGATCATAGAAACGGGCATACAGCTTTTAAATTCGCTCATATCGGGAATTGTGCAGGCAATCCCGCAACTGATCGCAACGCTGCCACAGGTCATTACTTCGACAGTGAACACGATTATTGCAAATCTGCCAAAGATCATACAGACAGGTATTGAACTTCTGGGCGCGCTCATATCGGGAATTATTCGGGCGATCCCGTCACTGGTCGCAGCATTGCCACAGGTATTTTCCGCGATCATCAATGCCTTTAAAGGGATCAACTGGGCGGATTTAGGAAAGAACATCATAGACGGCGTTATAAACGGCGTAAAGAACGCCGCCAGCAGTCTGATAAATGTATTTAAGGATTTAGCGGAGTCGGCACTGGACGCAGTAAAAGACTTTTTCGGGATTGCCAGCCCGTCAAAGGTCATGCGGGATCAAGTCGGAAAAATGCTTCCGGCAGGCATGGCGCAGGGCGTGGAAGACGGCATGGACGCAGAGGAAAAGAGGATCAAGGCAGCAATGGCGCGCGGAGTGCCTACGACGATCGACGGGTACATAAAGGCGGGCGGCAGTGGTACGACGGGAAGCGCGCAGACAGCAGCAGGGGGCGGCGGTTTTGTGCAAAATCTGACGATCAACAGCCCGCGCGAATTATCGCCTTCAGAAACGGCGCGGCTGAACAGAAACGCAATGCGGCAGACCGTACTAAAACTAAAGCCGACGTAAGGGGGTGGAGAAAATAAAAGTTATAAAATGCGAGAATGACAACGGGCTTTCTGCCGTATTTACCTACGATCACGACGTAACGGAGTTTTTTCTTGTATCGCTTGACGGCGTATACAGAATGAAAAACGCAGTACATACATCACAGAACGCCACGACGGACGGCAGCAGCTACGGCGGGGAGACGCTGGAACAAAGAAATATTGTTATTACGGCGAATATCCGCAGGAATTACAGGGAAAACAGAGATCATTTATCGCGCGTATTCAAAAAAGGCGCAGAAGGCACGTTTTACCACACCGAGGACGGGCAGACACGGAAAATAAAGTACCGCGTGGAAGATATTGATATAGCGGAAAAGGGCGTTTTGCGCCCTGCCGTTATATCGCTGATTTGTCCCGATCCCTACTTTAAGGACGACACAGCGACGCACATTGAAATGGCAAGCTGGGAAAGCGGTTTTGAATTTCCGTGCGAGATACCGGAAAGCGGCATGGAATTTGGTACGCGGTCAAAAGAGACAATCAAGGTCGTGGACAATAACAGCACAACGGCAATCGGTATTCAAATGACGATCATTGCGGAAGACGTTGTTATAAACCCGTCAATTATGAACGTGACGACGGGGGAAACGCTGAAATTACTTTGCACTATGCAGCCGGACGATCAGATCGTCATAACAACAGAGCAGGGCAATATAGACGTTATTCTTTTCCGCGGCGGGGAGAAGATAGACTACAACTACACCGTGGACGAGGAAAACGAAGGTTATGTCCAGCTAGAGACAGGCAGGAACTATATAAACTATACGGCAGACGAAGGCGGCGACTACATGAATGTAAATTTTGACTTTGAAAACTGCTATGTAATGCCGTAGAGGGGGAGAGCATGACACAGACAGCGGTGGAAATGCGGCAGCAGAAACAAGTAAAAGTGTATGATATAAACCTTATGCGGCAGGGCGTGATCGACGTTTATAGATCGCTGATATGGACGCGGAAATATTACGAAGCTGGAACGGTGGAACTTCACGCAGCCTTAAACAGCAAAAATTTAAAGCTATTGCAGAAAGGAAACATTGTTACAATGACCGGATCGGTGGAAAGCGCGATCATTAGCGGAATGGCAGCGGACGACTTTTCAAACGAGATCACGGCAACGGGCAACATGCTTTCTGCGGGGCTTTCACGGCGCGGCATTAAAACGGTGGTAAATGCGGCAGATACGCCCTATGAAGACATTATGCGGCGGCTGGTGGATATTTCAGCGATAAGCGGCACAAACCCGCTTCCGCGCCTTGTACTGGGCGAAAAATGCGGCGCAGGCGGCAGGGTATCGCTTCAAGTGTCCTACAAAGATTTATATACATACATGACGAAATTATCAGCTTGTAGCAATTTGGGCTTCCGCATACGCGGGGACTATAAAAACAAAAAATTCATATTTGAGGTATACGAAGGGAAAGACCACAGCGAAAACCAGACCGGAAACAAGCGCGTCATATTTTCGGAGATATACAGGAATATAAACAAAACCACGTTCACGACAAACGATCAGAACTATAAAACCCATGCGGTCGTATTCGGGGACGGAGAGGGAACGGCGCGCACGGTCATGGAAGCGACGATCGATCCGGCAGCGACAGGCTGGGAGCGGCGGGAAATCATGGTGGACGCGCGGGACATTAAACGGGACAATCTGACAGACGCGCAGTACAAAGCGGCACTTGTGCAGCGGGGGACGGAAAAGCTGGCAGAATACGGGATCGTGGAGTGTCTGGAAGCCGTGACGCTTCCGAACATGAATTTTACATATAAGGCTGATTATGATTTAGGCGACATTGTGACGGTAAACAAAAAGGCATGGGGGATAAAAATGGATAAGCGGATCACAGAGGTACAGGAGATATACGAAAACGGCGGCTTGTCAGTCGTCCCGACGTTCGGCGATCCCCTGCCGGACACGGTGGACTTATCAGACAATTAGAAAGGAGAAAGCAGAGCATGGCAGAGAATTACAGTTTTTTTAATTCCAAAGACCACGACAGGGTATACAATGCCCGCCACTGGGCTGACTATTTTTTCCCGCTTTTCAAGTCCGGCGTATTTAATGGCGATCTGCAAGTCGTGGCAAACGGGGGAATGACCGTAAAAATAAAATCGGGGTACGCATGGATCGACGGGTACGGCTACCACTTGACAGACGGGCTTGTGGTCGATTTAGAGACGGCAAGCGGCAACATGAACCGCGCGGACAGTATTGTTATACGGCTGGACTTGACAAACCGCTGGATCAAGGCGTTTTGCAGGACGGGAAGCTATTACGCAGGGGCGGGAGTACCGCCTGCGCCGGAGATCACGGCGACGATCCACGAAATTGTAATAGCGCATATTTCCATAGCTGCGGGCGTAACGGAAATCACGCAGGACATGATAACGGACACGCGCATGGACGGCGATATTTGCGGCTGGGTATGCGGGGCGGTCGAGCAGATCGACTTCTCACAGATAAAGGCGCAGTTTGACAAATTTTTTGCAAACTACGAAGCGGAGATACGGACGCAGTACGGCTTGTATATGCAGGATATAGAAAGGCTGGAAACGCAGGGGCAGGACAGATACGACAACATGGATCGGGAATTTACGAACTATGAGAACCAGCAGAAAGAGAACATCACGAAATGGCAGCAGGACGAAAGGGAGTATTTAGACGCATGGATCGCAGCCGTGCAGACGGAATACTTCGCATGGCTTGACCGGATCAAGGACATTCTGGACGAAAACGCCGCCGGACATTTACAGAATGAGGTTGACGATCTGACGGTGGACGCTTTCAACCGTTATTATGGACTGCAGGCACAGGAAACGTTGTTTCTTGACGACGGCAGCATAAAAACGACGAATGAGGAAGCGGAGATCATCACGGAATTTGGTTTTGACGCTGACGGGAACGAAACGGCAGTAACAACCGTGAAGCCGTTTACCGGGATGTATGACTATGTAAAGGCGACAGTATTTTTTGCTGAAAAGGTGGTAAGCAGTACAGAAAAGAAAGAGAGGGTATAAAAATGGCATATGACGAATTGAAGTGGGCGGTTGACAGCGTAAAGAAATTCGGAGAGGGCTTTCTCCCCAAAAACATGAGGAAATTTCACGCGATACAGTCAAGCATAGACACGATAAATATTACTTTTTTAGAGCCGACAAACACAGTTATAGAAGATCAGATTTTACTTGCAGTAAAGGGCGTGGCGGTGCTGATGAAAGAAGGCAGTTACCCGAAACACCACAAAGACGGGACACTGATTGCTGACAATACGATACTGGGGAAGTATGAAAGTACACCGCTTGTGGTTGAAAATATGGAAATGGAACACACATATTACTTCGCAGCTTTCCCGTACAGCGAAAACGGCGTATACAACGAGAGCGGGAACGCCTTAAACCGTGCGGAAGTAACGATCCATGAGGGCGAAACGGTAACGGTAAACGTAAACGTGGACAATGCGGACGGCTTCACTTCTGCGGCGATCGTCCTGCATAATGTGACGACGGGAGAGGATCAGACGCAGGAAGTGGGCGGCACGTCGCAGATCGGCTTCAATGTGAATATCAACGAAGAATATTACATCACGGCGGCAGCAGTAAGCGGCTACAAAACGCCGGATCAGACGGAACACTTCACGGCGGCGGCAGGGTACAGCCGGACGGTTGAATTTAACTATATCCGGCGCACACTGTTTGGATATTATGAGGATAAGACGGACAGCAACCCCGAAACCCGTATACATTACATTGAAATGAACGCCGATTTTGCGCCTATGCGGTGCGTGGCGACGGCAGCAGGCGGCTGGAATAACGGGGACTGGACGGAAGACAACTGCTGGATTTTAAAGGGAAACAAGCCATTCATGGTGCGCTATGACGGCACGATCGACTATGAATTAGATCATAACGATTACAGCAAGAAAAAGGCTGGCGGCGCGTCCGACGTATCAAACACGGCATACGCTGGAAATGCAATGGCAACAATCCCACTTATCTGGGTAAAGCGGTATACAGAGGGTAACAAGCAATACCACCTTTTCTGCGATATACAGCTTGACGAAGATTTTCACGCATACGCGCACACACGCGCCGACG
Organism: Lachnospiraceae bacterium; assembly: GCA_009774175.1. Lineage (GTDB taxonomy): Bacteria > Bacillota > Clostridia > Lachnospirales > Lachnospiraceae > UBA3282. The sequence goes on along the minus strand of VSNG01000002.1, from coordinate 203,505 downwards.
GTTCGATCGAGCCGTACACGTTCTATCCCATGTTCGGCGGCGCGCTTGTTTCCGGCAAGTTGCGGTCGATCGCCGGACAGTCGCAAATGAACTCACAGACGGGCGCGAATGAAATATCATACGCAAAGGCAAACGGCGCGCTATGGAATACGGGCTATTATTCGATCATTCAGTTACGGTGGGAACTGGAAACACTCTTTACAAGATCGACAAACAAACAGGACGCTTGTGGCTACGGGAATTATCAAGGCGGCAGCGGCGCGGGCAGTCTTTCCAAAACGGGTACGCTTTTAACAGGCGGCAGATTTTGGGGGCATGGATCGACAGTAAACAAGCCGAGGAAATTTTTACATTGTGAACAGCAGATGGGCGCATGGGAGAGGATCAACGGCTGGCTTTATGTCGGCGGTAAGCATTATATAAAGCAGTATGAGCCGTACAACGAGACAGGAGCGGGATATATCAACACGGGGCTTTCCATGAGTGGGACAAGCGGGCAGTACATCAAAGAAACCGTATTGACCGACAACGGGGAACTTCCCACCGTGAACGGCGGCGCGTCTGATACATACAAATGCTGCGGCGGCTGGTATAACGCTTCGCAGGTCGATCACGCGTTTGTGGACGGCGGCTGCCACGATGGCTTGCTTTGCGGCGGGGCGGTGGCTGTGAGCGACCTTGTTTCCGCTGCGGACTGGAACCTTTCCGCGCGCGCCTATTCTAAAACCCCTACAACCGCAAAGCCCGAAGAAATCGGGCTTTAAGGTTAAAGCGGGGGATCGGGGGCAGCCCGCCCCCGTTGTAGGAAAACGAAGCGAAAACAAAAATTATTTAAGATATACGGATTTTGTGTGCGACAACGCGGGGCTTTACGTCCCCCGCCGCGATTGTGGACGGCAACTGCAACAATGGCTTGCTATGCGGCGGGGCGGTGAATGTGAACAACCTTGTTTCCAATGCGAACTGGAACATTTCCGCGCGCACGTTTCTATAAAAATGGATCAATCATCTAATGCACACAATCTAACGGAAGCCGAAGGCTTGAAATGAATACCCGACGTAGGCGGGGCAAGTAAGAAATTGAAAGCCCTAGAGGGAATAGAAAGGACGATCCACCGTGAAAACCTACAAAAATTTATATGAAAAAATCATATCGGAAGAAAATCTGAAAAAGGCGTTTTTCAAGGCAGCAAAGGGAAAACGGAAAAGAAAGGACATACAGCGCATACTTGACAACGTAGACGAACACGTGGCGATCCTGCGCGGGATTTTAGAACGCGAGGACTTCAGACCAGCACACCATAAGCCCGTACAGATCAATGACGGCTTCAAGATGAAAAAGCGTCATATCATAAAGCCGTATTATAAGTATGAGCAAGTCGTACACCATGCAATTATACAGGTGCTTGCGCCGACGGACAAAGAGATCGCACAGGATCACAGCTTGAAGAAAGTCATAAACCGCGGCGCGTATGAATTTACTTGCGGATCAGTCAAAGGGCGGGGCGCGCATTACGGGAAGCGGTACATTGAACGCTGGATCAGAAATGACCGGAAAAATACAAAGTATGTGTTAAAAATCGACGTGCGCCACTTTTTCGAGAGCATACCCCACGACAGGCTGAAGGAAAAGCTGCGGAAAGTGATTGCGGACGAAAAGACGCTGCGGCTTCTTGATCTCATTATCGACGCAGTACCGACAGGGCTTCCGCTAGGCTATTACACAAGCCAGTGGCTGGCAAACTTTTATTTGCAGGATTTAGACCATTTCATAAAACAGGAGATATGGGAACCGGAAAAGGAAAAGAAAATACAGCAGTATGCGGCGCGCATGAAACGGAAAGGTGCAAAGAATTTTGTCATACCGGACTATCTATGCGGCGTGAAGTACATGGTGCGCTATATGGACGACATTGTTTGTTTCGGCGCAAATAAGCGGGACTTAAAAACCGCGTTAGAGAGGATAGAAAGCTATTGCAGCAAGAAGCTGGGGCTGGAAATCAAGAAAAACAAACAGATTTTCCCGCTATCAAAAGAAATCCCGCTGACAGAAAAGGAACCGGCAACAAGGGAGCGGGCGAAAAAGAGCATAAAAAAGAAAGTGAAAGAGATCGGGCGCGCGCTGGATTTTATGGGATTTTTATTCAGACGGACGCGGACGACGATCAGAAAAGCGATATTGTACCGGATCACGCGCAAGGCGCGGAAAGTTGCAAAGAAAGAAAAGGTCAACTGGTACGACGCTTCAAGCATTATCAGCCGCATGGGGCACTTTAGGCATACGGACGCATACAACGTCTATCTGGAACGCGTAAAGCCCTATGTAAATATAAAGAAGCTGAAAAGAATAGTCTCAAACCATGAGAGGAAAGGAAGGTTACGCTATGGAAGTTAAGTGGCAGATCGGCGAAACCTACGAAACAGACCGCCCCGCAGACATTGAGAAGGGCGCGGATCGGGTAAAGGTACGCCGGAACATCAAGAGAGAAACACGCACAGCAGACAGCACACGGCGCAAAGTTTGGGTATATGAATATGCAAACATGACGCTGGCACAATTCGACACATACAAAGCGCAGCTTGCGGAACTGGAAAGCCCGCTGGCTAAACTTATCACAGAAAACAACACACAGCAACTTGAAGGCACAGCGGCACTTTATGAGGAATTGCTGGAGGTAAAAGACAGCCAGCAGGCAATCATGGAAGGGATCGCGGCAGTATATGAAATGGGGGTAAGTGCAGAATGAAAAATATTTACATCAAGTTAGTGATTGCGGGAAGGGACATTGCAACCATTCCCGCGCGGGACATTGTAGGCGTAGCCGCAGGCGTTATCATAAAAGGCGCGGAAAACGGCGAAGGGTATATCACGATCGGGGACGTACCGGAAAAGCACAGGGCGGCAGTTATCGCGGCACTGGAAGCGGACGGGTACGACGAACACGGCGAGCCGATCGAATAAGGAAGGGGTGGAGAATATGACATATACAAATGTATTCACAGACAAATATAATGCGGCAACGGGCGCGATCGTCGCGGTGCTGACCGCAATTTTCGGTACATACTGGTATGTGTTCGCGGCGTTTCTTGCGCTGAATGTGATCGACTGGATCACGGGCTGGATCAAGGCGAACAAAAAGAAAGAGGAAAGCAGCAAAGTGGGCGCAATCGGCGCAGTCAAGAAGTTAGGCTACTGGGCAGTGGTGCTTGTGGCGTTTCTGATTGCGTCCGTATTCGTACACTTCGGAAAAGATATGCTGGGCGTTGATTTATCGTTCCTTAATCTGATCGGCTGGTGGGTGCTTGCCATGCTGATTGTGAACGAAGCCCGCAGCATTTTGGAAAACCTTGTGGAACTGGGGTATAAAATCCCCGAAGTGCTGATTAAGGGGCTGGCGGTTACGGAAAAGCTGATCGAAGCCGGAATTGACATTTTAGGCACAGACGACGAAAAGAAAGAGCCGTCGGACGATACAGGCGGCAAAGCAGACAGATAAACACAGAAACGGGCAAACAAAGCCCCCGCACAGACGACACAAAGCCTTTGCGGGGGCTTTCTCTATTTTCAGAAAGGACGGTACAGCATGAGCGAGCATACAAAGGATTTACAGCCGGAGGAACTGGCAGAACTTAAAAGAAAGGTGGCAGGAATGGACGACGACGCGCTGGCAGAGTTTAGAAACGGCTTCGATCCCGACAAAATGGGATTTTATGGAGAGGAAGGGGCGGCAGAATGAACATAAACAGGCAGTATATAACAAAGATCAATTTCACGGATAAAAACAACGTGGCACGGATCAAATATATCGTGATCCACTACTTCGGCGGGCTTTCTACCGCTTTACAGCTTGCGGAATACTGGGCGCGGGAATATGCGGGCGCGTCGGCGCATTATGCCATAGGGCATGAGGGCGAAATATTCCAGATCGTAGAGGACGACGACGTGGCGTGGCATTGCGGCGCGAAAAGTTACAAACACGCCGCCTGCAGGAATACTAATTCAATCGGCATAGAAATGGCGGTAAAGAAAAAGGACAGCAGTACAAAGAACGCCACGGACAAAGACTGGTATTTTACGCCGCAGACCGTAGCCACAGCGGTGGAACTGACGCGCCAGCTTATGAAAAAATACAATATCCCCGCTGAAAATGTGATCCGGCACTATGACGTTACGGGGAAAATCTGCCCGAACCCGTATTATTATAATCTGTTTGAAAGCACATGGCAGACTTTCAAGGCAGCAATCAGCGCGCCGGAAGCACAGGACGCGGCGGCAGCATTAACGCCGATCATGGGGCAGGCACAGGCGACAAAAGAGCGGATCGCCGCCTATATCGTAAGCAAAAACCCGCTGGCGGCTTCCTATGCGGCAGAACTGGCGGCGGCGTACATAGAGGAAGGACGCGCCGAAGGAGTGCGCGGGGACATAGCCGCCGCCCAGTCCGTGATCGAGACGGGGAACTTCACTTTTGCCGGATCAGCAGTCACGCTGGATCAGAATAATTTCTGCGGTATGGGCGTAACAACGCGGGGCATGAAAGGAAACAGCTTCGCCACCATGCGCGAGGGAGTGCGGGCGCAAATACAGCACTTGAAAGCATACGCAACCGCCGATCCGCTGGTCGGGGATTGTGTCGATCCCCGATACAAATGGGTGGAAAAAGGCTGCGCGCCGTATGTGGAATGGTTAGGGCAGAAAGAAAACCCGAAGGGGAAAGGATGGGCGGCAGGCGCGGACTACGGGGCGAAAATAAAGCGCGTTTTGTCCGCTATGATAGAAAACACCAGCACGGCAGAAAAACCCGCCACAGGCGGCGCAGGGAACGCCACACAGGGCGAAAACGCGGCAGGGGTAAGACAGACCGCCGGAAGCCTTAAAATCATCTACACGGGCGCGGACGGCGTAAACTATCGGGCAACGCCGGACTATG
>VSNG01000002.1:82889-198474 GCA_009774175.1 Lachnospiraceae bacterium | reverse complement strand
AGCGCAGGCGGCAGGACAGGCACACGAGGGCGACGTTTTCACGGTAGTGGGAGAGTCTGGCGACTTCTACGAATTAAAGGCGGGCTGGTATCTGACAAAAAGACAGGATTTAGTGGAACTGATCGAGACAGCATAAAACAGAGCAATAAAAACGGGCAATCTTGCCGCCACAGGGCAGCAGGAAAGCCCGTTTTTTTATTTTTCGTATTCCATAATGTCCGACGGCTGACAGTCTAAAAAATCACATATTTTACAAAGCACGTCGGTGGTGGTCGTTTCCCCTTTTGAAAGTTTTGCAAGCGTCGGCGCAGATACAACAGACAAAAGATCGGTTTTTTTCATGCCGCGCCGCGTGAGTAAATCAAACAGTTTATAATATTTCATCATACAGGACACTTCCCTTCATTTGAATTTGATAATATTAGCATACACTAATAAAATATAAATGTCAACATAAAAAATATTAAAGATATTTAATAAAAAGGATTGACAGATATATAAAAGAGTGCTAATATATAATTAAATAAAGCGAAATAAATATAAAATAATACTAATTTAAAGGAGAAAAACAAAATGAACAAAGAGCAGAGAGAATATATAAAAGCACAAGCGGAACTGGCAGCAGCGGAAGAGCAGGAAAGAAAACTGGAAGCGGAATTTCTGAAAAAGCGGGGATATGATGTAGCAAGTATTTATTGCATAGAGAATGAAAGCGAATTTGACAGATTGAATGAAGAATTTGCGGAAGAACCAGAAGAAAAGAAAGCATGGGATAGGGTGTGCAAGGCTAGAGATAAAAAGCTGGAAGCGGAAGAAAAATTGATACAGTACGCACTATCCATTATACCAATGAAAAAGGAAAGAGAGATTTTGAGAAAAGCAGCAAAGACAAACTGGAAAACAAGACAAGAAATGCTAACAATAGTTATGAAGTTAGATACAAAAACAGTTAGGGCATAAAGAAAGAAGGCGGGGCAGCAGCCCCGCCGGAAAGGGAAAAGGGAAAGAAAATGTTAGCACAAAATTTTAATGAGTTTGTAGAGGTTATGACGGAAGCAGAGAGAAAGGCACTGAACACGGAAGCGGGGCAGGAATTGACAGAAAAACTTCTGCAAATGAAGCTAGAACAAAACCCGAACATGACGGCAGAGGAATGGAAGCAGACAAAAAGCGAATTTATGACATTTATATTCTATATGTTTGTAAAGGAAACGCCGGAAGCAATGAAAGAACTGGGGCAGCACGTTTGGAATGAATTACGGAAAGTATAAAAGGCGGGCGGGGCAATAGTCCCGCCTTAAAATTTACCCATTGAGTAAAAAAGCTGTTGACATAGTTACTCAATGGGTATATAATATAATTGTAGCAAGGGAATAGCAGGAAAGGAGAACACAATGGAGAGTAACGAAATGACAAATAATCAGTTTAAAGGAATAATAAAAATGATTATGGCACTTATCAGAAACGACACACCGAAAGAGGAATTGCTGGAATACTTGCAAGAATTGATCGAATAGTAACAGAATAAAGGGACACACAAGGGCGGCACCCAAAACTTCCTGCTATGCCGCCCAAGTGCTTATATGAATAATAGCAGGGAGAAATAAGAAAGTCAAGGGGGCGAGGGAATGACAATAGAGGACGCAAGAAAAAGCTGCGGCATGTCGCGGAAAGACGTTGCGGAATGGCTGGAAATACCGTATAGGACATTGACGAACTGGGAGAACGGGGAAAGACAATGCCCACCGTATATAGAAAAGCTGATCGTGGAAAAAATATTGACAGGAAAAACAGAAAAGCAGGAAGACATGGAAAAGGGCGGCACTGTTTAGCCGCCCTTTGCTGACCGTTAATTTTGTTCTATATCAAGAAAGACAATTTTTAAGGAAGCCCCAAACTTTTTCCCGTCCTGCCCGCCGTATACTTGAAAATCATCTATTTTATAGGGGCGGTCGGCGTTTGTGTCAACATGGGGAACAAATTCCTTCGGGACATTCCCTATAATATAATCATTTACTTTTACATAATACGCCGGATCGCCTTCATAAAAGTATTTTTCGAGCGTAACGACGTGATCGCAGTCAAACGGGGGATCACGAAACAATATACGGCGAAGGATCGTCTGGCGTGATCGTACTTTTCCGCTTTCATTTGAAAATGTAACGCCAGCGACGGGGAAAGAAATAGATTTTGTATCACGATCAGCGGCAGGATTTACGGAAATATCACGCTGGGGCTTTCCTTCAGCAGCGGAAGCGGCGGCTTCCTGCGGATCGGATTTTGTTTTAAAGGGGATAATAAGCAAAACGCCGACAGCGAAACAAATAAAACCGACGAGGACACCATATTGAGCAAGACCAACAAAGCCACCGAGTAAAAACATGATACCCCAAAAAATAGACGCGGATTTTCTTTTCATAAATATGTACCTTCCTTGAAAATATTTGCCAGCCCGTAACTGCCGACCTTTAACACAATTTATCGCATTTAATGTGTTAATGTCAAGTATATTGCTGAATATTAGCATAAAAAAAGGGAAGCGATAAAGTGAAAATATACGATTATGGGGGCAAAAAGAATATATGCGGGGAACGCATACGGGAAGCGCGCGTCATTCAAAGAATGTCGCAAAGCGAACTGGCGGCAAAAATGCAAGTGGCGGGGATAACGATTGAACGCGACAGCATAAGCCGCGTGGAGATCGGGACACGTTTTGTCGCCGATTATGAATTGAAGATATTTGCAAAAGTTTTGAATGTTGATGTTGTGTGGCTGCTTGCAGATAAAGAGTAAAAACGCCGTAGAGGGGAACGCCTGCGGCGTTTTTTAGAAAGGCGGCACAGATGAAAGAAAAAGAGTTTAAACACATGACATACAATGACAGGCTGCGGCTTGACGCGCTCATAAGGGCAAAGCACAAGCCCAAAGAGATCGCGGAAATATTACATAAGCATATAAGCACGATATACAGGGAACTGGGGCGCGGAAGGTATATGCACACAAATAGCGATCTGACAGAGGAAGAACGCTACAACCCAGACGAAGCAGACCGGAAAGCGCGGGAAAATCTGAAAGCAAAGGGCGCGGGGCTGAAAATAGGAAACGACGTTAAACTTGCGAATTTTCTTGAAGATTTAGTGATAGAACAAAAGTATTCGCCGGACGCTGCACTGGCAAAGGCGCGGCAGCAGCAGGAAAACTTTTCTACTATGATATGCACAACCACTTTTTATTCCTATATTGATAAAGGAATATTTCTAAAGCTGACAAATAAGGATTTACCAGTTAAAAAGGATCAGAAGCGGAAATATCGGAAAGTGAAACAGTCGCGCCCCAGCAAAGGGGAGAGCATAGAGAACAGACCGGACGAAATAGACACACGGGAAGAAATGGGACACTGGGAAATGGACACGGTAAAGGGGAAGCAGGGCGTTACAAAGTCCTGCTTGCTTGTGCTGACAGAGCGGAAAACGCGGGACGAAATAGTGGCAAAGCTGCCGGATCAAAAAGCGGAAAGCGTCGTCAACGCGCTGGATCGGTTAGAAAAGAAGTGGGGCGATATGTTCTATAATGTATTTAAAAGTATAACAGTAGATAACGGATCGGAATTTGCGGACTATGAGGGCATGGAAAAATCATGCTGCCGCGAGGGAAAGAGGACTACAATATATTATTGCCACCCGTATAGCAGCTATGAGAGGGGAAGCAATGAAAATCAAAACAAGATGATCCGGCGGCATATTCCAAAGGGGACGGATTTTGACGACAAGACGGACGAAGAGATCGAGCAGATCGAAGGCTGGATCAACGAATATCCCCGCCGGACGCTGGGCTATTGCAGCAGCAAGGAACTGTTTGAAAAGGAACTGGCGGCGATATAATAACAAATATGTGAATATTGCACAAGAAAACAGCTCTTTCTTTTGTGCAATATGGAGAACCGGAAAAAATCGAAAAATCTTTCGCATTTAATGTTGACATTTTCAAATGTGCGTTATTTGTTATTTTCCCCTTGCCAAATGATGCGGGATATGATATTATATCATTCGTTAAGGCTACATGAAGCCTTTCGTCAGGCTCCATGGTCAAGCGGTTAAGACATCGCCCTTTCACGGCGGTAACACGGGTTCGATTCCCGTTGGAGTCATTGGTCGAAAGACCGGCAGTAATGATATACGGCGCAGTAGCCAAGTGGTAAGGCATGGGTCTGCAACACCCTGATTCACCAGTTCAAATCTGGTCTGCGCCTCTCTTTGTAAAGTGGTTCAATCCTTTGTAAATACTGGAGTTGAGCCACTTTTTTTATTTCTGAGAGGCTTTTTCTTTCTTTTTCCATCCGTTCATGACGTCAAATCTGCCGTTTGCGGTATCAGTCAAAGATCTTTCTTCCTCCAGCCGATATTTATTCTATAATAGAAAATAATAGAACAAAAAGAGCAGTACGGATACACCGAATAGGCAAACAAAACGGAATCGTGATAAAACATAAATGGAAAGCGGGTATGGAGATGCTTATGATCGCGGTCTGCGACGACGAAGTAAGAGAATGCCTCGATTTTAGCAGAAAAATAGAGAGCCTGTTGAAAAAGATGTGCGTGCCCTGTGTGGTCAGACAGTACAACAGCGGGAAAGCACTGTTAAAGGAAGCGGCGGCATATGAGATGATTTTTCTGGATATCATGATGGACGAAATGGACGGTATGCAGACGGCCCGGATGCTTCGCAGGAATTATCCTGAAAAAATTCTGGTATTCGTTTCCTCCAGCAGACAGTATGTATTCGACGCCTTCGGCGTGGAAGCGTTTGCTTATCTGGTGAAGCCGGTGAAGGAGGACGAGCTGCGACAGACTTTTTCCAGATGCCTTGCCAGACTGGAGCGTCGGTCGGGGGATTATATGATGATCAGTCAGGGGCGGCAGACGGCAAAACTTTTTCTCGACGAAATTCTCTATTTTGAAATCAGGGGGAGGATTATTGAGGCTCACGGAAAAGACGGGATTGTGTCGTGGTATGAGAAGATAAATGTTTTGGAGGAGGCTTTGCGGGGCAGAAATTTTTTTCGGTGTCATAAGAGCTATCTGGTAAACCTGAAATATGTGGATGTGTATAACAGGCAGGAGGTGTCCCTTGCAGGCGGTGAGAAAATTTCGATTGCCAGACGCAGATATGAGGATTTCTGTCAGGCGGTTCTCAACTACATGAGAGACAACGGAGGGGTGGTGGAGTCATGAATCAAAAGGCGCTTTTCGGGATTGAGACGGCGGAAAGTATACTGTATGGGGCAGCCTTTGCATTGTTGCTCCACCGCTTTTGCATGTGCCATTTTTCCTGTGTCGAACAACGGAAAAGGGGAACGCTTTTTTGCATGGCGGTCATATATCCGATGGGCACTGCCGCTCTCTTTTGTATTGACGATATTTTTTTGCTGGCCCAACTGCCGACGATCTTAATACAGATTACGCTTGTCTTTCTGATCGTCTGGCTTTATCGCGGAGAGAGGGAAGCAAAAATACTGGCGGCCGCAGTTTTGCTTGCAGCCACGCTGCTTTTTTCCAATTTTACCGAATCCCTTCTGATAATGGTTTATCTGTTTGCTGTTCATTTGACAGGGAGAGATATATGGACAATGCAAAGAGGACTTCTGGAAGCGCTGCTTTGGTGCGTCAGGTTTTTAAGTATTGCGGGCATACTGAGCGTTTTATCAAAACGTATGAAGGGCTTTTTTACAAACAGGATGCCAAGATGGTATCGGATGCTTTCTGTGCCTCTTTTCGGAATTGTGTTTTTGTGGGATCTGGCGGATGGGTTTGCCAGGTATGGTATTTTTCTGCGGGGAGGAGATCATCTCAACCTGTATTATAATCCCCTGCTCAGTGAGGCGGGAATATGCGTTTCCTCGGCGTTTTGCCTGTGCGCAGCAGGATTTTACGTGTTTGGTATGGAACGGATCGAGACGGAGCAGAGGAAAAAGGAACAGTACCGTTCGCAGGTGGCGTTTTATCGAATGTTTGGAGAGCAGTATCAGAAAATGGAGAGTCTGCGGCATGATATCAAAAATCATATCATCGGTTTACAGGGACTTCTGGACAATCGGGAGTGGGATAAGATGGCAGGATATCTGCAAAGAATGGCGGAGGCGGGAGGCGTGGCGCATACGGAGGATATGACGGGGAACGACGTGGTGGACGCACTGCTTTACTATAAGAGGGAAAGGGCTGCGCGGGCAGATATCCGATGGGAATGTACCGTGAACATTCCGAAGGCCTGTACCGTCGACGAGTTTGATCTCGGCGTTATTTTTGGAAATATACTGGACAATGCGGCGGCGGCCTGTGAGAGGGTAAAGCGGACGGAGGAAAGATTTATCAAAATACAGGCGGGGATGGTCAGAAGGTGTCTGCTGATTGAAGTGACAAACAGCAGCGCATCGGAGGAAGACGTGGCGAAAGCGGGCAAGGACGGCGGAAAAATCGGAGCCGGGAAGACGGATGGCATCTTTATGGGAACGGGTCTGCAAAATGTCAGGGACGCCGTAGACAAATATGATGGCACATTGACTCTGGAGAGGAAAGAAAGTAGTTTTCGCATTTCCATTTTACTGCCCTGCGGGTCAACCGTATGTGACAGCAATTCGTCTGTATAAGACATCGCGCTAATATGCCGTTATTTTCTGCCGAAAACCAAAATGCAAAGATTTGACGGAAAGGAGGAGACAGTATGCATGTAAAGACCATGGAAGGACTGATCGGCGCGCGGGTCAATATGAACCTGACCAGGGAACCCATGCGGGTATTCAGGGAGGCGAGCCGAAAGGAGGACTTCGCCACCATGGAGCGGGCGATGGGTTATGTCAATGAATATGAAGACAGAGCCTTTGAGTACAAGAAAACAGCCGACGATGGCATGGAAAAAGAGGCGGAGGAAAACAGAGAGAAAGAAAAACTGGCGCGCGAAGAGGCCATCAAAAAACGCCGCGAGGAGCGGAAGGCGCAGGAGGAAAAGCTGGCGGCCGAGCGTCAGGAGAACAAGGCAGAGGTTACGGGAAAGAAAGAAACCGCCCCAAAGACGGAAGGCACAGAAGGAGAAAATTCTGGTGCGGGAATCGACGGTGCAGATACCGTGACAGGAGACGGAACTGTTATGGATGCCACGGGGGCATCGGGAGCATCGGGAGCAGCCAGGAAAGGTTCCGATATTCTGTCTGATAAGCCGGTGTTTTATTCATCCTCTGGTATGGAAAGCAAGCCTGTGGAAACAGATACGTCCACGGTAGACGTTTCCGTTTAGGATAGTTTCTCCGGTGGAGTATAGGAGTTTGCCAATGATATGGCAGACTCCTTTTTTATTAGGATCAGGGGTCAGGAAAGCTGTAAGCGGGTTTTCGCGTCATACTTGCCGTGTAAAATAATTTTGCTATAATAGAGACGAGGGAAACGGACGGGAGAAGGTGAAAGAATGGGTCGGTTTTATAAAAATACAGGAGGACCGTTTGGGGCAATTCTTGCGCTGCTTGGATTTGCGGTCGGAATGCTTGCGCTGATTGGAGCGATCGTGGGCCTCCTTTCTTTTGTGGGCTGGATCGGCGGCGAGGGGAGAAACGATTATGAACGGGAAAGCACAGCGTTTCACGGACTGCCTGCCGAACTGCATGTTCTGCGGGAGTCGCCGGGTAAGATTGAGATCGCGGACGACAGTCCTTATGCCAGAGAGGAGTCTCTGACACTGTCCCGGTATGTGTCCCGTTTTTATCAGAATCAGCGGCTCATGCAGGAGTCGGAGTACGATCCGCAGGGAAGTCGTACATATCTGCGTACTCTGGAATATGATATGGCGGGAAATGTGCTGGCGGAACAGATCGCGGATGAGACGGAAGGCACCTGGACATACCGTCATATTTATGAATACGACGATAGCGGTCAGGTGGCGCATGAGGAGGTTTATCAGGACGATGCCCTGATTGAGAGAAACTACTACCGTTATCTGTACGCTTCTTATGTTTATGGGGGAGCAGATCAGACTCTTGAAAAGAAGATCGGATATGCGGGCGTCAATTATTCTTATCTGAATGATCAGGTGGACGGCGGTATTTCCCAATATTGCGCCAACCACACGGAATACCTGACGGACGGGGAGGATAACCCGCTTTGTATTTTTAGATTCAATTCTCTGCTGGTGGAAAATCCCACTGAGGTCTGGAAGCTGCAATGGCAAAGGCAGGGAGACCGGCTGTTGAACCGCGTGCAGAACTATAAAGCAGGGTATTCCCATAGCAGTACAAGAGACTGGTACTTACGGGAGGAAAAGGCCGATGCAGAGCAGTTTAATCTGTATGAATGTTCCAAAGATGCGGAGAAACATCTGGTTTTACAGATAAATTACAACCACAAAGCCAAATTTCTTCTGAATAATTCTTTTTATCTGGCCAGATATAGTGAGGATCGGCTTCTGTGGCAGATGGATTATGCGGAAGGCAAGCTCGACTATTACAGCGCGTGTCTTTATGATGATGAGGGACGTTTGCGGGAAGCGGTGGAGTATGATGCGCAGGGTGAGGAGCCGCAGACTTTCTTCTACCGTTATGAATATTCGGAGGCGGACAGGGAGGATCAGTATGCCTATGCCGTGCAGGGAGAAGCGTTTGGCCTTGCCTTTGGAGACGGGGACCAGGTGCGGCTTTTTTTTTCTGAAAACGGTGTCTTGTCAGCAATAGAAATGACAAATGCGTCAGAAAACAGGCAGGAAATCTTTGCGTTTGCCGATTCCGGTGAGAACGCCGGGCAGCTTCGGCAGATGTGTGCCGGTACGGAGGTGGCGGAGGGAGAAAGGGAGTTTTTACGGAAATTGGAGAAGGAAGCGGCGCGGTACGGTTTTCGTGTAGGGGAGGATCTGGCAGACACTACGGAAAGGAGTGCGGAATAAATGGCAGTCATCGGAATTGATCTGGGAACTACAAACAGCCTTGCAGGCGTTTGGAGGAATGGGAAGGTTGAACTTATCCCCAATACATTTGGGGAGTACTTAACGCCTTCAGTGGTGAGTATCGGGGAGGACGGGGAAATTTTTGTGGGCAGGGTGGCGAAGGAGCGTCTGATTACGGCTCCGGCGGTTACCTTTGCCGAGTTCAAGCGGAATATGGGAACCGATTACCGGTACTCTGCCAACGGGAAATATTATACGGCGGAAGATCTTTCTTCCTTTGTGCTGCGCAGGCTCAGGGAGGATGCGGAAGCTTATCTGGGAGAGCCGGTGACGGAGGCTGTAATCAGCGTTCCCGCTTACTTTAACGACGATAAACGGTGCGCCACCAAAAATGCGGGAAAGCTGGCGGGGCTTAAGGTGGAGCGCCTCATCAACGAGCCCTCGGCGGTGGCATTAAAGCACCATATGGGCGTGGAGGATGCGGAGACCTTCATTATTTTTGACTTCGGCGGCGGCACGCTGGACGTATCCCTTGTGGACGCCTTTGACAATATGGTGGAGATTCAGGCGGTATCGGGTGACAATTATCTGGGAGGTAAGGATTTTAACGAGCTCATTGCGGAGGAATTTTACCGGGAAAATCAGGTGGACAGGAAGAAATTTACAGGGGAAGAGCAGGGCATTGTCTTAAAGGAGGCGGAAGCGCTCAAGTGGGAGCTTTCCGAACGGGATGAGGTCGAAAGAAAAGTGTATCTGCAGGAGAAGGAATATACCATGCGGATGACGAACCAGCATTTGATTCATATCGGGAAGGAACTGTTTAAGCGCATGTCCCTGCCAATCCGGCGGGTGATTAATGACAGCGGCATGAGCACGGAGGAAATCGACAAGCTGATTTTGGTGGGCGGTTCTTCCAAAATGCCGGTGGTGGGGCGGTACCTGAAAACCCTTCTGGATATGCCGGTGGTATTGGATGATAGCCCGGACGAGAGTATTGCGGCGGGTGTGGGAATTGCGGCGGCCATTAAGGAACGTACCGGGGATGTGAAGGATATGATTCTGGCGGATATCTGTCCCTTTTCTCTCGGGACGGAGATTTATGACGGCAGTTTTTCCCCGATTATTGAAAGGAACGACACCCTGCCATGCAGCCGCACCAGAGAGTATGTGACGGTGGAAGACTACCAGCAGGAGTTGTCCTTTCGCATTTATCAGGGGGATAATATGATTGCCAGAGAAAATCTGCTGCTTGGCACCATGTGCGTGACGGGACTGCCTCTGGAGCCGAAGGGAAAAGTCGGAGCAAGAGTTACCTTTATGTACGATATCAACGGTATACTGGATATCCAGATTGTCAGTGGCGACCAGTCTTTGCATAAGGTGATTATGAACAAGAAAATGGGGCTGGGCCAGAAAGAACTGGAGGCACGGCTTGAGGAACTTCGGAAAATGACCTTAAGCTCGGTGGAAGATGAAAATGTCCGCTATCTGCTGGAGCGGGCAAACCGTCTGTATCAGGAGTGCACGCCATCGGTGCGGGAATATCTGGCAGTGCAGATTTCACGGTTCAGACAGATTCTTTCCCGGGAGAGCAATGCGAGGGCAAGGCGGGAAGTCTGCGTACAGCTTGCCGTATATCTGGAAGCGGTAGAGCGGAATAAATTTGATTTTGACGGTTTTGACGAAGCCTTTTTTGAGGACGACTGCGGCGACGGGGAAGAGAACGTATGAATATATGGGAATTGCTCGGCATTTCGCCGACAGAAGATATTGCGAAAATTAAATCCGCTTACGCGAAACAGGCAAAGCTGTATCACCCGGAGGAGCATCCGGAAGAGTTTAAGGCGCTGCAAAATGCGTATAAACTGGCGATTAAGCTTGCAAAGAGCAGGAAGGCCGGGAGCACCATAACCTATCTGCCGCCCGGGGAGCAGGCGGAAGAGCTGGAACAAGCGGAAGAGCAGCAACGGCAGTTTAAGGAAAATCCGAAGCAGACGGCGGAGGCTGTGAAACAGCCAACGGAAACGCCCGGGCATATGCAGCGAACGGATACGGATTTTCAGCGGGAAGATGCGAAACGGGATGCGGATATCCGGCGGGAAGGCGCGGAAGCATCGACGCCGGAGACGGAAGGACACGATTTTGATTTCAGCGGTGTGGACACTTACGGTGAAAGAGAGCATTTTATCCGGCAGTTTTTGCTGCTTGCGAAGAATCCCTATTTGCGGAATCGATTGGGAACCTGGGAATATTTTCTCAATCAAAATGGGTTTACGCATTTATTTTCCGGCACGGGTTTTCGGAAAGAGCTGGTACAGACAATATGCAGCCTCGGCGGGTGGCGGCGGAAAACCGTTTTGTATCTGGAAGCTTTTCTTGCTTCGTTCCATACACAGGAGAATAAATTGGAAGACGGTCAGTGGGAGACGGGCTGCCGCGCTTTTCGTCTGAAAAAGATCCCCCGGCTTCGGCTTCCGGCTTTCTGCACGGACCGTTTTTTTCGAAAAGAGGGGAGAAGCTTTCAAAAACAGCTTCACAAGCGGGTCAGCAAAATGGCCGGCCGGGAAATAGATCTGGACGTGCAGCTTGATCTGGTCAGATATATAAAGCTGTATCTGTCTTACGCAGAAGCCAATGAGGCGTATGTTGATCATTTGTACAGGGGGTGGAGGTTCGAGCAGCGCATGGTTTTTGCCGTGACAGTCGGCGTGTGTTTTTTTGCGGTTATGACAGGGATCAGCTTTGGACAGTGGAAGCGGGAGACAAGGCAGCAGATGGAGTACCTGACGGAATTATATCATCTGGAATCGGGAACTGTTTCCGGGGAAGAAAAAAAGGAGCTGCAAAAGGAGTATAATGCTTATTGGAAGTATGGCGAGGACGCCATTGACGATGTGCTGGAACGATATGAGTACTGGGAGAAGCAGTAGAGATAACCGGCGGTCTAAGGGACGAAGGAATGCGGCGGGTAAGCGGTAACAGGACAGGAGGAATTTCCATGCTGGCATGGATTATGGAAAATATGGCGACAATTGTCGTCAGTGCAATATTGATTTTTGCGGTGGCAGTCTCAATAGCCAGTATGGTGAGAAATAAGAGAAAAGGAAAATCATCCTGCGGCTGCGGGTGCGCAGGCTGCGCCATGAGCGGCGTCTGTCATCCGAAAAAATCAGCCCCCTAAAGTGACGTCCTGCTTTTGATACCATTGCAGCGCATTCTGAAATTGCTTTTCCTGAAAATCCGGCCACAGGTCGTCTACAATATAAAAATCTGCATACACAGTCTGGAGCGGCAGGAAGCCGGACAGCCGGCGCATGCCGCCCCAGCGTATGACGAGGTCGATTCTGGGGATATCCCGGGAGGCCCAGTTATTTCTCATATCCCATTCCCACCCATAATTCACAAGAAAATTTACGGCAGTCTGTCCGTTTTGCGCAGGCTGGCGTCGGTTGCCGTCCGGGATGATGCCGATATGTTTCGGGATACGCTGTGCCATAGATTCCTCCATTATCATACAGGGTTATGAAAGTTTTGAAATAATTGGTATAAACTATAATATTGGCAGTTTACCAAAACTTATGCAGGAGGAAATAAGCGATTGCGATTATTTCGATAGTGGAATATAATGACATAATAGCAACATCATCTATTGAAAGGACGATACGGGATGAAAAAAATAATTGTGACGGGCTGTAACGGACAGCTGGGGCGGGCCGTTAATCTGGAATACGCAGACAGCGCAGAGTACGAGCTGGTGAACACGGATGTGGGGGAGCTGGACATCACGAAGGTGGACGACGTGATGAAATTTGTGCGGGATATTAAGCCCTATGCGATTATTAACTGTGCGGCGTTCACGGCGGTGGAGGCCTGCGAGAAGGAAGAGGATCTGGCTTTTAGAATTAACGCTGTGGGGGCGCGGAATTTAAGTATTGCGGCGAACGAGACGGGTGCGAAGCTGATGCATATTTCCACGGATTATGTGTTTGACGGTAACGGCACAAGACCCTACAGGGAAACTGATCCGACGGGCCCGCAGGGAGCTTACGGAAGAACGAAGCTGGCCGGTGAAATGTTTGTAAAAGAGTTTAGCGACAGACATTTCATTTTGCGCACGGCGTGGCTTTATGGGGACGGAAAGAACTTTGTAAAAACCATGCTCCGGTTAAGTGAAACAAACGATAAGGTGCGGGTTGTGCGGGATCAGGTAGGGTCTCCTACCAGCGCGGCGCAGCTTGCCAGTGCGGTGGCGTATCTGCTTCCTACGGAAAATTACGGACTGTTTCATGCCACCTGTGAAGGGGATTGCAGCTGGGCGCAGTTTACGGAAGAAATTTTCAGGCTGGCAGGAAAAAAGACGGCGGTGGAGGCAATCACTTCCGAGGAGTACGGCGCGGCAGTGAAGCGGCCCGCGTATTCGATTCTCGATAATTATATGTTCCGCATGACGACAGATTTTAAATTTGCGGATTGGCATGACGCGATTGCGGCATACTTGAAGGGGGAAGGCTGAAAACGCGGGGATGGTTTTTCTTTACAGGCGGCGCTTTTTATGAGAAACTATACCATATTGATGAAAGAAAACAGTCGGAAAGGAAAATGAATATGCAGAAGACAGCTCTTATCACAGGCATTACAGGGCAGGACGGCTCTTATCTGGCGGAGTTTTTACTGGACAAGGGGTATGAGGTGCACGGCCTGATCCGCAGGCACAGTATTACAAATACGGCGAGAATTGATCATCTGATTGCGTCCGATTATCATAAAGTCAAATTTTTTCTCCATTATGCGGATACCACGGATTCCAGTAACCTGATGCGGCTGATTGCGGAGATCAGGCCTACGGAGGTGTATAATCTGGCGGCTCAGTCCCATGTGGGCGTTTCCTTTGAAGTGCCTGAATACACGGCGGAGGCTACGGGCGTGAGCACCTTGAAGCTTCTTGAGGCGATTCGCGTAAACGGCGGGACATGCAGATATTATCAGGCTTCCACATCGGAGCTTTTTGGAGGCATTCCGGAGACGGCGCCCCAGAGCGAGAAGACGCCCTTCTATCCGAAGAGTCCTTACGGCGTGGCGAAATTATATTCCTACTGGATTACGGTAAATTACAGGGAATCTTACAATATGTTTGCCTGCAACGGCATTTTGTTTAACCATGAGTCTCCCAGAAGAGGCGAGAACTTTGTGACAAGAAAAATCACCCTTGCCATCGCCAACATTGTGGCAGGCAATCAGGAAAAGCTGTCTCTGGGCAATATGAATGCGAAGAGGGACTGGGGGTTTGCGGGCGACTATGTGGAGGGCATGTGGCTGATGCTGCAACAGGACAAGCCCGACGACTTTGTCCTTGCCACCAATGAAACGCATACGGTCAGGGAGTTTGTGGAGGCTGCTTTTGCGGAGCTTGGCGTTAAAATTCGCTGGGAGGGGAGCGGCGTGAACGAAAAAGGCTACGATGCGGAAAACGGCCGCCTGTTGGTAGACGTTAATCCGGAGTTTTACCGCCCGGCCGAGGTGGAGTTTTTGTGGGGCAACTGCGCAAAGGCGGAGAAGGAGCTTGGCTGGAAACGGAAGGTGGATTTTAAAAAGCTGGTAGCCATGATGATGGATGCGGATATGAGGCAGATTGCCAAAATGAGCTGTGAAGAGTATAAGAACAGGGAAAAGGCGTAATGTGGAAACGTCTGATATTTTGCGAAAGCGATAAGTGACAGTATGGCGTCAGTAATTTTAAACTGGATTTATATAATAATAACTACGTATATTGTAGGATATGGCGTGCTGCGTTTTTTGACGCGGCACTTTGCCTATCGGGTGAAATATAAAGACGCTTTTTTCATGTGCGGGCTTGTCTGCGTCACGGTATACGCGCAGTTTTTCAGCCTGTTTGCGGGGGTGGGGCTTTTAGCCAATTTCCTGCTTCTGGCCTTCTGCGCTGGCGTTTTCTGGCGGGTGAGGGCGGATTTTGCACAGATGCTGTCGCACTGCGTTATAAAGTGGCGTAACGGAAATAAAGGACGGCTGTGTTTCAGGGGGGCTCTGATACTCGGCCTTTTTCTGTTTTTTGCCTACGGGACTTCTCGGGGGATGATTCATTATGACACGGGGCTTTATCATGCCCAGAGCATCCGTTGGATTGAAGAGTACGGATTGGTAAAAGGGCTTGGAAACCTGCATGGCAGGCTGGCTTACAACAGCGCGGCTTTCGCCCTGTCAGCCCTTTACAGCATGGCTTTTCTGGGCCAAACCTCCCTTCACTGCTGCGCCGGGCTTCTGGCTTTTCTTCTGGCGGCGGTCTGTCTGGAAATGGGCAGGTCCCTGGGGAGGGGACGGCTTCGGGCCAGTGTTTTTGCAAGGGTGATGTGCGCCTACTATCTGGTCAATATTTATGACGAGATGATTTCCCCGGCTTCAGATTATTTCATGGTGCTTTTGGCATTCTATATTGTGATACGGTTTCTGGATCTTTGTGAGGCAAAAGAACGGACGATTCTTCCCTATGGGCTTTTGTGTGTGCTGGGTGTGTTTTTAATGACGGTGAAGCTGTCTGCGGCGTTTATTCTTCTGCTTACCGTTTATCCGGCCGTCTGCCTTGTGGGGGGCAGAAAATGGAAAGAAACCGGCGTTTATCTGGGGCTTGGCGTGGTCACGGCGCTTCCCTTTTTTATTCGAAATGTCCTTATATCAGGATGGCTGGTTTATCCTTTTACACAGATCGACCTGTTTGATGTGGCCTGGAAAATTCCAAAAGGCATGGCGGATTATGACGCAAGGGAGATACAGGTGTGGGGCAGAGGCTACACGGATGTGCTGCAGTATGACCTTCCCATGAGCCGGTGGCTGTCTGGCTGGTTTCAGACGCTGGCCGGCAGCGATAAGCTTTTTGTGGTTCTGGCGGCGGTATCGGTTGCGGCGCTGTTGGTTTATGGCGCCGGCATGGTTTTCGGCTGGTGGGAAAGGCGGTGGACGCTTCTGCTCGTACAGGGCACGGTGGCGGCATCCTTTGTATTCTGGCTGTGTACTTCGCCGTTAATGCGTTATGGCTGTGTCTGGGTGTATCTGAGCCCGGCGGTGGTATTCGGCGGTATTCTGGAGGCTGTGCTGTATTCCGCCGGCGGTTTGCAGGCGGCAAAAGGGCGCGGCGGGGCGCGGGGTGATGCTGGAGGGCGGCGCGGCGGATGGAGAAGCAGCGCCGGCTGGCGGTTTATGGCAGGCAGGGCGGCTTCGGCGGCGGTGGTTCTATTGCTTTTTTACAAGGGCTTTGCGCTGGGCCGGGAGATTGCGGACTCCTATGAAAACGGTTATTGGCTTGTACAGAAGGATTATGAAAATTATGAGACGTATGCCTACGAGATAAACGGCGTTACCTTTTACTGCCCCACAGAAGGTGACCGGACGGGCTATGAGGCGTTTCCCTCTTCGCCTGTGGAAGCCCGGATTGCGTTTTTGGGCGAGGAAATGAAAGACGGGTTTCGCAGAGCCGACAGATGAGGGCGTCTGTAGGTTTTTGGGCGGCCTGTAGGTGAGGATGGGACATGGATTTGCGGGGCCGGTTCTCTTGTAAAACGGCCTGTCCTGTGATAGACTGTTAAAGGTTTAAGAGCTTAAGTTTAGCGGATCATGCAGTTAAAAACGATAATATAATGGAGGATGGCGGTATGAATAAAACAGACAAAATTTATGTGGCGGGTCACAGAGGTCTGGTAGGCAGCGCAATCGTGCGTTCCCTGCAGGCCAAAGGATATACGAATATCATCGGCAGGACGCACGGGGAGCTTGATCTGACAAGCCAGCAGCAGGTGCGGGATTTCTTTGAAGAGGAGCGGCCGGATGCGGTGGTTCTTGCGGCGGCCAAGGTGGGCGGCATCAATGCGAACAATACGACGCCCGCGGAGTTTGCATACGAAAATATGCAGATCCAGTGTAATGTGATTCACTGCTGTCATGAGTATCAGGTGAAAAAACTTCTGTTTTTGGGAAGCACCTGCATTTATCCCCGGATGGCGCCCCAGCCGATCCCGGAGGACGCGCTTCTCACGGGGCCGTTGGAGGAGACCAACGAGGCATACGCCATTGCGAAGATTGCGGGGCTTGAAATGTGTAAGTTTTATAAGCGGCAGTACGGGGATGATTTCATCAGCTGTATGCCGACGAATTTATACGGCCCTTATGACAATTATGATCTGGAGGGATCCCATGTGATGCCGGCTATGATTCGAAAATTTCATGAGGCGAAAGTAAACGGCGCGCCGGCGGTTATACTGTGGGGAACAGGCACGCCGTTGCGGGAGTTTTTATATGTGGACGATATGGCGGACGCCTGCGTGTTCCTTCTCGAAAATTACAGTGGGGAGCAGCACGTCAATATCGGCACCGGCAGGGAAGTTACGATCAAGGAGCTGGCGGAGACGGTGAAAAAGACGGTGGGATATACGGGACAGATTGTCTGGGATCAGACCATGCCTGACGGCACGCCGAGGAAGCTTACGGATGTGACAAAACTGCACGGCCTTGGCTGGACCCATAAGGTGGAGCTGGAAGAGGGCGTACAGTTAGCCTACGACTGGTTTAAGGAAAACGTGCAGGAAGCCAGATTATAACGCCTGCTATTCTTTGTGCGATAACTTACCGTTTACAGTGCGACGCATATTTGATATTATGTCGAAAGGGACGATAAACTACATTTGTCGTAACGACACGATTTCATTTTATGCAAAGGAGTAGAAGGGGAATGGCACAACAGAATATGATTGACAGAAGAGAGCTTGAGAAAACGATCTCCGATTTTATGCTTGAGCTGGGGATACCGGCTCATCTGAGAGGGTATCAGTTCCTGCGCAGCGCGGTGCAGATGTGCGTGGAGGATATGGAGCTGGTGGGGAGTGTAACGAAGCTTCTTTATCCTGATCTGGCGAAATTGTATCAGACTACGGATACCAAGATTGAGAGGGCGATCCGCAATGCAATTGAGGTATCATGGGACAGGGGCAACAGCGAGCTTTTTGAAGAACTGTTTGGTTACAGTAACGATCAGAATTATACCAGACCGACAAACAGCGAATACATTGCGGTTGTCGCGGATTACATACGGTTAAAAAACGACCTGATATAGAGTGGAAGAGGAAGAGACGCGTCTCTTCCTTTTTTTATGTAAATGTGGTACAATAAATCCATCTATGTGTGATATGGAGGCGGCCATGAAATTGCTGAGCGTCATTGTGCCCTGCTATAACGAGGAAGAAAATGTCAGGGATTTTTATGATGAATTTTGTAAAAATGCAGAATTTTTTCGGGAAAAGCAGATAGAATTTGAACTTTTGTATGTGGATGACGGATCGAAGGACGGGACGGCCGCAGAGGTGAAAAAGCTTCATGAGGAGGACGGCAGAGTGCGGCTTGTTTCCTTTTCCCGCAATTTCGGTAAAGAAGCGGCGATCTATGCCGGTCTGCAAAAATGCAGGGGAGATCTGGCGGTGTTGATGGATGCGGATTTGCAGGATCCGCCTTCACTTCTGCCAAAGATGTATGAATTTATTGAACAGGGTTACGATTCGGTGGCGACCAGACGCGTGACAAGAAAGGGGGAGCCGTTGATCCGCTCCTTTTTTGCCAGAATGTTTTACCGCCTGATGAACAAAATCTCCAGAACGGAAATCGTGGACGGCGCCAGAGATTACCGGCTGATGACAAGGCAGGTGGTGGATGCGATTCTGTCCATGTCGGAATACAACCGATTTACCAAAGGGATTTTCGGCTGGGTCGGCTATGAGACAAAGTGGCTGGAGTACGAGAATGTGGAGCGCAGGAAGGGCGAGACAAAATGGTCCTTCTGGAAGCTGTTTCTCTATTCCCTGGAGGGGATTATCGCGTTTTCCACAGCGCCGCTTACCATAGCTTCCGTGATGGGCGTGCTTTTTTGTCTTGTTGCCTTTGGCATTATTATTGTGACAATTATCAGAAAACTTCTGTTCGGCGATCCGACGTCGGGCTGGCCTTCTCTTGTGTGCATTATTATGATGGTCAGCGGCGTACAGCTGTTTTGTCTTGGTATACTCGGGCAATACTTATCCAAGACTTATATGGAAGTGAAAAGGCGTCCGATCTATCTGGTCAGGGAAGAGACGAAGACGGATGCTGACAGGGATTAGGGGGAAAGATTGAAAGACAGAGTAGACGGGCTGGTCAGCATTATTGTGCCGGTATACTGCGCGGCGGCGTACGTTGCGGAAACCATCGGGATGGTGCGGGCCCAAAGCTATGAAAACTGGGAACTGCTGCTTATAGACGACTGCTCCGGGGACGAAAGCGTCATGATAATAGAACAGACGCTGTCTGCCTGTGAGCGTCATTCGATACAGGAACTGCCCCCGGGCATAGGCCGGATTGAAGAATATCGGTGCGGGGAAGGGCAGCGCATTTTTTTGATCTGCAAGGACAGGAATGAAGGTGCGGCAAAAGCGCGCAACACGGGACTCAGTCTGGCAAAGGGACGGTATATTGCCTTTTTGGATGCGGATGATGTCTGGAGTTTGGACAAACTTGCAAAGCAGCTTTCTTTTATGAAAGAAAGAGGGGCGGGCTTTGCCTTTTCCGCCTATGAGTTTGGAGATGAAGCGGCTAAGCCCTCGGGAAAGGTGGTGCATGTGCCGGACAGGCTGACCTACAGGGAGGCTTTGTCACGGACGATTATTTTTACCACAACCGTAGTTCTGGACAGGGAGGCCGTGCCGGATGAGCTGATACGGATGCCGCAGGTGGAGAGTGAAGATACGGCCACCTGGTGGCAGATTTTGCGGGCCGGGCATGTGGCCTGCGGTTTGGATGAAGTGCTTGCAATTTACAGAAGACCTTTAAAATCCCTGTCTTCCAATAAACTGAAAGCGGTGAAACGAATCTGGAATCTGTACCGCAGGCAGGAGAAGCTTTCTGTTTTGTCCAGCGTCTTCTATTTTGTGTTTTGGGCTTACAGAGCGACAATGAGGCGGATATAACATCATGAAAAAAGTAGAAACCTTTAAAAGGCTGATTATATTACAGCTTTCTTTCATAGGGCTGATTTTTCAGACGGCGATTTACGCGTATTTCTGGCTGGAGGCGTACTATCCGTTTTTGAGAGAGCACAGAAGATTTCGATTCTATTTCAAGGGACATGTGCTGATTTTGGCAATTTATTTTGTACTGCTGTTTTTCTTCGCGACTACATACGGCGCGTTGAAGATCGGCTATCTGAAACCGGTGGATGTGTTTATCTCGGAAATTTTTTCCCTGCTTATTGTCAATGTCATTTCCTATTTTCAGATTTCGCTGATGGCGAACTGGGTGGTGGATGTGCGACCGATTGTGTGGACCATGCTTTTGCAGACCCTGTTTGCCGGGGTGTGGGTATTTGTTTGCAACGCCGGCTATTACAAGGCTTTTCCGCCCAGAGAGGTGCTGATCATTCACGGCGAGCGGCCTGTGGATTCCATCGTGGCGAAGTTTGAGACGAGAAAGGATAAATATAAAATTAAAAAATGTATAAATGTTTCCTGCGGTATGGACGCCCTGAAAAAGGAGATACAAAGCGGGTACGGCGCCGTGGCGTTGTGGGATATTCCGGCCGTGGACAGGAACGCCCTGCTTAAATACTGTTACAGTATTTCCATGCGGGTGTATACGATGCCGAAGATTTCCGATGTGCTTTTGCGGGGAGCGGATCAGATGCACCTGTTTGATACGCCCCTTTATCTGACAAGAGAGTATTCGCTTAAGGTGGGACAGCGGGTGGCAAAGCGCAGCATTGATTTGTTCTGCTCGATCCTCCTTCTTATTATCGCCTCGCCTTTTATGCTGATTACGGCCGTTGCTATTAAGCTTTACGACGGGGGGCCGGTGCTGTATAAACAGATCCGCTGCACCCGTGACAGAAAAGAATTTTATATATTGAAATTCAGGAGCATGCGGGTGGATGCGGAGAAAGACGGGGTGGCCAGACTGGCGGCAAAGAATGATTCCCGCATCACGCCTGTGGGAAAATTCATCCGCGCCACCAGAATAGACGAGCTGCCTCAGCTGCTTAATATCCTTAAGGGGGAGATGTCCTTTATCGGTCCGAGACCGGAACGGCCGGAGATTATTGACCA
Source organism: Lachnospiraceae bacterium (assembly GCA_009774175.1). Taxonomy (GTDB): domain Bacteria; phylum Bacillota; class Clostridia; order Lachnospirales; family Lachnospiraceae; genus UBA3282. The sequence goes on along the minus strand of VSNG01000002.1, from coordinate 177,430 downwards.
GTATATGGAGGAGATGCCGGAATTTGCCTTCCGCATGAAGGTGAAGGCGGGGCTTGCAGGCTACGCGCAGGTATACGGCAAATACAATACGACGCCTTACGATAAGCTGAAACTGGATCTGACCTACATCGAGCAGTATTCCGTGTGGCTGGATATCAAGCTGATGCTGCTCACCTTAAAGATTCTGATTAAGCCTGAGAGTACGGAAGGCGTTGAGCAGGATCAGACGACGGCGATGAAATAAAGGGAGGCGGCCCGGATGTGTGTCAGAAAGGGTATGGACGGATGATTAGGAATACTTGTGCGGACGAGGGAATGGATATCAAAAAGTATATGCTCTGCCTGCTGTCACGGCTTCCGGCGCTTTTGGGCGCGGTGATCGGGGGCGCGCTTTTGGGCGCGGTCATTTATACGATTGTGCGCACGGTGCCGGAATCGGAGCGGGAGTATCAGGCCTATGCAAAGATACAGCTTGACTTTGCGGCGGATGAGACGGGCGAGGTTTATCAGGCATATAACGGTTACACTTGGAATGACCTGATGGCGGCCGACCCGATTATGAACCTGACAATGGGAAATCTTTCGTCGGATTATGACAGGGAAGAAGTGGCGGCGTCCCTACGGGCGGAAATTTTATCGGATATCCGCATTCTCACGCTGACGGTTACAACAAATTCGGCGGCCTGTACAGATGAAATCCTTGGCGCGGCGGTGCAGGCTCTTGAGAGCTATGGAACGCAGGCAAAGGAATTTCTGGAAATCAACGCGATTCAGACTACGCAGGCAAAGCTTGTAGTGGCGGACAGCCGGATGGCCCAGGCGGTGTTGGTCGGGGCGGCGCTTGGCCTGCTTATAAGTCTTCTCGGGATATCCCTTTATTATGTGATGGACGATCGGATTCGGGTGCTTGGGGATATCAAAAGCGCTCTGGACATACCGTTTATCGGCTATCGGTTTGATGAGGAAGGGCCGGCGGCGCTGCGGCAGGACTATGAGCGTAATCTTTCATTTTTCAGGGAAAAATACGGCGAATTGTTTATCTGGGAAGTGCGCGGGGAAGAAAATCCGACGGAGGAAAAATTGCAGGAAATGCGCAAGGCGGGATGCGTGATCCTTTCCCTGCCTTTTGGCGCCGTACCGGCGGCTTATGCGCTTTATGTCAGGGAAATGCTTAAGAACCAGCAATGCCGGCTGCGGGGCGTGGAGATCCGGCAACCGGATTTAAAATTCTTGCGCAGATATTACGGCAGCTTTGCCTTTGGCAGTGAGAAAGAAGGCAAAAAGGTCTGACGGGAAAGAAACCGGGTGTGCTATGAAATTGGAGGTTCTGATCTCTGCGGTTGATAAAAAGCCGGCGGAGCTTATCTCACAAATGAATATTCATACGGATGCGGTGCTGGTGAATCAGTGCGACCGGTATGCCTGCGATATGCTTGCGGCGGGAGAGGGAAGCGTAAAGTGCTTTTTCATGCCGGAGCGGGGCGTCGGGCTCAGCCGCAATACGGCGCTTCTGCATGCGTCGGGGGATGTGGTGCTCTTTTCCGACGAGGATATCGTGCTGGCGGCGGACTACGAGGCGCAGATAGCAAAGGCCTATCAGGAACTTCCCGACGCGGATATGATTCTGTTTAACGTGAAGGTTGCGCCTGCGCGCAGAACTTACTGGAACAGGGAAGTGCGGCGGATCACTTACCGCAATTACGGGAGATATCCGGCTTACAGCATTTCGGCCAGACTTTCGGCCCTTCGCAGAGCGAATGCCCACTATTCGCTTCTTTTTGGCGGCGGCGCGAAATACAGTAACGGAGAAGACAGCCTGTTTTTGCGGGACTGTCTGCGGGCCGGACTTCGCATTTACGCGCACACCGCATGTATCGGGGAGGAAAAGGAACGAGAATCCACTTGGTTTAGCGGCTATCATGAAAAGTTTTTCCGCGACAGAGGCGTGCTTTATCATTACCTCTACGGGAAGCTGGCGCTGCCGCTTTCCCTCCGGTTTTTGCTGGCGCACAGAGAGACCATGTGCCGGGAGATTTCCGTAGGCAGGGCGTTTCGTATCATGCGCACCGGCGTGAGGGAGGCGCGTGGCAGATGATGATTTATATCACGGTTGCGGCAGTCACAGCGTTTCTTGCAACACTTGTGGATAACCGTTCCAAAAGACAATTCCATCAGATTACCAGACAGCAGCTTTGTAACAGGATCTGCCTGACGGCGATTTTTGTTATTCTGTTTCTGCTTTCCGCATGCAGATTGAATGTAGGGAACGACTATGCCAGATATGTGGAATTTATGCATCTTGTCAACTGCAACGCCTATGTGCCTACGGAGATCGGTTTTAATCTTTTGGTGAAGCTTGTATACGGGCTGTCGGGATATGAAAATTTCCTGCTGGTGTTTGCCTTTTATTCTTTTGTGACGGTGCTCTTTTTTCTCCTTGCTTTGTATGAGCAGAGCGACGAGTTCGGTCTTGCTTTTTTCCTGTTCATGACGCTTGGATATTATTTTCAGACATTCAGCACGGTGCGGTATTATCTGGCGCTGGCAATGGCGCTTTATTCCATGAAATTTGTGATGCGCAGGCAGTGGGGGCGGTTTGTCGTTCTGGTTCTTCTGGGCTCCGCTTTTCACAAGTCGCTTTTGGTAGTGATTCCGCTCTATTTTCTGGCGTCTTTGGCATGGAAAAAATGGCAGCTTGCCATTGCGGCTCTTTTTTGCACCACCTTTTTGTTTATGCAGGATTACTATTTGAAGCTGGTGGTTTTTCTGTATCCGACCTATGAGGATACGGAGTATCTGGAGGGCGGCACCAGCTATATCAGCATTTTGCGATGCGGTGCGGTTTTGCTGTTTGCGGGAATTGTGTATCTGATGCGGAAGAAGGAAACGGCGCGGCGCAGGGCGGCGGATTATGCCGGAAGCGGCAGGTCTGGGGAAGAGGCGTTGTGGAACCGCCGGTTCTGGTTTTATTTCTATTTGAATCTGGGCGCGCTGATTCTTTATGTATTCTGCTCCTTTCTGCCGATTATATCGCGGATCGGATATTATTTGATGGTGAGCCAGATTTTGTATTTGCCGATGCTGCTGGAAGCGGTGCCGTCGAGGAAATGGCGGCGGCTTTTCCGAATGGGGATCATTCTTGCGGCGGTGCTGTACTTTGCGATGTATTTGAGAAAGGGAGCTGGTGACGGGGTATTGATTCTGCCCTATCGGACCTTCTTCTTTCATGATATGGTGAATATATTGTCAGATGTGAATTGACGAAAGCACAGAGCCGTGCAGATTTACGGCAGAGCAGACGGAAGCATCGTAGATGCGATTTTGCGAATGAGCACGGCGAAAAAGCCATAGGGCGAGAGCCCGGACAAAAGAAAAGCGAGGAATATGAATGACGTTCAGTATTATTGTGGTTTGCCGCAACGCCGGCGAAAAGCTTCAAAAAACGATAGAGAGCATCCGCTCGCAGTCAGAGGATGATTACGAGATTATAGTGCAGGACGGTTTTTCCACGGACGGTTCGGTGGAACGGCTTGCCGTAGCGGACGCGGGAGAAACGCTCAGAATTTTCAGGGAAAAAGATACGGGTATTTACGACGCCATGAACCGGGCGGTCGTTCATGCGCGGGGGAGGTATTTTTTCTTTCTGAACTGCGGAGACTATTTTGAAGACGAGACGGTTCTTGCACAGGTCAAAAAGGAGATTGCGCAATCCGAAATCAGGCGGGCGGGGATTTTCTACGGAAACATCAGAGAGAGGGCAACAAAAGAGTTGGTCATGTCTAATCCCAGAATAGACGACTTTGCCTGTTACCGCAACGTACCCTGCCATCAGGCCTGCTTCTATGACAGGCGGCTTCTTCAAAAGAGAGGATTTCGGACATGCTATAAGGTGCGGGCGGACTATGAGCATTTTCTCTGGTGTTATTACAGGGTCCATGCCCAAACCCATTACATGCCTGTTACGGTGGCCGCTTACGAAGGGGGCGGCTTTTCGGAGACGAGGGAGAACAGAAGGCGTTCCGTTGTGGAGCACAGGCATATCGTGAAAAAATATATGAGCCGGGGACAGCTTATAACCTATCGACTGATTATGCTTGCCACGCTGGCGCCCCTTCGGACGTATCTGGCGAAGAATAAGGCGACGGCAAAATTTTACCAGAAGATGAAAAGAAGGATATACGGAGGCCGGATTTGTAAAGCCGACTGAGGTGTGATAGGGAAGGAGAGATACAAATGAAGGTTTTATGGGTGTGTAACATTATGATTCCGGCGATTGCCAAGCGGTTAAATCTTCCCTGCAGCAACAGGGAGGGATGGCTTTCCGGTCTGCTCGACCGGGTTGTGATGGAGCAGGAAAGAAACCGCATCGAGCTTGGCATTGCTTTTCCTGTGGATGAGTCTCTCGGAAAATTTGACCGGGTGATGCAGCTGGGGGAAAATATTTCCTGCCACTGTTACGGGTTCGTGGAGGATCTGACTACGCCGGAGCGTTATGATATGGAACTGGAGAAGGAACTTGAGCTTATTATCAATGACTTTGACCCGGATATTCTGCATGTGTTTGGCACGGAATTTCCCCATGCCCTTGCGGCAATCAAGGTTTTTGACCAGCCGGAGCGGACGCTTGTGGGCATTCAGGGTATTATCTCTGCAATCGCGAAAGTATATATGGCGGATCTGCCTGTAAAGGTGCAGAGAAAGAGCACGTTCCGTGACAGGGTGAGAAAGGACAGTATCAGGCAGCAGCAGAAAAAATTTGAGAAGCGCGGAGAATATGAGATCGAGGCGATTAAGCGGGTCGGCCATATCGCGGGCCGCACCGATTTTGACAGGGAGGAGACGGCGAAGATCAATCCCGACGCCACATACCATTTCCTGAACGAAACGCTGCGCAGTGTATTTTATCGCGACAGGTGGAGCAAATATAACTGTCAGACCCACCGCATTTTTTTAAGCCAGGGCGACTATCCTTTAAAGGGGTTTCATTATCTTTTGCAGGCGATGCCCAAAATTCTGGAGCAATTTCCGGACGCGGAGGTGTATGTGGCGGGAGCTGACATTTTGAAGGCGGAGACCTGGAAGGATGTGTTGAAGCTGCCCGCTTACGGCAAATATTTAAAAAAGCTGATCACAGAAAATAATCTGGAGGAAAAGGTGTTTATGCTTGGGCGCATAGATGCTGAAGAAATGAAGGCGCAGTATTTAAGCTGTCAGGTTTTCGTCTGTCCTTCGGCTCTTGAAAATTCTCCCAATTCCGTAGGGGAGGCAATGCTTTTGGGCGTACCCTGTGTGGCGGCCAATGTGGGCGGCATACATAATATCCTGACGGACGGCGGCGACGGGTTTCTATATCCGCCCGGGGATGTGGATGCGCTTGCGGACAGCATTATTGAAATATTCACAAAGGAAGCGATTGTGGACCGGCTTTCCGATAATGCAAGAAAACATGCCCGCATTAATCATGACGCTGACCAGAATTATTACCGCCTGATGCATATTTACCGGGAGATGATGGAATGACCTTTACCTTTGTGTCCAACTACATCAATCACCACCAGATTCCTCTTTGCGACGCGCTTTATGAGAGGCTTGGAAAGGGCTTTGCCTTTATTCAGACCATGCCCATGGAGGCGGAGCGCGTAGAGATGGGATGGGGTGTGGCTGAAAACGAGATACCCTATGTCATGTGCCTTTATGAGGATGAATACGAGTGCCTGAAAAGAATTATGGAGAGCGACGTGGTGCTTTTCGGCTGGACGGGCAGAGAAGATATTGTGACGCCAAGATTACAGTCGGGGAAGACAACGCTTCGCGTCAGCGAACGGCTTTACAGGGAGGGGCAGTGGAAGGCGGTTTCTCCCAGAGGACTTATTGCAAAATACAGGGAGCATATCAGATATCGGAAAGAGAATGTCTGTATGCTCTGTGCGGGCGCATATGCCGCGTCCGATTTTCACCTGATCGGCGCATATCCTGACAAGCTTTTTAAGTGGGGGTATTTTACAAAGCTGCGGACTTACGGCGACGGCGCGTTTGCGGCCATGAAGCCGAAGGAGGGACCGTTACAGATTGTCTGGGCGGGACGCTTTATCCCGTTAAAACATCCCGAATATGCGGTGCGGCTTGGTGCGGCTTTACAAAAAAACGGACATGCTTTTCGTATCCATATGCTGGGCGGGGGCGAAATGGAAGCTGCGCTTAAGCAGGAAATCAGAAGAGAAGGCCTTTCGGAGTCCTTTGTGTTTTACGGGTATACAGGACCGGAACAGGTGCGGGATGTAATGGAAAAATGCCATATTCACCTTTTTACCAGCAACCATCTGGAGGGATGGGGCGCGGTGGTCAACGAGGGGATGAACAGCGGCTGTGTGGAAGTAGTGGACGCCAGAGTAGGAGCAGCGCCCTTTTTGATTCGCCACGGGGAAAACGGGCTTCTCTATCAGAGCGGCAGCTATGACGAGATGGAGGCGCTGGTGTTTGATCTATTTGAAAACTGGGAGGCGAGGCGGGCTATGGGCCGTGCGGCTTACGAGACAATCCGCGATATGTGGAATGCGGAGCATGCGGCGGCGGCGCTTTTGCAATTTTCGGACAGGCTGCGGCAGGGAAAAATCGTGCCGGAAAAGGAAGGGCCGCTGAGTCCTGCGCCTGTCATAAAACCACGGTAAAGACGAGGACAAAAAGGCAGACATGGACGGAAAAAAAATCAGTGTGATTGTGCCGGTATACAATTCCATAGATTGTCTGGAACGGTGTGTGCGTTCCATCTGTGCGCAGACCTACGCCAATCTGGAGATTTTGCTGATTGACGACGGTTCAACGGACGGTACGGATCAGCTCTGTGAGCGGCTGGCGGATCAGGATGACAGAATCCGGGTGCATCATAAAAAAAACGGCGGGGCTTCCTCCGCCCGCAATGTGGGTATTGATCTGTCCACCGGCGATTATCTCGGCTTTGTGGACAGCGACGACTATGTGGATGCGGATGTCTATGAAAAGCTGGCGGCGGCGCTGGAAAAAGGAAACTATTCTGTGGTGCAGATTTCCCGCGACGAAGTAGACGAGGAGGGCGGCCGTCTTCCCGATATCTGCATGCCGCCTGAGAAGGAACGGTTTTGCAGCTCGGAGACTTTTTTGAGGGAGCTGCTCATGCATCGGGGAGACTGCTCCTTTTGTACCAAACTTTTCTTAAGGGAAATTTTTGACGGGCATCGTTTTCCCGAGGGAGAACTGAATGAGGATTTTCTCCTGTTTATTGCAATATTGCAGGAGATTCCGGGCGTATATATTCTGCCCGGACAGGGATATCATGTAGTATGCAGAAGAGAGAGCACTACCAGAAAAAGGACGAAGGACAGCTTCTCCCGTGTATTTCTGGATATTGTGGACAATGCGGATAAGGTGCAGGAGCTTGTGGACAGAAAATATCCTGCCCTGCACAGGGCTGCCCTTCGTTTTAATCTCTGTCAGAGAATGGATTATATGCTGCACGTGCCCGTCTCTCAGATGCGGACGGACAATGGGTTTTACCGGGAGGTAAGGAAATATTTGAGAAGACATGTGGCGGATACTGTGAAAAATCCGTATCTGACAAAGAAAAACAGGGTGTATCTGCTGCTGTTTACAGCTGCGCCCAAGACTGTGAGAAGGCTGCACGGAATAAAAATGAAGCTTACGGAAAAAGCGGGTCGAAGATGACGGACAAAAGACGGAAAACAAAATATTTGATATGCTTTATGGCGGTCTGGACGGTTCTGATGGCGGCGGCCTTTTATTTCTGTACGCTGAAACAGGGGTTTCACGAGGACGAGTATTACACCTACTATTCCACGGCCCGTACCAACGGTTTTTATGTGGAAGATGGAAAATGGATGGACAGCGAAACCTATCGGAAAGAGTTTGTGGTGCTTCCCGGAGAGCGGTTTCAGTACGGACTGGTAAAACAGGTGCAGTCCTGGGATGTGCATCCGCCCATGTATTACTGGGTGTTCCACACGGCGGCCTCCCTTGTGCCCGGCGTGTTTTCGAAATGGATCGGCTTGTCGATTAACCTTCTTTTTCACGGGATTAATTTGATTTTATTGACATATCTGTCATATTTGGTCTGCGAAAGGAGTGGGAAGACGGCGCTTTTTGTAACGCTGTTTTACGGTCTGACGCCGGCGGCTATGAGCGGCGTGGTTTTTATCAGGATGTATGAAATGCTCACGGTTTTTGTACTGCTCTGCGCCGTTTTGCATGTGCGGGCCGTGCAGAGGCTGCAAAGCGAGGAAGGGCGGGGAGAAAGGCTGCCCGCGGTCAGGCTTTTGCTGCCCATGGCGGCGGTGACTTACGTAGGCTTTCTGACGCAGTATTATTATTTCCTTTTTCTTTTTTTTATGGCGATTGCTTTTTGCTCGTATCTTTTGTGGAGAGACAGGAACCTGTATAACTGTCTGCGGTATGGGGCCAGTCAAGGCATAGCTTTTATATTGGCATACCTGACGTACCCGGCCTGTCTGGGGCAGATGTTTCGGGGGCAGAGGGGCGCGCAGGCGACGGAAAATTTTTTTGATCTGTCTAATACGGTTACCCGGTTTCGCTTCTTTTTTGATCTGCTGGATGAATATGTATTCGGAAATCTGCTTTCCGTTTTTCTGCTTCTGATCGTGGTGTTGGCTCTGGCGGTATATTTCAGAAGACACAGGAGACGAGCGGATGTCTGGAGCGGGGAGATGCGTGCGGACGGCGGCGGACAGAGCGGGGGGATGCGTGCGGACGGCGGCGGACAGAGCGGGGGGATGAATGAAGACGGAGGCTGGCAGCCTGCTGGCAGGATAATTTATGGAATGCTCTTATTTACGGCTGCCGGCTACTTTTTCACGGTGGCGAAAACGGCCCTTCTTTTGGGTAATACTTCGAACCGCTATCAGCTGCCCATATACGGAATCATCATTTTACTTCTTTTCTGGACGATAGAAGGGATGTGGCAAAGCCTTGCGCGGATCAGACACCGGTGTTTGCCTGCGGCTGTGGCGGCGGTCTGCCTGTTTATTGATCTGAGCGGGCTGCATTCGGACCGGGTGGCCTTTTTATATCCGCAGGCAGGGGAGGCGGTTGCTCTTGCCAGAGAACAGGCGGCGGCAGATATCCCGGTTGTTTATGTGTACAAGCCCGGTGAAGAGTGGTGCGTCTGGGCTGTGGCGGATGAGCTTATGGAATATGACAGGGTGTATTTTGTTTCCGCGGCGAGCGAGGATGCGATTACGGAACCTGTGATTGCGAATGCGGACGCTGTGGTGAGTTATACGCCCCGATATGACGACTTGAAGGAGGAAGAGGCGCAGAGTATGCGGATCGCGTCGGGAAATCATAAGCTGTCGTGGGAGTATTTGCAGTATTTGCATAAATACTGCATCGAAAGCTATCATTGCAGAGAACGGCGGCGCATGGAATAGGACAGGCAGGCAGCCGGGCTTTTACGGTACGGGAATTTGACAGTCCCCTGAAAACTGCCTATAATGTAGGAATATGAGGTAGAGGTATGAACGCATTGGAGCTTAACACGGTTCTTTTATCCGAGGACAGAAGTTGTCTGGAAATACTGGATCAGACGCTTCTTCCGGGCACGGTGAAGGTACTGCGGGTAGAGAAAATAGAGGATATTTACGAGGCCATAAAGTTTCTGAGAGTCAGGGGGGCTCCGGCCATCGGGGTTTGCGCCGGTTACGGGATTGCGCTTACGGCTTCCCGCATAGAGACGCAGGATTACGAGACCTTTTTACAGACCTTTCTGGAGCAGAAGGAGTATCTGGCGTCTTCGCGGCCCACGGCTGTGAATCTGTTCTGGGCGCTTAATCGGATGGAGCGGACGCTGCGGGCGCATAAGGACAGGCCGGTTGATGAGATCAAGGAAATATTGTTTGCCGAGGCACAGGCCATTCGCGATGAAGATGCGGCTATCAGCCGCAGCATCGGGGAGATCGGTTTTGGTTTGCTGAAACCGGGCGACGGCATTCTCACCCACTGCAATGCGGGAACTCTTGCCACCGCGAAATACGGCACGGCCACAGCGCCCATGTATATTGCGCTGGAGCATGGGATGCAGGACTTTCGGGTATACTGTGACGAGACAAGGCCGCTTTTACAGGGCGCAAGACTTACGGCTTTCGAGCTTTGCAGCGCAGGAATTGACACTACGCTGATCTGCGACAATATGGCTTCCGCCATGATGAAGAGCGGACAGGTGAATATCGTCTTTGTGGGCTGCGACCGGGTGGCGGCAAACGGCGATACGGCCAATAAGATAGGTACGTCGGGGGTAGCGGTGCTTGCCAGGCATTACGGGATTCCGTTTTATGTGTGCGCGCCAAGCACTACCATAGATATGACAATCAGCACGGGAGAGCAGATTCCCATCGAGGAGAGGGCGCCCGAGGAAGTGACCGAGATGTGGTACAGGGAACGGATGGCGCCGGAGGGCGTGAAGGTGTTTAATCCCGCCTTTGATGTGACGGATCATGAACTGATTACGGGTATTATTACGGAAAAAGGACTTTGCAGGGCGCCTTATGAACAGGCCTTTAAAGAGCTCGGCATCGGCCGGGATTTTGTTTAAGAGGAGAAAATACAATATGTTAAAGGACAAGACAATACTGATCACCGGGGGTACGGGTTCCTTTGGAAAATGCTTTACCAAGTATGTGCTGACCCACTATGAACCGAAAAAGATTATCATTTATTCCAGAGATGAATTTAAGCAGTGGATGATGGCCAATGAGTTTAAGGAATACGAGGAAAAGCTTCGCTTCTTCATTGGCGATGTGCGGGATCTGGAGCGCTTGAAGCGGGCCTGCGAGGGCGTGGATTATGTCATTCATGCGGCGGCCTTAAAGCAGGTGCCGGCCTGTGAGTACAATCCCAACGAGGCCATTAAGACCAATATTCACGGCGCAATGAATGTAATTGACGCGGCCCTGGATACGGGCGTGCGCAAGGTGGTGGCGCTGTCTACCGATAAGGCGGTGAATCCCGTTAATCTTTACGGTGGGACGAAGCTTGTCTCGGACAAGCTCTTTGTGGCGGCCAACGCTTATGTGGGAACGAAGGATATTAATTTTTCCATCGTGCGTTACGGCAACGTGGCGGGAAGCCGCGGGTCTGTGATTCCCTTTTTCCACAAGCTGATTCAGGAGGGCGCGAAGGAGCTTCCCATCACTGATCTGCGCATGACCAGATTCTGGATCAGCCTGACGCAGGGCGTGGAGCTGGTGATTAAGGCGCTGGCGGAGGCCAACGGGGGAGAGACCTTTATCAGTAAGATTCCCTCCTTTAAGATTACGGATCTGGCGGAGGCCATGCTGCCGGGCTGTCAGATCAGAGAGACCGGAATCCGGCCGGGAGAGAAGCTGCATGAGATTATGGTGACTACGGAAGATTCCGCTACCACCTATGAATATGACAAGCACTTTATCGTATACCCGCAGATGACCTGGAATAACAGACAGCAGCCGGATCTTTCCGGGAAAAAGGCAGCCGAGGGCTTCCATTACAGTTCCGATAACAATGCGGAATGGCTCAGCGTGGAGGATATTCGAAGGCTTTTGAAGGATGTGGAGCTGGAAAAGTAGGGCGGAGAAATAAAAGAGATGGAAAAACCTGCAATAGAAGGCGGAACACCTGTCAGGGAGACGCCGATATTTTACGGACATCAATATATAGACGAGGCGGATATTCAGGCCGTGGTGGAGGTGATGAAAAGCGATTACCTTACCTGCGGGCCAAAGATTGGCGAGCTGGAAAAGAAGCTGTGCGACGTGACGGGAGCCAAATATGCCGTAGTCTGTGCAAACGGTACGGCCGCATTGCATATCGCGGCTCTTTGCGCCGGCGTGGGCGAGGGGGATGAGGTGATTACTACGCCCATAACCTTTGCGGCCTCGGCAAACTGCGCGCTCTACTGCGGCGCCAGACCTGTCTTTGCAGATATTGATCCCGAGACGTATAACATAGATCCGGCCAAGGTGGAGGCGGCGATTACGCCCCGGACGAAGGCGGTGGTGGCGGTAGACTACACAGGACAGTCCGTGGAGCTGGGGCCGATCAGGGAGATTTGTAAAAAACACGGCCTTGTGCTCATTGAGGATGGGGCGCATGTGATCGGCACGACTTATAAGGGACGGCCCAACGGTTCGATTGCGGACATGACTACGTTCAGTTTCCATCCGGTTAAGACGGTGACAGGAGGCGAAGGCGGCGCCGTCCTGACCAATGATGAAATCCTGTATAAAAAGCTTCTTCTGTACCGTGCGCACGGCATTACGAGGGAGGAGAAGCTGATGGAGCATGAGCCCGACGGGCCATGGTATTATGAGCAGATCTCGCTTGGCTATAATTACCGCATAACGGATATGCAGGCGGCGCTTATTATCAGTCAGCTTGATAAGCTGCCCATGTTCAGCGCGCGCAGGAAAGAAATTGTAAAGAGATACGACGAGGCCTTCCGCAAGATGCCGGAATTGTTTGTACAGAGGGAGATTCCGGAGTCGGATACGACCAGACATTTATATATTCTGCGCATTGTGCCGGAGAAGTTAAAGATTAACAGAAGACAGTTTTTTGACGCGCTGGCGGCGGAAAACGTGCACTGCAATGTGCATTATATACCGACGTACTATTTTCCCTATTATGAAAAGCTGGGCTACAGGCGGGGCTTGTGTCCCCATGCCGAGAAGCTCTATGAAGAAATTCTGTCCCTGCCGCTCTACTATGCAATGAGCGATGAAGATGTGGAGAGCGTGATCGAGGCGGTGAAAAAGATTGTGAATTACTATCGCGTATAAAACGGAAGAGATGTCCGTGGCTTACGCAGATAAAGGATATAAGATGACAGAAGAGATATCACTGAAAGCTAAAATTATATATGTAGTACTGACGGTTTTGCTGGTAATACTTCTCTGGGTGGGAGACGAAGGAAAACAGCCGCTTGTTTACAAAGGTGTTGAGCTGCAGCATTCCGTAGGTCTGATTGATGCGGAGGATGCGCTGGTATTGCAGGAGTCCGTGGCCAGAAACGGCGTGGTGGCGCATACGCCCGGTTATGTCATGAATAAGGGCAGTTATACGGTGAACCTGCGGTATCTTACGGAGGGGGAGGATCATGTGCTGGAGCTCTGGGAGCAGGGCGACAAGATTGCGGCCTGGCCCATTGATCCGAGGAAGACGGAGCTTACGGCGGACTTTACCGTTTCAAGGGACACCAAGCAGCTGGAGGTCTGCATTAATTACAGCGGAAAGGGCGGGCTTACCGTGAAGGAGCTTTCCCTGAAACCGCACACGCTTTTTTATGCGGACACCTATTTTATGATCGCGGTCATTTTACTGTTGCATTTTGCCGGCTGGTGGTATATCAATGGCGGCAGGGAGCGGATTCCGAAAGGGATGCTTGTGGACGGCTGTGTGATTCTGGGCGTGACGATACTTGCAACCACGCCGCTGATGCAGACCTACCTCTATAATGCGGATGACCTCTGCTACCATCTGGCCAGACTGGAGGGCCTTAAGGACGGCATACTGGACGGACAGATGCCTGTCAATATTCTGCCCGAGGGATTGGAAAATAACGGCTATATGAACGCCATGTATCCCTATCTGTTTCTATATATAGGCGCGTTTTTAAGAATTTGCAGGATGTCTCTGGCATTTTCATACAAGGTGCTGATTTTTCTGTCAAATCTGGCTTCGGCGTGCAGTATTTATGTGGCGGTAAAATCCGTAGTGAAGTCGAGACGGAGCGTGCTGCTGGCGGTGGTGTTTTACACCCTTATGCCTTATCGGTTTACCAATATTTTGTCGCGGGGGGACTTGGGGGAGACGCTGGCTTTGATTTTCTGGCCCATGGTGATTGCGGGTCTTTATCATCTTGTCATGGGCGACAGAAAAAAATGGTATTATCTTGTGATCGGGTTTTCGGGCGCGCTGCAAAGCCATATCCTGAGCGTGACTTATGTTGCGGCGATTTGTGCCCTTACGGCGCTTTTGTACTGTGTGCGCATTGTGCGGGATAAGCGGTACGTGGAACTTTTGAAGGCGGCGGGACTTACCGTTCTTCTGAATGCGTGGTATCTGGCGCCGTTTCTGTTTTACTATTACAGGGAAAATTTAAATAAAGAGGTTCTGCGGTGGAGCGGTTATTTTGAGCAGTCCATTAATCTCTCCAATATGACGCAGACGCTGAGCCTGTACAACAAGCAGTATTTTTCTCTGGGACTGGCCCTGCTTGGCGGCGTGGGGCTTGGTGTGTTTTATCTGTTATGTGAGCGGGAAAAAAAGCTGGGGGAAACGGACGGCTTTCTGCTTTACCTGCTGGTGCTTGGATCGGCGCTTGTCTTTATGGCTACAGGCTATTTTCCGAGCAGAGCGCTTATGGCAAGCCCCTTTTTCAGCAATATTGCCACGATGCTGCAATTTCCATGGCGTTTTCTGGGACCGGCGTCCGCCTGTTTCACTTTTGTGGGAGCGGCGGCTCTGGAGCGTTCAGAATTGATAAAGCCTTATCGGAATGCGGTTTTTGCCATGCTGGTGGGACTCAATCTCCTGGTTATCGTTACCGTGCCTGCGGACAATAATCATGTGCCTTATAAAAACGCGGCGGCTCTGGCTTCCAAAGGGCATGAGACCAAGCTGGGAACCAGTACCGGTTTATTTTACCCGCATGAGTGGCGGCTGCCGGGGGCGGTGGATGAAAAACTGATCAGAAGCGTGGTCGTATCCGATATCAGTTCCGTATCCGTGCATGATTACAGGAAAGAGGGGACGAAGGCGGCGGTGTCGTATACCGCTACGTCATCCAAAGCTTATATCGAGCTGCCGATGCAAAATTATCTCGGATATCGTGCCAGCGATGAACTTGGGAAGCCCCTGGAAATTACGCAGGGTGACGGCGGCCGGATGCGGTTTGCGCTTCGTGCGGACGGGGCGGAGCATCGGATTTATGTGCGCTACGGTCCGATAGCGGGATTTGTAATCGCCAATGTGGTGTCTGCGATTACGGTTTTATTGTGTTTGTATCTGTGCGTGATGCGGAGCTTGAAGCTGCGTGCAGGAAAAATTCAAACTGACAATGATTCCTCATCAGAAGCTGAGGGGGAGGAGACGCTTGAAGCTTAGCATTATTGTGCCGGTTTATAATATGGCGGCTGACGGAAAACTGGAATATTGTCTGGATTCCCTTGTGCGGCAGACCGTGACGGATTATGAGATCATTGCGGTGGACGACTGTTCTACGGATGGGTCGTGGGAAATTTTACAGGCCTATGAGAAGCGGTTTCCCGAAAAATTCCGCGCCTTTCATCTGGAGGAGAACAGGCATCAGGGCGGCGCTAAAAATGAGGGCATAAAGAGGGCGCGGGGCGAGTGGATTGGTTTTATTGACAGCGACGACTGGATCACGCCGGATATGTACGAGCGGCTGATTGGAAAAGCGCAGGAGACGGGGGCTGACCTGGCGGGCTGCGATTACTGCCTTACATCGGAGCATTCCATGAAGGTGGGACAGATCGTGCGCAATAATAAAAGGAGTCAGGCCGGCGTTTTGGACGACGAGAAAAAAAGGAGCCTGATTCTGGACGGGGGAAGTCTGGTTGTCAAGATATTTCGGCGTTCCATGATTTTAAAATATGACCTCTGGTTTCCCGAACATATTTTTTATGAGGACAATGCGCTTGGCAATTCTTATCTGATTTTGTCAGAACATTTCGAATATCTGGAAGAACCGTTATATTATTATTATCAGCATGAGGCTTCCACCGTGCATACCATTTCCGAGAAACGCTGCGAGGATCGCTGCGAAGCCGGAAGACTGATGCTTCGGGAAGCGGAGCGTCATGATTATCTGGACAAATACCGTACGGAGCTGGAATACAGCTTTACCCTGCTCTTTTATGTGAATACGCTGTTTACCTATATGGCGGGTGTAAAACATACAAAGTATCAGTTTGTCAAAAAACTGGGAGAAGAAATGCGGTGCAGATTCCCGGATTTTCAGGAAAATCCCTATTACCTTGAGCGGACGGGCGCAGAGGAGAAAAAGCTGATCCGCATGCAGATGCGGTCTACGGTTCTGTTTATGGGTTATTATAAGTTATTGTGGACATATCGGAAACTGAGAAAAAGGTTGGGAATATAGCGTTGAAAATCTGGGGTTAAAGGGGGCGGAATACTGTGGAGATCGGAAGTATTTTTGAAGTGAATCCGGATGAGGCGAAAAAAGCCGGTACAATCGGTACCCTTCATCTTGCGCAGGTGGAGAAGTACGGAAAAAAGAACCAGTGTTATACGGCTTCCGGCAGAGAGGCGATAGAACTTGCCCTGATCAGCCTGGAGCGTGAGCGCCCTGATATATCGAAATGCTGCCTGATGCCGGCCTATATGTGCGATTCGGTATTTCTGCCGTTTTTGCATCGGGGCTGGGAGTTGGCGTTTTATTCCGTGGACAGGGCGCTGGAAACGGCCGGGGAGGAAATTTTCAGGCTTTCTCTGGAATGTGATCCCGGTCTTATTTTTATACATCCATATTACGGGGCGGATACCTGCAAAGTTGTGCGTAAGCAGATGCAGGCGCTTCGAAAAAGCGGAATCATGGTGATGGAGGATGTAACCCAGTCCTATTATCTGGAGGAAGCGGGAAAGGACGCGGATTTTGTGGTGGGAAGCCTGCGTAAATGGTACGCGGTTCCCGACGGAGGATTTGCGGCTTCCGATCTGCCGCTTGCGACGGACATTTTACGGGATGGGGAAGACTACGGGAAAGAAAGACTGACCCCTCTTGCGCAGAAGTGGGAATATTTGAGGAAGGAAGATCTGACGGAGGAAGAAAAGCAGATTCGTAAGACTGCATTTCTGACAGAAAACCGTGCGCAGGAGGAGGCCCTTGACCGATATGAGGGAGTGCGCGCCATTTCCCTTTTGTCCGCACACATTCTGTCTTTGGCTGATGAGGAGGGGGCGAGACAGAAGAGAGCGGAAAACTATGAGTACTTATATGATAATATCAGTTCTTTGAAAAGACTCTGGCCGATTTTTTTGAGAGGAGAGGCGCAGTCGCCGCTCTATTTTCCCGTATATGTAAAAGACAGGAACGAACTGCAAAGATTTCTGGGTGAGCGGGATATTTATGCGCCGGTGCTTTGGCCGGTAGGCGAACAGAACAAAAACGAAATGCAGGGGGATGAAGACTATATCTTTGAACATATGCTTGCGCTTCCCATAGACCAGCGATACGGCGAAAAGGAGATGGAGAGGGTTGTGCAGACCCTTAACCTGTTTGAAAACCAGCCGGTAATCGGGATTCGGGTGGATGCCAACAAGGTGATTGCAATGGGACATGTGATGCGCTGTATTACCATTGCCGGACAGCTTGTAAAAAGGGGATGCCGGGTTCTGTTTCTGACGGCGGATGACTGGCCCCGCGAGATGATTTCACAGGCGGGCATGGAGCAGCTTTGCCTGCATACAAGATGGGACTGGATGGAGGAGGAGCTGCCAAGACTTCGGGAAATACTGACCATGGCCGGTATCAGGACGCTTCTTGTGGATTCCTATCAGGCTACCGAGGCTTATTTTGAAGGATTGAAGGACATCGTGCGCCTTGTCCGCATGGACGACTGCTTTGATCCGATCTGTCCTGTGGACATGTTGATTAATTATAACGCTTACCATGTGCGCTTCCCTTATGAGGAGACCTACAAAAGCGGAACGAGGCTTTTGCTGGGGACGGCCTATGTGCCGCTGCGGGAGGAGTTTGCGCGGGAAGTTTCCGTGCAGGAAAAGGCGGAAGGCCTGTCGGATTATGAGAAAGCGGGCGAGATGTGCGCGGGCGGCGGGGAGCAGCAAAACGGGCAGTTTTCCGTATTGCTTGCCAGCGGCGGCGGCGATGCGCAGGACGCGCTTTTGGGAATATTACAGAAAACGGCGGAAGACGAAAGTTTTGAAAACGTTGTTTTTCACACGGTTGTGGGCGAATTTCATCCTCATGGGAAAGAGATTGCGGATTTTGCCGGAAAGCATCCGAATGTGAAGGTTCACTGTCCCTGTAAGGACATGGCGGGACTGATGACGGTATGCGACGCGGCGGTTTCCGCGGCGGGCACCATGCTCTTTGAACTTTCCGCAATGGGCGTTCCCACGGTGTTTTTTCAGGCGGCGGATAATCAGCAGTACGACAGGGAGTTTTTCGGGGAAGAGGAGCGTATGCTCTATGCCGGGGATATCAGGAAAAGCAGAGAAGACTGTCTGGAGGCGGTTTGCGGGAATTTGAAAAAACTGCTTGCGGACCCGACGCTTCGAGAGCGCATGAAAGAGGCGCTTTCCCTGGTGACGGACGGACAGGGCGCGGCGCGGATTGCGGAGGAGATTGTCAGGCTGTAGATGTACGGTGTAAAAGATATCCATGGAATTTGCATGAAACAATTGGATGTAGAAAAAATTATGAAATAACATAATGACGTGAAGCGTAACAAAATATGGAACGTAAGAAAATAAAAACGAGTATCAGACACAAAATATAGTAATTCATCAGAGAAATTCTAGCAGATGTGCATTCTGCACGTTCAGGACAGTTTCTGTCGGATTTTTCTTTTGTTATGTTTCTTTTCCTGCCGGAAAACAGGGAGGCCGTTTTTAATTTATCTGGCGCAGGAATACCAGAGGGTGATTAGCGGGCGCAGAAGAGCCTTTTGCAGCATTGGAAGCGGGCGTAATCCGGCAAACGGGATGACTCCTTTACATTTCACGGACTGGATATTACAATAACGAATAGGAATAACAAGTCTGAAAGGAAACGGCGTTTCATGGGAACAGAGTTGAATGCGGTGGCGATTATTACAGCCAGGGGCGGCAGCAAGCGAATACCGGGAAAGAATATAAAAGAATTTATGGGGAAGCCAATGCTGGTCTACGGTATTGAGGCGGCCCTGCAATCGGGGATTTTCCGTGAAGTTATGGTGTCTACCGATGATGAGGAAATAGCGCGGATAGCCAAAGATGCGGGGGCGGCGGTTCCTTTTATGAGAAGCGAGGAGACGTCCGGTGATTTTGCCAGTACGGATGATGTGCTGATGGAAGTGCTTGCGGCTTACGAGAAAAGGGGAGAGACGTTCGACTACATGGCCTGCATTTATCCCACTGCGCCTTTTGTGACGGCAAAGAAGCTCACAGAGGCAATGAAACTTCTGGTGGAGCAGGATGCCTCCGGGGTAATGCCGGTAGTCCGTTATTCTTTTCCGCCCCAGCGGGGTATGGCCATCCGGGACGGGAAGCTTATGTACTGTTATCCTGAGAATGCCATGAAACGGTCTCAGGATTTAGAGCCGGTATATCACGACAGCGGCCAGTTTTACTGCTACCATGTGGAGCGGTATCGGGCCTGCAAGGGCGATCTGCCGGACGGATATATGCCCATTATTGTGCCGGAAACGGAAGTACAGGATATTGATAATCCGTCGGATCTGGAGCTGGCGGAAATGAAATTTCGGATGATGCGGGAAGCAGGTGCGCGGTCATGGAGGTAATTATGGGACAGGATACAATCAGGATTGGCAGCCGTCTGATCGGAGAGGGGCAGCCGACTTATATTGTGGCGGAGATGTCAGCCAATCATTTACAGGACTACGACAGGGCGGAGGCCATCATACGGGCGGCGAAGGCGGCGGGCGCGGATGCGGTAAAGCTCCAGACCTACACGGCGGACACCATTACCATGGACTGTGAAAATGAATACTTTCAGATTAAGCAGGGAACGATCTGGGACGGCACCACTTTCTATAAGCTGTATCAGGAGGCATTTACGCCATGGGATTGGCAGCCCAGGCTTGTGAAGCTGGCAAACGATTTGGGAATGGACTGCTTTTCTTCTCCCTTTGATTTCACGGCGGTGGATTTTATGGAGGAAATGGATATGCCCGCCTATAAGATTGCCTCTTTCGAGATTCGGGACATTCCGTTAATTCGAAAAATCGCGAAGCTTGGGAAACCGGTTATCATGGCGACGGGGATCGCTTATCTGGAGGATATCGAGAGGGCGGTCAGAGTATGCAGGGAAGAAGGAAACGATCAGATCATACTTTTGAAGTGCACGTCTACTTACCCATCCCCCTATGAGGATATGAATATCAGGGTCATTCCTCATATGGCGGAGGTTTTCGACTGTATGACGGGACTGTCCGATCACAGCATGGGCTCTGCGGTGGCGGTGGCTTCGGTGGCGCTTGGCGCGCGGATGGTGGAGAAGCACTTTACGCTCTCCCGTGCGGACGGCGGGCCGGATGCGGCCTTTTCCATGGAACCGGCGGAGTTTAAAAAGATGGCGGACGAGATACGGATTGTGGAGAAAGCCCTTGGCAGGGTAACTTATCAGCTGACGGAGAAGCAGGAGAGAAGCAGGGAAGAGGGCCGTTCCCTCTTTGTGACGCAGGATATCGGGGCAGGGGAAGTCTTTACGCCGGAAAATCTGCGGTCCATACGTCCGGCCTTCGGAATGGCGCCCATGTACTATGAGGAAGTGCTTGGCAAAAAAGCCCGTGTTTCCATCCCAAGGGGAACGCCCATGGCCTGGGAATATGTGGAATGAGCGCCATGATTAGGAAGGCGGACGTTTGAGAAAGGCCGGAAGTTTTGGGGCTATGTCCATTGTATGTAAAGGCATGTGCCCGGATGGAGAAGACAAAAGTGAGCGAAAAGCAGAAAAAGATGATGATTCTGGGAGCCAGCGCGCTTCAAGTACCGGCCATAAAAAAGGCGAAGGAGCTGGGCTATCAGATCATTTTAGTGGATTATGACGAAACGGCAGTTGGTTTTGAGCTGGCGGACGTAAAGCTGGTGGTCAGCACGCTGGATCAGGAGGAGGTTTACAGGCAGGCGCTTTTGTATCAGCCGGATGTGGTAATTACCTCGACCAGCGACGGTCCCGTGCGGACGGCGGCCTATGTCAATGAAAGGCTGGGAAAGCGTCCGGATCTTTCCTACGAGAACGCATGCTGTGCCACCATCAAAAGTAAAATGCGGGATCGCCTGCGGGAGTGCAGCGTGCCCATACCGAAATATTATGCGGCGGCGGATTTTGAAGCGTTTTCTGCAGCGGTAGACCGATTTGGCGGGCGCTGCATCGTAAAGCCTGCGGACAATGCGGGCAGCCGGGGCGTAGTGCTTCTGGACACATCGAAGAAAGGAAACGAGCCGGAAAATTTCCGTGAGCTGAAAGAGCAGACCTACCGCTACAGCCGGGAAAACTCCCGGGGCGGTATCGTAATGGTGGAAGAATATATGCAGGGGCCGGAGGTCAGCGTTGAGATTATGGTGATTGAGGGCGAGCCCCATGTACTGGCGATTACGGATAAGTATATCACGCCGCTTCCCTATTTTGTGGAGCTGGCCCACTGCGAGCCAAGCAGGCTGGGGGCGGAGACGCAGAAACAGATTCGGGAGACGGCGGCGCAGGCGGTCAGGGCCGTCGGCATGGAAAATGCGCCCGCTCATGTGGAAATAAAGGTGACAGTGGAAGGCCCGAAGATTGTAGAGCTGGCGGCAAGGCTTGGCGGCGATTTTATCACATCACGGCTGGTGCCCCTTTCTACCGGCATCGACATGGTGGGCGCCTCCGTTGTTCTGGCCACGGGGGAAACGCCGGATCTTACTCCGGCAAAATCTCAGGGCGCGGCGATTCATTTTATTCACGCCAGGGAGAATCAAAGCGGTGCGCTTTATAAGATAACCGTGCCGGATGCCCTTTACGGGGCGGAGGGGATCGAGGAGATCGCGCTGTATAAAAAACCAGGGGAGGCCGTACAGGGTACGCATTCCAGCAATGACAGGCTGGGGCATGTGATTACGGTGGGTAAGACTCCGGCGGAAGCTATGGAACGGGGGAAACGGGCGCTGGCGCAGATCGGGGTAACGATACGATGAAGGATCGAATTTATGTCTGCCACACATACTATCATGTGTATGTGGCATGTTTGAAGGAACTGAATCTGCCCGGAGAAAAGCGGGGGAAAGCTGCTCTTGTTATGAGCACCATGTCCAATGATTTCGGGGATTTGAAGGAGAGGGCTTTGGCCTGCGGACTCTTTGAGGCGGTTTATATGTTCGAGGAGAAGGAAGATGTGAATTTCCCTGAAATCATGAAGTATCATGTGGACAGGGGAAATCTGTTTCTCAATCTGCTTTCCCGTATCCGATATACAAAACTTCTGGGCAGGGCGCAGGAGCCCTATGTGCCTGTGAATTTTAAGGAATATAAGGATATTTACGTTTTCTGCGATTCCGATCCCATCGGTTATTATTTAAGCTGTAAAAAAATTTATTATCACGCGCTGGAGGATGGGCTGGACTGTATCAGCACGTATGATACCGCCCGCTATGACAACAGGGGACATTTCAAATTAAAAGCGTTTCTTGCCTCCCTGAATCTTATTTTTATTCAAAACGGCTGGGGAAAGTACTGTCTGGATATGGAGGTAAACGATATTTCCGTTTTGCCCTATCCCTGTCCGAAGTATATTGAGAAGTCCAGACAGGAGCTGGCGGAGGGTCTGACAAAGGAGGATAAGGCGCTTCTGGTGCGGCTTTTTGTTTCCAATATAGAAGAAATACAGGAAAAGCTTGCTACAGGGAAGGAAAATATACTGCTTCTGACAGAGCCCCTGTGCGAGCTTTCCGTGCGGGAAAGGATTTTCCGGGATTGCATTGACTTATATGGTCAAATAGACGGGGCGGAGTCGGTGATTCTGATTAAACCGCATCCGAGAGACCTGCTGGATTATGAGACGCTTTTTTCGGAACATATCGTCCTTGACAGGAAGTTTCCCATGGAGGTGTTAAATTATATCGACGGTCTTGTCTTCCGCCGTGTGATCTCTGTTTTTACGGTAGTGCGCAACATTCGATTTGCCGAGGAAATTGTGTATCTGGGGGAGGATTTTATGGACAGGTATGAAGATCCCAGACTGCACCGGCAAAATGACGACATTTATTAAAGGGGCGGCGGCAGTTTGAGCTGCGGTGGAGAATTTGCGCGAAAGGCGCTCATGTGGTAAGATAGTCGGTGACAGTCTGGACGGATGGAAGCGGTAAGAGCGACTGGCCGCGGATTACAAACGGCGCAGGCTGAACGGTTATGTGTCAGGACAAAGGAAACGGATCATGCAAAAAATATTAAAGAAAATGAATGTTTTGCTGGATGCCAGACAGAAGCGGGCCATGGTGGCGCTTATCTTTCTGATGCTGATCGGAGGCGTGCTGGAAAGTCTGGGCATTTCCATGATCGTGCCCATCGTGACGGTGGTTATGGATCCTTCGGCGGTGCAGGAAAGCGAGCTGCTTTCAGCAGTTTATACGGCGTTTGGAATGAAAAGTAACGCTGAGTTTGCCATGTTTTCACTGCTTGCCTTTGTGGGCATGACGGTAATAAAAAATATATATCTTTTTTTTCAACAGAAGATGCAGCTTAAGTTCGTTTACACGAATCAGTTCGCCACTTCAAGGCGTATGATGATCAATTTTATGCAGAGGCCCTACGAGTATTATCTGAACGCGGACACTTCTGTCATTCAGCGTAACATTACCTCCGATGTGAACAATATGTACGGTCTGATTTTAAGCTGTCTTCAGCTTTTCAGCGAGTGCATTGTGTTTATCTGTCTGGTGATAGCCCTGTTTCTCTATTCCGATCCCATGATGATCGTAATGGTGGCGGCGCTTATGGTGGTTTTGCTTTTTGTGATCAAGAAGGTGTTAAAGCCCATCATGATCAGGGCAGGGCAGGACAATCAGGATTATTACAGCGGTCTGTATAAGTGGATTGAACAGTCCGTGATGGGGATTAAGGAAATTAAAATCGGATGTAAGGAAAATTATTTTATCAACGAATATGCCAAATGCGGAGAGGGCTATGTCAATTCCGTACAGAAATATAATCTGTTTAATGCGACGCCGCGGCTTTTGATTGAGACGGTGTGCATTGGGGGCATGGTGGGTTACTTTGTCCTGATCATCGGACAGGGCGCGCAGATCAAAGATTTGCTGCCGCAGCTGTCGGCGCTTGCGGTGGCCGCCATGAGACTGCTTCCAAGCGTCAACAGAATTAATAATTACCAGACGTCGATTTCCTATTTTGAGCCTTTCTTTATGGGCGTTAGCGATAACCTGCAGGAGGAGATTCACGATGGCAAAGTGACCTATGACCCGGAGGCCTACAGACAGAGACAGAACGTAGAAATCCTGCCTGTTAAAAAGGAGATCCGACTGGAGGATATCTGCTATAAATATCCGAATACGGAAACCTGGATTTTCGACCATGCGGACATGGAAATTCCGATTGGCGCTTCCGTGGGCATTGTGGGCGTGACTGGTGCGGGGAAAACTACGATTGTAGATATTCTGCTTGGTCTTTTGCAGATGGAGAGCGGCCGCATTCTGGCGGACGGCACAGATGTAAGCGAGAACTATGCAGGGTGGCTGAAAAACATCGGTTACATTCCGCAGACTATTTTTATGATAGACGATTCCATACGACGGAACGTGGCCTTTGGCGTGCCGGAGGAGGAGATAGACGACGCGAAGGTGTGGCGCGCCCTTGAGGAGGCGGCTCTTGATGATTTTGTGAAAAGTCTGCCTGAGGGCGTGGAAACCGGCATCGGGGAGCGGGGCATCCGTATTTCCGGCGGACAGAGACAGCGGATCAGCATTGCAAGGGCTCTCTATGAGGATCCGGAGGTGCTTGTGCTGGATGAGGCGACCTCCGCGCTTGACAATGAAACCGAGGCGGCCATCATGGATTCCATCAACAGATTACATGGAAGAAAGACGCTTGTTATTATTGCGCACAGACTACAGACCATTGAGAAGTGCGATATGGTGTATCGTGTTCAGGCCGGGAAAATTTCCAGAGAAAGGTAAAGAATAATGAAGAAGTTGTGGGATTTTGGATGGGGAATGTACAGGAAGCACGAGGAGGGAATCAATTATCTGATTTTTGGTTTTCTTGCCTTTGTGCTGAATTATGTGCTGTATTTTATATTTGCGGATGCGATTGCCATGCATTACATGGCGGCCACGGTGTTGTCGTGGGTGCTGACGGTGGTGTTCGCATACTGGACCAACAGGACTTTTGTATTTAAGAGCCAGAACAGAGATGCGTCCGCGGTCTGGAAAGAATTTATTTCCTTTATCGGAGCCAGAGTGGCCACAGAAGTGCTGGAGATTGTTTTGATGTATGTGATGGTGGATATGGCCGGCATCAACGATAAGATATCCAAGCTGGTCTGTCAGGTGCTGGTAATTCTGGCAAACTATGTGCTCAGTAAAATCTGGATATTCAAAAAATCGTCGCCTGACGCTGATTAGAAGGGTGCTGTGTATTTTTCCGAAACAGACGGGGTACGGCATATTTGGCAAGAAGAGCAGGAAAGCGGGACAAACAAAATGGCAGTTAAGAGACAGGCAAATTTTGAGCTAATGCGCATTGCGGCTATGCTTATGATTATCTCGCTTCACTATTTGGTGAAGGGCGGGGCCGCTGTGCCGTTTCCTTTTTCGGCGAAGGAAAACCCGGTCGGCGTTTTGGCGTGGCTGATCGAGGCTTTCTGTATCGTGGCGGTCAACTGCTATGTATTGCTTTCAGGATATTTTTTGAAGGAAGCCGGATGGAAGCCGGGGCGGGTATGGTCTCTGCTTTGTCAGGTTCTTTTTTATTCTCTGCTTATCCCTGTCTTTCTTCTTATGACGGGAGTTGTGCCCGCAGGGGCGCTTGGCGTTTACGACTGGCTTGGCTTTGCATTTCCTTTTGGGACAGAGCATTACTGGTTTGCCACCGCCTATCTGGTGATGTATCTGTTTGCTCCCTTTCTGACGGCGGGGCTTGATAAAATGAAAAAGAAGGATTTGCAGATCCTGCTGGCTGTGTTACTGGCGTTCTTTTCGCTGGAAAAGACTATTCTTCCGCTGCGGCTGGCGACGGATCGTTATGGTTATGACTTCGGATGGTTTTTGTGTCTGCTTGTGCTGGCGGGCTATATCAGGATATACGGAATTTCCTGGCTGGAAAAGCAGTCCCACGCGGTGGGGGCCTATGCGCTCTCCTGCCTGCTGATCTGGCTGCTGGCGTTGTGTTCCAATACGATGGGCGCCAACATGGAAGCCTTCGTCTACTATGCCGATATGCCTTATACCTACAATCATCTGCTCTGTCTTGCAGGGGCGGTTTCCCTGTTTTATGTGTTTAAAAATCTGCGGGTTAAAGAAGGGTGGTTTGCGCAGGCGGTGAGGCGGTTTGCGCCGTATACCTTCGGTGTGTATCTGCTGCACGAGCATATTCTGGTGCGCTGCGAGTGGATGAAATGGCTGGGGGCGGATAAAGTGACCGGACGGTTTCTTTTTGTGCCGCATATGATTGGGTGCGTACTGCTTGTGTATGCGGCGGGTACGGCGGTTGACGCCATACGGGCATGGATATTTAAGAAGGTGAGGATAGGGAGAAATGACAGTGAGGGCTTATCGGGAACAGGATGTTCCGGCTATGATTGAGATATGGAACGAGGTAGTGGAGGAAGGAATTGCCTTTCCGCAGGAAGAGCTTTTGGACAAAGAGACGGGGTCGGCGTTTTTTAAAGGACAGAGCTATTGCGGGGTTGTTGAGGAAAAAGAGGATGGAAAGATATTGGGCTTGTATATTTTACATCCTAATAATGTAGGGCGCTGTGGGCATATCTGTAATGCGAGCTATGCGGTGGCGGGGGCAAGCAGGGGCTTACATATGGGGGAAAAGCTTGTGCTTGACTGTATCAAACAGGCCGGACGACTTGGCTTTCGGATATTGCAGTTTAATGCGGTGGTGGCGTCCAATATTCATGCCAGGCATTTATATGAGAGGATAGGATTTAAGCAGCTCGGCACCATTCCGGGAGGATTTCGGATGAAAGACGGGCGGTATGAGGATATCTGTCCATACTATATCGTGTTAGCAGTGTGAGAAGTACTTCTACAACTCAGCAGCAGAGGCTGCTTCGTTAAGAAGTAGTAAGTCTGCTTTGCAGACTTTTCTTACACAGGCGCAGAGGAACAAAAACGTGGGGATTTATCGCAAATATCAGAACTGCATAGAGAAAATACTGTTTCCGGCAATTCTTTTTTTGTATCCGCTTCTTACGGTCAATCAGGGACTTGACGTGGCGGACTCTACCTACAGTCTGACCAATTTTCAGTATTTTACATCCATGGACGGAACGTGGATGGTGGCGACTTTTCTGGCCAATGTGGCGGGATGGCTGCTTATGCAGCTTCCCTTTGGGGAAACGCTGCTGGGGATTAAGTTCTATACTTGTCTTGTGCAGTCTGCGACGGCGCTCACGGTGTGGTTCGCGCTGAAAAAAAGGATACCGCGGCCGCTTCTGTTTTCAGGGGAAATAATTGCGCTGGGGCTTTGCTGGTGCCCGTCAACCATTTTGTATAATTATCTGACGTACCTTTTGATGACGGCGGGCATTCTTCTTTTATACCGCGGGATATGCAGAAAACAGGCGGCCTGTTTTGTGGCGGCGGGTATCTGTCTTGGCGCCAATGTGGCGGTACGGATGCCGAATGTGGTACAAGCGGCTTTTATTCTGGCGGTGTGGTATGGGATTGTGATAACTGACACAGCCAGATGTGATGCGGCTGCCGCGGCCGGCACGGAGGCGCCGGTGACGAAGGGGCGAAGCCTGCCATGGCGGCGGCTTTTGGAAACTACAGGCTGGTGCCTGCTTGGTTATGCGGCGGGCTTTGGCATACCGTTTATGGCCATTTGTATCCGATACGGTGCGGCGGCGTATCCCGATATGGTGCTGACCATGTTTGCCATGACGGATCAGGCTGCGGATTATAAGCCCGCATCCATGTTGACGGGGATGTTTGGCGATTATGCGCAGGGGCTGTACTGGCTTGTTTTTGCGGGAATCTGCATGGCGGCCGGGTGGCTGTTCTTTATGGCGATTGATAAGATGGCGGGGAAGAAAAGCGGGTCTGCGGTGTTTGTCACGGTGCGGCATAAAGCGTACGGTTTTACGGGAAAGAAGGCGGGGGAACTTATAGGCACGGGCGTTTATGCGGCGCTCTTTTTGGTGCTTCTGCGGTTTTACTGGGGCAGAGGAATGTTTACCTTCCGCTATTATGAGCACGACTGCCGCAGTATGTATTATCCTACGGTATTGTTTTTGGTGGTGACAGTCTTTTTATGTATTTATTGCCTGGTCGGTAAAAGGGCGGGGCGGGAGCGGAAGATATTTGCGGCGCTTTTGCTGCTGCAGATTTTCGCAACGCCCCTTGGCAGCAATACAAAACTGTATCCGATAATCAATAATCTGTTTCTTGCCGTGCCGTTTACACTGTGGACCGCCTATGACCTGTATGTGGGCGGCAGGGCTTGCAGCGCGGAAAACAGCCGGGAGGGAAAAGAACAACCGGCGCGAAGCGGATTTACAGGCGCTTTTCGGCATAAAAAAACGGTATGGGCCGTGCCCTTTACGATTCTTGCGCTGTTTGTTCTGGTGCAGAGCGTGGGCTTTCACGCGAACTTTGTTTCTCAGGACGGTATCTGGGGAGAGCCCCGCGATATGAGGGCAGAGCTGCCCCAAAAGGCGGCGGGCGTGTATACCAATAGAGAAAACGGCGAACTTTTGGAGGAGCTGGCCTCCTTTGTGCAGGAGGAAACACGAAACAATGAGGCGGCGATTACTTATGGCGAGCTGCCGGGGCTGTTTTATCTGCTGGATCTTACGCCCGCTCTGTCCAGCGCCTGGCCGGATCTGGAATCCTATCGTATGGCGGAGTACAGGCGGGATCTGGAGGCGCTTATGCATGAAATCGAGGCGGGAGGAAAACTGCCCCTTATTATTGTCTCCGCGCCTGTGGCGGCGTACTGGAGCGGCGACGTGGAAGCCATGGACTGGTTTGGTGTGGATGTGGAAGCCATGAAGGCGGATGAGAAGCTGCGGATTCTGGGGGACTGGATTACCAATTACGGTTATACGCAGTGCTTTGGAAATGCAAGGTATGTGGTCTATGCTGCTTGCTTATGAGGATATTTTTGGTAAAATGGAAGAAACCGGGGCGGAAGAAAAGACTGCCGGGAAAGGAATGGAATCATGAAGATTAACTTTAACGTACCCCCCTTTACAGGAAAAGAATTTGAGTATATGAGGCAGGCCGTGGACAATGAAAAAATCTGCGGTGACGGGCCTTTTACGACACAGTGCAGCGAGTGGATTGAAGAACAGACGGGCACGTCTAAGTGCCTGCTCACTACTTCCTGTACCCACGCCACGGAGCTGGCGGCGCTGCTTGCGGATATAAAACCGGGGGATGAAGTGATCATGCCCTCCTACACCTTTGTGTCTACCGCCAATGCCTTTGTACTGCGGGGAGCCACGGCGGTGTTTGTGGATATCCGGCCGGACACCATGAACATGGACGAGAAAAAGATTGAGGACGCCATCACGGCGCGCACAAAGGTTATTGCGCCGGTGCATTATGCGGGCGTGGGCTGTGAGATGGATACGATTATGGATATCGCCGGTCGGCATCAGCTCATGGTAATTGAGGATGCGGCGCAGGGAATTATGGCATCCTATAAAGGAAAACCGTTAGGCACTTTTGGGGAGTACGGGTGTTTCAGCTTCCATGAGACGAAGAATTTCAGCATGGGAGAGGGCGGCGCGCTGTTGATTCGGGATGAAAAGGATATTTTACGGGCGGAAATTTTCCGGGAAAAGGGAACGGATCGGAGCCAGTTTTTCAGAGGGCAGGTGGATAAATACCGCTGGCAGGATTTTGGATCGTCTTATCTGCCAAGCGATATGAACGCGGCCTATCTGTATGCGCAGCTGGAGCTGGCGGAGGAGATCACGAAGGCGAGAATTGACAGATGGGAACAATATTGGGAACTGCTTACGCCTCTGGCGCAGCAGGGAAGGATCGAACTGCCTTATATTCCGAAGGAATGCGTTCATAATGCCCATATGTTCTATATTAAGACGAAGGATATGGAGGAGAGAAGCCGGCTGATCGCCTATTTGAAGGAAAAGGAGATTCTTTCGGTATTTCATTATGTGCCGCTTCACTCGGCGCCTGCGGGGAAGAAGTACGGCAGATTCCACGGGGAGGATGTGTATACCACAAAGGAGAGCGAGCGGATCCTGCGGCTGCCGATGTTCTACAGGCTGACGGCGGATGAGACGGAGTATATTGCGGATCAGGTGAAGGCATTCTATGCTGCGAACTGATGAGATGGCGAAGCGGGGGAAGGCGTTGTATGACGTCTGTTGATGGAGGCGCGTCCGAAGCCTGAAAACATCTGAGGAAATGTGGTTCATGAAGCAGAACAGAAAACGAAAATACACGAACTGCATATGGTTACTGGCTGTCATGGGAATCAGCGCGCTTCTGATGGGGCTGTGCTTTGATTTTTATTTTGATTTAAACGACGATACCATGATGCGGGATATCATGGCGGGCATCTACAGCGGCAGGCCCGACGGACATAATATGCAGACGCTCTATCCTCTAGGCGCGCTGCTTGCGCTGTGTTATCGTGTGTGCGGGGTTATTCCCTGGTACGGCGTCTTTTTGTTCCTGTGCCAGTTTGGCTCTTTCTATCTGGTGGGCATACGGCTGCTCGACCTTTTTCGAAAAGTTGGGGAGAGGATTTTTGCGCTGGCGGCATTGTTTTTGTTTCAGTGGGGTATATGGCTGATTCATATGGTCAATACCCAGTATACGATCACCTGCGCAATGCTGAGTGCGGCGGCGGTATTCTGGTTTATGACAACGCCGGAGAGGCTTTCGGTCCGGGAATTTGTACTGAAAAATGTGCCAACCGTTCTGCTGCTTGTTCTGGCCTTTCAGCTTCGGCCGGAAATGCTGCTTTTGACGCTGCCCTTTGCGGGTTTTGCGGGATGGTTTCTATGGTGGGAGGAAAAACCTGCGTTTACGCCCGATAAGCTGAAAAAATACGGTCTGACGGCAGGGCTTTTGCTGTTTGGATTTCTGCTGTCGGTGGTGATTGATCTGGCGGCTTACGGCAGCGCAGAGTGGCGGGATTTCAGGCGGTTTTTCGATGCCAGAACCACGGTCTATGATTTCTATCCCGATGTGGTGACGCAGGATGCCTACGGCGGAGGACTGTTGGAGCTTGGCGTATCTTCTTCGCAGCAGACGCTTCTTTGCAATTATAATTTTGGCCTGGACGAGGGAATTGACACGAAGATGATGGAAAAGACGGCGGATTATGCCGTAGACGTCGTTGGCGGCGGGCGGAATTTTGCGGCGGTTTTTAAGGACAGCCTTTTTAGATATGTGTACCGTACCCTGCATAAGGAAGATGGGCCGTATAATTTTCTTGTGATCTTCGGCTATGCGGCTAATATAATAGCTATTGTTATTTTATACAAGAAGACAAAGGATGAGTATAGTGATGAGCTGGGAAAAAGACGGCTGCTTTGGCGGCTGTCGCAGCTTGTTCTGCTTGCGCTTATGCGAACGGCGATCTGGATGTTTATTCTGATGCGGGGGCGGGATCCGGAACGGATTACGCATTCCCTTTATCTGGTGGAGTTTGTGCTGCTTGCGGCAATGCTCTGGCGGCTTCCGAGGGTGGACTGGCGTGTGCCGGCCCGGATTATGGCGGCTTTGTTTGTACTGCTTATGACGGTGAGCCTTATGGGAAGCCTGACGACTGTGAGCGCGGATCGGAGCAGGCGAAAGGAGGCGCAGCGGGACTGGGAAGCGATAGACAGCTATTGCGCCGGACAAAGCGATAACTTTTATTTTGAGGATGTGTATTCCACCGTGGCTTTTTCCGGGAAGCTTTTTTCTGTGGGAAGGGGAAGCTGCGCGAATTATGATATTGCGGGGGGATGGATATGTAAAAGCCCGCTGTACCGTGAAAAACTGAGCCGTTTCGGCATTGTGTCAGCAGGCGACGCGCTGGCGGAGGACGGCAGGGTATTCTTTATTATGTCGGAGGAGGAAAAAAACGCGAGAGGGCTGGACTGGCTTGGGGATTTCTACGAGGAGAAGGGCCGAAAGGTGGAGATACGGGAGAGCGGCAAAATCAACGAAAACTATCGGGTATATCAGGTGGGGAGAAGCAGATGAGTGAAGGCAGAGTGTATCTGCGGCCCATTACAGCGGCGGATACGGCGCAGATTGTGGCATGGCGTAACAGAGATTTTGTGAGAAAAAACTTTATATATCAGAAGCCCTTTACGAAGAAGGGACATACGTCATGGCTGCGGGAGCAGGTGGAACCGGGGCATGTGGCGCAGTTTATCATATGCGTGGCGGATGGGATTGACTGCCCCGAAAATCCCTGTGCCGGATGGGATATCGGCAGCGTTTATCTGCGGGATATCGACAGGGAAGCGGGCACGGCCGAGTACGGCGTTTTTATTGGCGAAAAGGATGCCCTCGGGCAGGGCTATGGTACGGCGGCGGCGAAGCTTACGGTGGCTTATGGCTTTGAGACGCTTCACCTGAAAAAAATTTTTCTGCGTTTTCTGGAAGATAATGCGGGTGCGGAGAAAAGCTATGAGAAAGCGGGATTTCGGATGGTGGAGGGCAGACGGGAAACGGTCATGCTGGAACAGGGCCCGCGGGAAGTGCTCTTTATGGAGCTTGGATGCGAGGAGTGGGAAATGATGCGTCCTGCGGCATCAGGCCGCGCAGATGCGGAGGAGAAAAATGAGTAAACTTGTCAGCTTTGTGATTCCCTGTTATCGGTCGGAACAGACGATCGGCAGGGTGGTGGAAGAGATTGACGTGACAATGAAGGCATTATCCGGGTACGAATATGAGATCGTGCTTGTAAACGACGCTTCGCCGGATGATACCTTTGAAGTGATCCGTTCCCTGTGCACGGGAAGAAAAAATATCTGCGGCGTGAATCTGGCCAGGAATTTCGGCCAGCACGCGGCTCTTATGGCGGGCTTTCGCCATACCCGCGGCGACGTGGTAATCTGTCTGGACGATGACGGGCAGACTCCAGCCGGTGAAGCGGCTAAGCTTCTTGCGAAGCTGGAGGAAGGGTACGATGTGGTATATGCCGCGTATGCCCATAAACAGCATTCGTTTTTTCGCAATTTCGGCAGCCGTGTCAATGCGCTGATGACCCGTGTCATGCTTGGTAAGCCGAAGGAACTCTACGTTTCCAGCTATTTTGCGATGAAGCGGTTTGTGGCGGAAGAAATTATTCGTTACGAGAATCCGTATCCATATGTGATCGGGCTGGTGCTTCGCACTACGAAAAAAATTGCAAATGTGGAGGTGGCGCACAGAGAACGTCAGATCGGGACCTCCGGTTACACCATGGGAAAGCTTCTGGGACTGTGGTTTAACGGATTCACGGCTTTCAGTATTAAGCCGCTTCGTATAGCTACTGTAATCGGGGTTGTTTCTGCCTGCGCCGGGTTTCTCTATGGCATTTATACAGTTTTAAAAAAGTTTTTCAATCCGGCGGTTCCCGTGGGTTTCAGCGCGCTGATGGCTTCCCTCGTATTTTTCTGTGGGTTGATTCTGTTAATGCTGGGACTGATCGGCGAGTATATCGGCCGGATCTATATTTCCATGAATAATTCGCCCCAGTATGTGATCAGGGAGTGTGTGGATGAGAGAGATGGGGACTGAGGAAAGAAAAGAAGAAAAAAGAAGCTTTCTGATTGCGGGCTTTTTTTCCTTTTTGTTTGCGGCGGCGCTTTTGTTTGGCGCGCGGCTGGACAGCGTGGAAAACGTGGACGTCAGGGACTGGCGGCTATGGGCTTCCATCCTTGTGCTGACTGCTGTCTTTACGGCGCTGGTACGGCTTTTGTGGCGGCTGTTTGATCTGGCGCAGACAAAGGTCGCAGCGGGGAAGACAAAGGCCGGAGAAAAAGCTTTTCCGGGGAAAAGAATGCCTGATAAAATAGCGCATGTTCTCGAATGGACGGACAGGCATATTGTCCTCCTTTCTTTTGTTGTGTTGTTTTTGTGCTGGCTGCCTGTATTTTTGGCGGTGTACCCCGGTTTTTTCGTGTATGACGCGCAGGATGAGTATGTGCAGGTGGCGTCAAGAACATTTTCCACGCATCATCCCCTTGTACATGTGCTTCTTCTGGGCGGAATGGTCTGCGGCGTGCACAAGCTGACAGGCTCTTATAATCTGGGGATTGCCTGCTATACTGTCTTACAGATGGCGGTTGTGGCGGGCGGATTCGCTTTTTTGTTCTGGTATCTTCGGGAAAGAAGGATATCCCGGGGCATACGTCTGTTTGGCCTTTTCTATTTGGGTCTGTTTCCTACGGTGGTGATGTTTACGCTGTGTTCCGCCAAGGATGCGCTGTTTACGACGGCGCTTTTGCTTTTGATGATCTGTCTTTTGGAGATGGGCGCGCAGGAGCGGTTTTTTACTTCAAGGGGCTGGCGGCTCCTCTTTGTGCTTAGCGGCATGGCGATGATGCTTTTTCGCAATAACGGTTTCTATGCCTTTCTTGTCATGATTCCCTTTTTACTTTTCCTGCAGAAAAAACAGTGGAGGCAGATCCTTTTTCTGACGGCCTGCGCGGTGGCCGGCTGCCTTTTTGTGAACGTCGGTTTAAAGACGGCGCTCCACGCGCAGAGCGGAGAGTATCAGGAAATTTTGACAGTGCCCATTCAGCAGATGGCCAGAACCTACAAATATGCGCCGGAGGTATTTACGCCGGAGGACAGGGAGATTCTGTACGAGGTTTTGTCCAAGGAGGCGCTTTCCCTGTATACGCCGCGTCTTTCCGATCCGGTTAAATACCGTTTCGACAATGCCGCCTTTGCGGAGGATAAGGCGAAATATGGGTCGCTCTGGCTGCGGACAGGCATGAAAAAGCCGCTTATTTATCTCAACGCATGGTTTATGACTTCCTATGGCTTTTGGTATCCCGACACAGTGATCAACGTATACGGAGGCAACACGGTTTTTACTTTTACTTATAAGGACAATTCCTATTTTGGCTATGAGGTGGAAGAGCCGGGCGTCAGGGAGAGTAAAATTCCATGGCTTGACGAGATTTACCGCAGACTTTCTCTGGAGGTCTGGAAGGAGAAAGCGCCGGTTGTCTCCTGGCTGTTTTCTCCGGGAGCCATGTTCTGGTTTATCGCCTTCCTTTTTACATGGATGTTAAACAGAAGAAGATATGAAATAATGTATCCGTTTCTGCCTGTTTTTCTGTTATGGCTCACGGTCCTTCTGGGACCCACGTATCTGCCCAGATATGTGCTGTTTCTCTGGTACGGACTGCCGCTGTTTTTGGGGATGGCGGCCATGAAACGGCATTTGTTGTAAAAAAAGGATGATTGTGGTACACTAAGGAATGGTTTATCAGCGAATCAGGATGATGATAAGAGGAAACTTATGAATCGAATTTTAAATAAAAGGCAAGCCATCTGCGGTACGATCTGGATTTTGGTGATATGCGCGACGCTGGCGTTATGGCCGCTTCGTCTGATCCATGAGGAAGTGCGCTCTGCAAGCGGCAGCAGGAACAGGGAAGTTTCCGAGCCGGTGAATGCGGACCATGTGGTGCAGCAGAGATTTATCGCACAGTATGACCGGCTCAAAGAGATACAGATCTATCTGGAGGATATGACCAGGGGGGACAAATTTAACTTTGTGCTCCGCGACGCATCCATGCAGACAATGATGCAGCAGGTAATCGACATCAAAGCCATGGAGTCGATTCCCGGCTGGTGCAGGATACAGATTAATACTGACGTGGAAGTGGGACGGGATTATTATTTCCTGCTTCAGGGCGTGGAGTCGGAATTTCATGTAGCTTACGCCGACAATACGGGAGATAACAGCAATATTTATATCAGTGCGAGTTCCTACGATGGCGTAGAAGATGTGGAACGGTGTGTCATTGCGGACTATGACTATGAGGTACCGCTGCGCAAAGGCAAAACCCTTGCCTTTGATGCGGTTTTTCTGCTTTTTGGCGTGCTTGCCACATGGCTTAGCGGGATTTATTATGGAAAGCGCCCGGAACGAAATACGCTGCTTACAGTAGAGCGGGCAATGCGGTTTACCTTAAATCCGCTGATCGTGGCGGCCGGTATTGCCTGCGGGGCGGCGGTCTGGCCCTGCCATGTTCTGACCACAGATATTTATTCCATCCTGTTTTACGAGCTGGGGATCCTGCTTGCCGTAATTGCGGCGCTTTATGCAGTGAATCACGACAGGACGGGAATAGCCACGGACAGGTCGGTTTTCAAAGTATTGCAGGGCAGATGGAAGGATGATCTGCAGTCCGTCATGATTGCGGGAGCGCTCTGGGGCTGCTGTAATTATATGAACGCCCTGTATGAAATTCATCACACGGTGGCTTACAGGCAAGTGTTGATTTTCTGTGCGCTTGCGCTTATTGTTACCTATAAGAAGGAAGAGCTTTTTAACTGGGAGAATGTGCTCTATGTGATAGCGGCAGCGGTGGCGGCCGGCCTGCATTATAAGACTGTTATGTCGGCGGTTTATGGCTTTTCTGCTGGCGCAGGAGCTGATATCTCCTTTGGAGAATTGGATTTTCTTGCTCTGAAGCTGTCGATTTGGGCGGGTATTCTGGGCGGATTTGTTATACTCAATACGCTGATGAGTCTGTGTAACAAAAAGGTTCGCGGCATATCCGTGCCCTACGGTATTCTGGTGGGGGCATTTTTCGCGCTGATTATTATATTCCGCAATACAAGAGGGTGGCCGATTTTTCTGGTCTGCGTTTTTGCGCTTATCTATTTGCGAATGGCGTCAGGTGTAAAAAGGGCGGCGCTGCTGCACAATATAGTAAACGGGATTTTACTTCATTTTCTTTTGACGGTGGGGTATTGTCTGCTGCACAGGCCTTATATGTACTTTCGGTACTACCGCTATCCGTTCCATTTTCATACCGTGACGATTTCCGCGGTGTATCTGGCTCTTGTGGTGTGCGCGGCGCTTATTAAGTTTATGGACGCTTACGGAAAAAGACCCAGCCTTGCGGGCACTTATAAGGAGCTTTCGGTATTTGGCCTTTCCGCCATGTATCTTTTGTTTACGCTTTCCAGAACCGGATATCTGGCGATTCTTGTGACGGCGGTTGTGATAATTCCGATGGCCTTCTTTTCGGGAAAGGAGCTTCCCCTTCGGGAAAAGTGGCGGCGCTTTTTACGGGGTGCCGGGCTGATGGCTCTTTCCGTGGTCGTAGGCCTTCCCATCGTATTTACGGCGCAGCGGGCGGTTCCTGCGGCGGCCGCCGACATTAGGGCCCATGAGATAGAGGATTTTCCCACGGAACTGGTGCACGGCAGGGATATGGATTCCTACTATTATATTACGGTGGAGCGTTTTATCCAGACCTTTCAGATGAAGGTGCTTGGCATTCCGGAGGAAAAAAGTCTGAACGCGTTCCTCTATTTCAGCAAGGCTGACGGCCAGTCGGAGTACAGAAGCCCCTATCTGGAAAGGGGGCCAAAGAGACTGCTCGCTTCCGCGGAAGATATGGCGGCGGCGGAAGCTGCGGAAGAAGCATCCTACACAAACGGAAGACTTTATATATTCGCGCGGTATTATGAGAGGCTTAACAGGAACGGGCACGACGATATGGGCGTCATGGAGCCTGACGGCAATTATCTGGCCCATGCCCACAATATCTATTTACAGGTGGCCTATGACCATGGTATTTTTGTGGGAGCCGTATTCCTCCTTCTGGGGATCGGGACGCTTGTGCAGGCATGGATTTACTACAGGCGGCACAGGGAGGACAGGGCGTGCGCGCTGTTTCCGCTTGCGCTGTTATTATTGTTTGCGGTGGCGGGGCTGACGGAATGGATTTTCCACCCCTGCTGTCCGATTGCATACTGTCTGCTTCTTACCATGGGGCCGCTGCTTGTGGATATACGAAAGGACGAAGCTTAAGAAAACGGATACAGATATGGAAAAAACAAGAAAACCCTTCAATGTGAAACTGTTTTACAGACGGACATGTCTGGTGATTTACGATGTGATCAGTATAGTCCTGGCCAGCTATGTTGCTATTTTGTGGCGTTACGATTTCCATCTGGATGAAATTCCCGGACATTTTATGCAGCCCATAGAGCATTTTCTGCCCGTCAATATTCTTGTGACGCTGATTGTTTTTTATATTATGCGTCTCTACAGCAGTCTGTGGGCTTTTGCGGGGGAGACGGAATTACAGAATATTGTGGTGGCGTGCGTACTGTCCATGCTGGCGGGGGCCGTTGGACTGCAGTTTTTCAAGGTGACGAGCCGGGCGGTGCCCAGAAGCTATTATCCGGCCTATATGGCGGTTCTGGTTGTCTGTATCTTTGCCAGCCGCTTTTCCTATCGGTTTTTCCGGGGATTAAAGCACAAGCAGCAAAATAAAAAGAACCTGATTTCCGTTATGGTGATCGGCGCCGGAGAGGCGGCCAATCTGATTATCAAGGAGATTGTGAACAGCAACTTTTCCACCATGGTCATTAAGTGTATCATCGACGACGACAAGGGAAAATGGGGAAGGTATATTCAGGGAATCAAAGTTGCGGGCGGCCGTGAGAAAATTGTGGAGTGCGCGGATATCTATGACGTGGATGAAATCATAGTGGCCATGCCCTCCGCCCCCAGAACGGAAATCAAGGAAATACTGGATATCTGTAAGGACACAAACTGTAAACTGCGTTCCCTGCCGGGGATGTATCAGCTTGTAAACGGCGAGGTCAACGTCAGTAAGCTGCGGGATGTGGAATTGGAGGATCTGCTTGGCAGAGAACCCATTACGGTGGATATGGATTCCATTCTTGGTTATGTGCAGGGGAAGGTGGTGCTTGTCACCGGCGGAGGCGGTTCCATCGGCAGTGAGCTTTGCAGACAGATTGCAAACCATAAACCGAAACAGTTAATCATTGTTGATATTTATGAAAATTCGGTTTATGACATTCAGCAGGAATTAAAGCTGAAATTTCCGGATCTGAATCTGATGGTACTGATTGCATCCGTGCGCAATACCAACCGAATGAACTATATTTTTTCCAAATATCGTCCAAACATCGTTTATCATGCGGCGGCCCATAAGCATGTGCCGCTGATGGAGGACAGCCCTACAGAGGCCATAAAGAATAATGTATTCGGCACCTTTAAGACGGCCCAGGCGGCGGCCATGAGCGGCGTAAAGCGTTTTGTCATGATCTCCACCGACAAAGCGGTGAACCCCACGAATATTATGGGAGCCAGTAAGCGGATCTGCGAAATGATTATCCAGACCTTTGACAAGCATTACGAGACGGAGTTTGTGGCGGTGCGTTTTGGTAATGTGCTTGGCAGTAACGGCAGCGTGATTCCGCTTTTTCGCAAGCAGATAGCGGCGGGCGGTCCGGTGACGGTAACGCACCCAGATATCATTCGTTATTTTATGACCATACCGGAAGCGGTATCTCTGGTACTGCAGGCGGGCGCATACGCGAAGGGCGGAGAAATTTTCGTTCTGGATATGGGTGAGCCGGTAAAAATCCTTTCTCTGGCGGAAAATCTGATTAAGCTTTCCGGGTATCGTGTGGGCGAGGATATTA
The DNA here is from genome assembly GCA_009774175.1 of Lachnospiraceae bacterium. Classification (GTDB taxonomy): domain Bacteria; phylum Bacillota; class Clostridia; order Lachnospirales; family Lachnospiraceae; genus UBA3282. Next base: position 137,827 of record VSNG01000002.1, on the reverse strand, counting down.
AAATAGAATTTACGGGCCTTCGCCCCGGAGAGAAGCTTTATGAAGAGCTTCTGATGGATGAGGAGGGCATGAAGGACACGGCTAACCGCATGATTCATATCGGCAAACCGATTGAACTGGATGAATATGAGTTTTTTGCACAGTTGAAGGAGCTTAAGGACGAGTCTCAGATTGAGAGTTCGGATATCAGGCCGCTGATTCAAAAGATCGTGCCGACTTATCACTACACAGATTAAGCAGGCTCGATCGACAGGAGGGATAAGTATCATGGAGAAAAAAAGGATTTATATGTCTTCCCCGACAATGCACGGGGACGAGCAGAGGTTTGTACAGGAAGCTTTCGAAACGAACTGGGTAGCGCCTCTTGGACCGAATGTGAATGCTTTTGAGAAGGAAATGACAGAGTACACGGGCTGCGGCTACGCGGCGGCTTTGTCTTCCGGCACGGCGGCCATCCATATGGCGCTTCGGCTTCTGGGAGTAAAGCAGGGAGACGTGGTGTTCGTATCTGATCTGACTTTTTCCGCTTCCTGCAATCCCATTGTTTATGAAAACGGTACGCCGGTATTTATCGACGCTGAGCCGGATACGTGGAATATGTCTCCGCAGGCGTTAAAGCGGGCTTATGAAAAATATCCGAATCCCAAAGCGGTGATCTGCGTGCATCTTTATGGCACGCCTGCAAAGCTTACGGAGATCATGGAAATCTGTAAGGCGCATGGAACGCCCTTGATCGAGGACGCTGCGGAATCTCTGGGAAGCACCTATAAGGGGCAGTGCACAGGTACTTTCGGAAAATACGGCATTTATTCCTTTAACGGGAACAAGATTATTACTACTTCTGGAGGCGGCATGTTTGTGTCGAAGGAGGAAGATGCTGCGAAGAAGGTGACTTTCCTTGCTACGCAGGCGAGGGACCCGGCCAGACATTATCAGCATTCCCAGATTGGATATAACTATCGCATGAGTAATATCACGGCAGGAATCGGCAGGGGACAGCTGCTCCATCTGGAGGAGCACAAGGCCAGAAAGAAAGCGATTTATGAGCGGTACAGGCAGGCTTTTGCAGATATTCCCGCGATTCAGATGAATCCCATGAATACAGAGGGAGACGCCAACAACTGGCTTTCCTGTATGACGGTTTCGCCGGATTGCGGAGTGACGCCGGAAAAGATCATGGATACGCTGGATGAAAGGCTTAACGCGGAGACCAGACCGATCTGGAAGCCCATGCACATGCAGCCTGTTTTTGCAAATTGTGATTTCTGGCCCCACAACGGGGACGGCAGGAGCGTGGGCGAGGATATCTTTGCCAGAGGCCTGTGCCTGCCCAGCGATATCAAGAATACGGAGGAAGAGATGGAAGCGATTATCCGTACTGTGAGGGAAATGTTTTAGGGCAGGATAAAATGCGGACGAAGAGCAGGCGTATGGGGTTCTGAGATATGGGGAGAAAAGATGGATATCTTAAATGAGCAGGATAAGGCCCGGATGTGCGACGAGATTGCGGCTTTTTTCAGGGAAGAGCACGATTTGGAGCTGGGGGTGATCGGCACGGGCAAAATACTTGATTTTTTTCAGGAGATGCTGGGAGAGAGGGTTTATAACAGAGCGCTGGACGATGCGAAGAAGTTTTACGAAAGATATGCGGATAATATGGAGACGGATTATTATGCGCTCTATAAGGATGCGAGATAGTGAAAGGGATCGGATGTCCGGGCAGGATTGCGCGGCTGGATGAGAAAGTAAAGTTATTTTGATGCATCTCCCGGTATGATAATATATCCTGAGAGAGGAATACTATATGTATAAGAAATGTATCAAGCGAAGTCTGGATTTTATACTGTCTTTGTGCGGCATTATCGTATTAAGTCCCGTGCTGCTTGTTCTGGCGGTGCTTGTGCGGGTGAAGCTGGGAAGCCCGATTCTGTTTCATCAGGAAAGGCCGGGGAAGGATGAAAAAATTTTTACCCTCTGTAAATTCCGTACCATGACGGATGAGCGGGACGAAAAGGGGGAGCTTTTGCCGGATTCGGTGCGGCTGACAAAATTTGGGAAGTTTCTGCGCGCCACCAGCCTGGACGAGCTGCCGGAGCTTTTTAATATTTTAAAGGGCGATATGAGTATAATCGGACCAAGACCCTTGCTTGTATCCTATCTGCCCTATTACACGGAAAGGGAAAGGCTTCGTCACAGTGTGAGACCGGGACTTACGGGGCTGGCGCAGGTGAGCGGGAGAAACTTTATCGACTGGGACAGACGGTTTCAGAAGGATGTGGAGTATGTGGAACATCTGACCTTTGCCATGGATCTGAAAGTATTGTGGCTGACGGTACAGACGGTGCTCGGGCATACCGAAGAGGTGGCGCAGGACACCAATGCGGCGGAAGGGAATTTTGCACAGATCAGGAAGAAACGACTGGAAGAGACAGGGAGTTTGGAACCGTGAGAATGCTTTGGAGAGGATGAAAGCATGAATATTTTGATATTGAGCGCAGGCACCCGCGATAAGGTGGTGCAGTATTTTAAGAAGGAGCTTGCGGGCAGAGGCCGGGTGATTGCGACAGACTGCTCCAATCTGGCGCCGGCGGTGTATGAGGCGGACGCTTTTTATCTGGTGCCCCGTATTTCGGCGCCGGACTATTTGGACGTCATACTTGATATTTGCGAAAAAGAAAAAATAACAGGCGTTTTTTCCCTGATTGATCCGGAGCTGTCTCTTTTGGCAAAGGAGCGGGAGCGCTTTCTTGCCGCGGGCGTAACGCCGGTTGTTTCTGATTATGATTTGGTGGAAACCTGTTTTGATAAATACAGAATGTTTGAACTGCTGCAAAAAATGCAGATACCGACGGCGAAGTGTTATGCGGACAGGGAGTCCTTTTATCGGGCGCAGGAATCCGGGGAAATCGACTATCCCGTGTTTGTAAAGCCGGTGCGGGGCAGCGCCAGCATTCATATCAACAAAGTGGGAAGTAAAAAGGAAATTGACGTGCTCTGCGATCTTTACGACGATCTGATGATTCAGGAATACATGGACGGCACAGAGTTTGGCGCCGACGTATATGTGGACATGCTTTCCGGGAAATGCACGGATATTTTTGTAAAGAAGAAGATTAAGATGCGGGCGGGGGAAACCGACAAATCCGTGTCGTTTAAGGATGAAAAGCTGTTTTCAATGATACGTGATTTTACGCAGGAATGCGGTTTTCGCGGTATGATAGACATTGATATTTTTCAGATAAACGGCGTTTACCATATTTCGGAGGTCAATCCCCGCTTCGGCGGCGGCTATCCTCATGCTTACGGCTGTGGCGTGAATATGGCGGCTGCGGTGGTAAATAATCTTTCCGGGCGGGAGAACGAGGTGCGGATCGGAGAATATGAAGAAGGGATCTGCATGATGAAGTATAACGAAGTGATGATACGGGACATGGCAGGGGAGGAGATCGTGCCGTAAGACGGAGATAAAAATATGAAAAAAATCTTGGTTTTAACAAACTCCTCCGGCGGCCTTTATGACTTCCGGGGGGAATTTATAGAAGCGCTCTGCGCGGAATATGAAGTGTGGGTGAGTATGCCTGATGATGTAAAAGAGAAGGAACTGACGGCGCTTGGCTGTCACATTATCAAAACCCCGATCAACCGCAGGGGCATCAATCCGCTTGAGGACTTGAAGTTATACCGCTCTTACGGTAAAATAATGAAAGAATTGCAGCCTGCGCTTGTAGTGACCTACACGATCAAACCCAATATTTACGGCGGTTTTGCGGCGGGAATGAGAAAAATCCCCTATATTGCCACGATTACGGGACTGGGCGGCGCGTTCGACAGGACGGGGCCGTTGCTTAAGCTGATTGTCACGATGTATCGGATGGGTTTGCGGCGGGCGGCCTGTGTGTTTTTCCAGAATGAGGAAAACAGGGGCATTTTTCAGAATATGGGCATTACGGTGAAAAAATCCCGGATGGTCATGGGCTCAGGGGTGAATTTGGAAAAGCACAGCTATGAACCTTACCCGGAGCGGGAGGAGACGCATTTTCTCTTTGTGGGACGGGTTATGAAAGAGCGGGGCATTCTGGAGTATATCGAAGCGGCCAGACGGCTTCATGGCGAAAAGGTATTCTTTGATATCATGGGTTACTGCGATGAGGATTATCAGGAGCTTTTGGACGATCTGGAAAAAGAGGGCGTGGTGAGGCAGCTTGGATTTCACACGCAGGTACATACCTATCTGGCGGCGGCTGACGCCATTGTGGTAGCTTCGTTCCATGAAGGTATGTCCAACGCGCTCATCGAGGGCGCGGCTACGGGAAGGCCGGTAATCGCTTCCGATATCAGCGGGTGCAGGGAAGCCTTTGAAGAGGGTGTGACAGGATTCGGGTTTACGCCCGGAAAGCCTGCGGAACTGATAGACGCCATGGATAAGTTTCTTTCCTTGTCGAGGCAGGAGAGGGCGGCTATGGGGCGGCGCGGCAGAGAGAAGATGGAGCGGGAATTTGACCGTAAACTTGTGACGGCGGCTTATATGGACGAGGTGTCGCAGAATCTGCATTCTTGATAAAACATACAGAAAAAACACCGGATGGTGCGGAAAGGGAGAACAGACAGAGATGGATTTATATGAAAAACTGGTAAGCGGAGAGGAAAAGCTTTCTCTGGTGGGTCTTGGTTATGTGGGTATGCCCATAGCAGTGGCTTTTGCAAAGAAAATAAAGGTGATAGGCTTTGACTTAAACGAGGCGAAGATCGACCTGTATAAGAAAGGAATTGACCCCACAAACGAGGTCGGAAACGATGTGATCCGTCAGACCAAAGTGGAGTTTACCGCGGATGCCGGCCGTCTTAAAGAGGCAAAATTCCATATTGTGGCGGTGCCCACGCCTGTCAATGACGATCATACGCCCGATCTGACGCCGGTGGAGGGGGCAAGCCGCATTTTAGGACAGAATCTGACAAAGGGTTCTGTGGTGGTGTTTGAGTCAACCGTGTACCCCGGTGTGACGGAGGATATCTGTGTGCCGATTCTGGAGCGGGAGTCTGGTCTTAAATGCGGCGTGGATTTCAAGATCGGCTATTCTCCCGAACGGATCAATCCGGGCGACAAGGTACATAGACTGGAGACGATCACCAAAATTGTATCCGGCATGGACGAGGAGACACTGGAGACCGTTGCGAAAGTCTATGAGCTGGTAGTTGAGGTTGGCGTATACCGGGCCGATTCCATTAAGGTGGCGGAGGCGGCCAAGGTCATAGAGAACAGCCAGAGAGATATTAATATTGCGTTTATGAACGAGCTGTCCATTATTTTCCACAAAATGGGCATTGACACAAAATCCGTGCTGGAGGCGGCAGGGACGAAATGGAACTTCCTGAAATTCATGCCGGGTCTTGTAGGCGGCCACTGCATCGGCGTGGATCCCTACTATCTGACCTACAAGGCGGAACAGCTTGGCTATCATTCCCAGATCATTCTTTCCGGCAGACGGATCAATGACGATATGGGCAAGTATGTGGCGGAGAGTCTGGTGAAGGATCTGATCCGCGCCAATATTCCGGTCAAACATGCCAAAGTGGCGATATTAGGCTTTACCTTCAAGGAGAACTGTCCCGATACCAGAAACACGAAGGTGATCGACATTTATCGGGAGCTGGGAGAATATGGAATTGTACCAATAGTGGTGGATCCTGCCGCCGACGCTGACGAGGCAAACCGGCTCTATGGCATCAGGTTCCAGACCATGGACGACATCAGGGACGTGGACGCCCTGATTGTGGCCGTTGCCCATGATCAGTTCTTAAGCCTTGACAGGGAGAAGATTTCTTCCTTCTATAATCCGGCGCACAGGAGGAAGGTGCTTATGGATCTGAAAGGCATATTGAATCGAAAAGAGTATCAGACAGAGGATTATCTGTATTGGAGATTGTAGGATTGAATAGAGACAAAAAGAGAGCTCTGTGTCTTTTCGCAGGGCTTCTTGCCTTTTTTCTGGGACTGCTTGCAGTCGGCGGCGTCGGTGTCTATAATGATTCCGAACAATATATTACGATGCATATACACAGGGAACCGCTCTATCCGCTCTATCTGGCGGTTTTTCGCCAGATTTTCGGCCCGGAGAACCTGATGCCGGCGATGGCCGGGCAGGGAGCGCTTACGGCCCTTGGGATCACGGCGCTTACGGAGTATCTGACCAGACGGTTTGCACTTCGCCTGTGGGAGGAGCTTCTGGTGGCGGCGTTACAGCTGGCGCCTCATCTGATAACGCGTTATGTGTCGGCCCTGCATATTTTTCTGGAAAATTCGGTGATGAGCGAGGCGCTTTGCATTCCGCTGTTTACCTTTTTTCTGTATTTCCTTTTACGCATGCTTTTTGAGAACAAAGCACGGGACGCAGCGTTTGCGCTTGCTTTTGCGTGGCTTTTGTCCATGACCAGAGGACAGATGATGACCACGATTCTTCTGTGGGCGTTTCTCTTAGTCCTTCGTCTGATTGTAAATAAAAAATATCGGTCGTTGTTTATTCCGATAGCAGCGTTTGTTTTGGCTTTCCTTCTGCGCGATCTGACGGTGCATGTTTATAATTATGCCGTCACCGGTTATTTTATGGGGAATACCTACGGGCAGGTCAATACGCTGACCAATGTAATGTATGCCGCCGATGAGGAAGACCGGGCTGTTTTTGAAGAGGGGAGTCTGGAACAGGCCTTTTTTGATCAATTTTATGAAGAGGCCGAAGAACGGGGATTAAATTACAAATTTGGCGGGGAAAGCTTTGCACAGCGCGCCGCCTATCTGGAGGACAACCACGATATTCTCAAGTTTCAGGTTTTGGAAGCGGGACTTTCCGCTTATTATTTCAGTCTGGGAGAGGTGGACTATTACGAACAGAGCAGCATGTCTGACGAGATGGCGGGGAAAATGATACAAAGCCTTTTGCCGGCCTGCTTTGGCCAGTGGCTTTATGATTATATGCTTTTATGCCGCAACGGGTTTGTGAGAAGCATCGCGGTGGTGCATCCGCTTATCAATCCGGCAGCGTTTGCGCTTTATGTGCTGGCGGCGGCTCTGACGCTTTGGAATGCTATTAAACTGAAACGGTATGACGTATCGGTTGTCATGGGAGTGGCGCTTTTATTCATTACGGCCAACGTGTGCGCTACGTCGATCACCATTATGTGCCTGTCGCGCTATATGATATATGGGTTTTCCCTGTTTTATATCGCATTATATCTGTTGGTTCGGGAAATGTGGCAAAAGAAGGTTCGGAGGTAAAAGAATGGGTTATCAGGATATTCAGTTTGAAAAAGGTACGGTTTTTCTTGTAACGGGCGGCGCCGGTTTTATCGGTTCAAATCTGTGCGAGGCGCTGCTTGTCATGGGATGCACCGTGCGCTGTCTGGACGATTTGTCCACCGGCAAGTACGAAAATATTGAGCCTTTTCTGGAAAAGGAAGGATTTACCTTCATCAAAGGAGATATCAGAGATCTGGAAACCTGTAAGAAGGCGGCCGAAGGGGCGGATTATGTGCTTAACCAGGCAGCCTGGGGCAGCGTGCCAAGAAGTATCGAGATGCCGCTTCTGTATGAGGAAGTGAATATCAGGGGTACGTTAAATATGATGGAGGCGGCAAGGATCTGCGGCGTGAAAAAGTTCGTATATGCATCCAGTTCTTCCGTCTACGGGGATTCGACGGAGCTTCCCAAGCGAGAGGGACAGGAGGGAAGAGTGATTTCCCCCTATGCGCTGACGAAAAAGACGGATGAGGAGTACGGGCGGCTTTATAAAGAATTATACGGGCTGGATACTTACGGACTGCGGTATTTTAATGTGTTTGGCCGCAGGCAGGATCCCGACGGCATGTATGCGGCGGTTATTCCGAAATTTATCAAACAGCTGCTTCACGGGGAGAAGCCCGTGATCAACGGAGACGGAAAGCAGTCCAGAGATTTTACCTATATTGATAATGTGATTGAGGCTAATCTGCGGGCCTGCAAAGCGGACAGCGGGGCGGCGGGCCAGGCTTATAATATCGGCGCGGGCGGACGGCTTTATCTGATTGATATGTACGAACAGCTCTGCCAGGCTCTCGGCGTAAGGGTTACGCCTGATTTCGGGCCGCCGAGAAAGGGCGATGTGCGTGATTCCAATGCGGATATCAGTAAGGCGAGGAAGTTTTTGGGGTATGATCCCTCTTATGATTTCGCGCAGGGGATCCGGCTTGCCATCGACTGGTATAAGGAATATTTAAAGTAGGGCAGCAGGCAGGAAAATGAGGCTCGCGGTTGTCCGGGCGAGCGCCATGGAGGGAATTATGAAGTACAGGGTGGTTGTGTTCGGGGTGAAGGATACCTCGGAAAATATCATTAATTTTATCAGGGAAGAAATCTGCGCCGTGGATTTGGTCATTACGATCAGCCCGGAAGTGACGAAGAAGAATCAGGTTTCGGGTTACAGGGGACTGTCTGTTTTGACGGAAAAATACGGGATTCCCGTGCATGAAGCGGACAGCTATTTCCTGACGGATGAAAAGACGCAGAAATTCATGCGGGAGAATGAGTTTGATATCGGTATTTCCATGGGCTGGCAGAGGCTAATTCCCAAGTCTGTCCTTGACTGTTTTCGACACGGCATATACGGATTTCACGGCAACAGCGGCTATCTGCCCTTTGGCAGAGGACGGTCGCCCTTAAACTGGTCTGTGATTCTGGGGGATACTCGCTTCAACCTGAATCTGTTTCGCTATGACGAGAAAGCGGACAGCCCGAATGTGTTTGCCACGGAGATGTTTTCCATCACGCCGCACGACGATATCCGCACGGCGCAGTACAAGAATATGATCTGTTCCAAACGCCTGATCCGCAAGCTTCTTGCCGCCTATGAGAGCGGCCATATCGAGATCAGGACGGATTCCAAAGATTTTGATTCCTGGTATGAGAAGCGCACGGCGGCGGACGGCAAGGTGGACTTTCATAAAAGAACACGTGATATCTATAACCTGATCCGCGGCGTGGCGGCGCCCTTTCCGGGAGCATTCGCGCTGTGCAGAGGGGAGGAGGTGCGCATCTGGGAGGCCCATCCCTTCGATGAAATGATTGATTTTTCCGCCTATGCGCCGGGGGAAGTGATTGACGTCTTTGACGGAAAGCCGGTGGTGCGCACGGTGGACGGTTCGCTTTTGATAGACCGGTATGAGAGCGGTCTTGTGTTACAGACGAAAGATGTGCTGTCATAAGGAGAGAAGACTGACATTCTTCACATGAAGAGGTGCTAAGGAAATGGAAAAAGCGATACATGTACTGCATGTGCTGGGCGGGGTCGGGCTCGGCGGCGCGGAAAGCCGCATTATGGATCTCTACAGACAGATGGACAGAGAGCGGATTCAGTTTGACTTCCTGGTTCATGCAGGGAGTGGAAGCGATGCGGGAGAAGAGCCGCAGGCAGGCGGAAGAAAACCCGAATTTTACGATGAGGAAATACTTTCCATGGGAGGACATATCTATGTGCTTCCCAAATTTAAGGTATATAATTATTTCTCCTACAAAAAAGCCGTCCGGCGTTTCTTTGAAAGGCACAGGGAATTTCGGGTGGTGCAGGGACATATGACAAGCACGGCCGGGATATACCTTCCCATTGCCAAAAAGGCCGGGGCGCCGGTTACGGTGGCTCATGCCAGAAACGCCGGTGTGGTGAAGGGCTTAAAGGGAATCGCCACCCGCTTTTTCAGACAGGGACTGGCCGGGAAGGCGGATTATTGCTTTGCCTGCTCGACGCTTGCGGGGCAGGATGTGTTTGGCCGGGACGTCATGAAGGCGGGGAGAGTTAAGGTTATTTATAATGCCATTGATGTGGCGCGGTTTACTTATGACGAGAAGAAGAGGGAGGAAGCGCGAAAACAGCTTTGCATTTCCGAAAAGCTGGTACTCGGCCATGTGGGACGGTTTGAGTATCAGAAAAACCATCCTTATTTACTGGAGATTTTTGCGGAGGTTTGCAAAGAGAGGCCTGACGCAGTTTTGTTTTTGCTTGGAGAAGGGGAGAACAGGCCCGCCATGGAAGAGCGGTGCAGGCAGCTTGGAATTGACGACAAGGTGCGTTTTTTGGGAAATTGCAGGGATACGGATCGGTATTATCAGGCTTTTGATATCTTTTTGCTGCCTTCCTTCTTTGAGGGGCTGCCGGGCGTGCTTGTGGAAGCGCAGGCGGCGGGGCTTAGGTGTTTTGTGTCGGATACCGTCACGAGGGAGGCGAAGGCCACCGATCTGGTGACTTATCTGAGTATAGAAAAGCCGGCGGTAAGCTGGGCGAAGGAGATTCTTGGCCGGGCGGATTATGAGCGCAGAAACACGGCGCAGGAACTGACTGCGGCCGGATTTAACGTATATACACAGGCCGGCGGCTACAGTCTTTTTTATGAAAAGGGGGACGTCTCCGGCTTATGAAAAAACTACTGTTAATTGTACCGTCTCTGCATCAGGGAGGCGCGGAAAAAGTATGTGCCGCAACGGCTGTTATTTTAAAGCCCTGGTTTGAGGTGCAGATTGCCATTTTTGACTCTGCCAATATAGATTTTGACGTGGAGGGAGTTCCCGTGCACGATCTGGGACTGCCAAGCCGTCCCGGGAAACTGGCTAAAGTTCTGAATGTTTTTAGGCGCGCTAACAGATTAAACCGGCTGAAAAAGAAAGAACGGATTGACATTGCCTACAGCTTCGGCCCGACGGCTAATCTGGCCAATGTATTTGCGGGACGGCTTTTTTCCAGAAAGGGCCCGGTCTGCTGGCTGGGCGTCATGAGCTATATGGATATGGACAGCTCGTGGCTGGGGCTGTTTTGCAAACGCTGCGACAGACTTTTATGCTGCTCGGAAGCCCTGCGCCAAATGATTGAGAAAAAATATGCCTGTGGCCGTACCTGTACGCTGCCGGGATTCTTTGATATTGCGCAGATCAGGAAGCGGGCAGACGAGGAGGAACCCACTCTGCCCTGGCAGGGGGGGCGGATCATCTGTTCCATGGGCCGGGAGGATGTGGTCAAGGGGTTCTGGCATCTTTTAAAAATTTTTTCGCTGGTACATGAAAAGCTGCCGGATACCAGATTGCTGATTATCGGCAAGGGAGAGTTTACGCCTTATCGGAAGCTGGCTGACAACCTTGGGATAGCGGATGCGGTGTGCTTTGCGGGTTTGCAGAAAAATCCGTACCCCTATCTGAAAAAGGGATCTCTCTATCTTCTGACTTCTTATTGGGAGGGATTTCCAAACGCTCTGGTAGAGGCGATGGCGCTTGGACTTGTGCCGGTGGCTACCGACTGCATGACCGGTCCTGCGGAGATTTTTGACGGAAAATACGGCGTTTTGGTGCCCAACATGGGCAAGGACCCGGATATGGACGCTTCCCATATGGAAGAGGAAGAGATAAACACGGCGGCTCTTGTGACGGCGCTTTTGCAAAACGAGGAGGAGATGGCGCGTTACAGCAGGCTCGCGGTAGAGCGGGCAGGCGTTTTCTCCAAAGAAGAGTATATCCGTAAGATCAGAGAGTGGTCCGTTGACTGACAAAGTCGATTTTGGCATGAGCCAGTAAGGCGTGCCGTTCGGGCGTGGAGGGAAACATGGCGCGAAAAATTGCTTTTCATTTAAATTGTCTGGAACAGGGCGGCGCGGAACGGGTGGTGTCCAATCTGTCCAACCGTTTTGTGCAAAACGGTTACGAGGTGTTAGTGGCCACGGAATGGCAGGGCGAGGATGAATTTTGGATAGACGAGAGGGTGCGGCGCATCCATGTAGGACTGCGGGAGGGCGACGAGAAAAAGCCCCGCTTTACGCAGTTTCTTTTGCGTATCCGATATCTGAAACAGTTTTTGAGACAGGAAAAGCCGGATATTCTCATTCCCTTTGCCAGAAAGGCGTTGTACCGGGGACTGACTGCGGCCTTTTTTATGAAGATTCCCGTGCTGATTTCCATTCGCACAGATCCCGTGGGACACTATGACAGGCCTTTTGACAGGGTGCAGATTCCTTTTCTGTTTCCCCGCGCGGACGGCTGTGTCTTTCAGACGGAGGGAGCCAGAGAGTTTTTTGCACCCCGCCTGCAGAAAAATTCCCGCATTATCTTAAACCCGCTGAATCCGAAATATATCGGTGTGCCGGAGCCTGCGCAGAGAACGAAAACCGTGGTGCAGTCGGGAAGACTGGTGGATTTCAAAAATCAGGTGATGCTGATTCGCGCGTTTCATGAGGTGCATAAGAAACACCCGGATTACGATCTGAAAATATACGGGAGAGATACGGGAGACGGTACGAAGGAGCTTCTGGAGAAGACAATTGAGGAACTGGACGCGAAGGAGTATGTACATCTGATGGGCGCCAGCGACAGTTTGGAAAAACAGCTTGCGGACGCGGCGCTTTTCGCGTTCAGCTCGGATTGGGAGGGGCTGCCCAACGCGCTCATGGAGGCGATGGCGCTGGGGCTTCCCATTGTGGCTACGGACTGCCCCTGCGGCGGCCCGCGCACGATTATGACAAACGAAGAGGACGGCCTGCTGATCCCCATCAAGAACCAGAAGGCGATGGAGGAGGGGATCAACCGTCTGATTGAAGACCCGGCGCTTGCAAAGCGGCTTGGCAGGAAGGCCAGAGATATTGCCAGGAAAGCCAATGACGAAGCGGTCTACGAGCAATGGCGCGATTATATCGACGAGGTGTGCGATGACTATCGGAAGAAACACAAATTATGATGAAAAAAGGCGGCCCGGGAAATACCAGTTTCTGGTACTGCTTCCCTTTGCCTTTTGTTACGCCTTTTTTATTGTTCTGGGAGACTGGCAGAAATCCGCGCCCTACAGCAACGCGCAGAATATGGCCAGGCTTGCGCTCTGGATGGCTGTAAGCTACGGCGTTTTGCTTTTGCTGGGGTTTTTCTCGGAAAACGGCGGCGCGCTTTTGGCGGCATGGCTGCCCGCAGGGATGCGCAGGGCGCTGTCTGGTTTCGCTTCCCTGAAATGTCTTTTCCGGGGAAGAAAACGGGAGGGACGCCTTTGGGTCTGGCTTCTTTTTTCGCTGTTGTGTCTTCTTTGTTATCTGCCTTATTATCTGATTTATTATCCAACCTGGTTCAACAACGATGCGGTATGGCAGATGGAGCAGGCCCTGGGGCTTGCGTCCCGGTCCAACCATCATCCCTATTTTCACACGCTGATCATTAAGGTGTTTCTGACGGCGGGATACGGGATATTTGGCAGCTATACGGCGGCGGTGGCGCTTTACACGTTTTTCCAGATGGCGCTTACGGCGGCGGTGTTCGGTTTTTTCCTGTATCTGCTGTATTGCAGGGGTACGGGAATTTTGTGGCTTGTTCTGGCGGCGTTTTTTTATGCTGTCCTTCCTGTCAACGGGATGTTCAGTATTTGTATGGGTAAGGACGCATGGTTTACGGCGGCTTTTCTGCTTTTTATGTGGTCGGTATGGGTCTGCGCCCGGGAAGGAGAGAAGCGGCGGCAGTGGGCGGCGTTTCTGGCAACGGGACTGCTTGTCTGCCTGCTTCGAAGCAACGGCATTTTTATCTTTCTGGGAACCACGCTTGTGCTCATACTTTCGCAAATTTTTGCAGACGTCAGGACGGGTTTGGCAGAAGGAGGGTGCGGCAGGGACAAAGGGAGGGCCCGGGAGAGGCAAAAGTCCGGGAGCCGGAAAAGACAGTACATGTACCTGAGCGCAGCGTCGGCGATTTTGTGTTATCTGCTCTGGCAGGGTCCGATTTTGAAGGCGCTTCAGGTAGAGCCGCCGGATACCATTGAAAGCCTGACCATGCCAACTCAGCATCTGCTCTGCGCCTATGTCAGGGGCGGGGAGCTTACCCCGGAGGAAGTGGAGATGCTGGAAGCGGTGGCGCCCCTTGCGCAGATTGACGATTATTATAATCCCTATCTGTTTGACGTGACGAAAAATTATATCCGTGAGCACGGCAACCAGCAAGTAATTGCGGATTACAGGGGAGAGTATGCAAAACTCTGGCTCAAGGTCGGGCTTCGCAATCCTATGCTGTATCTGGAGGCGCAGATCAGGCAGACGGCAGGGTATTATGCCTTACATATTCCGCATGACCAGATTCTTTACAGCGAATATTTTATGGTGGATAATCCTTTCGGCATTGAGAATGAGAGGAAGGTTTTCAGCTATGATGCGGGCCTTGCCATGGGTGATTTTCTGCAGGGGTTTCAGGCCTTTTACAACAGGGTATGGAGCCTTGGCATGAATACCTGGCTTTTGCTTGCGGCCTTTGCATGCGCGCTTTACAGGAGGCGCGACGGGATTGCCTTTGTTCCCTGTGTCATGCTTTTGGGGAGCCTGTTTCTGGCTGCGCCGGTTTACAATGAGTTCCGCTATGCCTACGGGGTGTTCGTGGCGCTGCCTTTTTTGTTTGCCGTCGGCTTCGGGAAGGAAGCGGCGGCGGACGAGCAGGCTGGGGCTGCGGGGAGGGACAGAGGATGAAAAAATGGTGCAGGGCGGTTCTGTTTCTTTTGCCGCTTTTTATTTTTACGGGATGGGTCAACTGGTATGTGGATTCTTATGCGATCCTGCGCGTTACCTATGACGATATTGCCGCGCAGATGGAGGCGGGAAAGAACGTGGAGGGGCTGGAAGAATCTGATTACAACGACAGAAATCTTCTGGCGGCGCGTATCTGTGGAATGGAGGAAGCGCCTCAGGTGGCGGTTCTTGGCTCCAGCCGTGTGTATACATTCGATCATACCATGTTTGGCACGGATTCTTTTTACAATGCGGGGCTGTCCGAGGCCACCATGTATGATCTTCTGGCTGTGACGGGGATTTTATTTCAACAGGATAAGCTGCCGGAAACCATGATGATCGGGGTGGATCCGTTTCTCTTTAACACCAGTCATGACAATGAGAAGTGGAAAGAGCTGGAAGCTTATGCCAATTATATGAGCCTTATGGTGGACGGAAAATTGTCGCCGGAGCTTATGCATCCCCATAAAGACACGGGCAGGGACTGGAAAAAACTGCTTTCTCTGGATTATTTTCGTTACAATGTGACTCTCCTTCCCGAAGGGAAACGGTTTTTAGTTGCTTATACGGATGAATGGGAGACAGACGGTTATCTCAGAAGGGCGGACGGAAGCGTGGGCTATCAGAAGGAGCTTCGGGAGGTGGATTCGGCCGATGTGGAAGCCATGACAAGGCAGGCCATGGAGGAGCATGTGGTCTACCGCATGACAGACTACCATGAGATTGACAAAGCCCATTTCTGGCGGTTGTCCTCGCTGATTACCCGTTTGCAGGAGGCCGGCGTGGAGGTCATTTTATACTTGCCACCCTATTCGCCCATGATGTATAATTACATAGAATCTGAGGAGGCTTTTCAGATCACGCTGGAAGTGGAAGAGAAGGTGAAAAATCTGGCCAAAGAGAAGGGGATTGCTCTCTATGGTTCCTATGACCCGGCGGGCTGCGGCCTTACCATGTCAGATTTGTATGATGTGTATCATGTGAAGACGGAGAAGACGGCGGACACCTGTTATCCGGTGATTCCCGCGGGGACGCCGCAGGCCCGGCCATGAGAAAAGGCCGGTAAGAGCAGACTGAGATACGGACAATAAGGATGAGAATATGAAAGCGAACGTTACCTACTGGCTGGACGAAACGGCAAAACGGTTCCCGGACAAGACAGCCTATGCGGATGAACATAAGGAAATTACTTTTAAGGAATTGCGGGCAGAGGCCAGAGCCATTGCCTGCGAGCTGGTGCAGAAGGGCCTGTTTAAAAAGCCGGTTGCGGTCTTTCTGGAGAAAGGCGTGGATGTGCTCACCTCTTTCATGGGGGCGGCATACAGCTGTAACTTTTATTCCCCTATCGACGTGGACATGCCGGGAAGCCGGGTGAATAAGATTCTGGAGGTTCTTAAGCCGTCTGTCGTAATTACCACAGGGCCTTTGCGGGAGGTGTTTTCCGCCTATGATTATACGGGCGATTTCCTTTTGCTGGAGGACGTTTTACCGGCACAGGGGACGCCGGATGCCGGAGGGGAAAGCCTTTCTTTGCCTGTACGGGCAGATGGAGCCGGGGTGCAGGAAGCGGAAGCCGAGAAAGAGGCGGCTTTGGAGGCGGCGCGCAGGCGGGGCATTGATACCGACCTTCTGTATGTGTTATTTACCTCCGGTTCAACGGGCGTGCCCAAGGGTGTGACCATCAATCACCGGGCCGTGATTGACTATATCGACTGGGTGACGGAAACCTTTGCCATAACGGAAAAGGACAGCTTTGGCAATCAGGCGCCCTTCTATTTTGATAATTCCATTCTCGATATTTACAGCACGTTAAAGACAGGGGCAACGACCCATATCATACCGAAAACGCTGTTTGCCCAGCCGGTTCCTCTTTTGGAGTATATAAAAGAAAAAGAGATCAATACCATTTTCTGGGTGCCGTCGGCGTTGATTGTTGTCGCTAAACTTAAGGCGTTTCGGAACGTGGATCTGTCGGACACCCTGAGACGGGTGCTGTTTTGCGGGGAGGTAATGCCCAATAAGCAGCTGAATGTATGGCGACAATTCCTGCCGGATGTGCAGTATGCGAATCTCTACGGGCCCACCGAGATCACGGACGCCTGTACTTATTATATTGTGGACAGGGAGTTCGGGGATGAAGAACCTCTTCCCATCGGTTTCCCCATGCCCAATACGGACATTCTGGTATTGAACGACAGGGACGAGCCGGTGACGGGTGAGGAGCCGGGCGAGCTCTGCGTCAGGGGAACGTCGCTGTCCATGGGCTACTATAAGAATCCCGAAAAGACGAGGGAGGCCTTTGTACAGAATCCGCTGAATCGGGCGGTGCCGGAGCTGATCTATCGGACGGGAGACATTGTCAGGTACAATGAGCGCGGGGAAATCATTTATCTTTCGCGGAAGGACTTTCAGATCAAGCATATGGGGCATCGGATCGAGTTGGGAGAGATCGAAACGGCGGTGTCTTCGCTGCCCGAGATTTCACTAAACTGCTGTCTTTATGACGAGAAGCGTCAGAAAATTGTGCTTTTTATAGAGGAAGACCTGGAGAAGGCGTATATCGCCGAAAAGATTTCTCATCTCGTGCCGGAATACATGCTTCCCAATAAGGTGATCCGTGTGGAGAAAATGCCCATCAACGCCAACGGCAAGATCGACCGGGTAAAACTTAAGGAATATATAAAGTAAACGGAATGGAGCTCCATGAAGACAGATTTTAACAGAGTTGTGGTGATCGGTTACGGTAAGGCCACCGGCGGGATATTGAAATATACAGCGGACAGGCAGGCGGATTACGGCTATCAGCTGGAGTTCATCGAACATGAGATTCATGCCCTGAGCGTTACGAGGCAGATTTGCGAAGAGAGAGGCGTTCCTTTTTCCTCCCTGCCCGATAAGAAAGAGCTGGGCGCATATCTTGCCGGGATACAGGAAAAAACTCTGATTGTCTCCGCCAGTAATAATTATCTTTTTCCGGCTTCTCTGGTGGGCCGGGAAAACATTACCATCATCAATTTTCACAACGCCCTTCTGCCGGATTATCCCGGAAGGAACGCGCCCAGCTGGGTGATTTACCGGGGCGAGGCGCAGACGGGCATCACCTGGCACTATGTAACGGCGGGTGTGGATGAGGGCAATATTATTATACAGAAAACCTGTGAAATCGGCCCCGATACGAAGGCTTACGAGCTGGCGGAAAAGCTGATGGATCTGGCCTGCGAGGGATATTTTGCCTGTTTTGACTCGGTTTTGGAAGAAGGCGTGGAGGCCAAGGCGCAGGAGCTTTTGCCGGGGCGGAAGCTGTACCGTTCCACACAGATGCCGGGAGACGGGTTTCTGGATCTTGGGGAGGAGCCGGAAAAGATTTACCGCCTTCTTCGCAGCGTGGATTACGGGAAAACCGGCGTTTTTCCGCTTTTGCAGAGCGAGGTGGAGGGAAAGAGGGCGGAAATTCTGCGATACCGCAAAATTTTGCCAAAGAAGAGAAAAGAGGAAGCCGATATGCTGTATCTGCCGCTTGCGGACGGGAATCTTCTGAAAATAAAATATCGAGTGCTATAGAATTTAACCTGTAAATCTTAAAAGAAAGACGACGTTGTCGTTTTTTTGTTCGAAAATCAAAAAGAGAGAAGGACAATATATTATGGAAGAAAAAGTATTGGAAATACTGGAGGAATACTGCGAGGAAGCTCTTGCTTACACGGGAGAAAACATGATGGAGGAGGGGGTTATCGACTCCTTTACGGTGATCAACATTGTGAGCGAGCTGGAAGATATTTTCGATATTGAGATTGACGCCAAGTATGTGGTGGCGGAGAATTTCAGAAACAAAGAGGCAATTATTGAGCTGGTAAGACGTCTGACAAAAGAGGCGTGAGGAGAGCTTCATGCAATTGATATCGGGCAATTTTGTTATACTGTGGGTGATTTCCTTTGCCCTCTATTATCTGGTGCCGGTAAAGCGGCAGTGGATTATTCTGGCTTTGGCAAGCGCCCTGTTTTATGTGATCGGTACGGGCGGTCTCCCGGTTGGACTTCTTTTGACCGGCGTCAGTACCTATGCCTGCGGCGTCTGGTTAAGCGGGAATCTCAAAAAGCAGAAGGAGACGCTTTCTACCATAGCGGATAAAGAACAGAAGAAGGCGGTAAAGCTGGGATTTGAGAAGCGGAGAAAGCGGGTTCAAATCCTTTATTTTGTTTTGAATCTGGGGATTTTGCTTTTCACAAAATACATGACGGCGGCGCTGCCTTTTCTGGAAGGGACGGGGCTTTTGGGCCTTCGGACGGACGCCTTCTTTTCCGGAATTGTCATGCCCCTTGGCATTTCCTTTTATACGCTGACGGCTATCGGTTATGTGGTGGATGTGGGACGGGAACAGTGCGAGGCGCAGGAAAACCCCGGGAAGCTTTTGCTGTGTCTGGCCTATTTTCCTGCGATTACGCAGGGGCCCTTTAACCGCTTCGGCAAATTGCAGGGGGAATTTGACAGACCTCATGCTTTTGATTTTGAGAGGATGTTTTTTGGCGTACAGCGGTTTGTCTGGGGCGCCTTTAAAAAGCTGGTGATTGCGGATCGTATTAACCTTTTTGTCGGCAGTGTGTTTGGGCCCGGCGGCGCCGAAGCGCCGGGCAGTATCTACGCTGTGGCGACAGTTCTCTATATGTTACAGCTGTATGCGGATTTTTCGGGATACATGGATATGGCGCTGGGCGTCAGCGAAACCTTTGACATTTTCCTGCCGGAAAATTTCAGGCGTCCCTATTTTTCCGGGTCGGTGGCCGAATTCTGGCGCAGATGGCACATTACGCTGGGAACATGGTTTAAGGATTATGTGATGTTTTCCTTTGTGATGTCTTCTGTCGGAAGGAAGATTGGCAAAGGGGCGAAGAAAAGATGGCCGAAAATGGGCAGGCATGTGACGGGGATCATCGGAACGACGCTTGTCTGGCTTTTGACGGGGGCATGGCACGGCAGAACCGTAAGCTATCTTTTGTGGGGAATCTATTACGGCGCGATCATGTGCGTTTCACTGGTGCTGGAGCCGCAATATGCCCTGTGGAGACAGAAGCTTCACATCAAAGAAGGGAAAATTTTTATGTTGTTTCGGATGGCCAGAACCTGGGTCATTGTCTTCCTGGCGGATATCCTGATCCGCTCGGAAAGTCTTTTTCAGGCGGGCCATATATACAGGGCTCTCCTTCTGGACTTTCGTCTGCGGGAAGGAATCTCTGACGTGACCTCATACGGGCTTAGCCGATACGGTTTTCTGCTTCTGCTTGCGGCATGTGCGCTGTGGCTTTGCGTTTCAGTGCTGGAGGAGAGGGGAAAGGATGTGCGCCGCCTGCTGGCCGCTTGCCCGATGCCCGTCAGATGGGGATGCTATTACGGGGTGGCGCTGCTTTTGCTGATCACGGGTATTTACGGCGGAAGCTATGATACGGCGGCGTTTTTATATCAGAGTTTTTAACGCCGCAGACAATTTTTCCTGATGCTATAGGGTATGGGCATCTGAGACGACATTTGGAGAAGCAAGATGGTGAGAAAAAACAAGTGGATCGGGAACCTGATTTTAATAGCATGTGTTACTGTTATTGCGGCTGTGGTGGGCGTGACTGCGGTGGGAGCAGGGTACACGGTGTTAAGCGGAGACGACTTTACCCACGGCGTGAGAGTGGGCGTTTTTCATGTCTCACTCCCGGCATATTTTGGGGCGTCCCTGTTGTATGTAAAAGATTTGTACATGGACTGGCAGGGGACTTTCTTTTCCATGTTTTTACAGGCTTTTCTGTCCCCGATTAATAATTTCGGCCTTGCCCAGCTTCGGGCGGTGATGGTGGGAAACGTTCTGTTCTTTTTCGGATCGCTCTTTGCGCTGCTGTGGGCCGGGATTTCCTTTTTTCAAGGGGAGGGAGAAGGCGTTTCCACAGAATCGGGAGCAAAGGGAAAAACGCTGACTTTGTTGCGGCTTGTGATATTGACGGTATTTTTTTTGACGATAGCGAACGGGGACGTCTATTCGGAAATCTGGTTCTGGTATTCCGGCGCGGTGGCGTACAGCATGCCCTTCTCCTTTCTGCTTGCGGCGTTGACGCTGCTACTTCTTATTAATAAGGAAGAAACGGGGCGGCGCAGGAAGATGGGATACGGGATCACCGCGGGTATTTTTTTGTTTCTGTCTTCCGGCGGCTCCCTTGCCGTAGCGGGGGCGGGCTGTTATGCGGCCTTGCTTCTGACGGCGGTCTTTTTTCTGCTTTCCCGCAGGATTTCCGTTTATAATCTGGCGGTGTTCGGGGCGGGGCTGGCTGGCGCCCTCATTAATGTGGCGGCTCCTGGCAATTTTTCCAGACACGATAAGACCGCGGGCGCAGGGCTGCATTTCGGGCAGGCCGCAGGATATACGGTGCGCATGTTTGCGGAGGAAACGGGGCGGCTGTTTAAGGGAACGATATTGGGGCTTATGTTTCTTCTTATGATTGCGGCGGGATTGTATCTGGCGGGAAAATGCCGGATTGCGTTTAGAGAGTACGGCATAGCCTCTGTGCTTGCGCTGGCGGCGGGGCCGGTGGCATATTTTCCTGTGGCCTTGGGATATGGCGGGTTTTATGTACCAAACAGATGTTATTTTATAATTGATACAGCGCTTATTCTGTCGCTGTTAAATCTGGCGTTGTTTGTGGGCGTCTGCCTGCACAGGCTGCTTGGAATGCCGGCGGATGGAAGGGGCGTGGCGGTTCTTCTGTATGTATGTTTGGCGGCTGTGATTGTCAGTCCGCTGTCTGTCAGCGAAATGCCGCTTTACAGGGTGGCGCGTTCCGTGCACAACGGAACCTACCGGGATTACTACGGAAAGTGTGTGGAAATCTACGATTATTTGGAATCCTGCCCGGAGGAGGACGTGGTGCTGGAAATGCCGGAATATATTGAGGATTTCGAGTGCTTCTATTTTGACCCGGACGAGGACGGCTGGGTGAATCAGGGAATAGCGGCATATTACGGAAAAAAATCTCTGCGGCGGGCGCAGTAAGTGGATCGGGCGCAGGAAAAGCCGGAAGAATTGGTTCGTAATTATTGATTAAATATGCTATACTATTGATAAAATATACAAAGCGGAGGCGGCCATGTTTTCATTTGACGACTACAGGGAAATTATCAGGATTATAAAGTCTACAGGCAGACAGTGCAGCTATGCGGAGGCGTTAAACAGGGATTCCTTTATTATCATGCGGCATGACGTGGAGTACAGTGTTGACAGGGCGTGGCAGCTTGCCAAAGTGGAACAGAGCATGGACTTTACGTCTACGTTCTTTTTCCAGTGGACTAACAATTCCTATAATATATTGTCCAGAAAGAATATGGATATCATTAAGGATATGCACGAGCGGGGACAGCACATCGGACTGCATTTTGCCCTGAACGGCATGACGGATATGGAGCAGATCAGAAAGCGCATCCGTATGGAAATTGACATTCTCAGCGAGATGTTTGGTTTTGCGATCACCGAATTTTCCGTACACAGGCCTTCTCGGGATGTGCTGCGGGAGAACATTAAGCTGGATGGCGTTTTAAATGCCTATCAGGATGACTTTTTTACTTTTTCTGATAAAATAACGGATGATACGAAACTTGATGTAAAATATATGTCGGACGCCAATCATATCTGGCGGTACGGTTATCCTGACGAAGCGAACATTAAGGGATTTGATAAAGTCCAGATTCTGGTGCATCCTTTTGCGTGGTGCCGGGAAGGATATGACAATTTCGGGAATTACAGGGCACTTTTGCAGGAAAAATATGTGGAGCTTGTGGAGTCTGTTGACAACGAGTGCAAAGATTTCGGCGAGTATAAATCTTATTTTCTGGAGAAGGATGTAAGATAACGACGCGAAAAGCGTGCATTTTCCGAAATGGATTGGGAGAAACTGGTATGTGTGGGATATGCGGATACGTCAGAAAGCGGGAGATTACGCTTCAAAAGCTCAGACAGATGAATGATACGATGTATCACAGAGGGCCGGACGACAGCGGCGCGGAGATTTATCAGACGCCGGACGGCTATCAGCTGGGGCTGGCGCAGAGACGCCTTGCCATCATGGATCTTTCGGCGCTGGGACATCAGCCCATGCATTCGGTCAGCGACAGGGTTGTTCTTGTCTATAATGGTGAAATCTATAATTTCAGAGAAATCAGAGAAGAACTGGCGGACTATCCCTTTCGGTCGGACTGCGATACGGAAGTTATCATAGCCGCCTATTTAAAATGGGGCATTTCCTGTGTGAACCGGTTTAACGGAATGTTTGCCATCGCTCTTTATGACAGAGAGGAGGGGGCTCTTTATCTGATCCGTGATCGTGTCGGCAAGAAGCCTCTTTATTATTGGTATGAGCAGGGAGAGCTGGTGTTTGCCTCCGAGCTGAAACCTATTATGGCCTGCCCGGACTTTCAGGCGGCGATTGACAGGGGCGTGCTCTCGCGGTATCTGTTTCAACAGTATATCAACGCGCCGGAGAGCATTTATGAAAACGTCTTTAAGCTTGCCCCCGGCGCCATCCTGAGATTTCAGGGCGGGCAGATAAAGATCTGGAGCTATTGGAGCGTAAGCGGCGCCTATGGGAAGGCTTTAAAATGCCCCGTGGAAAGCTATGAGGAGGCAAAGGAACAACTGAAAACCCTTTTAAAGCGGGCCGTGTCCCTTCGTATGATTGCGGATGTGCCCTTGGGGACTTTTTTAAGCGGCGGCTATGATTCGTCTCTGGTGACGGCGCTGGCACAGGAGCATTCTTCGGAGCCGGTAAAAACCTTTTCCATCGGCTTTCACGAGGAGAAATATAATGAGGCGGCTTATGCCAGGGCTGTGGCCCAATATCTGGGAACGTCCCACACGGAGATGATGATCGGAGAGGCGGACATGCTTCGTTTGGTGGAAAGCATTCCCAAGTACTACGACGAACCCTTTGCCGACCCTTCTCAGATTCCCACGATGTTAGTCTGCAAGCTTGCCAGAGAACAGGTGACGGTGGCGCTTTCGGGCGACGGCGGCGACGAGTTTTACTGCGGCTATAATATTTATGAGAAAGTGGCGCAGGCGCAGAAGCTTGACTGCCTTGGCGGCTTTGTGCATGGTTTTTGCAGGCTGCCCGGTTTCAGGCAGCTTGATCTGGAGGCAAGGCTTCCCTTTAAAGCGCGTGTGATTGCCGGAAACAGAAATCCGGACACGAAAACCCAGTTTAGCGCCGGAAACTATCCGGGGATGGCGCGGGCCATGGTGGGTGAGCTTCCCGCAGATAAGCGCGCCCTGCCGGTGCACTATCCCGTGGAGCGCGCCTGTCCTGCCAGAGATTGGCAGATACGCCGGATGCTTCTGGATATGGACACGTATCTGCCGGGGGATATACTCTGTAAGATGGATCGGGCGTCCATGAAATATTCGCTGGAGGCGAGATGTCCCGTTCTTGACCCGGACGTGATGGACTTTTCCTATCGGATTCCCCACCGGTATAAATATGCGGCGGGGGATAAAAAGCATATTCTCAAGGAGATTGCTTATGACTATATTCCGAGAGAACTGCTGGAGCGTCCGAAGAAAGGGTTCGGTGTTCCTCTTGACAAATGGCTAAGGGGACCGCTTAAGGAGCAGCTGTTATGTTATGCGGACTATGACTTCGTAAAACGTCAAAACATATTCGACGCTTCGTACGTGCATGAGTTGGTAAACAGGTATGTACGGACCGGCGACAGGGGCCCTTCGACGGGCGAAAATTACTCCGGACTGACCTGGGCCTATTTTGTATTTCAACAGTGGTACGAAAGTTTTCACGGAAGCCATAACGTCTGGGATATGATAAAATGAACAGATAGCGCACGTTATAGAGAGGAAAATAAAAAAATATTTTCTGAAAATATTTGAAGTTTTCAAAATATTCAGACGGACGAAAATAAATGAAAATTTAATTAAAAATGGGATTTTTGCCGTTTTGTGGCGAAAATGCAGGATTAGAGCAAGAAAAATGGGTGTTATGGTCGAAAAATGAAGGAATTTATGCAAGCCGATGAACAGTAAAAATGCAGAGAAAAAAATAGCGTTCTATATAGGGTCCCTTCACAAGGGTGGAGCGGAACGCGTGTTCGTAAATCTGGCCGAGTACTTTCAGGAGGAAGGATATCGCGTTGTCATGGTGACACAATATGAGAAGGAGGACGAGTATCTTCTGCCCGAAGGAACAGAGAGAGTCATCTCGGATATCGGGCAGGAAAAAGTGTCCTCCAGCCGGATTGTGAATTTCTTCAGACGGCTTAATAAATTACATGCGATATGGAAAGAGCAGAAGCCGGATTTGGTTTTGTCCTGTATCGGGAAAAATAATTTTATGGCGGTTGTCACCACGATGGGAACGAAAACCAGGCCTGTGGTTTCCGTGGTGGGGGAAGCGAAGGAGGAATATCCGGGAAGGTGGATGCCCGCGCTGGCCAATCTCCTCTTTTCCCACGCGGCGGGAATCGTTTTGCAGACGGAGAGATCGCGGTCTTTTTTTTGTAAAAAGGTGGGAGAGAAGGCGGTCATTCTTCCCAATTCCCTCAATCCCGATTTTATCAGGCCAAGGTATGAGGGACAGCGGGAGAAGAAAATCGTGTCCGTAGGCCGTATGGACGCCAACAAAAACCATGAAATGCAGCTTCGCGCCTTTGCGGCGCTAAAGGACAAATATCCAGAATACAGTCTTGTCATTTACGGAGACGGGGAGCTTCGCTCTCATATGGAAGAGACGGCGTTAAAGCTTGGCGTGGCGGACCGCCTGTCGTTGCCCGGCGTCGTTTTGGACGTGGCGGTGCAAATTGAGCGGGCCTCCCTGTTTTTGCTTACTTCCTACTCGGAAGGAGTGTCCAATGCCCTGATTGAGGCGCTGGCGCTGGGGCTTCCCGTGATCGCCACGGACGTGCCAAGCGGCGGCACACAGGAGCTTATGTCGGACGGCGAAAACGGCCTCATTATTCCCGCAGGGGATTTGGAGCGGCTTACGGAGGCGATGGACAGGCTGCTTGGAGATCCGGCTTACGCAGACAGACTCGGTAAAAATGCGGCGGAGATTCAGAAGAGACTTGCTCCGGAGCGGGTTAATCGGCTGTGGAAGGCATATTTTGAGGAGATTATCAATGGATAGCAGGTGTAATTATAAGATTCCCGTACAGATTTTGCTTTTTATCGTAATATTTCTGGCCATACTTGTGCCGGTTTCTTATATGGTGCGTACAAACGGCGACGTGAAAGACCGTTTTGCGGGATTTTACGCCGAAAAGAAGGATTCTCTGGATGTGGTCATGATCGGTTCGAGCCCGGTTTTCCCATACTATGCGGCTCCCAAGCTCTGGGGGGAGACGGGAATCGCGATGTATCCGCTTTCCAGCAATGTACAGCGGCCCGCGGCCATGCGGTATCTGGTGGAAGAGGCGGAGAAAACCCAGTCGCCCTCGCTCTATATTTTCGAAATGCGTATGTTTACAATGGAAGAAAAGGGGCTGATGGATAATATGGCCTATACCAGAGGGGTTACGGATAATCTGCGGTATTCGCCCCTGCGGGTAAAAGCCATACGGGGGCTGGTGCCGGAGGATGACGAAGAAGGGCGCCTGAGCTATTATTTTGATATTATGAAGTATCATACCAACTGGAAAATGCTGGTCCTCCCTTCGGAGTGGGCAAACATGTTCTATTCCAACAGCCATCCCCTGAAAGGCTATACCTTCCGGGATGAGGTGGGGCCTCAGCCCCGTCCTGCCTGCGGCGGCGATAAAGGCATACTGGCCATGCCAAAGGAGCAGGAGGCGTATCTGCGGGAGCTGATCGCCTGCTTACAGGAAGGGAAAAAGGAGGCGCTGTTTATTGTTTCTCCCTACGGGGAATCCCCAAAGGAACAGCGGATGTTTAATTATATGAGGGAAATTATAGAACAGAGCGGCTATTCTTTTCTCAATATGAATGATTATTACGATGAGATCGGCATTGTCTTTGAGGAGGACTTCGCGGATTATGGCAGTCATACGAATGCGGTGGGGGCGGAGAAATGCACGGATTTTCTGGAAAAATACCTGCAGGCCAACTATGCCCTCCCTGATCACCGTGGAGACGCTTCTTATGCTTCATGGGACAATTCCTATACATTATGGCAGACAAGGCAGAATGAGGCCGTAGAGACGGTCAGAGAGCGTATTGCGAACGGGGAGTACGCTGAGATCGAAGAAGAGTAGGGGAGAAGAAGGGAATAATAACATATGTGTGGAATTGCGGGCTTTTGTAACTTCAAAGGGGATTGGCGCAGGAATATCGAGCGGATGTGCGATAGAATGCAATATCGCGGGCCTGACGCGTCGGGGGTGTGGGCCTCGGACGATCACAGGGTGGTGCTGGGACACAGGCGGCTGGCGATTGTGGATCTTACGCCCACCGGGGCTCAGCCCATGGTATCCCGGGATGGCAGATATGTGATTGCTTACAACGGGGAGATCTATAATCATGCCGATATCCGAAAAAGACTGCTGGCAGAGAACAGGACACCCGCCTTTCGGGGAACCTCCGACACGGAGACGCTTCTGGAGGCTGCTGCTGCATACGGTCTGGCTGATACGCTGAAAATGGCGAAGGGAATGTTCGCGATTGCGTTGTATGACAGGGAAGAACATGCGTTATTTCTTGCCCGCGACAGAATTGGAGAGAAGCCGTTATATTATGGAATATTAAAAGATAATATAAATAACGGAGAGAATGACGGAAGCTTTGTCTTTGCCTCCGACCTCAATTCCATTGCTTCACTGGATGGGTTTACCAATCCGGTCAACGTAGATATATTGGGCGATTACATGCGTTATGGTTATATTTCCGCCCCCTATTCCATCTACCGGGGAATCTGGAAGCTGGAACCAGGAAAAATATTAAAGGTTAAATCACCATTTGATAAACCAGAAATTTTCACCTGGTGGTCTATGATGGAAACGGCTGTTTTCGGGCAGAAAAACCTTTTTCGCGGAAGCAGTGAGGAAGCGGCACAGGAGCTGGAACGGCTTTTGCAAAATGCCATTGCCGGGCAGATGACTGCTGACGTGCCCGTGGGCGCTTTTCTCTCTGCGGGAATCGACAGCAGCACGATGGTATCGCTGATGCAGGCGCAGAGTTCGCAAAAGATCAGAACCTTTACGGTAGGCATGTGGGAGGAGCAGTTTAACGAGGCGCCCGTCGCAAAAGAGATCGCCGAAAGGCTTGGAACCGAACATACGGAGGTTTATATTACGGAGGAGGATGCAAAGAACGTGATTCCGGCTCTTGCGGGTATGTTTGGAGAGCCTTTTGCAGATTCGTCCCAGATTCCCACCTATCTGGTCAGCAGGATCACCCGGGAGCATGTGACGGTGTCTCTGAGCGGAGATGGCGGGGATGAGCTTTTCTGTGGATATAACACCTATTATTCTATTGACCGCATTTGGAATAAGGTGAGAAAGCTGCCTTATCCGCTGCGTCTGGCGGCCGGCGGCGCCCTTGGCGTGACTGGCTGTCTGGGGAACAATCCTTCCCTGGCTACAAGGGCGGGACTTTTGGGGGCGCGCTCCATAGAGGACATGTATCTGCGCTCGGAGATCGGGGAGGGCCTCAAGCTTGTAAAGGGACGGCAGGAAGGGAAGCGGCTTGATTTTGGGCCGTGGGATGCAATACAGAGCAGAGAGGCGGGGACGACCTGGATGGATGCCTATCCCTCCGGGCTGCTGGAGGAACCTCGGCATAATCTGATGCTGATGGATCTGCTGATGTATCATCCCGACGATATTTTAAATAAGGTGGACAGAACGGCCATGGCGGTTTCGCTGGAAACAAGGGTGCCGATGCTTGACCGGGATGTGGTGGAGTTTGCGTGGACGCTGCCGCTTGCTTACAGACAGGAGAACGGCGTTCGAAAGAAGATTCTGAGGGACATACTTTACCGTTACGTGCCCCGGGAGTTAATGGAACGACCCAAAACCGGGTTCTCCATTCCGCTGCATCGGTGGTTAAGGCAGCCGGGCCTTCGGGAGTGGGCGGAAAGTCTTCTGGAACCCTCTCTGCTGGAGAGGCAGGGCTTGCTTGAGACCACTGCTGTAAGAAAATTATGGGATGATTATATTATGAAAAATGTCTGGAAACCGCAAATTTGGTACATTCTGATGTTGCAGGAGTGGCTTCGGTCAACAAAAGTTAAATTATAATTTGATAAAACGCATTGAATTAATATAGGAAAACGAGCGTTACAGAAGAAATACCGGATTTTGACAAGTGATTTCATAACAGGCGACCAGCGTTATTTATTTCATATCATACGATGCAATTCGGAACGCAATAAAGAATATCGGACGAAATGAAATGGGAAGCGCAAAGCGCTGAGAGAGGTTAAAGAAAAGACAGGGATCAATCAGGACAGGAGAAATCGACGTGAAAATTTTGAATCAGTACCGACCGCCCAAACTGCTTGAGAAAGAACAGGATGAATTGATTTCGGTTATTATGGCCGCCTATAATCTGGAGGCCTGTATTGAGAGAGGGGTTCGCTCGGTCTGCGAACAGTCTTATCGCAATCTGGAAATCATAGTGGTGGACGACGGCTCTGCGGACGCCACCGGGCGCATACTTGACGAGATGGCCGAACGGGACGGGCGGATACAGGTGATTCATCAGGTAAACGGCGGGCTTGCCTGTGCCAGAAATACGGGGATTGCGAAAGCGAGGGGAAACTATATCGGCTTTGTGGACGGGGACGACTGGATTGATCCAGATATGTAT
Organism: Lachnospiraceae bacterium; assembly: GCA_009774175.1. Classification (GTDB taxonomy): domain Bacteria; phylum Bacillota; class Clostridia; order Lachnospirales; family Lachnospiraceae; genus UBA3282. The sequence continues at coordinate 108,506 of VSNG01000002.1, read as the reverse complement.
GAGAAGCTTTATTCTGCCATGCAGGACAGTAAGGCCGGCATTGCCGTCTGCCGCTACCGTCAGATTTCCCGTACAGGAACGTCGGATCAGTCGGTGGACAGGGCGGTTCTTTTCGAGGGACAGGAGGCTCTTGAGGCGTATGTGGAGGAACGGGAGGAGTTTGCGATTCAAAATGCGGCATGGAACAAGCTCTATCGAAGGGAGCTTCTTCCCGCCGGGCTGTTTCCAGAGGGAAGATGGTATGAGGATATCGTGTTTGCAACACAGGCGCTGGCATCTGCCCGACGTTGCATTTACCTTGACATTGCCCTGTATAACTATATAATAGACAGAGAGGACAGCATCATGAACAGGCGGATCAATTCGCGCACTTTCACGGATCAGATTCCGGCCTATTATGAGAAGACAAGCCTCCTTCAAAATCTCGGCAGGGAGGATCTGGCGCTGACTCATGATTATTTTTTTTATAAGAGACTTTTGCTCTTCTATGGCGATCTCTTCGGGGCGGAGGACGGCGAGGGATTTCGGATGCGGCTGGAAGAGATTTTGAGACGGGACAGGAAACGCGCCGAGAAAGCCTTCGCATCACCCATAGCGGATCCGAGAGACAGAAAAAAACTCAGCCTCTTTTATCGGTCTCCCGAAGCGTATTGCAGGAAGCTTCGGTGGGACGAGCAGGTAGTGGTTCCCTGTAAGGTGCTGGTGAAAAAGCTTCTCGGAAAGTATAAATAACGATTGATATCATAAAAGGACAGAGATGGTAATTGTACAGCTTGCGGGCGGCCTGGGGAACCAGATGTTCCAGTACGCCCTATATTTGCAACTGAAAAGCCTTGGCAGGGAAGTAAAGATAGACGATGTGTCCGGGTTTGCGGAGGATCCTCAGAGAGACCTGGCCCTTATGCCCTTCGGTGTCTCCTATGAACGCCCGTCCAAAAAGGAACTGCAAAAGATGCTGGACTCTTCCATGCTGCCTTGGCATAGAGTGAGGAGAAAGCTCTTTGGCAGACACAAGAAATCCTATTTTGAGGAGAGTAAGTTTTTTATGCCGGAGGTATTGACCTGGGACGATATTTATCTGGAGGGTTACTGGCAGACAGAACGGTATTTTCATGAGGCGGCGGATCAGGTCAGGGAGGTTTACGATACGGACAGGCTGATCCAGTGGCTGCGCCTTGAAGGGCTGTGGGATAACGGCAGCGGAGGCAAATCCGCAGAGCAGTATTTACAGGAAATAGATAACACATGTTCTGTAAGCGTGCACGTCCGCAGGGGCGATTATCTGACGCCGGACAATCAGGCGCTCTACGGCGGCATCTGCACGGACGCATATTATATGGAAGGAATACGTCGGATGCGGGAGCTATATCCACGGTGCAGGTTCTTTCTTTTCTGTAATGACAGGGAGTGGGAAGGCGATGGAATGGGGCAGGCCGGCGATATTGACAGAATTGCCCTTTCGGGAAACCAGCAGGCTGTGGATTACGCGGAGTTTGTGTTGATGAGCCGGTGCAGGCATCACATTCTCGCAAACAGCAGTTTCAGCTGGTGGGCGTCTTACTTAAATCCCAATCCGAAAAAGACGGTGTTTGCGCCAAAGCAGTGGCTTAACGGGGTGGACTGCCGGGACTGTTACCGCACGGATATGCAAAAATTGTCCTATAATAAGGAAGGAATACACGGTTTATGAGAAGTGCCGTTAAGGAAAACGAACAGAAAAAGGCAGGACTGCTTCAGGAAATTGCATACCTTTTTGACAGAAGACAGCTGATACAGCTGGCTGGTCTTGCTGTTCTCATTCTGATCGGCGGTATTCTGGAGACCCTTGGCGTGTCCATGATGCTGCCGTTAGTGCAGGCGATCATGTCGCCGGATGAGATTATGGAAAACGAGCTGGTGGGCTGGATCGCAGCCCTCCTTCATATAGATTCTTCGAGAAATCTGATTCTCTGGATGCTCGGTGTGACGATTTTTCTCTTTATATTCAAAAACGCCTATCTTCTGTTTCAGACCTACGTGCAGAATACTTTTGTGACCAGAAACCGGAACCGGATGATCAGCCGGGTGATGCGGGAGTTTTTAAACCGCCCCTATGAAGATTATCTGGGCGCGGATATTCCCACGGTGTTTCGACTGACGGACAGCGACATTCCAAATGCGTTTCAGCTGATACTGGTGCTGATTCAAATGACCACGGAAATTGTTGTAGCGGTGTCGATCTGTCTCGTGCTGGTGGTCTGGGTGAGTCCTGCAATCTCCGTCGGCTGCGGCGCGCTTTTTCTGGGCATGACCCTGATGATCACGAAGGTGCTCAAACCCCGGCTAAATGCCATCGGTAAAAAGAATCAGGCGATCCAGTCGCGGATTGCGAAATGGCGGATTCAGTCCATTTACGGGCTGAAGGATGTCAAGGTGCTGCACAGAGAAGAGTTTTTTGTACGTAATTATTATGAAAGCGGCGCAGTGGGGGCCAATGTGGCGAGAAACTACGCGGTGATGAACAATACGCCAAGGCTTTTGATTGAGACGGTCTTTATCGCGGCAATGCTTTCCTTTATTTTCCTGTTTATTGTGCAGGGAGGCGATATTACGCTGCTGTTCTCCCAGCTTACCGCTTTTGCGGCGGCGGCGGTTCGCGTAATGCCCGCCACTAACCGTATCAATACCTATTTGTCGGAGATTGCCTACGCACAGCCTTGTCTGGATTATCTGTATGAAAATCTGACGGAAAATATGAAGCAGGATGTAAACGGCAGTGTGACGGGACTGACGGGAGAACAGGAGCAGGAGAAAGAACCGCTTACGCTGGAAGATAAGATTGTGCTGGATCATATCAGCTTTACTTACCCAAACACGGACAAACCGATTTTCACGGACGCTCATATGGAGGTCAGGAAAGGACAGTCGGTGGGCATTATGGGGCCGTCGGGCGCGGGCAAGTCCACAATTGTTGATATTCTGCTGGGGCTTTTGCATGTGCAGGCGGGCGCGATTACCTGCGATGGCAAAAATATTTTTGAAAATTATCCGTCCTGGCTTTCAAAGATCGGCTATATCCCCCAGTCCATCTATCTGATTGACGAGTCCATCCGGGATAACATCGCTTTTGGCATTGACGCGGATAAGATAGACGATCACAGAATATGGGAAGTACTGGAAGAAGCGCAGCTAAAGAGCTTTGTGGAAGAGCTCCCGGAGGGATTGGAGACGACCATCGGCGACAGGGGCGTCAGGATATCCGGCGGGCAGAGACAGCGTCTCGGCATCGCAAGGGCGCTCTATCACAATCCAGAAATTCTGGTGTTTGACGAGGCAACCTCGGCCCTTGACGGGGATACGGAGGCGGCGGTGATGGAGGCGGTCAACAGCTTCCACGGGAAAAAGACCATGGTAATTATTGCCCACCGGCTCAATACGATTGCAAAGTGCGACATTATATATAAGGTGGAGAATGAAAAAATTACGCAGACTGCGCTGGAATCATAGACGAAGCAGTCAGGCATTGTATGGAATGAGAAAGGATACGCGTAAATCGAATGATCGGGACAGAGTTTATTGACGGACAGGGGCTTGGCAATCAGCTGTTCTGCTATGTAACCGCCAGAGCGGTGGCGCTGGAGAACGGATATGAGTTCGGCACAGCTGGACAGGAGCGTTTTGCCGTCAACATTCACAGCGACAGAGGCATGTATTTTATGGACATGGATCTGGGACATGCGATTTCTGAGGATGAGAAGAAAAATTTCAGGATTTATCACGACGCAGAGGAGCGGCTTTTTATCGGAAATTCTGCTCATGACCTGACCCACGGCTGTTATGTGGCGGGAGCGGATCCGGCCATCCACCGGGTGGAGGATAATACGCTTCTTTACGGGAACATGCAGGACGAGTCGTATTTTGTAAAATACCTGCCTCAGGTCAAAGAGTGGCTTAAGGTAAAGAAAGAGTATGATTCTTACGAATACAGCAGGGAAAATCTCTGTATTATTAATATGCGGGGCGGAGAGTATACGGGCAGCCCGGAGCTTTTGATTAATCGGAAGTACTGGCTTCACGGAATGGAAGAAATGAAAAAAATCCGTCCTGATATGGAGTTTCTGATTATTACGGACGATGTGGCCACGGCACAGAAAATGCTGCCGGGCATAGAAGCGCATCATTTCGATATCGGCAAGGATTACGTCACATTGAAGAACGCCTACTATTTATTACTATCCAATTCCTCCTTTGCCTGTCTGCCGGCCCATACCAGCGATACCCTGCAATTTGCCATAGCGCCTAAATACTGGGCGAGACACAATGTGTCCGACGGTTACTGGGCTTCGGAGCAGAATATTTACAGCCTGTTTCATTATATGGACAGAAAGGGCAGATTGTTTACGGCACAGGAATGCCGGGAGGAGCTTGCGGCCTACAAGAAGCAATCAAAAAAATATGCCGCGCTGAACAGGAAGCCTGCGGGCATAGGGCGGCAGGCGGCAAAACTGCGCGCGCAGTATATCTACAGGAAGGCCTATGTGTGCAAGATTGGCAGAGGCGTGCTACGAAGACTGAAAAGGGTTTGATGTTATATGACGGGTAAGCGGCAAATCGGAAAAGCAGTGTCAATTCGACAGATGAAAATATGTGCGGTAATTTTTTTGTGCCTGTCCCTGATTCCCCTGCTCTGGCTGGGAAAATACAATGTCATGTGTATAGACGACTATGATTACGGTACGCGGGTGCATGACGTGTGGCAGGAGACGGGGGACTTTTACGCCTCCGTGCAGGAAGCATGGCGGCAGAACATGGATTTTTACCGGGAATGGCAGGGGACCTATGTGTCCTGCTTCCTGATGGGGCTTTGTCCCATGAATTTTAACTATGGCATTGCCTGGGTGGTTCCCGTTCTGATGATCGGTATGCTTGCTTCCTCCTCCTTTGTGCTGGGGCGGCATGCTTTTATCAGGTGGCTGGGCTGTGATCAGGAGGGCGCGTCCCTGATCATGGCGCTTTTGCTGTTTGTGTTTTATCAGGTGATGGAGGCGCCCTTTGAAGGGATTTACTGGTATAACGGCTCTACCCACTACGTGCTGATGCAGTCTGTCTGGTTTTTTGTGCTGACCCTTGTTTCAGGCGCCGTCTGGGCGGAAAAGAAGGGGCGGGCGGCGGTCTGCTGTATAACGGCGGCGGTTCTTGCCGTGATTGTGGCCGGCGGCAATCTGGTAACGGGCCTGCAGGCGGAGATACTTATGGTTTTTCTGATTCTTTATGCTTTCTGGCGGAAAAGAGATAGAATAGCATATGTTATAATACCGTTTGTAACTGGAAGCGCCGGATTTCTGGTTAATGTGATTGCACCCGGCAACGTAAGGCGGGGAAGCATGGATCTGGATGAGGGCTATTCTGCGGTGAAGTCTGTCGCGTTGTCCTTTTATCATACGGCCGTGTTTGCGATCCGATGGACGCCGGTGCTTATGGTGATTTTATGGATTGCCCTTCTGCCTCTTTTGTGGAAGCTGGCAAAGGCTTCGAGACGGGACTTTTCCCATCCGGTTCTGGTGACGGCCGGGGCGTACTGCGTGATTTCGGCAATGTTTACGCCGACTCTCTATGCGGTAGGTATGGTGGGACTGTCCCGGGTGGATACGATCATTCAAATGACCTATTATCTGGCGGTATTTCTGGTAACGGCATATTGGATGGGATATTTTTCCCACAGGCGGAAGCGTACGGACGGCGCGGCGGAGGCTTTCGGTCTGTTTCTGGAGCGGGCGGGAAACCGTATGACTGTTCTGGGCCTGTTTCTGCTTCTGGCGGTGTGGCTGCTGACGGCGGACAAAAATACCTACACCAGTATTTCCGCCCTGCGGTCTGTGGTAAACGGGGACGCGCAGACGTTTTATCGGGAAGCCATGGAGCGGCACGAGCTCTATACGGACGAGGATATTTTGCAGGTGGAGGTTGCGCCCTACAGCGCTAGGCCGGCGCTTTTTGACTTTAACGATCTGACGCAGGACGAGGGAAACTGGCTGAATGTGGCGGTGGCGCGGTATTACCATAAAGACAGCGTGCGCAGCGTGAGAAGTACTTCCACAGACGTCGCGCCATAGGGCGCGGCGCCAGGAAGTACTAAGTCTCACGCGAGAGAATGCCCAAAAACAGGCATTCTCTGTATGTTAGGCCATAGGACACAGCGCAAAAATGTGTCACAGGAAAGGGGACTATATGGAACAGCAGACAAGGGGACCAAAACGGAAACTGCCGAACGTGACGCTGGCGGCCATGACCAGCGTGAATATTTACGAGACGATCCGCGCCATGGAATACAGCATGCAGGGGATTACATTTGGCGACGTAGTGCTTATCACGCACAGAAAACCATTGTCTTTGCCCCGCACAATTCGTTATTCCCACACATCAAAGCTGGATAACATTGATAAATTCAACTACAAAATGGTGTACGAGCTGGGACAGCACATTCATACGGAGTTTGCCCTGATCGTGCACGCGGACGGGTTCGTGGTGCATCCCGAAAGCTGGCGGGATGAATTTCTTAATTATGACTATATCGGGTCGCCCTGGCCTCTGCCGGAGAACGATTATTCCTACCGGGACGCCAGAGGAGAGATTATCCGGGTGGGCAACAGCGTGTCGATCCGCAGTAAAAGACTTATGGACTTTCCCGGGCAGGCGGGCCTTTTGTGGGAGAAGATAGAGAAAGAAGACGAATACAACGAGGATATTTTTCTGTGCTGCAAATACCGGCATTTGATTGAGGAGGCGGGAATGCGCTTTGCGCCCATTGAGGTGGCGAAATATTTTGGCCACGAGCATATGATTCCCGAGATTATGGATGTGGAGAAGCCCTTTGTGTTCCACAAATGGCGGGGCAGAAATGCGCAGTATCCGCAGTTTCACAATCCGTTGAAAGCCAGATGGCAGTGGTGCAAGGATCGGATCAGGCCGTTTTTGTTCTGGCGAAGAATGAAAAACGGGCATTCTTCGTAATGTAGGATGAAAGGATGAAACAGTACATGGTATACGATTGTATCCCTTTCTTTAACGAACTGGATATTTTAAAGCTGCGTATGCAGATCATGGCTCCCTATGTGGACTTTTTTGTGATCGAGGAGGCTTCCGTGACCTTTTCGGGCGAGCCAAAGCGGATGATTTTTGCAGAAAACAGGCGGCTTTTTGCGGAATTTGAGGATAAGATACGCTATGTTGCCGTGGAGGATTCTCCCATGGAGGGGGTGACTACCCACGAGCGGGACAAGTATCAGAAGAATCAGCTGATCCGGGCGTTGTCGAACTGTAAGCCGGAGGACATCATCATATTCAGCGATGTGGATGAGATTCCCAATCCGAAAACGCTGGTGCGCGTCATGGATCGCTTCGAAGAGGGAAAAATCTATCATCTGGCGCAGCGGATGTTCTACTGCTTTCTAAATATGGAAGAAGTTTCGGGAAATCTTTTGTCCATTACGGGGGAATTTCCGGGTGTGGAAAAAAGACAGTGGCTTGGCACGAAGATATGCCGGTTTGCGGATATTCCCGAAGCGGGGATCGTGTATTTGCGGGAGGTGTCCCCCAAAGAAAAAAGGAGCGTGCGGGTAGCTGACGGCGGCTGGCATTTCGGTTATATGGGCGGAGACGGCGAACGGGACGTGGCGAAACGAATCGGTGTGAAGGTGCAGGCGGCCGCGCACTCGGAATATAATAGCAAGCGTTATTTGAGTGAGGCGGTGGACAGGCTTCTCTGCGGCGAGGATATTTTCGACCGGGACGCCAGGTTTGTGCGGGTGGAAATTGACGAGAGCTTTCCCGCCTATCTGCGGGATCACAGAGAAGAATATGATTTCCTGATTGCGCCTGAGATCGGGAAGGCGGGCATTGCAGGGAAAAAGGTTAAGCTTGCGGTAAAACAGTGGCTTAGAAGGCTTCATGGGATGGCGGCACGGATGCTTCACCGCGCCTGAGCCGGGGAGGAAGAGGCATGGAAAAGATAAAGAACCTTTACAGACGGCTTCGGGAGGAAAGCCCGGTTCCCCGCCTTCTGTTTTATATCGGTCTGACCATGGAACTGCTTATGGTGATCGTTGACAAAAGTAATTATACAAATCCCATTGAGGGCTACCTGTTTCGGGTGACCTTTCTTTTGTTTTTCGCAAAGCTTGCGCTTACCCGTTATGAGTGGAAGGAATGGGCGTTGATTGTCCTGCTGGAAGGCGTGGGCTTTATTTCCTACCGGGCGACGGGAGAAAACGATATCATCCGCATCGTCACTTTTGTGGCGGCATGCAGGGGCATTCCCCTGAAACAGGCGTTAAAATACACTTTTTACGTGACGCTTGCAGGCTGTCTGGCCATCGTGGCCCTTTCGGTGACGGGAATTTACGGGGATATCAGCCTGACCCAGGCCTATGGCCGGGCCCCGGCGGAAACCACCATTTATATCGGCGAGCAGGAGGTGGCGGAGACCCGCTATACCCTTGGAATGGGGCATCCCAATGCCCTTTCCTGCATGTTTTTCATGCTGACTGCGCTGGGGGTTTATATCTGGTTTGATCGCTTAAAATGGTATACTTGGCTGTTCCTGATTCTGCTTAACGTGGGCGTTTACATGCTCACCGGCTCCAAGACCAGCATGCTTATCACCATGACGTTTCTTTTCGGGGCGGGGGTAATGTCCTTTGCGAAGACGTTTCAAAAAAGGAGCTTCGCCTATGTCTGCGGCCTGCTTGTATTTCTTCTGTGCATCGCTTTTTCCGTGGATGCCGCGGTCTGCGCCCAGCGGGTGAAGGACGCCCAGTGGAATGAATTTTTCTTCGTCAATCCCAGAGACAACGATCATATTGTGGCGCTGGGGAAGATTGACCGACAAATAAGCGGCAGGATTATCTCGCTGACCAATTCCGAGAATAATGACGGTATGATACAGACCTGGTCTGCCTTTTCCTGCGAAAATAATATGAATTACTATTTTGATATGGGCTGGGTCAAGGTGTTTTACCGTTACGGGGTGATTCCCGGCATTTTGTATGTGCTGGCAAATCTTGCGCTCCTTTGGCGGATTTACAGGAAAAGGGACGGATGCGCCCTTGTGCTGTTTGTGATGTTTGCCGTGTACACGGTAGTGGAAGCCCATCTGATTTCCGATTATATCGGCAGGAATTATCTGCTTATGATGATGGGCTGCGGTGTCGCAGGGCAGTATTCTGCCACTGAAGAATGACTCCGTCATTGTTTTTCGGATGAAAAACGTTTAGGGCTTCTGAGAATTTGGGGAAAAATCCATGATAAAGGTGTTGATGATCGGCCCGGCCAGAAAAGTGCACGGCGGCATTTCCGGCGTGGTGAATAATTATTATGAGGCCGGACTGGATCAAAAAGTGAATCTGCGTTATATCGGTACGATGGTGGAGGGCGGCAGACTGCGCAAGCTGCTTCGGGCGGGAATCGCCTGGCTGAGCTTTCTGGCTGCCCTTCCCGGCTGTGACATTGTGCATGTGAATATGGCTTCCGACAACAGTTATCGCCGGAAAAGCGTTTTCATCAAAACGGCCAGACGGTTTCGCAAAAAGATTATAATTCATCAGCATGGCGGCGATTTTGAAACGTTTTATCGAAAAGAGCAGAGCGAGAAAGGACGGGAGAGAATCAGGCGCGTGCTGGGGATGGGGGATGCCTTTCTTGTTCTTGCTCCTGCATGGAAGACGTTTTTTGGGGAACTGATTGGCACGGAGCGGATTACCGTGCTCCCGGACGCCATCGCCGTGCCGGAGGCCTACGAAAAGTCTTACGATAATCATGACGTGCTGTTTCTGGGACGTCTGTGCCGGGAAAAGGGCGTGGGGGAACTGCTTTCCTGCGTGCCGGCCCTTGCGGCGGCATTCCCGGATTTTCATCTTTATCTGGGCGGCGTCTGGGAAGATGAGGAGCTTCGCCGGCTTTCGCTCAAGGATAAGGCGCATGTGACCTGGCTTGGCTGGGTGAGCGGGGAAGAGAAGCAAAAATGGCTTCGCAGATGCCGGGTGATGACGCTGCCCTCCTGGTTTGAGGGGCAGTCTGTGTCGCTTCTTGAGGCGATGGCCAATTACTGCGGCATTGTGGCAGCCGATACCGGGGGGATTCCCCTGATGATACAGCCGCAGGAGACAGGGCTTCTCGTGCCGGTTAAGGACGCAGCCGCGCTGGAGCTCGGGCTGGAGCGCCTTTTGCGCGAGGAAGAGCTTTGCAGGAGGCTTGGCATGGCAGCTAGAAAGAAAGTGGAGGATAAGTTCGGGCTGGAGGAGAATATGCGGACCCTTCTTGATATTTATGAAAAGGTGCTTGGCGGATGGAAAAAGAGCTGATCAGCGTAATTGTGCCCGTCCATAACGGGCAGGCCTATCTGAAAAACTGCATAGACAGCATAGAGGCCCAGTCCTACGACAACCTGGAGGTTCTGGTGGTCAACGACGGCTCCACGGACCAGACGGCGGCTGTCTGCGATGACCTGAAAAAGGCGTATGGAAATCTGCGGGTGTTTACACTGGAGGATGTGGGAGTGTCGGCGGCCCGTAACTTTGCCATTTCGCAGGCGCAGGGAGACAGCGTAACCTTTGTGGATGCGGACGACAGGCTCTGTCCCGGGGTTCTTGCCCATTTACAGGAGAGAATGGCCGCTACGGGAAGCGATCTGGCGGGATGCCGCTTTGTGGTCTGGAGTACGGAGGAAGACTGGAAGGGGATAACGCAGGGCAGGGAATCCCAAGAGGCGGCGGCCGGGATGGCAGCAGGCGGGATGGCAGCAGGCGGGGCGGTAGCAGATACGGCGGCGGCCGGGACGAAGGAGAAGTGTTTTGACGGCAGGCAGTATCTGACAGACTGTATTCTGCAGGATAACTGCCGCTGCTGGAGCAAGCTTTATAAAAGAAATCTGTTTACCAAGGCGGAGTTCCGAGAAGGGCTTACCGTGGGAGAGGATATGCTGTTTTTAGTGGACCTTCTGCCTTTTCTGAGACGGGCCGTGGAGACGGACTATCCGGGATACGGTTATTATCAGAATCCCGCCGGCGTGATGCAAAGGCCTTTTACCCCTGCCTACATGGATCAGATCAGATGCTGGGAGCTGGCGAGGGAAGAGATTCTTAAGATGGACGGAGGGCTGGAAAGCCAGATGGCGGCCAAGATAATAATAGCTGTTATGCTTACCGTTGGGAAAATTGCCCATTGCCCGAAAAGAGAGCGGCGGGAAGCGTCCGGGTATCTTGCCCGGTGCCGAGAAACGCTGGGAGAGCAGATGCAGGTTGGAGGAAACGCCGCATATCTGCCTTCGGGATACGCCATGAAAGCGAAATGGTTTTACCGCCTGCCGGGACTGTATGTGCGGTGCTACGGCACACTGCAGTCTGCGAAGCGGCGTCTGTCGGGCAGGGGAATGTCTTAAGTCTGCGAAGCGGCGGTTGACAGGCAGGGTAAGGATACGGAAGCCTGAGGGCTTCGGAATGGAGAAGGGATGAGCGGAAAATCTTACAGGATCAGCGTGATCGTGCCGGTCTATAATAAGGAAGCCTGGCTTCGGGAATGTGTGGACAGCATTCTGGCGCAGACCTACAGAAATATGGAGATTATTCTTGTGGACGACGCGTCTACGGACGGCAGCGGCAGGATCTGCGACAGCTATGGGAAAAAAGAGCGGGTTCGGGTGATTCATCAGGAAAACGGCGGCCCTACGGCGGCCTGTGTTGCGGGGATGAAGGCGGCGGACGGCGATTATTATATGTTTGTGGACAGCGACGACTTTGTGGAGCCCGATATGTTAAGCGGCATGGCGGCACGCCTGACGGGAGAAAAGGGCGAGATTGTGTGCTGTAACCATCTTCTGGAAAAGCAGAAAAAGACTGAGCCGGTGTACAGTTTGGCCGCGCCCGGCGTCTACGAGGGAGATAAGCTCAGGAAGCAGATTCAGGCCAGGCTGATCGGACAGGAGCAGAAGGTAATTCCGCTCTCCCGGTGCATGAAGCTGTGCGAGAAATCCGTCTTTGCAGACGAGGCGTATTATGATTATGCTATTCGTTTCGGGGATGATTCCCACATGATGTATCCGGCCTTTTTAAACAGCCGCCGGGTGGTAATTATGGAGGGCGCGCTGTATTATCATTACCGCTATGTGGAGGATTCCATCGTTCACGGGTATGACGGGGCGATCTATGAGAGCGTGGGCAGACTGATGGCTTCCCTGAGACAGGCGGCGGAGGAAAAGCGGGCTCCTGATGCGGAGGCGGCGCTTGACAGGGAATACTGTTATATGCTCCTGTATGTGATGAAAAATGAACTGCGTAATCCGAACAAAGGATATAGGAAGCGGATTCGGGAGATTTTTACGGAGAAAGAGAACAGGAAACGGCTTTTAAATACGCCGCTGTATCTGCGGGACAGAACCAACGTGCTGCTGTATCTGGGAGCCATGCATCCTGAGAGCGTACTCATTGGAATACTGCGGCTTATGTTTAAGCTTTATGACAGGAAACATCAGGGGGGAATATGATTATCGTCAGAGTCATGGGCGGGCTGGGCAACCAGATGCAGCAGTACGCCCTGTATCGAAAACTGGAAATGCTGGGACGGGATGCCGGACTGGATTTTTCCTGGTTTGACAGAGAGATTCAGGAAAAAATGCAGGCTCCCAGAGAGCCGGAGCTAAACCGGTTTTCCGGGCTGTCCATGAAGACTGTCTCTTCCAGGGAAGTGCGGACGCTGCTGGGGCGGCGTTACGAAGAGCGGGAGGGACTTCTGGAAAAGGTGAGGAGAAAGGTAAATCCCGCCTTTTCGCCTGTGTTTGAGGAGACGGACATGTATCACCCGGCAATATTTGAATGGCGGAATAAATATCTGGTGGGCTACTGGGCCTGCGAGGCGTACTATGCGGATATTCTGGAGAGCCTGCGGGAAGAGCTGCGCTTTCCTGAAAGCGCAGAACCCAGAAACCGGGAGACGGCCCTGGAGATGGAGGCGTGCGAATCTGTCAGCATCCATGTCCGCAGGGGAGATTATCTGGATCCGGAAAACGCAGCGATGTTTGGCAATATCTGCACGGAGGCTTATTATGAAAGCGCGGTCAGGTATGTGAAGGAGCGGTATCCGAAGGCGGTGTTCTATGTCTTTTCGGATGACAGCGAATATGTGCGGGAAAAATACCGGGATGCGGCTTTTCGGATAGTGGATTGGAACAAAAAAGATAACAGCTATTATGATATGGAGCTGATGAGCCATTGCAGGCATAATATCTGCGCCAACAGCACATTCAGCTTTTGGGGCGCCAGATTAAACGGCCATGCCGGAAAAATCATGATACGGCCTTCCATTCACAAGAATACACAGGCGTGCGTGCCACAGCGGATGAAACAGCTGTGGGCGGGATGGACGCTGATTTCGCCGGAGGGCGTATGTATTTGATATTTTTGTCTGGAAATGTTATAGTAGCCGCAGGAGAAAAACAAGCGGGAGAACGATGAACAGAAAGAAAAAGATTCTGGAGGGGTACTGGCTTTTATTTTCAGACCTGCTCTGCATTGTAATTTCATATGTGGCGGCGATCCTTCTTCGCTACGGGAAGTTTGCCAGAGTGCAGGAGCCGGAGGTACATGCGCTGATGTGCGTATTCTTCCTGCTGTTTTGTACCATTTACAGCTTTCTTCTGGACTGGAACAGAAGCTTTCTGGAGCGCGGCCTTTTTGTGGAGTTTGTGGCGGTGCTCAAGTTTAATCTTTTCATGGTGGTGGCTGCCGCAGGCGCGCTGTTCATGATTCAGCGGGGCGCGGCCTTTTCCCGTCTGGTATGGGGATATTTTGCGGTTTTCAACATGCTGCTCGTCTGGCTGGTACGGATTTTCATGAAGCGGCTGCTGCGCGTCTATCTGACCGCCGAGTCCAATCTGGTAAAGATCATGGTAATCACCAGAGACAGCGTAATGAATCAGACGATTTCCCAGTTGAAGGAAAAGCTGGATCTGAATTACGAGATTGTGGCGCTGGCCTGTGTGGATGAGGACCGCAGGGGCGTGGTTGTGGACGGCGTTAAGGTTTCGGCGGGCGGCGGCGATGTGCTGACGTTAGCCAGGCAGATGGCGCTTGACGAGGCCTTTGTCAATCTGCCGGATATGGATAAAAAGTATGTGAAGAATATTATCTATGAGCTGGAATCCATGGGCGTTGTCTGCCATTACAATATTGATATCATTGAGGGCGGACAGCGGGAAATTGTGGTGGACAGCTTTGCGGGCTACACGGTTGTGAGCTATTCGCGGAACCATTACGACTACCGCCGGATGATGGTCAAGCGAGTTATGGATATTGCGGGCGGCCTTGTTGGGATACTGATAACGGCCGTGCTTACGCCCTTTGTCGCTCTGGCTGTCAAGGTGGATTCTCCGGGCCCCGTCTTTTTTGCACAGACCCGGATCGGCAAGAACGGACGGCGGTTTAAGATTTACAAATTCCGCTCCATGTATATGGATGCGGAGAAGCGAAAGAAAGAGCTGGAAAAGGAAAACGAGATGCAGGGGCTCATGTTCAAGATGGAAAACGACCCGCGCATTACCAGAGTGGGCCGGTTTATCCGTAAGACGAGCATTGACGAGCTGCCGCAGTTTCTGAATATCCTGCGGGGGGATATGAGTCTGGTAGGGACAAGACCGCCCACGGAGGATGAATTTGAACAGTACAACGCCCATTACAGGAGGCGTATCAGCATGACGCCCGGCCTGACCGGGTTATGGCAGATCAGCGGGCGCAGCGATATCTCTGATTTTGACGAGGTGGTGCGGCTGGATCTGGAATACATTGATAACTGGTCCATCGGACTGGATATTAAGATTCTGTTTAAGACGGTGGGAGCTGTCTTAAAGGGCAGAGGTTCCAAGTGAGGGAAAAGGACAGAGAGAGTATGGAGCATCAGAATGACAGAATTGTCATGTATTTACACGGCGGCAGCGGCAATCATGGCTGTGAGGCAATCGTCAACAGCACCTGCCATATGCTGGAGGAGCTTCCCAAGCTCCTTGTGACCAACAGCGAGCAGGAGGACAGGCATTATTCGGTGGAGCCTCTCTGCGATATTTTGCAGGAACGTAAAATTGCGGAGCATTTTTTTGCGCATGTGTGGTATTATGCGTGGCGGAAGATATTTCGGGATCCGGAGTCCTTCATGCGCTACCGTTTCAGAGAGGTGATGGGCAAAAATCTGGCGCCCCTCTATCTCTCCATCGGTGGGGACATGTACTGCTACGAGCTTTCGAAGAAGGAGGCGGTTACGGCCAACAGCGCGTTTAACCGGGCGGGCGCCAGAACCGTTCTATGGGGCTGTTCTCTGGAGCCGGAGCTGTTACAGGAGCCGGAGGTGGTGGAGGATATGAAGCGTTACGCCCTGATTACGCCAAGGGAGTCCATTACCACGAAAGCCCTTGCCGACGCCGGTATCACGGAGAACGTAAAACAGTTTCCCGATCCCGCCTTTGCGTTAAAGCCGGAGGAGACGAAGCTGCCCTTTGGTTTCTGCGAGGGCAATACCATCGGCATTAATATCAGCCCGATGATTTTAAGACACGAGACAAAAAGCGGCATAACCATAGAAAATTACAGAAAGCTGATTGATCATATTCTGGAAACCACGGACTGCCATATCGCGCTGATTCCCCATGTGATGTGGAAGTACAACGACGACAGGCTCACGATCAATGAGCTTTACGGCGTTTATCAGGGAAACGACAGGGTGGTGAAGTTTGAGGACATGTCCTGTCAGAAAATAAAATACGTTATCTCTAAATGCAGGGCCTTTATCGGGGCCAGAACCCACGCTACCATTGCGGCCTATTCCTCCTGCGTCCCCACGCTGGTGGTAGGCTATTCCGTGAAGGCCAGAGGGATCGCCAAAGATCTGTTTGGCATGGAGGAGCATTATGTGCTGCCGGTACAGAAGCTCTCCGACCCTGAGGAACTGATCAGGGCCTTTACGTGGATGATGGAAAGGGAGGACGAAATTCGAACCAGCCTGCAGAAGCGTATGCCCGATTATTGCGCGGAAGCGGTAAAAGCGGGGGATGAAATACGCAGGCTTTGGAAGGAATTACATGGGTAGAATACAGAAAGCCGAAAAAAACATTATATTCGGATATATCAGTAACTTTGTGATCCTGCTGGTTAACTTTGTGCAGAGAACCGTCTTTATCTATGTGCTGGGAAAGACGCTGTCTGGCGTGAACGCGGTTTACACAGACGTCTTAAGCGTCCTGTCCCTGACGGAGCTGGGGATCGGCACGGCCTTAAATTACAGCCTGTATAAGCCGGTGGCGGAGCGCAATATCGAGAAAATCAAGTCCTACATGCGTTTCTACAAAAAGGCTTACCTGACGATTGCGGGGGTGATCGCGGTTCTGGGAATTGCGATCTCTCCGTTTTTGAGATATATTCTGAAAAATCCGGGAAACCTGACCATAGAGGAGCTGACGCTTTACTACTATCTGTTCCTGTTCAATACGGTGATCAGCTATTTTGTCACCTACAAGTACAGTCTGGCAAATGCGGAACAGAAAAATTATATCCAGACCAATATCAATACGCTGACGAAGATGGTTACGGCGGCGGTGCAGATCAGCGTGCTACTGCTGTTTCGTAACTTTTTCTTCTATCTGCTGGCGCAGTCTGTCGTGGAACTTTTGCAGAAAGTTTTCGTGACGGCCTATTTAAACAGACTTTATCCTTATCTGTCGGACAAGGATGTGGAACCGCTGGCGGCGCAGGAGACGCAGGTAGTGGCCACAAAGACAAAGGCTCTGATTTGCCATAAGGTCGGGGATGTGGCCAGATTACAGACGGATAAGATTATCATTTCCTCCTTTGTCAATGTGGATACGTCGGCTGTGGTGGATAACTATGTTTATATCATCACCTATGTGGGAAATTTTGTGAATATTATTTTTGACTCGGTGATTGCCGGCTTCGGCAACGTGGTGGCTACGGAGTCGAGAGAGAGACAGTATCTTTTGTTTAGGGTGTACCGCTTTTTTGCCTGCTGGCTCTTCGGTTTCGGCGCGGTCGGTTTTTACCATTTGCTGACGCCCCTTATCGGCGGGATATGGCTGCGGGATGCGGGGTGGACGCTGCCGCAGATTACGGTGACTCTTCTGGTGATGGATTTCTATTTCAAGGGCGGCCGGACGGTGCTTTTGAATTTCAAGATTGCCTCGGGACTTTTTGAGCAGGATAAATATCTGCCGCTGGTGCAGGGAGCCGTCAATCTGGTGATTTCCGTTCTGTTGGTTTTAAAGATCGGCGTGACGGGGGTTTATGTGGGAACGCTGGTTTCCGGCATATTGGCGAATCTGATTCGGCCGGGGATTATCTACCGGGTTTCCTTTGGAAAAAAGGCGTGGGCCTATTTCAGGGATTCCATCAAATATATGTCGGTTATTCTGGCTGTAGGAGCCGTTATTACGCCGATTCGGCATTTGCTGATGAGTGAAGTTTCCGTTTTTTCCTTCGCTTTCATGGTGATAGTCATTACACTGCTCTATAATCTGGTGTTTTTGGCGGTGTTTCACAGGACGGAGGAATTTGCCTATTTGTGGAATGCGGTGACGGCAAGGATACCGATCTTTGATAAGATTTTCGGGGAAAAGGCCCGGAAGGGAGACATGGATGAATAAAATTTCCATGGTGGAGAATGCCTGCAGGGAACTGCTGCAATATGGGGTTTTTGACAGGCGTAAAAAGATAGAAAATTTTATCAGGCAAAGGCTTTTTCACCAGCTTGTTGCGGCTGAGGATATGATTTTCTGGCCGACCGGCCTTTTAGCGGCGGGGCTGTGGGCCGGCAGGGCGTCGCTTTTGGCGGACGGGCCGGCGGCCCGCGGCATAGAAGAGGCCCTTGGAGCCTATTATGAAAGATGGATCAAAAGGGGAATGCCCATTGCGGCCATAGACGATCTGCTGGCGGGAGAGACGCTGCTTGCCGTTTATACGGAAATAAAGGCGGGATTTGGCGGATTTGAAAAGGTAATGTCCGAACAACAGGTAAGGGCGGCGGCGGACAAACTGGCGGGCTACGCGATGGAGCATCCAAAGGACGGTCCGGGGAGCTTTTTTTATCGTCCGGCCACCGGGGAACCTTATATTTTCGTGGACAGCATAGGGCAGGCCTGTCCGTTTCTCTATCAGTACGGGGAGACTGTTGACAGGCAGGGCTACCGGGAGCTTGCGCTCTGCCAGATTGTCAATTTCTTGTCCTACGGTATGGACGGGGCTTCGGGACTTCCCTATCACGGTTATGATATGACGGACGGCTGTAAATACGGGATTATCGGCTGGGGCAGGGCTGTCGGGTGGCTGCTCCGCGGGATGCTTGGCTGTATGACGTCGGATTACGGCAGAGAGCGGCTGGAAGAGTCCTGCACAGCCCTTATGGATGCGGTTTTGCCATATCAGAGGCAGGACGGGTATTTTTGCTGGCAGCTGCAGGCGATGGAAGGACCTGCGGACACCTCCGCTACGGGAATGATCTGCGCGGCCCTTAAGAAAGGACGCTCCCTTGGCATTTTCGCCGGGAAAAAGTATGAAAACGCCCTGCGCGCCGGGCGGCGGGCATTGGAGAAATCAGCCGTGGACGGGCTGGTATCTCAATGCTCCGGGGAGTGCGAGGGATTTTCCAGATATCCCCAGCGTTACGGGGCCTATCCCTGGTCGCTGGGCCCGGCCCTTGAAGTTTTGTAGTATGGAAAAGAGATTTAGACTGGCGCCGTTCTCACATGGAGGGATTCATGAAACCGATACCGACAGAGTTTGATAAAAACATAACCTTGCAGGAAGCCCTTTTTTACGGCTTTTTTATTCTGCTGTCGCTGGCCAAGGGAATGGGATTTTACGAGGGGCAGAAGATTTTTATTCTTCTGACGGCGCCCGCCCTTGTGATGGGCTTTTTGAAGCTTCTGCTGACGCCTTATACAAAAAGGGAAGCGGTGTCCCAGATTTTGCTGTTTATGCTGACGGCGGCGGTGTATTTCGCCTCCAGGGATGTTGCCGTACTGTTTGTGATGTTTACCGTGCTTGGCATGAAGGGCATATCGGTGAAGAAGACGCTCCACATTGCGCTGTGGGTGTGGGCGTGCTGCGCGGTTGTACTCAGTATTTTTTCTTTTTTTCGGCTGGAGCACACGGTATACCGGGTGCATGCCAAGATGGGGCTGGGGCATATTTTTCGCTGGAGTCTGGGCTTTACCCACCCGAATATTCTGCATATCACCTATCTGATGCTGTGTGCGCTGATAATTCTTAAGATGGAGGAGCGATATGCCCTGAAACAGTACGTTATCCTTATGCTGGGAAATCTTCTGGTGTTTTTCTATTCCATCAGCTATACGGGATTCGGCATGGTGGCGGTTCTTTTGACGGGATGTCTGTATGTAAAATTCCGTCCGCGGTTCTGTTTCATCGAGAAAGCGGCGGTTAATCTGGTGCTGCCGGTTTGTCTGATCCTTTCCTTTGTAATGCCGCTATTCTTATACAGATATTTTCATCTGGTCTATCTGGGCGGCAGGCCTGTGCTTGGCAGCCTGGCTCATCGCTTGAATAAACTGCTGAATACCAGAATATGGCTGGCGGATCAGTTTTTGAGTAATGGGGCGTACAGGAGCCTGTTTGGAAAGGACGTTTCTCAGATTACCTCCTCTTCCATGACGCTTGATAATTCCTATGTCTGGTGTTATATCCATTTCGGCCTGATTCTTACCGCCATTATCTTTGTGGGTTATTTTGCCCTGCTGTTTTATGATACCCGTAAACAGCGCACAAGGGAGCTGGTAATTCTGGTGTGTTTTCTGGGAGCCGGCTGGACGGAGCAGTTATTGTTTAACACCTCCTTCAAAAATATTACCCTGCTTTTTCTGGGGGCGTTTCTGTTTTCCGGGAAAGAGGGGGCGAAGGAGTACTGCCTTATGCCGGGAATTTCCCACAGGCAGATCAATGTTCCTCTGGCGGGACTGCCTGACAGGCTTTTTGTGACTGCGAAGGCCCTTTGTTATGGGCGCAGGGGCAGGGTATTTGCCGCTGTGGCGACAGGCGCGCTTGTGGGGATAATCCTGTGCGCCGCCGTTTACCGGGAGCCGGAAGGATATGTGGTGCCCCGTTTTTATACGGACGCTTTGGAGGAGTCTTCGGTTTATCTGGAAAGCCGTGACGATCCCGCCTATGCGGGGTGGAAGGTAATGAATTATACGGATGCGGATACGCCTATGCAGCTTGTGGCCGGTAAGGCCGTGAAGCTGGAGACGGCGCGCTATTATACGGGCAGCGCGCTGATTGGTGCATTTTTTGGCGGAGCGGCCTTGATTTTGTGGCGGATGCTGCGAAGAAAATCGGCCTTTGCCGTGACACAGATAACCGGGTACGATAAACCATAACACAGAGGAGCCCATAAGCTTCGGTATGGAGTGATTTTTTATGAAAAAGGAACTGGAATACTGCAAAATACTGGGAACCAATATTAATGTCACCAACATGGAGGACACCATCGCCTATCTCACGGAGAATCTGGAGGCGTTAAAGGGCAATTATGTCTGTGTCTCCAATGTGCATACCACGGTGATGGCCTATCGCGACGAGGCTTACCGCAACGTGCAGAACAGCGGTGCCATGGCCCTTCCCGACGGACAGCCGCTCTCCATTGTCAGCAGAAAAAGGGGCTTTTCCCAGGCCAGAAGGGTGCCGGGCCCGGATCTGATGCCGGCCATTCTGAATTTGTCTCAAAAGACCGGCTACAGCCATTACTTTTACGGCAGCACGGAGGCTACGCTGGAAGCTTTGCGGGCGGCCCTTTTGCGGCGGTATCCAAAGCTTCGGATTGCGGGTATGTACTCGCCCCCCTTCAGAGAGCTGACAAAGGAGGAGGACGAGGAGATTGTCAGCCGGATCAACGAGAGCGGTGCGGATTTTGTGTGGGTGGCCCTTGGCGCGCCGAAGCAGGAGTGGTGGATGTACGAGCACCGAAATCGGATCAAAGCGCTGATGCTGGGGGTGGGCGCGGCCTTTGACTTTACGGCCGGCACCACGAAACGGGCCCCCATGTGGATGCAGAAGCTTTGTCTGGAATGGGTATTTCGGATTCTGCGGGAGCCGAAGCGTATGCTGCCCCGTTACCTGAATACCAATTTTGCTTTTGTCTACTCTGTATACAGGGAAGGAAAGGCGCGGAGGAAGGCAGTCAGGCAGGGCATGCGTATCGCCATGATCGGCCATAAGCGGATACCCTCAAGAGAGGGCGGCGTGGAGGTTGTGGTGGAAGAGCTCTCGGTGAGAATGTCGGCCATGGGACACCGGGTGGACGCCTATAATCGTTTCGGACATCATGTTTCCGGGAAAAAGTATGATCAGGAGTACGGCTGGAAGGGACGGAAATTTTACAAGGGCGTACGCGTCTATATCGTGCCTACCTTTCGCAGGAGCAGCTTAAACGCCATTGTTTATTCCTTTTTTGCCACGATTATGGCGCTGTTTCATCGGTATGACGTGATTCATTATCATGCGGAGGGCCCCTGCGCCATGCTCTGGCTGCCGCATTTCCTGAAAAGAAAGATCGTGGTAACGGTTCACGGTCTGGATTGGCAGAGGGCAAAGTGGGGGAACTTCGCTTCCTTTGTGATCAAGTTCGGGGAGCGGATGGCGGCCAGATACGCCGACGATATTATTGTGCTTTCGGATAACGTGAAGCGCTATTTTGCAGACACCTACCACCGGGAGGTCACTTATATTCCCAACGGCATTACCAGACCGGAGCCCCAGGGGGCGGCCATGATCGGGGAAAAGTACGGGCTTTTGAAGGACGGTTATTTTCTGTTTCTTGCAAGGATTGTGCCGGAGAAAGGCCTGCACTACCTGATAGAGGCGTTTTCCGGGCTGAAAACGGACAAAAAACTTGTGATTGCCGGGGGCAGTTCTCAGGCCATGGCCTATATGGAACAGATTCACAGGATGGCTGCCAGAGACGAGAGAATTATCATGACGGATTTTGTACAGGGGCAGATTCTGGAAGAGCTGTATGCAAACGCCTATGCTTTTGTGCTGCCAAGCGACGTGGAGGGCATGGCGCTGACGCTTTTGGAGGCCATGAGCTACGGCGACTGCTGTCTGGTCAGCGATATCCGTGAAAATACCGAGGTGGTGGAGGATAAAGCGCTTACCTTTAAAAAGGGCGATGTGAAGGATTTGAGGCGGCAGCTTGCTTTCATGCTGGAACACCCGGAAACGGTGCGCCGTATGGGCGAAGAGAGCGTGGATTATATTTGCGGAAAGTATGACTGGGAAGACGTGACGAGGCGGACCCTTGCCGTGTACAGAAGGGCGGCGGGGGATAAAAGGCCGGAAAAGAAAGAGGGATAGGCGGATGCGCAAGAGAAGCTGTATGGGCATCATGCTTGCCGCTGTGATTGTGGCGGCGTGCGGATTTATGATTGTGAGACAGGATAACGTCCGGCTTCGGGTGGAGGATGCAGCGCCGGTTTTGTACGTTCGTGCGGACGGCAGTGAAAACCGGGTGGCTCTCTGGCAGGATGAAGAGCGGCAGCAGGCATATTTTTTCCTGCCCTCCTGCGTCAAAGGCCGCAGTGTTTCGCTGGAAGATACGGGAGACGCCAGCGTGCGGATAGACGGGCGGCTTCTGGACGCGGGAGAATCGTTTGCATGGGAAGAGGACAAAAGCTACCAGTTACAGATCACGGACGCTTCCTATGAGCAGTATGTGTATCAGGTTGCTTTTATGGAATCCGATCACATTCCCGCCATGTTTATCGACACCGCAAGCGGCAGACTGGATTATCTACATGACGATAAGGAAAACGAGGAGACGGGTAAAATCTGCGTAGTGAGGGAAGACGGGATCACTGAGTATCAGGACGAACTGCCGCGCATATCCGGCAGGGGAAATTCCACCTGGGAATACGAAAAGAAGCCTTACGCCCTCAAGCTTAAGGCTCCATATCCCCTCTGCGGGTTAAATAAGTCGGACAGATGGAGGCTTTTGGCCCTTTGGCGGGAAGGCAGCAGGCTGGATAATAAGATTGCCATGGATATTTCAGAGGCGTTGGGGCTTGCCTATACGCCCCAGGGAACTTGGGTGGATCTGTATCTCAACGGAGAATACCGGGGGATCTATCTGCTGACGGAGTCTGTCTCCGTGGGCGAAGGGCGTGTTGATATTTACGATCTGGAGAAGGAGAATAAACGCCTGAATCCCTCTATCGGGCAGGGGACGGCAGGACGCTACGAGGAGGAGGACAGTAAGGGATACCTTCTGGAAAACGGAGCGGAAACGGACGGCGGCTATCTGATAGAGAAGGATCATCCGAAGCACTGGGAGGCGGAGGAGAACGGCTTTCTGACTTCCAGAGGAGATAATTTTACCATCAATGCGCCCCGACATGCGTCCAGGGAGCAGGTGACCTGGCTGAAGGAATATGTGGACGGAATCGACGCGCAGATTCAAAACGGCGACCCTGCGGTCTGGCAGCGTCTCGATCTGAAAAGCTTTGCAAAAAGGTTTCTGATGGATGAAATCGCACTGGAGATGGACGCGGGATCAACCAGCATGTTTTTTTACAAGGAGCGGGGCGATGAAAAGCTCTACTCGGGCCCGGCATGGGATTATGATAATGCTTTTGGGGAGACGAGCGGCAGCGGCAGCGCCTATATAAACTATACTGAAACGAATGTGAATAATAACGAACGGCTGCTGATTTCTTTAAACTGGTATCAGAAGCTTTATGAAACGCCGGAACTGTATCAGTGTATTGTAGAGGAATACGCGGCGTCAATGCCTTTTTTTGAGCGGCTGACGCAGACCGGGATCGACCGATATGCGGACCGCATCAGGGCTTCCGTAAAAATGGACGATGCCCGGTGGGAAAGCGTCAGAGAGCCCGGGGACGGTTCGGGGCGGTATATGAGTTATGACGCGAATGTCAACTATACAAAATTCTTTCTTGCCAACCGGCTCAATTTCCTCTGCGAAAGATGGGGTGTGCCCCACGAGCCTTTCCCGGTTCCTGCAAGCGGTCAGACGCATCAGGTGACCTTCTCCGTCTATGAGGGCGTGGTGGAAACCATAGAGGTTTTGGACGGACAGGAGCTTTCCCATACGCCGGAATATGACGCCTCCAAATATCAGGGATGGACGTTTAGAAGGAGCGGAGAGCCTTACAGCGGCTACATTCCGGTTTACGAGGATATGGAGCTGTACAATGCGAAGTGGGAGTAGAGAAATTGGCGGACAGGGAGACTGCGGGAACGATGAAAATATTGATGGTAAATAAATTTTTATATCCCAACGGCGGTTCGGAGACTTATATTTTTAAGCTGGGAGAGGAACTGCAAAAAAGGGGCAACGAGGTGCAGTATTTCGGTATGGAGCATACCGGACGCATTGTGGGGAATCGGGCGGAGCGTTACACGGCCGACATGGATTTTCATACGGGTAAGCTGCAAAAACTGCTCTATCCCTTTAAAATTATCTATTCTTTCGAGGCGAAACGGAAGATGGGAGAAGTGCTTCTTGACATGAACCCGGACGTGGTGCACCTTAATAATATCAATTTTCAGCTCACCCCTTCGGTGATTTATGCTGTCCGCGCCTATGAGAAAAAGACGGGCCGAAGGGTAAAAGTGGTGTATACGGCCCACGATTATCAGTGGGTATGTCCCAATCATATGATGCGGATTCCTTCTACGGGGAAAATCTGCTTCGCGTGCAGGGACGGGCATTTCGGGGCGTGCAGTAAAAATAGGTGCATTCATAATTCTAAAATCAAAAGTCTGCTTGGCACGGTGGAGGCTGCATTTTATGCCAGACGAAAGACCTACGGCATGGTGGATGCCATTATCTGTCCAAGCGAGTTCATGAAAAAGCAGCTGGACACCAATCCGCTTCTGGCGGATAAGACCATAATGCTTCGTAACTTTGTGGAGAAGCCGGAGCGGGCAAAAGGAAAAGAAGCGGCGGATTATGTGCTGTATTTCGGGCGGTATGCAGAGGAAAAGGGGATGGAGACGCTGTTAAAAGCCTGTCAGGCCCTGCCGGAAATTCCCTTTGTGTTTGCGGGATCGGGGCCTTTGGAGGAAAAGGTCGATCAGGTAAAAAACGTGGAGAATAAAGGGTTTGTGACGGGAGAAGCCCTGCGAAGCCTGATTGCCGGAGCAAGATTTTCCGTCTATCCTTCCGAATGGTACGAGAACGGCCCTTTTTCCGTAATGGAATCCCAGATGCACGGTACCCCCGTGCTGGTTTCCGATCTGGGCGGCGCGCCGGAGCTTGTGCAGGCAGGCAGGACGGGCGAGCTTTTTCGGGGCGGCGACGTGGAGGAGCTGACCGCCCATATCAGGGAGCTTTGGGAAGATCCCGGGCGGTGCCTGACCTATCGGAAGAACTGTCTGGAGATAAATTTTGACACAGTAGGGGAATACTGTGATAAAATAGTGAGGAAAGTGTATACATAGACCATGCTTGCATGGTTCTATGTATACACTTGACGAACATCCGTCATGAGCAAGGAGCGCGATAGCGCGGAATGCGAATGATGGCAGATGCGGGAGCATCTGATTTTATCACATCAGA
>VSNG01000002.1:0-82789 GCA_009774175.1 Lachnospiraceae bacterium | reverse complement strand
GATGCGGGAGCATCTGATTTTATCACATCAGACGCAAGGAGCGCGATAGCGCGGAATGCGAATGATGGCAGATGCGGGAGCATCTGATTTTATCACATCAGACGCAAGGAGCGCGATAGCGCGGAATGCGAATGATGGCAGATGCGAAATGGGAGAGTAATATATGGCCAGACGAACATTATACGGAACCGTGATTGTGACATACCGCTGTAACGCCCGCTGCAACATGTGCGACTGCTTCCGCGACCCTACCAGGCCGGAGGAAGAGATCACGCTGGAGGACATCAAAAAGCTGCCGGAGATGGCGTTCACCAATATCACGGGCGGAGAGCCTTTTGTCAGACAGGATATACCCGATATCGTGCGGGAGCTTTATAAAAAATCTGACAGAATTGTCATATCTACCAACGGTTACTTTACGGATCGTATCATCGCCCTGTGCAGGGAATTTCCAAAAGTGGGCATCCGCATCAGTATTGAAGGGCTGCAGGAGACGAACGACAAAATCCGCGGCATCCCGGACGGCTTTAACAGAGGGTATCGGACGCTGAAAACGCTTGTGGAGATGAAGCATCCCGACGTGGGATTCGGCATGACGGTGCAGGATATGAACTGCGAGGATCTGGTGCCGCTTTATAATATTGCCAACGACATGGGAATGGAATTTGCCACGGCCACGCTGCACAATTCTTTTTATTTCCGAAAGACAGATAATAAAATTGACGATAAATACAAGGTGGCGCAGAATTTTGAAAAGCTGATCAACGAGCTTTTAAAGAGCAGATCGCCCAAAAAGTGGTTCCGTGCCTATTTCAATCACGGACTGATCAATTATATCTATGGAAACAGGAGGCTTTTGCCCTGCGATATGTCAAAAAATGCCTTCTTTATCGACCCTTTCTGCGATGTGATTCCCTGCAACGGGATGGAAAAAAAGGCGGTTATGGGAAATCTGCGGGAACAGTCGTGGGAAGAGCTCTGGCACTCCGAGCAGGCGGAGAAGGTGCGGGAATGCACCAGAAACTGCGACAGGAACTGCTGGATGATCGGCAGCGCGTCCCCTGCCATGCATAAGTATATCTGGGTGCCCGGCTGGTGGGTGGTAAAGCATAAATTTTTAAAGGGCGGCAGGTACAGCCTGAAAGAGAATAAGTATATCGGGCGCAAGTAGTTATGTTTCGGAGGAAAATATGAAGCTTCTCTATGTAGCTCCGCGTTATCATACAAATCAGATGGATATCATGAAAGGACTGACAGAAAGCGGCCATGAGGTGCGATTTATCAGTCATTATGCGGCGCTGATCGAGGATTACAGCTGTGTGACGCCCATTGTGCTTGGCTATTCCCCGCTGTACCGGCTGATTGATTTTCTGTACGTGAAGGTGATTCACAGAAAAGACCCTGAGGCTATCGTATTCAAGATTCAGCACGGCTTTCCGCCGCTTGGGAAATTAAAGCGTCTGATCTGCGAATTTGCCCCCGATCTGGTGATCCTGCGGGAGCGCTCCGTGTATTCCATGGCGGCATATCTGGTCTGCAGAAAAAAGGGATATCCCTGTATTCTCTACAACCAGAATCCCCTCTGGTCCGAACCGCCGAAGACAGATCCGGCCCACCGTCTGGTGGCAAAGCTTACGCCGGCCCTGCGCATGACGCCGGTGATGGGGCTGAAGAAGCCGGGGACGGTTGTGAGGAAGAACGATTATTTTGTGCCCTTTGTGGTGAATCCCCGGAGAGCGCCAAAGGAGAGAACATACTTTGCAGATGGCAGGATACATATTCTCTGCATCGGCAAATACGAGATCAGAAAACACCACCTGATGCTTTTGCGGGCCGTAAGGAGGTTGAAGGAAAAATATAAGTTAAAGGTGACCCTTGTGGGCGAGGCCACGAACCGCTTTCAGAAAGAATACTGCGGGCAGGTAAAAGATTATGTGGCCAGTCATCATATGGAGGATATGGTTACGGTGAAAACAAACGTGGCCAGAAGGGATATGGAAAGGGAATATCTGTCCGCCGATTTGTATGTAATTCCCAGTACGCTGGAAATGGCGTCGGTGTCCCAGCTGGAAGCCATGAGCTATTCGCTGCCCGTTATTGTCAGCGATACCAACGGAACCGCTTGTTATGTGGAGGATGGGGTCACGGGCTTTTGGTTTCAGGACTGCGACGAGGCCGATTTTCAGGACAGGCTGGATCAGATGCTTTCCGACAGGGAGCGGATGAAGCGGATGGGGGCGGCCGGGTATCAGGCGCTTTCGGAGAAATATAATTACCGATGCTATTTCGAAACGATTATGGGAATGCGGGAGAGGATTTTGCAGGAAAAAATATGAAACGTAAAATAAAGGATATTCTGGCGGCGATTGTCTGGTTTCTGTATGAAAAGGGCATCCTGCACAACCGAATACAGGTGCATTCCGTGGATGATACCATAGACGAGCTTTTGCATACCGAAAAGAGTATGGTGCGCTTCGGGGACGGCGAGATTGTAATGATTAAGGGCGGCGATCTGATGCTGCAAAAGGCAAGTCCCGAGATTGCAAAAGGGCTGGCGGAGATTCTCGGCTATGCCTGGGACGACCTGATCGTGACCATACCGGGAGTTTTTGAAACTCTTTCGGATCATCGGAAGGCGAGCAGACAGTTCTGGAAGGATCATTTGCTTTTTTGCCGGAAAACCTACGAAAAGTACTGCAATCCCAACCGGGTTTACTACAATACTTTTGTCTCCCGCTGTTATTATTATCCCAAAGACCGCAGCCATGTGGGCCGGCAGTTTGCTAAAATAAGGAAAATATGGGAAAATAGAGACGTTGTTATCGTGGAGGGGCAAAAAACCCACAACGGCGTCGGCAATGATCTTTTTGACACGGCGCGGAGCATAGAGAGAATTATCTGTCCGCCAAGCGACGCTTACCGGGCGATTCCCGCCATTCTGAACGCCTGTACGGATTATGGTAAGGACAGGCTGTTTTTATTGTCCGTGGGCGTGGCTGCGAAGTTTCTGGCGGTGGAGTTGTTTAAACAGGGCTACCGCGTGCTGGACATCGGCAATCTTGATCTGGAATACGAGTGGTATGCGAGACGTTCTCCGGGAAAAATGCAGCTTGAAAAGCACGAGGTAATCGGGGAAGCGGCAAACCGGGCAGCCGGGTATACGGAATATCTCGAACAGATCAGGGCGCAGATACACGCGCAGCAGGGGTAAGAAAAGGATATGATAGACAGCAAAAAGACGTATCAGTATTATCTGGAACAGGACAGAATCGCTCTTGGCAGGAAACAGGACAGGCGTCCCCGGCTGTTCGGGGATGAGATCTGGAAGCTTGAGATCTTATTGCGCAAGGTGGAATACGA
The DNA here is from genome assembly GCA_009774175.1 of Lachnospiraceae bacterium. GTDB lineage: Bacteria > Bacillota > Clostridia > Lachnospirales > Lachnospiraceae > UBA3282. Next base: position 79,429 of record VSNG01000002.1, on the reverse strand, counting down.
CAGTAACTGTAAAAGCGGCCCGGCCGCGCTTCTGGTCGGAAAGTACCATAAATTTCGGTATCACCGGCTCAGCGTCAGACTGGGTATGACCATTCCCGCCAATGTGTTCGGACCGGGGCTTTCCATTCCCCATTACGGCACCATAGTGGTGCACGCAAATGCCAGGGCGGGCAAAAACTGCCGGCTGCAGGAGGGCGTGACTATCGGCGCAACGGGCGGAAGCCATGAGGCGGCGGTAATTGGAGACAACTGCTATTTCGGAAGCGGCGCGAAGGTGATCGGAGCGGTTTGCATAGCGGACGATGTGGCCGTGGGCGCAAACGCGGTGGTGACAAAGGATATTACAGAACCGGGAACGACCTGGGCCGGCGCGCCGGCCCGAAAGATAAGCGAGCATAATTCCCACAGCAATTTATGTCCGGCGCTCTTTGCATGAGACGGCGCTTTTGCGCAGCTTTATGCCGGGGAAGCCGAAAGAAGACAGAAAGGCAAGTTGCAGTATGAGTGAAACAAAAAAGGGCGGGCAGGCGTCTCTGCTTGCCAAACTTGGTTATATCTTTGATAAGAAGGATAAATGGAAGCTTACGCTTCTTTCGGCGGCTATCGTAGTGGGAAGTTTTCTGGAACTGGCTGCCGTGATGGTTTTCGTACCCTTTATTGAGGTGCTCCAGGAGCCGGGCACCATTCAAAGCAGATGGTATCTGAAAGAGATCTATGATCTGTTCGGTTTTCATTCTACGAGAAGCTTTATGATTTTGATTGCCGTCTGCATTATCGGAATCTACGTGATAAAAAATGTCTATCTCATACTGGAAAAGGATTATATTTTTCGCTTTTCCTATAATACGCAGATGAAACTGTCCACAAGGCTTCTTGCCGCTTATATGAAGGAGCCCTACACCTTTCATCTGAATCATAACATTGCGATTTTACAGAGAAGCCTTCATGAGGACACTTCCCGGTTTATGCAGGTTATTCTCTATACGCTGGAGCTTATGGCCGAGCTTGCGGTTTCGGCCGTGCTGGTGATTTATCTGTTGGTTGTGAGTAAATCCATAACCATCATCGTGCTGGGGTTTCTGGCTGTTTTTGTGGGCGGTTTTCTGCTCATCAGCAGAAAGTACAGTCGTCGGCTGGGATTTGAAAATCAGGGTTATCAGGGAAAGATTTTCCAGTGGATGAATCAGGCTCTTGGCGGTATCAAGGAAATCAAGATTCTGGAACGGGAAGCTTATTTTACCGACGAATTTCGGAAATATTGGAAAAAATATGCAAGAGGGCTTCGAATTGCCAGAACCATTTCTATTCTGCCCAAATATACGGTGGAAGCTGTTTCCATGGCGGGACTTTTGATTGCCGTGATTGTAAAGCTCCTCTTTGGCGAAGCGGATTCGGTTTACTTTATTTCCCAGCTGGCGGCTTTCGCAGTGGCGGCCATGCGTCTGATGCCGAGCGTGGGGCGGATCAATGAACACGCTTCCAACATGCTTTACGCCCTGCCATCCGTGGAGCTTGTTTACCATGATCTGGTGGGGATCGAGGGTCTGAGCGCCGGGAACCGGCAGGAGAGAAACAGGGACTGGAGGCTGCAAAGGGAAATTCAGGTGCAGGGCGTGTCCTATCACTATCCGGATACGGAGGAGTTGGTGCTTGACGATGTGAGTCTGGCGGTTAAAAAGGGCACTACCGTTGCGTTTATCGGTTCCACCGGGTCAGGGAAAACCACCATGGTGGATATTATATTGGGGCTTTTGACGCCTGTAAAGGGCGTGGTGATGGCGGATGATATTAATGTCCATGAGCAGGCCCAAACCTTTCATGCCCAGGTGGGGTACATTCCCCAGACCATCTATCTTTCCGACGATTCGATACGCAATAATATCGCTTTCGGAGTACGGGAGGAGCAGATTGACGAGGAAGCGGTGCGGGAGGCTGTGGAGAAAGCGCAGCTGCGGGAATTTATTGACAGTCTGCCTCATGGCCTTGACACGATTGTGGGTGACAGGGGCGTGCGGCTGTCGGGAGGGCAGAGACAGCGTATCGGCATTGCCAGGGCGCTCTATCATGACCCGGAGATTCTTGTGCTGGACGAGGCTACTTCCGCGCTGGACAATGAGACGGAGTCCGCGGTCATGGAGGCCATCGAACATTTGCAGGGAATGAAAACCATGATCATTATTGCCCACCGGCTTACCACAATACGCAATGTGGATGTGATTTATGAGGTGAGCGACGGTAAGGTGGAAATGAAGCGAAAGGACGAGGTGTTCGCTGATCTGTGACCGGCGCTTTACAGGAAAGGAAAAAAGAATAGGCAATTGTGAAACTCTGCTATGTTTATTGAAATTGCACAAACAGCATAATTATGATGGAGATATGATGAGTTTCGCAATCGCCAGAAAAAGAGTAAGAGGGAAAGGAGGAAGCGTATGAGACGTTTGCAAACCAAATACAGAGCGGTAATTGGAGTACTGCTCTTTTATCTGCCCTTTCATATTTTTCTTTCGCCCACTTATTGGGATGATGCCACGTTTGCGAAGATGCTGGGAGAGTATCACAATAATCTGCTGTCCTATACAATCACCAGATACGAAACATGGTCTTCCCGGATCACTATCGAACTGGTTTTGCCTTTTCTCACAACCTGGCCCGCTTTCATATGGAAAACACTGAATTTGTTAATGATAGCTCTTTTATATTTTGATCTGGTATGGATCATGGAACATCTTTTTGATCTGCGGGAGAAACGAACTTATGTTATGACAGCGGTTTTACTTTGCGCCTTTCCCTTTTCCATTATGGCGCAGACCGGGTGGATTGCCACTACAACCAATTATCTGTGGGTGATTGCGCTGGGGCTTTATGCGATTAATCGGATGCTGCAGGCGGGACTGCATGGGCAGAGCCTGTCCGGCAGGGAGACTCTGCTTTCGGCGCTTTCCATTTTCTACTGCGCCAGCTTTGAATCCATGGCGGCCATCCTTTTTCTGGTGGAGCTTGGGCTTTTGCTTTACTGTAAGAAAGAAAAGAGGAAATGTCCGGCGGTGGTTTTCCTCTGTATGGGGCTGACCATACTTTTCCTGCTTTATATTCTGAGCTGTCCTGGGAACCGCCTGCGTCCTGTCAGCGATGCGCGGTACTGGATGCCGGAATTTTTTGAACTGACTGTTGTGGACAGGCTGCGAATGGGCGTTCTCTCTTCGTACATGCATTTTGTTTCTCTGCCAAGCCCGGTATTTTTTATACTGAATATGGCTGTATTCTTCTCGTGGAAGGGAGAGTCTTTCGGAAAACGGCTGATGGCGGCGGTGCCTGTCATTACGGATGTGGCGTGGACGGGCTGGTTTATGGTAAATTATTTTATGGGTTGGCGCGTCCTCACCTATCAGGTGCCGACGCCGCTTCCGAAAAGTATGGCCGACAGGGTGGAACAGGGACTTTTGCTCGTAACGGTGGCGGCCTGGTTTGCCATTGTGCTTTATACGCTGTTTACCCGTGCAAAGGGAAGCCGGCCGGCGGTGGTGATTCTGGTTCTGGCCTGTCTCCCGGAGATGGCGGTGGGGATTACGCCGACTGTGATCGCGTCCATTTTGCGGACTATGATTTATCTGTATATGGCCATGATCATTCTGATTGTGGCTCTGTATGACAGCGGGGAAGAAAAATGGCCGGCGTTTGGCCGGAGGTTTTTATGGTTCTGTATGGGAGCGGGCGTATTATTAAACGCCTGCCAGATTGCCAGACATATCATGCTTTACGGCTAGAAAGGAATGGAACTTTGCGGGAAAAGGGAAAACGGTTTATAACGAAATACGGCTTCCGGCTGTTTGTGTTTGCCTTCCTGACTGTAGTTTTTATGTTGCTTGGGAGAGACGGGCCCGTTCTGTTTGACGACAGCGGAAGTTATATGCGGATCAGATGGCATGAGGGCGTTATGCCCGCCTATCCGATTCTGCTGCTCTTAAATCAGTATTTTTTCGGTGATATCTGGTATCTTTGGGCGGTGATTCTGGAACAGGCTCTGCTGGCGGCGTTTTCCGTAACGGTTTTTGAGGAGACTGTGAGAAAGCGGTTTGGGCTTTTGCCTGTGGAGGGAGTTTTGATCTGTCTTTTTGCGCTTTACCCCTACACCATCGAAATGCCGGTGGTAATGACCCAGGCGATTTTGACAGAGGGTATCGCGTATTCCATCTTTTATCTTTTTTTGGCGGTTCTGCTTTCGGCGGTCTGGGATAAGAGCTATATCCGGCTGGCGGGAGCTTTTGGCATAACGCTTCTGCTTTCGGCGGTTCGCTCTCAACTCCAGATTCTTTTCGCCGTGTGCGGGATTGTGTTTTTCTATCTGGTCTGTATGGGGAAAAAGACGGCGGGAAAAGGACGCAAGATCATACGCGCCGCGGCGGGGCTTCTTGGGTGTATGGCTGTCAGTCTGGCGGGGGTTGTTCTGGTGCTTGGCCTTATCAGGGGATACCGCGTGATGCTGGGGCCGGAGCATCCTTTTAACAGGTTCGGCCTGAAAGTACAGTGGCCGGAGGTGTACCAGATCGCCTTGGAGGAAGACAGACAGAAAGCCGCGGCGCAGGAGGCCGCGGGGACGGAATTGGATGCGCAGGCGGCGGAGTCAGAGGGACAGGCCGAGACGGTCAATGAGGAGGCACTTTCCGCTGCAGAAACAGAGGAGGCGCTGGTGGATAAGAGCTTTACCACCAGCCAGTATATGACCCTGATTTTTTCCAGAGGCATGTATGAGGCGGATTATGAGGATGCGGCGCTTTTTCAGGACCCGGTGGTAAAGGGGCTGTTTCTTGCGCTTTATGAAGAGACAGACCGGGAGCAGGAACGGTATGCCTATGCCCGCGAAGGGCTGTGGATGTGGAAAGATATTGTAGGGGGAATTGGAAAAATAGGCGGAACCTGCCTTTTTACGCCTTCCGAATATTATGTGGAGTGTGCCCCGGAAGTGATCAGATCGGATCAGTTCAGTGAAATCAGGTCTTCTCATCTGCGGACCATAGGGTTTACGCTGATCAGAGCGCATTTCGGGCGGTTTTTATATCATACGCTGATGCTTCTGCCGCAGGCCTTTATCAGTACGGTATTTTTCCAGTTTGCGCCGCTTTACGGCTTCTGTCATCTGGTGACGGCTTTTCTGTATCTGGCGGCGCTGTCCCTGATGATCTGGGGATACGCGGATGTGCGTGCGTGCAGGGAAGGGGCGGAGATGATGGCTTTGGTGCTTGGATCGAATGTGGTGACGGTGCTTGTCATATCGCTGGTGTTTTTCGGGCAGCAGCGGTATCTGGTATATAATTTCGGCCCTTTTTATATTGCGTTTTATCTGCTTTTACGGCAGCTGTGGCGGGTACGTCTGAGAGAGTTTCTGAGACGGCGGAAACGCTGATTATTTCACCTTCCGAAGAAGCTTAGGCGCAAATTTGTGCAGGAGCATCACAAATTTGATATTTACGGCTTTTTGTCAGCAAAGCGGGGCCACGGATCGCATAAATGCTCCGAAATGGAGATTGTTATGGATTATAAGGGAAAAAAAATTCTGGTTATCATACCGGCCTACAACGAGGCGGAAAATATAGTGCAGGTAGTGGAACAGATGCGTAGTGTTGCGCCCTGGTGCGACTATCTGGTGGTAAACGACGGTTCCACGGACAAAACGCCGGCCATCTGCGAAGGGCAGGGCTTCCGCTATCTGGATCTTTCCATTAATATGGGAATTGGCGGCGCGGTGCAGGCAGGCTATATCTATGCATATAAGAATGATTATGACATCGCCGTACAGATGGACGGCGACGGACAGCATGACGCGGCCTATCTGGAAAACCTTCTGGAGCCGATACTTGCAGATGAAGCGGACGTGGTGATCGGTTCCCGTTTCCTTGAAAAGGAGGGCTTTCAGACTTCCGCAAGCCGCAGGGCGGGTATCAATATTTTAAGCGCCCTGATTCGGATTACCACGGGAAAGCGGATCAGGGATGTGACCAGTGGTTTTCGGGCGGTGAACCGTATGTTTATCGAGATATACAGTAAGGATTATCCCATGGACTATCCCGAGCCGGAGGCCATTGTGGCGGCGATTATGCATCTTGGCCGGGTGCGGGAGGTTCCGGTGCAGATGCGGGCCAGAGAGGGAGGCGTAAGCTCCATAACCTTTAAAAAATCCATTTACTATATGATCAAGGTGACGCTGGCCATTCTGATCTGCAGACTCAGCTATGGCGTGAGAAGGGGGAAGAGACAATGATACCGAGTCATTTGCGCATAACGCTGATCATTGTGGTGATCAGCTATTTCATAGTGATCCTGTATTTTTTGAAACAGAAGGCGCTCAATTTAAAGTATACGCTTTTATGGCTGGTGGCGGGAGCCGTTATGGGGATCCTGGTGGTGGTGCCGGAGCTTTTGACGCGTACCATCCGGCTTTTCGGCATTCAGGACAATATGAACGGCCTGTTTCTTTTCTGCATCGGTTTTATTGTATTGATCCTGTTGTCGCTGACCTCGATTGCTTCCAGACAAAACCGCAAGCTTCGGACGCTGATTCAGGAGCTTGCCATTTTGGATAAACGTGTGCGGGATCTGGAAAAGGATGGCAGGGAACATGACGGATAGGATAAAACGGCGCGGTTTGCTGTGGATTTTGCCCGTTCTTCTGGCTATGACTGTGGCGCTTATGGAAAAAGCGGCATACAGACAGGCTCAGACAAGCGGGAACTATATGGGAAACCTTTATTTTGTAATCGGTAATTCCTCATCGGAGCAGAAGCTTTTCTGTTATACCGACGAGAGGGAAAATGTGCAGTATCTGTTTTTACCGTCCTATGCGGAGGCAGACGATGTCAGGATTTCTTTCGTGGGGGCGGATCAGGTTGTCTTTGCCGACGAAAAATCAGAGGTGCCGTTTACAAACGGCGAGAGCATCGGGGCCCTTGCGTATCATGAGAAGTACCGTATGTATTTTTGCAACAGGAAGGGCGAGAGAATGGCCGAGCAGTGTATGGTCATTATGCATTCCGCCAATCTGCCGGCCGCTTTTCTGGAAACGGACAGTGGCTCCATGGAAATGCTGGATGCGGATAAAAGCTATGAGGAAAAGGGCAGAATTGTCCTGTTTGATGCGGCGGGGAAGGTGGTGTGCGCAGACAGGCTTAATCGGATTTCGGGGCGGGGAAACTCCACCTGGGCGCATCCGAAGAAGTCCTACGGGATCCGGCTCAAAAACAGGACGGATCTGTTCGGCATGGGAAGCGCGGACAACTGGATTCTGTTAAGCAATGTGGAAGATCCCGCCTATATCCGCAATAAAATTACCTACGACATGGCCGTTGCGGCGGGAATGGAGGGTTCGCCGGAATCGCAGTATATTGATCTGTATATCAATAATACTTATCATGGGATGTACCAGCTTTGCGAGAAGGTGGAAATCGACGAACAGAGAGTCCCCATAGCGGATCTGGAGGGAGAGAACAAAAGGCTTAACGGGGAGCTTGATAAATGCGGACGCTTTGAGACGGAGGAAAAAAAGGGAGTGGCCCTTGTCACGGAGCCGGATGATCTGACGGGCGGGTATCTTCTGGAACGGGATGTGCCGGAAAAATACTGGGAGGAGATCAGCGGCTTTGTCTCGGGGAATCTGGGAGATCTGTATACGATAAAGGAGCCCGCCCATGCGTCAGAGGTTCAGGTGGATTATATCAGCGCCTTCATAAACGATATGGAAAAGGCGCTGCTTGCCGAAGACGGTATTAATCCCGATACCGGGATGCACTATACGGAGTATATTGATCTGCATTCCTTCGTGCAGAAGTATATTTTGGAAGAGCTGACAAAAAATAATGGTGCCGGGGCCACCAGTTCTTTTTTTTATAAGCCGCAGGAGGCGATCAGCACAAAGCTGTTTGCCGGCCCCGTATGGGATTATGATAAGGCCTACGCAAGCCTGACGGGAATTAACGAATCGTCCCGGGATTTGTGCTATCTGATGCTGCGGGATACCAACAGCACTACGCTTTTCTGGAGGCTGTATGCGCATTCGGATTTCAGAGAGGCGGTGTCTGACTGCTATGAGGATTTTTTCTCGGATTATATGCAGGAGGCTGCAGAGGAGAAGGTGGACGAGTATGCGCAGGAGATTCTTTCTTCCATTGCTATGGATCAGATCAGATGGAAAGAGGAAGGCAGCGCCCCTCTGGATTATCCGTATGAACTGGAGCGGATCAAAACCTTTCTGCTGGAACGAAAACAGTTTCTGGATGAAGTCTGGACGGGGCAGGGAGAACTGCGCACAGTGACCTTTGTTTCGGAGACCGGCGAGGAACGGTATGTGAGTGTGGCTGCGGGAGAGACGCTTGAGAGGCTGCCGGGAAGCGAGCCGGGAAAAGTGAGCGGTGACCAGATGTTTGACGGCTGGTTTACGGAGGACGGCGAGGTATTTGACTGTACTGTCCCGATTTTTGAAGATATTATCGTGTATGGAAAAAGTCATGGAGTGTAGATGACGGAGAGTATGAGGCGGACATGACATACAGGACGAAACGATACGCAATACTTGGGGTATTGCTTACACTGATGATCGCTGCGGCAGCGGCGGGGGAAAGGGCGGCATATGAAAAAAGGCAGGCTGACGGGGACTGTCTGGAAAGTATGCGCTTCGTTGTCGGCAGTACCGCGCCGGAACAGGAAATCCGCTGTTTTACACAGGAACAGACGGACTATCTCTTCCTGCCCTCCTATGCCAATGCCGGAAATGTGAAAATTTCCTTTACAGGAGCTGACCGGGCGGTCTTTCGCAGGGGAGAAGAGGAAATTTCTTTGAAAAGCGGCGAAGATATCGCGCCCCTTGTATGCGACGAACCCTATGAGCTGAGCTTTTATGACAGGGCCGGGAACCGAATTGCCGGGCGCAATATGGTGATTATGCATTCCGCCAATCTGCCCGCCCTGTTTCTTGAGACGCAGAGCGGTTCCATGGAAATGCTGGATGCGGACAAGGATTATGAGGAGAGAGGGAAAATCGTTCTTTTTGACGCGGGCGGGAGCATCGTGTGCGTGGATAAGCTGGAACGCATTTCAGGGCGTGGAAATTCCACTTGGTTCTATCCGAAGAAATCCTACGGCATCCGGCTGAAAAACAGGACGGACCTGTTTGGGATGGGAAGCGCGGATAACTGGATTCTGTTAAGCAATGTGGAGGACCATTCCTATATTCGCAATAAAATCACCTATGAGATGGGAATTGCCGCAGGGATGGAGGGCTCTCCCGAATCGCAGTATATAGACCTCTATGTCAACCACAGGTATCACGGCATGTATCAGCTATGTGAAAAGGTGGAGATAGATTCGGAGCGGATTCCCATAAACGATCTGGGGGAGGAGAATAAAAAGCGCAATAAGAATATGAAAGAGCTTGCCCGTTTTGACACGGGAATGAAAAAGGGAGTAGAGCTGGCTGCAGAACCGGTGGATCTGACGGGTGGTTATCTGCTGGAACGGGATGTGTCGGATAAGTACAATGAGGAGGTCAGCGGATTTGAGACAACTCTCCTTGGCGACCAGTATACCATCAAAAGCCCGAAATATGCGTCCCGGGCGGAAGTAGACTATATCAGCGGTCTGATGAACGCAATGGAGAAAGCCGTCACGCAAACGGACGGCGTCAATCCTGATACGGGCCTTTCCTATCCGGCCTATCTGGATCTAGAGTCCTACGCCCGGAAATATATTGTGGAGGAGCTGAGCAAGAACAAGGGAGGCGGCGCTACCAGCTCCTTCTTCTATAAGCCGCAGGATGCCGGCCTGTTTGCCGGCCCTGTGTGGGATTATGACAAGGCCTACGGCAGATTGTACGGAATTGACGGGACGACGCGGGATCTGTGCTATCTGACCCAGAGGGACGGCAGTACCACGCTTTTCTGGTATCTGAATACCCATCCTGATTTCAGACAGGCGGTGTCCAGGTGTTACCAGGAGTTTTTCTCTGATTATTTTCAGGTGATTCAGGAGAGCAAAATAGAGGAGTATGTATCGGAAATCTATGTATCTGCAAATATGGATCGGATCCGATGGAAGGAAATATATGGGGACGACCTCGATTATAATGCGGAAGTCTGGAGGATCCGGGATTTTCTGACGGCCAGAAAGGAATTTCTTGACGAAGTCTGGATTGAGAAAAAGGAGCTGTGTACGGTTCACTTTATTGCAGAAGAATTTACGAAGGATATGTATGTGAGCGTGATCCGGGGAGAAACCATTGAGAGCATGCCCATTGGCGATCCGGGGGATGTGGATGGGGGCCGGGTGTTTGAAGGCTGGTATACTCAGGACGGCAGGCTGTTTGACGGGTCGGAGCCGGTGCTTGCGGATCTGACGGTTTACGGAAAAAGCCATATGGCTTCCGGGACGGAGTAGGAGGGCGGAAAGGGGATATATGCTTACGATAGCGGTGGATTTGCTTTGGCTTCGCCCGAGAAAGGTGGGCGGCACGGAATTTTTTATCAGAAATCTTCTGGACGGTTTTTTGCAGCTGGAGGAGCCTTTTCATCTCTTTTTACTGGTGTCTGCGGATAACAGGGAGACCTTTTTGCATTATACGCAGGATAAGCGGATCGAGCTGCTTGAGACGAATGTGGTTTCCGCCAATATTGCCGGACGCATCCTCTGGCAGTTTTTCTGTCAGAATCGGTTTCTGCGAAAGAAGGGGATTCGGAAATGCTTTACGCCGGTATATTGCAGGCCGCTTTTTAACGGCGGCGTTACCTATGTGAATGTGATCCATGATTTACAGGCCGCCCATTATCCGAAATATCATCCCCTTCATGAAATCGCCTACTCCAGACTCTGCTGGTGGCTGGATGTGCACTGCTCCGCTCATATCGTCGCGATTTCCGACTGGGTGAAGGAGGATATCGTGGGCAGATATCATGTAAAGCCTTCGCATATCACAACGATTTATAACCCCATTACCGTGGACAGGAAGCAGACGGTTCCCTTTGCAGAGCTTTCCGAGAAGTACGGGATCGGGGAAAAGGCATATTACTATACGGTGTCTCAGATGATTCCCCACAAGAATCTGGAAACGCTGCTTGCAGTCATGGAGCGTATCAGGAGGGAAAAGACCGGCCTGCCCTGCCGGCTTCTCATATCCGGCGTAAATGGCGCGGGAAGGGAAGCCATGGAGCGGCGGATCAGGGAGAGAGGACTGGAGCGGGAAGTCACCCTCACGGGATTTGTAGAGAACGAGGAGAGGAATACGCTGTATGAGCACTGTCGTGCATTTTTGTTTCCCAGCGTGTTTGAGGGATTCGGGATGCCGCCCATCGAGGCCATGCTCTTTGGCGCGGTGGTCATCACCACGGATCGTGCCTGCATTCCTGAGGTCACTCAGGGCAGGGCCAATTATGTGTCAGATCCCTACGACGAGGCGGCGTGGATTGCGGCCATGGAAAATCCTGTGGACAGGGTTGCAGAAATGGATTTTAAGGTATATGATCAGGAGAAGCTTTGCAGAAAATATTACGAGACGCTGTGCCGGTATCTGGGATAGCGGACCATTCCGAAACGCGGACAATGACGGCAAAAGAGGGACAGGGTACTTATGAAACTGGCGGTGGTTTTAGTAAACTATAACGGAAAGAAATATAACGAGGCGTGTATCGAATCCGTCCGCGCAGGCAAAACTGACGCGCAGGTGCGCATTTTTGTGGTAGACAACGCCTCGCAGGACGGTTCCGTGCAAGTTCTCAGAGAGCGTTATGGGGAAGAGGAATCCGTGGAGGTGAAGGAGCTCTCCGATAATTACGGATTTTCCCACGCCAACAATGTGGGGATCCGTCTCGCCGGAGAATGGGGAGCGGATGCGGTCCTGCTTTTAAACAACGATACGGAGATCGGCGAGACTATGCTGCAGGAACTGCTGGCCTGTGCGGACAGACATCCGGGCAGCATGATTGTCCCGAAGATTTATTACAGTGACGACAGACTGCGCATCTGGTCGGCGGGCGGACGGGTATCGCCTGTAGTGGGAAAAGTCGCGCATATCGGGCTGGACGAAGAAGACAGGGGACAGTACGATGAGGAGCGCAGGACTTTTTTTGCCACGGGATGCTGTCTGTTTATACCCATGCAGGTGATTGAGCAGGCGGGCGCGCTGGACGAGCGGTTTTTTCTTTACTATGAGGATACGGAATACAGCTTTCGTCTGCAAAAACAGGGAATTGCCATCTGGTACTGCCCGCAGGCGGTAATGTATCATAAGGTTGGGGCCAGCACAAGGGGCGCGGACAGCGCTCTTTGCGCTTACTATATCGCCCGCAACTGGCTTTTGTGCAGCCGGCTGCAGTTGGGGAGGCGATACCCTGTTTTTCTGCTCTATTATGTGATAAACAGGGCTATCTGTTGTCTTCTCTGGCTTCTGCGGGGGAAGGGGGCGCTTGTCAGGGCTACCTGGCTTGGCGTCAGGGATTTTCACAGGGGACGCTTTGGCAGATCGGCATACTACGGATGAGACGGCGGCGGAAGGGATTTTTTGAGAGCCAATAAAAGAGGTTAGAAAGCTATGGAGTTTAATTCAATAAATTTTATGATATTTTTCCCCGTCGTACTGGCGCTGTATTTTGTGATTCCGAAAGCGCTTCGCCAGATCTGGCTGCTGGCGGCCAGCTATTATTTCTATATGAGCTGGAATGCCAGGTATGCGCTGCTAATTGCGGCGTCGACCCTGATTACATATGTAAGCGGTATCGCGATAGAAAGATATCGGGACAGAGGGCGAACGGGCAGGAGGCTGACAGTGCTGTTTTCATGTCTTGGCATTAATCTGGGGATTCTGCTTTTCTTTAAATACGGTAATTTTCTGATTGCTTCACTGGATAGGGGGTTGGAGCTTCTGCATATCGGCTCTGTTGATCAAAGATTTTATTTCCTGCTTCCGGTGGGGATCTCGTTCTACACCTTTCAGGCGCTTGGATATACGATTGACGTTTACCGGGGAGACGTCAGGGCGGAGACGAATCTGATTCGTTATGCGCTGTTCGTGTCCTTTTTTCCGCAGCTTGTGGCGGGCCCGATTGAACGGTCGAAGAATCTTTTGTCGCAGATGCAGAATATTGCGGAAATAAAGCTGTGGAATGCCAGAAGAGTGACCTCGGGAACGATTTTGATGATATGGGGTTTTTTTGTGAAGATGGTGATCGCTGACAGGGCGGCGGTCCTTGTCAATACGGTTTTTGATAATTACCGTATGTATGGAAGCACGGAACTGGTTTTGGCTGCGGTTTTCTTTGCGCTGCAGATTTACTGTGATTTTGGGAGTTACTCGCTTATTGCCATCGGTGCGGCGAAAATTATGGGATTCGAGCTGATGGAGAATTTTAATACGCCGTATTTTGCATGCAGTATACGGGACTTCTGGAGCAGGTGGCATATTTCTCTGAGCACATGGTTTCGGGACTATCTTTATATTCCTTTGGGCGGGAACCGCAGGGGGCGCGTCAGAAAATCAGTGAATATCATGATCGTCTTTCTGGCAAGCGGTCTGTGGCATGGCGCGGACTGGTCCTATGTCGTCTGGGGCGGTATACATGGGGCATATCAGGTGATTGGAGATTATCTGGCGTCTTTCAGGGAAAAATGCATTCGAAAGCTGCGGGTTAATACGGCGTGCTTCAGCTGGAAGTTTTTACAGACGGCGGTGACGTTTGTTCTTGTGGTGTTTGCGTGGATCTTTTTCCGGGCGGACTCGATTGGAGACGCTTTACAGTACATTCGGAGAATCTGGGTGAGGCCGACGCCCTGGGTATTGTTTAACGGAGAAATCTTTACGTTGGGACTGGATCGGCCGGAGATGAATATTCTGCTTGTGTCAATCTGTATGCTGGGCCTGGTGGACCTGGTCAGATACAGGAAAAAGATGACGTTGGACGTTTTCCTGATGCAGCAGAACCTTTGGTTTCGCGGGGGCATTATGATCGGACTGGTTGTCCTGATCTTTGTCTGCGGTAAATACGGCGTGGGTTTTGATCCGCAGCAGTTTATCTATTTCCAATTTTAGGCGGGGAGAAAACGATGAGGAAAACAGCGGTTAAGACAGTCGGGATCATAATGATCCTGTGTCTTGTATTATGGTATGCGAATCATGTGCTTTCAATCAAGGATGACGACGGCGTTTACAGCATGAAGAAATTTTATGAACTGGACAAAAATACCGTCGATGTGCTGGTGGTGGGCAGCAGTCATGCCTACAGCAGCTTTAATACGGGAGTCCTGTGGAGGGAACAGGGAATATCTTCCTATGTGCTGTCGGGCTCTGCGCAGCCTTTGTGGAATTCCTATTATTGTCTCAGGGAAGCGCTTAAAACGCAGACGCCCAAATTGATTGTGCTGGAAGGCTATCGCGTAGTGGAGGAGGAGGAATTTGTTGATATTGGTTACGCAATTAAGAATACCTACGGTATGAAGTGGTCGCGAAACAGGCTGGATGCAGTTTGGGCCGGCGTGCCGCAAGAAGAGCGGCTTGGATTTCTGCTTGGATATACGCAGTATCATGATCGGTATAAGGAGCTGTCGGAGGAGGATTTTACGTTTCACAAGAAAGCTGAGAAGTACAGAGACTGGAGGGGATTTGAACCGGGAATGATAACGGAGTCCGTGGAAGAGCCGGATATCGGCGCAAGTACCGAATGTGAGGAGCTTACGGAAAAATCGGAAAAGTATTACCGGGCCATCCTTGCCCTTGCAAGGGAAAGGAACATCCCGATTATGGTGGTGGTTGCCCCTTTTGCCAGCATGACGGAGGAAGACCTGATGCGGTTCAATACCGCGCAGAAAATTGCACAGGAGTATGAGACGCCGTTTTTGAATTATAATGTGATGAGAGAAGAGATGCCGATCAATTATGCGACGGATATGCTTGACGAGTCGCATTTAAATATCCGGGGCAGCTGTAAATTTACGTCCGGGTGGGGAGAATATATTGCCGGGCGCTATCATATTCCGGATCACAGGGGAGATTTGGCATACGAGGGCTGGGAGAGAAACGCGGCGTATCTGGATGCGCTTTTAAAGGATATGGAGCTTCGGGAAACGGAAGACACGGGTCTGATACAGGAAGCGATTTTGCAAAATCACTACGATGTTTTTGTTTCGGTGGACGGATACTGTCAGCCGCAGGAGGCGGCTGTCAGCGGCATACTTGCCGCGCTGGGTATCAGCGATGCGCAGGGCGGAGGTCTGTGGCATTTTGCAGGCGGTGACGGTATTGTCTGGAGCAGCGGTAACGGAGAGGATTCACGATATTTTGAGACCGACCGGCATGATTTTGGGCTTAAGAGAGTGCAGCTGCCGGACGGCGGATATGATAATGAGATCGTCATTGACAATCAGAGATATCAGACGGTTGAAAACGGAATAAATGTGGTGGTTTTTGACAGGATTACGGGTATTGTGGCCGATTCGTTCGGAATAGACGGAGACGACGGCTATCAATTGTGCCGGTGATGGGCGGCGATTGCAATTGGAAAAGGAGTGTGCTATTATGAAAAAAGGCTATTATCTGCACTTTCAGGGGCGCCAGTCCATCGGTGTCAGCAGGAAAATAGACATGCAGATGGAAGAGCTTGGCAGGTATTTTGACATGCAGGAGATTGAGGTCGGGACGCCGAAACGGTCGCTGGCACAGCGGATTGCCGGGCTGTTTCCGACAGCTTCCATCGCAAGGGATTATGAGGAGGCGTTTGCCCGGCTTGACCATCCGGATTTTGTGTATGTCAGGCGGACGGTTGCGGACAGGGCGTATATCCGTTTCTTTAAAAAAATCAGGGAACGGTATCCGGCCTGCAAAATTATTATTGAGATTTTCACGTATCCTTATGACGGAGACGATTTCGGAAAGTGGAATGCATGGCCTTTTTATGTCAAAGAGAAGCTTTATCGTCCGCAGCTGAAAAAGTATGTGGATCGTTTTGTGACCTATACGAAAGACCGGGAGATCTTTGGCGTTCCCACGATCTGTACCTATAATGGGATTAATGTGGAGAGCATGGCGAAGGTCGGCGGCGCTTTTTCGGAAGGAGAGGTCAATCTGATCGGCGTAGCCTTCATGCAGAGGCATCACGGTTACGAACGCATCATAGAGGGGCTGCGCCAATATTATCAGACGGACGGCGCAAAAGAATATCAGGTGCATCTGCATCTGGTGGGAGACGGCCCGGAGAAACCGTTTTATCAGGAGCTGACAGCCAGATACGGTCTGGAAGCATATGTGCACTTTTATCCCACCATGGTGGGAAAGCCTCTTGACGAGCTGTACGACAGATGTGAGATCGTGCTGATTTCCTTTGGCATGTATAAGGCCCGGTTTTTCGGGAAAATGGGAGCCCTCAAGTCCAGAGAATGTCTGGCCAAGGGTATGCCTCTTCTCACGGGCTGTGCGATTGACGTGCTGCCGGACGACTATCCCTATGCCCTTGTATTTCCAAACGACGGGAGTACGGTAAGGACGGAGGATATCATTTCCTTTTATCGGAAGATAAGAAGCAAAGAGCCTGATAAGGGAAAGCTGGCGGACGCCATCAGGCAGTTCGCGAGGGAACATGTGAGCATGGAGGCGGTTATGGAGCCTATTGCAGACTATATCGGAAAATAAAGGCGGTAATAATTTATGATTACACATATTGTAGGAAACAGACCCCAGTTTATCAAGCTGGCCGCGCTGTATCGGGAGCTGGATAAGGAAGGGTATGAACAGAATATTATTCACAGCGGACAGCATTACGACGAGAATATGTCGGATGTGTTTTTTCAGGAGCTGCAAATTCCCGCGCCCTGTGTCAATCTGGCGGCAGGGGGCGGAAGCCATGCGCAGGTGACGGCAAAGGCTATGGTCGGCATCGAGGAGGAGCTGCTTCGCATAAAGCCGCGGCTTGTGGTTTTGTACGGGGACACGAATACCACCCTTGCCGGCGCGGTGGTTGCGGCGAAGCTGTGCATTCCGATTGCCCATGTGGAGGCGGGCCCAAGAGTGGGGCACAAGTCCAATCCGGAGGAGTGCAATCGGATCGCCACGGATCATCTTTCGGACGTGCTGTTTAGCCCGGATCAGATTTCCATGGACAATCTGCGCAGGGAAGGGTTGGAGGATCGCGCCTTTATGACGGGCGATATCATGTTTGACACCTATCTTGCCATTGCCGGACAATCGGCGGAGGAAAAGGCGCAGGAAGAGCCGATTGTCATGACCTGGCACAGGCAGGAGAATACTGCCGACAGGACGCGTATGGAGAGTATTTTACGGCTGGTGGAGCGATTGGGGGATCGGGTGATCTGCCCCATGCATCCCCGCACCAGAAAATGCCTGCAGGATTACGGTCTGTGGGAGAGGGCGCAGGCGGTTTCCAATCTGGATATCACGGATCCCATAGGATATGTGGAGATGGTGAAGCTTATGCAGAGCGCGAAGCTGATCCTGACGGATTCCGGCGGCGTGTCCAAGGAGTCTTCCTTTGCGGGGGCGAAATGCCTGTTTATGCTGGATATGGATATATGGGGAGATCTGGCCCGGGTGGATTGGCTGCATAAGGTCGATCCGCAGAGCGAAGAGAGCGTGGCGGACGCTTTGCGCTTTGCGTCTCAGGCGCAGCGTGTGGCGATTGAAAAGCGGCCGAAGTTTTACGGGGACGGGCACGCGGCGGCGAAGATGGTACAGGCGCTGCGGGAGAGAAATTTTATTTAAAAGAAGGCGGATAAAAATGGAATTTAAAGATTTGAAAACACAGTATATGCGTCATAAGGAAGCCATAGACGGCGCTATCGCAAAGACCGTGGCAAGCGCACAGTTTATCGGCGGAGAGCCGGTAACGAGGCTGGAAAAACAGCTGGCGGAATATGTCGGTGTAAAGCACTGCATTTCCTGCGCAAACGGAACGGATGCGCTGCTGCTTGGGCTGATGGCCTGGGGCGTGGGAGAGGGCGACGCCGTATTTGTCCCGGACTTTACCTTCTTTTCCACAGCCGAGGTGGTGCCTTGGACAGGCGCGACGCCGGTTTTTGTGGATATTGATGCGGATACCTTTAATATGTCGCCGCAGGCGCTTGAAGAGGCGGTGGCCGGCGTGAAAGCCGAGGGCAGGCTGAAGCCCCGGGCGGTTATTGCAGTGGACTTGTTCGGACAGCCCGCCGAATATGAGAAGATTCGCAGGATTACGCAGGAGCAGGGGCTGCTTTTGCTGGAGGATGGCGCCCAGGGATTCGGCGGCAGGATCGGAGAGAAAAGAGCGTGCAGCTTCGGGGATATTTCCACAACCTCCTTTTTCCCGGTAAAACCTCTTGGCTGTTATGGCGACGGCGGCGCGGTCTTTACGGATAACGACGAGTGGGCGCAGCTTGTCCGCTCTTTTAAGGTGCACGGCAAGGGGGAGGACAAGTATGACAATATCCGCCTTGGCATGAATTCCAGACTGGATACGATACAGGCGGCAGTGCTGAGCGAAAAGCTGGCCTTTTTTGATGAAGAGCTGGAGAACTGTAACCGTCTGGCGGGCGCTTATACGGAGCGGCTGCGGGGTAAGGTGAAGACGCCGGAGATTCTACCGGGATACTATTCGAGCTGGGCCCAGTATACGGTGCAGTTTGCGGATGAGAAGATGCGGGGGGAAGCCATGGGTCGGTTAAAGGAGGCCGGGATTCCCAGTATGATTTATTATAAGAAGCCCATGCATGCGCTGCATGCGTTCGCCGATACGCAGACATACAGGACCGACTGCGGTACGGCCCAAAAGGTGAGCGGGACATGTCTTTCCCTTCCGTTACATGCCTATTTGCAGGAGAGCGAGATTGATAAAATTACGGGACTGATTTGATGCAGTGAAGCGGAGTGAACTGTGAAGCTGCAGGGCAGCAGCGTAGTGTGGAGGTTATCATGGAATATCAGATGTGCAGTCATTGCGTTATGGATACATCAGACCCGGAAATTGTGTTCGATGAGCAGGGAGTCTGCAATCATTGCAAAGGCGCAGGAAAAAAGCTGCGGGAGGTGGAAGAAAAGCGTAAGAATTTTGACGTTGCAGCTTTCGGCGCAGAGGTGAAAAATTCGGGAAAAGGTAAGAAATATGACTGTATTGTAGGTATCAGCGGCGGCGCGGGAAATCTTGAGGATTGCAGGCGTGCGATAGACAGCGGAGCCAGCGCGGCGGCAGCGGGAAGCATTTTTGTGTTTTGGGGAGCCAACCGGGCCGTACTGATCAACTATCCTGACGGCGTGGAGACAGCGGCATTGTTTGCGGATTCCGGGGAAAGATAAAATCAAAGGATTGGGAATGAAGAAAAAGAGTTACGGCTTTTTGGCGTCAAAGAATCTGAATATTGAATGTCTGGGTGAGGTGCAGATGGCGGGGGAGTGCCGTCATTATCAGAATTTGTTAAATAAATTTTCGGATGATCAGTTTTTCCGGGAAGACGAGGGAAAGGTTGGTTTTTTTAACGGTTATGCCTACAATAAGGCGGATTATGGGCAAACAGACGGCGCAGACTGGCCGGAAGCGTTTACCCGCGCTCTTGCGGAGAATGCCGAAGACGCTCTTTTGAAACTCAGAGGCGGTTTCTGCGGCTATCTGTACGATTGTAATACGAAGGAACTGCTTGTCTATACGGATCAGATTGCAGTCAGGCCGGTATATTACTATGTGGACGGCGATAGGTGGATGGTTTCCGACCGTGTGGACGATATGGTGGAAGTGCTGAAATACAATGGTCTGTCTGTTGATTTTCAGCCGCTGGCGGCGCGGTATATGCTTACCTACGGCTATATGATAGATGATATTACGTTTGTCAGACAGATTCATCGTCTTCTGCCGGGCAAATATCTGCGGGTCGGGGGCGGCCAGACGGTTGTTTCCAGATATCATTTCATACAGGATAAGCCTCAGATCATGTCCGAGGCGGAGGCTGTGGAGAGGATCGACGCAGCCTTTCGCGAGGCGGTGAGGCGTGAGTTTGAGAAGGACAGGGAGTATGGCTATCGTCATCTGGTGGACCTGAGCGGCGGTCTGGACAGCCGTATGGTTTCCTGGGTGGCTCACGAGCTTGGCTATACGGATCAGGTCAATGTTACTTACTGTCGGGACGGATACCGGGATGAGAAGATCGCAAGGCAGATTGCGCTGCATCTCGGACACGAGTATCTTTATAAACCGTTGGATGACGGGAAGTGGATGTATGATATCGACGAGATGACCTCCCAGAATAACGGTGCTGCCCTGTATATGGGCATGACGGGAGGAAGACGCCTGCTTGAGCTGATTGATACGACGTCCTTTGGCATGGAGCATACGGGCATGATCGGGGACGCTGTTCTGGGAACTTTGTACCGGGATAAGGCGTTGAGCTGCGGGAAGCCCGTGTTTGGGCAGAATGCGCATTCGGAGCGTCTGCAGTATTCCTTTGATGAAAAAATTCTGGAGGAATATCCCTGTCAGGAGATGTTTGGCATCTATACAAGAGGAATGCTGGGGGCGTCGTCCTCTTACCTGATCAGACAGCAGTATATAGAGACTGCGTCGCCCTTTATGGACGTGGATCTGCTGGACGTGGCATTTTCCATTCCCTTTGACTACAGGAATCATCACCATATCTATTTGCGGTGGCTGAATGAAAAATATCCTCAGGCGGCGGAATTTGGCTGGGAAAAGTGGGGCGGCGTGAAACCCAAAGAGAGTCATATTCCCTTTCGGATGATGAAGACCGCGCAGAGGCTGTTGTGGCAGAAATTTTGCGCCGCTGCCCGCATTGAGAACCGGGATAACATGAATCCCATAGATTACTGGTATGAGAGGGACGCGGGCATACAGAAATATTTTGCGGATTATGCCGCAGATACCATGAAGCATTCGGTATTGGACGAGGAGCTTCAAAGAGATATCGGACTTCTTCTTGCTAAGGGCAGCGTGGAGGAAAAGAGCCTGGCGGTCACGGTGCTGGCCATGGTCAGGAAATATTTCTGATAGCCGTTCTGACAGGGAGGAATTGCAGGAGAATGGGACAGAACAGAAAACCCGATATGTATCTTATTACACAGGATTTTCCCTACGGGCATGGGGAGGACTCCTTTGTGGCTCCGGAGTATCCCTATCTGTGCGAATACTTCCATGTGTCGGTGGTTGCCGCCGAGATAAGGGCGAAAGACGAGCCGGCAGCGCAGGAAAACGTGACGCAGACAGGCGGATCGGGGGAGGGCGTGGAAGCGTGCATCATTCCCACGAAGCAGAGTGCAACCGAAAAGCTGGTTTCAATGCTTTGTTTTCTTGCCAATAAAGATTGCTACAGGGAGCTTGTTTCGATTTTGAAAAGCGGGGAGAAAATTCCGCAGAGAGTTTACCGGGCGCTGATGTTTGGTACGGCGGCGGAGACTTTTTACCGCAGATTAAAGAAAAAGCTTCACCTGACGAAGGATACACGGGCGCTTTTTTACTTTTACTGGTTTGATTATAAGTGCTTCGGCCTTACCATGCACAGACGCAGGTTTCCGCAGATCAAAATCGTGGCCAGAACCCACGGATATGAGCTGTATGACGAGCGGGAGCTTTACGGAAAGCAGTTTTTTAAACCGCAGACGGACGAAGGGCTTACAAGGCTGATCTTTGCGGCGCAGTCCGCCAGGGAGTATTATCTTTCCCGGTACGGGCTTACGGGCGGTGAAAAATATCCGCTGTACAGGCTGGGCGTGCCGGAGCGCGGCGTGACGGGCGAGAGCAGAAGAGAGGGATACCGTGAAGGCGGGGAATTTCTTCTTCTGAGCTGTTCCAGCGGCTTTGTGAAGCGGATCGACAGGATTATTGACGGACTGGCCTCTGTGACGTCAGCGAAGGTGCGCTGGGTGCATATCGGCGGCGGAGAAGATCTGGAAAAGATGCGTAAGCTGGCGGATGAGAAGCTTGGCGGCAGGGATAATATACAGTATGAGTTTACGGGAAAGATGCGCAATTTGGAGGTTGTGACATATTACAGGACGCATTATGTGGGATGTCTGATTACCACAACCCAGAGCGAGGGCGGCTCGCCGGTGGCGGTGCAGGAGGCGCTTTCCTTCGGCGTGCCGGTGATCGCAACGGCGGTGGGAGAACTGCAGCGGATGGTGGACGGCAATGGCGTTCTGATTTCTGAAGATCCCACGGCGCAGGAGACGGCCCGCGCCATTGAAAAAATGGCGCAGTGTTACGGTACGGACGCCTATTTTCAGATGTGCGAAAGATCCCTGGACATATTTAAGGAGAACTTTAATGCCAGACGAAATTTCAGCGCGGCGGCAAAGGAACTGTCCCGGGTATGGCGGACATAAGCGTTTCCTGATGGATGGAATGGACGGCGGACGAAAGGAGTTATGAGAGAATGGTCAGGTATAAGATCGAGGAACTGGATTTTTTGTTTATATACGAGCATAAGGTGAGGGAGCTGGAAAATCTGTGCCTGTTAAAATACGAGCTGGACCGCAGGGGCTACCGAACGAAGATCATTCATATCGAGAATGCGGAGGCGCTTAAGGCGATGCGTCCCATCTATCATACCAGGGTCGTAGTGACCATGGCCTGTTATCAGAACAGCTCCATTGAGTGGCATACGAAGAATTTTGTCAAGTTTGACAAGCTGATTGATATGCAGTGGGAAAACATTGTGTTTCCCATGGACGAGAAGGATGAGAAGGCATATAAGAATTACTCCGGCGTGGCCAAAGAGGTTGTCCGCGTTTCCTGGGGCGAAATGAACAAAAAACGCTTGCTGGAAGTGGCGAAGATGGATCCGCAGAAAGTGAAAATGATCGGTCATGTGGGCATGGATTTTCTGCGGGAGGAGCTGAGAGGATTTTACCGCAGTAAGGAAGAGGTGCTCAAAGAGTACGGGATTCCGGCGGACAGGAAAGTTTTTCTTTTTGTCTCGCCCTATTTCTCCGATTACCACACCGAGGAGTATCTGGCGGAGATGTGCAGGCGGTTCGGCGAGGGCTGGCGCTATTATTATCAGGATTGTATGCTTCCCTCCAAAAAGATGATACTGGAGTGGATGGGAAAGACCTGCGAAACGAGAAAGGACGTTGTGTTTGTCTACCGTCCGCATCCCGGAGAGGAGAGCGCGCAGGCTCAGGAGATGGCGCGCAGATATGATAACTTTAAAGTGATCGGCGATTTGTCCGTCAAACAGTGGATACTGATAAGCGATAAAATTTATACGGGAAACAGTTCTACCTTTGTGGAGGCGTTTTTCGGGAAAAAGATGTGCTATCTGCTTTTCCCTGTGCCGGTGCCTGCGGACTATGAGCTGGCCTTTTTGAAAGACGCGGATAAGATTTCTGATTTTGCCGATTTTGAAAAGACCACCGGGGAAGACGACAGGCCCTTCCCCGTCAGTGAGAAGCTGATCGACGAGGTATATACCATCGACTGGGAGACGCCAAGCTATATGAAGTTTGTCGATATGGCGGAAGAGGTTTGGAAGAACCCTTATTATGATCTGACAAAGGAGCAGCTCAAAGCCTATTATCACAAAATGGGTACGGCGGAAAAACTGACGAAGGCATTGACAAAAATCACGCCGCTCTATAACGTTTATCTGACCATGTTAGAGAACGACCGGCCGAAATGGAAGTGGCTGGAGGCAAAGCGCAGGGCCAGAAGAGAACTGGAACAGGTAGCGCATGATTTCGAGAAGACGAACGATGAGGAGATCGCGGGGATTATTGCTAAGATTGCAGGGGAGCTTGAAAAATAAAAACATGCACGTTAAGGAGGAGGAAAATAAGATGGGCGATAAGATTACAGCGGTAATACCGGTAAAGGGAAACAGCACGAGGCTGCCAAATAAGAATATCCTGCCTTTTGGAGATTCGAATTTGCTGCAGCACAAGATTGAACAGTTAAAACAGGTGAAGGGACTCCACGAGATTATTGTCTCTTCGGATTCCGACGAGATGCTTGCCATCGGAGAAAAATGCGGGGTGAAGGCCATTAAGAGGCCGCAGAAGTACGCGGATGAGTCCGTGCCCTTCGGTATGTTTCTGGAGTATCTTTGCGACACCATCGAAGGAGATCATCTGCTGTATGCCTGCGCAACGTCTCCCTGTGTGGAGCCTTATTTGTATGAGAAGGCCATCAACGTATACTTTGAGAAGTTAAAGGAAGGATATGATTCTCTGATCACCGTATCTCCCTATCAGACCTATCTGATGGACGACAACGGCCCTCTGAATTTCAAGATGGGGCTGGAGCATAAAAATTCCGAGCAGCTTCCCATGATGTACCATTTCACAAACGGGATTGATCTGGCGCCCACCGAGAAGGTACGGGAGTGGCATTACAACTACGGACCGAAATATTATCAGCTTGTGATCAATAAGCGGGAGGCGGCGGATATTGACGATCTGTATGATTATGAGATGGCGAAGGCGCTCTATGCGATGAAGGATCCGAACCCGACGGTGTAACCGGACAGAGAGTGCGAGAAGCGTTTAAGGGGCGGAGGTTCGAGAGAGCCCAGGCAATGGAAAGTGAGAGGATAGAATCTGATATGAAGATAGAGAGCAAAAGAGAAAAATGGCTGCCCTTTGGATGGTATAGTGCACTGTTTTTTGTTTTTTTCGGGGTGGGCATATTATTTCACGTAATAAACGGCAGATCATTTATTTATAATGTGGATGCGCCGGGACAGGATTATCCGACGTTTCTATATTTTGGGAAGCTGCTGCGGCGCTTCCTTTCTACAGGAAGCGTTCGCCTGTATGATTTTTCCATAGGCCTGGGAAGCGATGTGATTTCTCCGCTGAATTTTAACGGATTTGGAGATCCGCTTAATCTGCTTTCCGTATTCGCGGTGGGGAAGGGCGCGGTTCGTCTGTATGAATTTACCCTGATTCTGCGGCTCTGGCTTTGCGGAGCCGCCATGCTTTTGTTTTGCAGAAGACATGGAAAAGATACGGTTTTGTCTGTACTGGGAGCAGTTCTTTATGTTTTTTCCGCGTTTGCCCTGCCAAATGGGTTACAGTTTTATCAAATTTTGAATGCGGCCTATATTTTTCCGCTGCTGCTGATACAGGTGGAAAAATTTATTCCCGCGGGGAGTTTGACTGAAAATGACGAAAAAATGAGGGGGGGGGGTAAAACTCTCGCTCCTCATTGCGTTACAGGCATGTTGTAGTTTTTATTTTCTGTATATTCAAACAATTCTTGTTTTTGTCTATGCGCTGGCAGAATATTTAATCAGGTATCCAAAGAATTTGCGGGGACTTCCCCGAAAAGCGCTTTGCGTTTCCAAATACTATCTGATGGGAATTTTGCTTTCCGGCGCGATACTGTTTCCCGTGATCAGGGGATTTCTTTTGAGCGCAAGAATGGA
Organism: Lachnospiraceae bacterium; assembly: GCA_009774175.1. Lineage (GTDB taxonomy): Bacteria > Bacillota > Clostridia > Lachnospirales > Lachnospiraceae > UBA3282. The sequence continues at coordinate 54,049 of VSNG01000002.1, read as the reverse complement.
AACGGGTATTATCGGAGGCCCGTATCTGTATTGGACGGTGCAGGAGCTTCTGCTAAAGCTTGAAAATCTGTTTATACATAAGAAATCTGCCATGTTTGCGGTGTCTCTGGGTATTTCCTTTGCTGCGTTTCTGGCCGTCATCCGGTGCTGGCTCGGTCATAATAAAAGAGAACGCGTTTACTCGGCGCTTTTGACGGTCGCTTACGCCAGTCCCTTTGTGTGGAGCATGATGAACGGCTTTTCCTATCCCAATACAAGATGGGTGTATGCCATCTATTTAGGCATCGCCTATGCGGTGATTTTATTTATTGAGCATGGAGAGGAGAAGGTGGGTAAAAGGAGAATGGCATCCGCCATTGCTGTTTTTGTCTGCTCCATGAGCTATCACTACATGGTGCAGCAGGATAAACTCAGAACGGTTGCCTGTGTCGGGGTGACGGCGTTTTGTATCTGGACGCTCCTTTCGGATGGCGTAAGACGCAGGAAAAGGCTGGTGGCAGCGCTGCTTGTTAATTTAATGCTGAATATGATCTTTTTGGAGGGGCCTTATCAGATTGGCGGACAGGAACTGTATCTTTCCTTTATGTCGAGGGACGAGATGGAAGCTGTTGCGCTGACTGTGGAGGAGACGGAACAGACAGAGGAATGGTATCGGACTGACAGGCAGGAGCAGGCAAATCAGGGCGCGCTGCTACAGGGATACAGGGGATGCTGGGGATATTACAGTATTATGAACGGCAATATCTGGTCCTTTTATGACGCTTTGAAAATATCTCCGGCAATGCGGACAATCAATTATCTTGCCGGTTTGGACGGGCGGGAGGCGCTGCAGTCGCTTTTAGGTGTGAAATACTATGAGAAAAATGGGGAATTGGTGGAAAATGCCAGCTGGCTGCCCTTTGGGGTGCAATATGCGTCGGCGCTTTCGGAAGAAGATTTTTTGCGGATGCCGCCGCTTGAAAGGCAGAGCGCCATGATGAGAGGGCTCGTGCTGGAAAATCCGCGGGGAAGTCTGCTTTCCAAAGAGGAGGAGACGGAGAGTGCGGTTACGGCGCTGCATTATGAGACAGAATACGTCAATATAGAAGAGGAAGACGGTTGTCTGACTGCGGGAAAAGACGCCAGGATTATTGTGCACATAAAGGAGGAGCTGTCAACCTTTAATTTTGAGGAAGGGGAACTATATCTTTATCTGGAAGGAACGGAGGCAAAAACGGCAGAAGGAGGAGAAATCCGTGTTGCCGATAAAACGCTGGCGGTTCATAATGCAAATAATATTTATACCACGGGTCAGAAGGATCAGCTGGTTAAGATCGAAAAAGCCGAGCAGGAAATCGTTTTGGAACTGGCACAGGGCACGGCGTATCATATTGACAGCATGTCCGTATACTGGTATGAAATGGAACAGACGAGGGAGGCGCTTGCGGTATTACAGCGGCGCGCGCTGACCAATTTGGAGTATGGGGATAATTATCTGGAAGGAGATATTAATGCGTCCGGCGGCTGGCTTTTCCTGAGCATCCCCTTTGACAGGGCATGGAAGGTGTATGTGGATCAGGCTGAGGTTTCCACAGAACGGGCAAACATCGGATTTACCGCGGTAAAGCTTACGGAGGGGATGCACCACGTCAGGGTGGTATACGACCCGCTTTGGCAGAAAATGGGCTTTCTGGCGTCTTTGATCGGAATACTGCTTATTGGTGTGGAATGTCTGAAAAACAGAACCGGCGGCGGATTACGGATGCGGAGGAGAAAACAGGAAGACTTGCTATGAGTTCGGGTTCAGTGTTATACTAAACGCAGGCCATAAAATCGGATTGGAGCTGACATTTATGTCATTTGTTAAATTACTGGACTGTACCCTCCGGGACGGCGGGTATATCAACGACTGGAATTTTGGGTATCATACGATTCGCAGCATTATCAGACAGCTGGTGGAATCCCAGGTGGACTATGTGGAAGTGGGCTTTTTGCGCAACTGTGAGTATGACAGGAATAAGGCCTTATACAACAACTGTAGCGAGATTCTCCCCATATTACCGGAGAAGCGGGGCAATACCCTGTTTACCGCCATGGCGCTGCATAATAAGTACGACATAGACAAGCTGGAGGATTACGACGGCAGAACCATCGACGCGATCCGCGTGACGTTTCATGATTATGATATCGACGAGGGTCTGGCATTTATCGGTAAGGCCAAAAACAAGGGATATAAGGTGTTTTGCAATCCCATCAATATCATGGGATATTCCGATGAGATGATTCTGGAGCTTTTGGCAAAGGTGAATCGGATCCAGCCCTATGCTTTTTCCATTGTGGATACCTTCGGCTCCATGATGAAATCCGACCTGCTTCGGATTTACTCTCTTATCGAGCATAATCTGGACAAGTCCATTGTGATCGGCCTGCACTTGCATGAAAATCTGGCCCTGTCCTATTCGCTGGCGCAGGAGTTTATCGCCATGAAGGCCAGCGAGAGAAAGAGCGTAATCGACGCTTCCATGCTGGGCATGGGGCGGACGCCGGGTAATCTGTGCATGGAGCTGATTATGGATTACATGAATAAGACGCAGGGAGCCGTCTATGATGTGAATCCTGTGCTGGACGGGATTGACGATTATATCATTCAGTTAAAGCAGATCGAACCCTGGGGCTACAGCACGCCCTATGCGCTGTCCGCCAAATTTAACCTGCATAGGAATTACGCGGAATACCTGATCGGCAAAGGACGTCTGCGGGCCAAACAGATCAACCAGATTCTTGCGGGTATTGAGGATCATAAAAAGACGGCGTACGACGAGGCGTATATCGAAGAGCTGTATCTGAGGTTTCAGAATCATGAAGTGGACGACGACGTAATTCTTGCTTCGCTGGAAGAGAAGCTGAAACAGAAAAAGATTCTGATTTTGGCGCCCGGCGCAAGCATTCTGAAATGCAGGGAAAAAATCGAAACCTTTATCGGGGAAGAGAAGCCGGTTGTGTTTGCGGCGAACTTTGCGCCGTCGGATTACCATGCGGATTATATTTTCTGTTCCAACGCCATGCGTTATGACGCGCTGGAAGAGAAAAAAGAGGAGAGCACGGTGCTGATTACCTCGAACTTGACGGATGTGTGCGAGGAGAAAAACGTGCTTAATTATGCGGATCTGTGTTTTGATGAAAAGGGAGTTTGTGACAATTGTGTCATCATGCTGATGAAGCTTTTAATCAGGCTGAAAGCGGGGCAGGTATATGTGGCGGGCTTTGACGGCTACCAGAAGGAGGGCGGTAACTATGTCACTTCCTATATGGCGAGCCAGTATACGAAAGGGACGGAGGAAAATATCAGAAACCGCGCGTATCTGGAGAAGATCCGCAAGCAGATAGAGGTTGTGTTTTTGACGGATTCCCTATATAATAGATGAAGCGTTTTGCGCGCGCCGGTATCGCGGTCCGACTGCCGCGGGGCGTAAAGAAGCGGAGGAAGTAATGCGGAACAAAGAACAGTTGGATAAAATCAAATATCTGGTCATCGATGTGGACGGAACCATGACGGATGCCGGTATTTATTATGACGAACATGGAAATGAATTAAAAAAGTTCTGTACCAAAGACGCCGCCGGTTATTTTGCGGCGCATCAGGCGGGAATACGGCTTATGGTGCTGACCGGCAGGGAGTGTCAGGCGACCACCCGCAGGATGCAGGAGATGAAGTTTGATTACGTTGTGCAGAATATTAAAGATAAAGCTTCCTATCTTGCGGATTTTATGGAGAAAAACGGGATTCTGCAGGAGGAGATCGGTTATATCGGGGATGACCTCAATGATCTGCCGCCAATGAAGCTGTGCGGTTTCGTTGGGTGTCCGGCGGACGCCTGCGAAGAGGTGAAGGCGTATGCGGATTATGTGGCACAGGTAAAGGGCGGAAGCGGCGCTGTGCGGGACGTGATCTGTGCGCTGTTAAAAGAGCGGGGGCAGTGGGAAGACGCAGTATCAGCCTTATATGGAATCGGCATATAGGGCGGTGTCTGCAGCTGTCCCGATAAGGGCGTGCGGGGAGAGGAGCGGTTGTCTTAAATGAAGCGGGAAACGGATAAGCTGTTAAATAGATGGATCAAGGCTCTGCCGTGGATATGCCTGGTTGGATTGTTTGTCTACCTCTCCGTTTTTATGCAGCTTCGCGGGGATATGCTGACGGACTCCGATATTTCCAGTGAAATGCTTCTGGCGGAGATTTTAAACGGGGAACACGCGCTGATCTCCAGAAATTGGTTTTATTCCACGGAGCTTCGCGTATTAAATATACAGCTGCTTTACTCATTCTTTTTTCATTTTTTCCGGGACTGGACAATGGTCAGGACAGGAGCCTGTGTCGTTTCCTATCTGCTGATGCTTGTAAGTTACTACTATATGATGCGGCAGATGGGACAGGAAAAGATCTATGCGGTTTCCGCCATATTTCTGCTCTTGCCGGTTTCCGACGGTTATTTTGAATATGTGCTGTTGGCGCTTTTATATGCGTCCTTTATCAGTATTTCCTTCTTTGCGGTGGGAATGGTGTTTCATTATGCACGCGCCTCGACGAGGATGAAAAAAGCTGTGTTGGCATTCACGGTCGTGCTTGCTTTTATGACCGGTCTTGGCGGCATCAGACATCTGGTGGTGCTTTATCTACCGCTGTTTGCCGCAACGGTTTTGATGGCGTTAATACAGAGGAAGCCTTCGGGATATCTTGCCTGTTCGGCAGTGGGACTTGTCGCTTCCTGCACGGGATATTTGGTTAACTCCTGCGTGTTGGCGGGACATTATTGGTACGAGACTTGGGTCGGTGGCATGAAATTCCGGGTGTCCGTTCAGGGAATTCGGGATCTTTTCTTCGGTACGTTGCGCGCTTTCGGCTATTCCTATGGAGACGGGAAACCGACGCCGATAGCTAGTGCGTTCAGCTGCGTGCTTGCCTTGGTGATGGTTGTGTGCGTGGCTCGGACGGTTGTTAAGAAGTGGGGAGAGTCAGAGCCAATCTGGCTTTTGGCAGTGTACTTTACAGGGGTGTACGGCATTTTTTTCTGTATGTATACTTTTACCGATATGCTGTACTCGGACAGATATAACATGGCGGCCATGGTGTTTGCCATCCCGCTTATGATTTTGAACTTGTCTGAGATTACATGGAATCGATATGTGAAAACGGGACTGCTTGTTTTTTTGGGTGGCGGCATTCTGCTTAGCGGTATTTTTCGATATGCGCGTTACGGCAGTATGGACAAGACGGCGCAGCTTCGTCCTATTGTGACGTATCTTGTGCAGGAAGAAGGAGCTTGTGAGGGATACGCCACGTTCTGGAATGGCAATGTGTTGCGGGAGCTGTCCGACGGGGCGATCGATGTTTGGGTGTGGGAGGATGATCTGTCCACCTTGCGTGACGTGGACGATGTGCTTCCATGGCTGCAGAATGCGGCTCATCAGATCACACGGCCGGAGGGCAGGGTTTTTGTGCTGCTTACGGAGGAAGAGTATGGAGTGTGCTCCTTTCAGGGGGCTCTGTCCCGGAAGAAAGCGGATTATCAGTCGGAGGATTATCTGCTGTTTTTGTTTGACAGCTATGAGGAGTTGACGGAGGCGGTGCGGTAACGGGACGGCGGGAAAGCCATTGCGAAGCACATCCGTGCCCTGCGTAATTGCATTAACGGATGAAACGGCAAGATACGTGCAGGCAACAGAGAACGGGGGAAAAGATGATATATGCGCCGGTTATGATAACCACATGCAACAGATATGAACATTTGCAAAGATGTATTGCGTCTTTGCAGAAAAATACGGATGCGGACAAGACGGAAGTATATATCAGCGTTGATTATCCGCCCGCGGAAAAATATGTGGAAGGTTGGAAACGAGTCTGCCAAATGTTGAAGAATCCGATAGAAGGGTTTCACAGGGTGCATGTTATTTTTCAGGAGACAAACTTGGGGGCTGAGGAAAATTACGGGTATCTTGAAGAAGTGGTTTTTAAAGAACACGATAGACTGATTTTTTCAGAGGACGATAATGAGTTTGCTGGCAATTTTTTAGTATATATGAATAAGGGCCTTGAGCGATTTGAAAATCATCCAACAGTGTACGGTATATGTGGCTATGCGGATGATTTAGGCTTTAAATATGGTGATGACAACGTTATAGCGCTTACAAATTTTTGCGCATGGGGCATGGGGATTTGGCGCGAAAAAGAGAAAGTGATTCACGAGCAGCTGACAATGAGAAAATGGCTGTATGCGGCAAAAAATATGCGGCTGATGTGGACGATTTACAGGAGAAGAAAAAGACTTTTTTCGAGAATGCTTGGTACGATAATCGATCCGTCTATAGAGGAAACGTTGTTGAATACAGATATCAACAGGGGGATTTTTTTGGCAATCAACGGGTTTTGTACAATCAATCCGACGAAGACAAAAGTAAGAAACTGGGGTTGGGACGGAAGCGGTCAAAACATTGTTGGCAATTCGGAAGACAATAAAAAACATGTGGGTCTGGAATTGGATCAGATCAGGGAGTTTGAATACAGAATTGAGAATGTGAAGCCGGTTCTATTTAATGACAGACTTTTGGATGATAACCATGAATGGAATATCAAACGCGCAAAGTGGTACAACGACCCGTTGACTTATTTTGTGTACAGGTTGTTGGGAAGGAAGGCTTTTTTTAAGATTACTCATAGGGGAGAGCGTGATGATCGTTGTTAGGATAAAAGGCGGATTGGGTAATCAAATGTTTGAGTATGCCATGGCGCGCAAGCTGCAGTTAGAGCTGGGAATCGACCGGCTTGCATTAGACACAACGGTTGTCCAACAGGATGAATTGAGAAATTTTTCACTGCACCATTTTTGCCTGTGTGAAGATGTGGAAATGATAGATTACGGGGCAACAGGTATACCATTCCGAATCCGTGGGGAGATTGCGAAAAGACTAGTCAGCTATTTCGTTGCCGGACGGCAGGAGGATGTTGCAATACGCAGGGAAAAAAAGCTGGAAAAGCTGTTCTATCTTTTGGGTATTGTTCAGAAGGATCATTGCGCGGGGACGACAAGTCATTTTCTGCTGAGATTTCACAGAAATATCTATATGAACGGTTGGTTTCAGGAAGCGAAGGAGATTGAACCGATTCGGGATATTTTGTTGAGAGATTTTAAAATTGTGGAATGTATGCCGGAGAAGATTCAGGATATGGAGCGCAGGATCACGGCGGAGGAGTCCGTGTGTGTGCACATCAGAAGGGGGGATTATGTCAATAATACGCAGTTTGGTGTGTGCACGGAAGCCTATTATAAAGCGGCCATGAGGGCAATGTCGGAGCGTTTGGATCATCCGGTCTTTTATGTTTTTTCCGATGATATAGACGATGTAAAGCGTATGAATCTGGATTTTCCTGTTATATATGAGGATAGGAGCGACTATGACTATGAAAGCTTGTATTTGATGACAAAATGCAGTCATTTTATTATGTCCAACAGTACTTTTAGTTGGTGGGGGCAGTTTTTGTCTGAGAAGGAAGGAAAGATCGTAATGGCGCCGAATCGTTGGTACAATGACGGATTCGGAGAGGCAACACAGTATTTAGACGGCTGGATACTTTTTGAGGGTTAGGACATGGGGCAAGAAAAGAAAAATATTGATTACTGGACGGAAGAGAATAATCTGGAATGGTATATTAGGCAGTTTAGGGAGCCATATCGAATTACGGTGGCTTTTGAAAAATTTTTGGCTGTGAACACGGATTTGGATCACAAAAAGATTTTGGATATCGGCTGCGGTCCCGGATCGGGAACCTCTTATTTCGCACAAAAGCATTTGAGCAGCAGCTTTACAGGCATAGACATTAATACAAAATTGTTTGATTTATATCAGGGAACGAGTGGTAATATTCAATTTCAATATGGGGACGTATTCAATTTGGATCATACGCTGACAAATCAGTTTGATGGGATTATCAGCCTGCAGACGCTTTCGTGGCTTCCTGAGTACCGAGGCCCGATTGAACAGATGTGTAAGCTGAATCCGAATTGGATTGCGTTTTCTTCGTTGTTTTATGAAGGCAGTATCAATTATACGATCAGTCTTGAAAATTACGGGAAACCCACGAAGGAATCTGATTTTTCACAAGTATATTACAATATATATTCCGTTCCGAAGATCACGGAATTGTTTGCGGATTACGGATATGGAAATGTAAAATACGCGCCGTTTGAAATTGATATAGATATCAGTCGCCCGGATCACAAAAATCTTGGATATTATACGGTTAATACGACGGATGGCAAAAGACTGGCTTTTAACACATGTCTGTACCAGCCGGAAGGGTTTTTCTTTGCATCGAAGGGAAAGCAATATGAATGAGTTTAGAAAAGCGAAGGATGTTTTGCACAAACTGTTATATATTCTGACGAAAAAGCAGAAAAGATATGCGGTGTATATCTTGCTTATGAGTGTGGCGGCGGCTCTTATAGAGACGCTTGGCGTTGCGGTGATCATGCCGGTGTTGGATATGATGCTGGATATTAAGGGCGTGCGTAACAGATGGTATATGGTTCCCTTTGTGAAATTACTCCATCTGGATACCGATCTTAAGGTGATCTGGTTTGTCTGCGGAAGCGTTATTGCTATTTATCTGGCAAAGACCGTGTATTTTACATTTTACAGTTGGGTTTCCGCCAAATATTCCTATATGGTACAGAGAGAATTGGGTGTCAGGGTGTTAGAAGCCTATATGAAACAAGGGTATCTTTTCTTTGTGCAAAACAATACATCCCGCCTGATTAACGGGATTTCAGGGGATGCGTCCAGTATTTACGGCATCTTAAAGACTCTTTTTACGTCGCTAATGAAGTTATTGACGATTTTGTGTATCGGCGCTTATATTATGATGCAATCTGTGCAGATGGCATTGGTCTTATTGCTGCTTGCGTTGCTCTGTCTGCTTGTGATTCAGCTGCTGTACAGAAAGTCCATGAGTAAAAACGGAATTATCAGAAGAGATCTGATGTGTGAGATGAATCAAGTTGCCATGGAGGCGATTCAGGGACATAAAGAAGTTCTGGTGATGAACAAACAGGAATATTTCATTAAGGAGTACGGGGACGTCAAAGCGAAGTACAGCAGTGTGTCCGTAAAAGTGGATATGGGAACTACGGTGCCTGCATACCTGATTGAAATGATCTGTATTACCGGGATTCTAGTGGCGGTAGCGGTACAAATGGGAAACACCAGTAACGTAACGCAGCTGATTGCACAGCTGTCGACGATTGCGGCGGGCGCGTTCCGTATTCTGCCGGCGTTGGGGGCAATCACGAGCGGGATTAATACGATTACCATGAGTACCGCTCAATTGGGCGCCTGTTATGAGACAGTGCGGCAGGTAAAACAGTTAGAACAGGAGGAGCAGACAAAAACTGAACTGAAGAAAAAGTATACCGATGTACAGCTTCAGGGGGAGATTGCTTTGCAAGGGGTCAGCTTTCGGTATCCGGAGGCAGAGGAAAATGTGTTGGAAAATGTGAATTTTACCATCAAAAAGGGAGAGTCCATTGCCTTTATCGGCGCCTCCGGAGCCGGGAAGACCACGGTGTCCGACATCATTTTGGCACTGTTAAAGCCGACAGAGGGTCAGATCCTGATGGATGGCATTGACATAGAAGATTTGGGCGATCAGTGGAACCGAATTATCGGATATGTGCCGCAGGCCACGTTTATCATAGACGATACGGTTCGCCATAACATTGCCTTTGGAGAAAAAAAGACAAGAATTGACGACGAAAAGGTTTGGCAGGCCTTAAAGATTGCGCAGCTGGATGATTTTATTAGAAAGCTGCCACATGGCTTGGATACTAAAGTGGGAGAACGTGGCGTGCGTTTCTCCGGAGGACAGAGACAGAGACTGGCGATTGCAAGAGCCCTATACCGCAATCCGGACGTTTTGGTGTTAGATGAGGCTACGGCAGCTTTGGACAATGAGACGGAATCGGAAGTGATGAAGGCGATTGAGGCGCTGCAAGGCTATAAAACGCTCATAATAGTGGCGCACAGGCTTACCACCGTCAGAAAGTGCGACTTGATCTACGAAGTGAAGGATAAACAGATTACTGCCAAGGATAAAAAAGAGATATTTGAGGATGCGTGAAAGGCCGGAAAAAAATGTCGGATAGAATTAATGTGACAAGATCGTCGATGCCGGAGTTGGACGAATACGTGGAAGAGATCAGGGAGCTCTGGCAGACGCACTGGTTGACCAATATGGGAAGCAAGCATGTTGAGCTGCAGGAGAAACTGCAGGAATATTTGGAGGTTCCTTCAGTGGAGCTGTTTACCAACGGCCATATGGCTTTGGAGCTTACCGTGCAGGCGATGAAACTTGAGGGGGAAGTGATCACCACGCCCTTTACTTTTGCGTCGACCACCCACGCCATTATCAGAAACGGTTTGGAACCGGTATTTTGCGACATCAATGAAAGGGATTTTACGATTGATGCGTCTAAGATTGAGGGATTAATCACGGACAGAACCTCGGCGATCCTGCCGGTGCATGTCTATGGGAATATATGCGATGTGGAGGAAATAGAGAGGATTGCGCATAAATATCATTTAAAGGTGCTCTACGACGCGGCCCATGCTTTTGGTGTCCGCTATAAGGATAGGGCGGTGGGACAGTTTGGCGACGCCTCCTGTTTTAGTTTTCATGCCACGAAAGTGTTCAACACCATTGAAGGAGGAGCCTGCTGTTACCGGGATCCGGCTCTTGGCAGAACGCTATATCAGTTGAAGAATTTTGGAATCCGTGATGAGGAGACGGTTGAGGGTGTGGGAGCCAATGCGAAGATGAATGAATTTTGCGCGGCTATGGGCCTCTGCAACCTGAAACATTTGAAGGAAAACCGGGAGAGACGGGAGAAGGTAGTTTCATATTACCGGGAACGGCTGGAGGGCGTAAAGGGATTGCGGCTCAACAGCCTGCAGGAAGGCGTGTATACGAATTACGCGTATTTTCCGATAATCATAGATGAAAAAAAATTTGGTGCAGATCGGAACGAGGTGCAGGAAGCCCTCGAACGTGAGAATATCGGCGCGCGGAAGTATTTTTATCCGCTGACGAATACGTTTGACTGCTTTCATGGGAAATATAACGTGGAGAATACGCCGATGGCGAAGCTGATCAGCCAAAGGGTGTTGACGTTGCCTCTTTATGCGGATCTGGACTTAAGAGATGTGGAACGGATATGCAGTATAGTGATTAGGTGTAAACGCTAGAAGCAGGAGGAGTCGAGTGAGACTGGGTATTATGCAGCCCTATTTCATGCCTTATATAGGCTATTGGCAGTTGATGAATTTTGTGGATCAGTATGTGATCTATGACGATGTGAACTTTATCAAGGGCGGATGGATTAACAGAAACAGAATTTTGGTGAATGGAGCGCCTAAGTATTTTAATGTGCCAATGTTGGGTTCCTCATCCAATGTCCTGATTAATGAAGTGCGGGTGGATCACAATGAGGCCGTCATCTGCAAGAATTTAAGGAGCATAGAGGGCGCTTATAGAAAAGCGCCCTATTATGATATTGTGAATCCGATGTTAGAAGAGATCCTGTGGTGTGAAGAAGATAATATTGCAAAGTATATCAAGCATTCGTTTGAGGTGATAGGAAACTATTTGGATATAAAGACCGGGTTGATTATGTCTTCCGACCTGAAAAAGGACAATACCCTGAGAGGCCAGGATAAGGTTCTGGCGATATGCAAGCTGTTGGGCGCGACAGAGTACTATAATGCGATAGGCGGCCGGGAATTGTATTCCTATGAGGCATTCCGGGAACATGGCCTGCGGTTAAATTTCGTAAAAACGCAGAATATTGTATACCAACAGTTTGACAATGAATTTCAACCGAATTTGTCAATTATTGATGTGATGATGTTTAATTCCAAAGAAACGATCAAAGAATACTTGCAGGCGTATATGATGATTTCCGATTAGAGATAATGAGGCCGCATGGGTATCTGTAGATAAAGTGGAAGAATTATGCAGACATTTGTGTTATACTGGAAAGAAATAGGGATAGGCGAAGAGGTATTAGATGAATTTTTTATTAGGGATATATAGAAAGCTTGTTTCGGAAAACGTAAGGCGGGCGTATAACGAATGGTTTCAGCGGATAAAGATTGTATATAAAAATAAACGCGCCATGCGGGTGCACCGTTACGGAGAGCTGAATAAGGATAAGACGTTTTATGTGATTTATTCGCAGTGGCCCCAGAGCTGGGGACTGGCAACGACGGTCAGCATTGTGCTCAACAATATCAAGTATGCAACCGAGCGGGGCTGGATACCCGTGGTTGATTTGAAACGCTGTTATATTAAGGGCGTTCAGAATGAGGAGCACAAAGGAAAGGAAAACGCTTGGGAGTATTATTTTGAGCAGCCGGCGCCCGGCTATTCTCTGGAGGACGTATATCAGAGCAGCCGTGTGATTCTGGCGCCGGATAAGGGACAGCCCTACGGCAGTGTGGACTGGAAACAAATGAGGGAACTGTCGGATGAGATGTATACGCCCTATTTCGAGGCGATGGCGAAATATATCCGCATTCGGCCCGATATTCTGAAAAGGGCGCAGGAAATAAGAAAAACCCTCTTTGGCAGAGCGGGAGGCAGTAAAATACTGGGAATCGGCATGCGCGCCGGTCTGTACTGGGGCGAGGTGGCGCATACGGAAATGTATGTGAATCATCCGAAAGGGTTAAATATTGACGAATATATCGAGTATGCCCATCGGTACATGCGGGAATTTGGCTGTGAATATCTTTTCCTTTCTCCTGACGACAGATATTACGCGGAGAGAATGAAACGGGAGTTTGGGGAGAAATGTCTGTATATGGAGGGGAGAACGCTGCCGCGTTATTTTGACGAGGAAGGGCATCCCTATAAAGAAGGGGTAGGCGGACACATTGAGACGGATCACCAGAGCACGGAGGAACGGGCCGTCGATTATTTGATCGAGACATATCTGCTGTCGACCTGCGACGCGCTGTTCCGGGTGCAGGGCGGCGGTTCGGTGCTGGCCTGCCTGTTAAACAACAGGCGGTATGAGAACTATTATATGGTGGACAGAGGAGTATACAGGGGATAGTGTGAAAAATCCATATGCGCAAGATTTTTCACACGCAAATTTGTGCTTGCGCCCAAATTCGCAGGCTGAGCAAGAATGGGGATTAGTATGAAGATTTTGATGACCGGCGGTTCCGGGTTTGTGGGAAGAAATGTCAAAGAATATCTGCTGCAGAAGGGCTATGACGTGTATGCGCCTTCCAGTAGAGAATTAAACGGCGTAGACGAAGAACAGGTCGCGGCCTGTCTGCAAAAGACCCGCTATGATGTGGTGCTGAATTTTGCCGTCTATGTGAACGGAACGGATCCGAGCAAGGACGGCAGCAGGATTTTGGATTACAACCTCAGAATGTTTTTGAATTTTTACAGACATGCCGATTTATACGGCAGAATGATTTATGCCGGGTCGGGCGCGGAGTATGACAAGCGTTTTCCGATTATGTCCGTTACGGAGGAGGACATTGAGAACCACCTGATTCCCACGGATCAGTACGGACTGATGAAGTATACCGTAAATCAGATGATTGAGAAAAGCGAGAATATCTATAATCTGCGTCTGTTTGGAATTTTCGGAAAATATGAATACTGGAAAACTAAATATATTTCAAACCTTTGCTGTAAATCCTTAAAGGGGCTGCCCCTGTCCCTTCGGAAAAACTGTTATTTCGATTATCTGTGGATTGACGATTTCTGCCGGCTGGTGGAACTGTTTCTGCATCTGGAGCATCCGAAATACCATGTCTATAATGCGGTCAGCGGCGTTCGGGTAAGTCTTTATGAGCTGGCGCAGATAGTCAATGATATAGCTGACAAGCCGGGAGATATTTTTGTATGCAGCGACGGGTGGGCAAATGAGTACACCGCCAACAATGACAGGATACGGGCGGAGCTGCCCGAATGGGAGCTGACCGATATGCGCGCGGCGGTGAAGCTGTTATACGACTGGTACAGGGAGCACATTGACAGCATAGACCTTTATTCTCTGATTTACGGCTAAGACCGTAAAACTTGCTTTGACAGGGAGGAATTATGCAGATTACGGACTTATTGATAGAGGAGGGCGCAATCATTAAAGAGGCTGTGGAACAGCTGGAGCGGGTGCGCTGTAAAGTGGTATATGTGGTGGATAACGGTAAGCTGTCTGCCTCTGTTTCAGACGGCGATGTGAGAAGATATGCCCTTGGGGATGGCGATACCGCCCTCCCCATTAAGTATATAGCGAACTATCAGCCGGAGTTTCTTGTGAGCTATGACAGGAACAAGGTGGACGAGCTCTTTAGAGCCACGGACGTGCCTTCGATACCGATTGTAAACTACAACGGCGAAGTTATAGAGGTGGTGTTTAAAAACGGCCGCAGGGTAAGGAAGGACTATCATTTAAACTGCCCGGTGGTGATGATGGCGGGGGGTAAGGGAACAAGACTGTTTCCCTATACGAAGATTCTGCCAAAAGCGCTGATTCCCATAGGGGAGATACCCATTTCGGAACGGATTATCAACAATTTTCTTGATTATGGCTGTAAACAGTTCTATATGATTGTCAATCATAAGAAAAAGATGATTCAATCCTATTTCGAGGCGTTAGAGAAGCCGTATGAGATTGAGTATGTGGAAGAGGATACCTATCTGGGAACCGGCGGGGGCCTTTACCTTTTGAAAAACAGGATAACGGAAGATTTTTTTCTCGTAAACTGCGACATTATCATTGACGCGGATTACAGCGAAATTTATAATCACCATAAAAAAAATAACAACTATATTACGATTGTGGCCGCAAAATACAAGCATGTAGTGCCTTACGGCGTTCTTTCGCTGGATGAATCGGGAAATTGTGAGGCGCTGACGGAAAAGCCGGAGAACGATTATCTGATTAATACCGGCATGTATATGGTGCGGCAGGAGCTGATTGACGCCATGCCTGAGAATGAGGCGATTTCCTTCCCGGAGATTATCGAAAGGTGCAAGGCTGAGGGCAGAAAAATCGGCGCTTACATCATTGAAGAGTCCGCCTATATGGATATGGGACAGATGGAAGAATTGGATCGGATGAAAAATAAGCTGCGGGTATAAAAGGACATTTTTTGCACGAAGGGATATTTTGAAATACGCTGGCAGGAGCAGTGGTTTCGGAATCGGGATGAAGAGATGATAAAAAGAGTAGCGGACATTGTTATGGACACGTTAATCGAATACGGCGTTACAGACTGCTTTGCCGTGGTGGGCGGCGGCGCCATGCACCTGGATAATGCGCTGCTTGTGTGTGAAGGGATGCACAAATATTTTAACCATCACGAGCAGGCATGCGCCATGGCGGCGGAGGCTTACGCCAGATACAGCGGCAGGCCGGCGGCGGTCTGCGTTACCTCCGGGCCGGGGGCGACCAATACCCTGACGGGCGTAATGGGAGCGTGGCAGGACAGCCTGCCCATGGTTGTTTTGTCCGGCCAGGTCAGATATGAGATTTCCGTTCCCAAATCGGGACTTAAGCTGCGGTATCGGGGCATTCAGGAGTTCGAGATTATTCCCACAGTGAAAAATATGACGAAATATGCCGTGATGCTGACCGATCCGCTGGCGGTGAGGCGGGAGCTTATAAAAGCCATTCATATTGCCATGGATGGCAGAAGAGGGCCCGTGTGGCTGGATATTCCGCAGGATATCCAGAACGCCAGAGTGGAAGAGGCGGATCTGTATCCAGAGGAAGCATTTATCAGCGATGTGCCGCAGGCGGATCAGGCGCAGATACAGGATGTGCTTGGGATGCTTCGCTGTGCGAAAAGACCGTGTATTCTGGCGGGTTCAGGCATTATCAGCAGTCATTGCAGGAACGCGTTTGAGCAGTTCATTAATAAGATGGGGATTCCCGTGATCGGCGGCGCCTGGGTTGCGGACAATCTGTATGCAGAGCACCCGCTCTATTACGGCAATTCCGGGAACGTGGGGCCGAGAACCGGGAATTTTATTTTACAGAACGCGGACGTGATTCTGGCCATGGGGAACAGTCTGGGATTTCGGCAGACAGGATTTAATCTGGAAGGATTTGCGCCGGGGGCGCGGATCGTGATGGTGGATGCGGACGCGGAGGAAAGCAGGAAGCCGGGGCTTTGCATCGAAAAGTTTGTTCATGCCGACGTGGGCGCGTTTATTGGAAAAATGCTGGAAGAGGATTGCCGGGTTCAGGCGCCGGAAGAATGGCTTGCCTACTGCGACAGATTGAAGGAAAGATTTACGCCCTATGAAGGCGCAGAGGATATCGAGCCAAAGGAGCGGGTCAATTCCTATTATTTCTGGAAGATATTTCGACAGTATGAGGAAAGGGACAGTATTCTGGCGCTGGGAAATAATACGGCTAATACGGCCAAGCTCCAGATCGGCGTGCAGTATGCCGGCCAGCGGGTTATGACGAACTATACCTGCGGCTCCATGGGATATGACATTCCTGCGGCCATCGGCGCGGCTGTGGCGGCGAAGAGAAAGGTGTACTGTATTACCGGGGACGGCAGCATTATGATGAATTTGCAGGAATTGCAGACCATTGTGCAGAACGATCTTCCGGTGAATGTGGTCGTATTTTCCAATGACGGTTACGGAGCCATCAGGCAGACAAGCAAAAATTTCTTTGAAGGGGCCTATATCGGATGTACTCCCGATACCGGCGTAAGCTTCCCGGAATTTCGGAAGGTGGCGGAAACCTTCGGCTATGCATACCGTAAGTGCGCTTCTAATGAAGAAGTGGAGGAAGCGGTCAGATGGCTGACAACTTGTGAGACGAGATGTCTGCTTGAGATTGAACAGCGGCTTGACGACCCGGTGACGCCAAAGGTGATGTCACGGTTGGACGAAAACGGTAAAATGCTTACGCCTGCCTTGCAGGACATGTACCCCTTTCTTGCAAAGGAAGAGTATGAAGAGCTGATGATTAGGGATAAATAAATGGAAAAGATAATTATTCTCGGCATGGGCGGACACGCGGAAAGTCTTGCGGACGTTCTGGAGAGACAACAGGAATATGAGATAGCGGGTTATGTGGTCAATGACGCGGTATGCGCAAAAGAGGGAAGCCGCTATCCGGTGCTTGGCGGCGATAAGGATCTGGAGCGGCTTTTTCAAAGCGGCATCCGAAACGCCGCTGTGGGAATCGGCTATATGGGGAAGTCGGATGTCAGGGAAAAGCTCTTTGGTACCTTAAAGCAGATCGGTTTCCGGCTTCCGATAGTCTGCGACCCTTCCGCGATTCTTTCTGCCGGCGCACGAATCGGAGAGGGCAGTTTTATCGGCAAGAGAGCCGTTATCAATGTAAACGCAGTGATAGGGGATATGTGTATTATCAACACGGGCGCGATTGTGGAGCATGACTGTCAGGTAGGAGATTTTTCCCATATATCGGTGGGAACGGTTTTGTGCGGGGAGGTAAAGGTGGGCAGATCCGTGCTGGTGGGGGCCAATGCAACGGTTGTCCAGTGCACAACCATCGGGGATAAAAGCACGATCGGAGCGGGAACCACCATCCGCCGTGATGTGAAAGCGCACAGCATCGCATGGAGCGGGGAAAAGGTAAAGCAGTTATGAACAGAATATTTATCATCGCCGAAGCGGGCGTCAACCATAACGGAGATATCGAAATCGCAAAAAAGTTAGTGGATGCGGCGGCAAAAGCGGGCGCGGACGCCGTGAAGTTCCAGACGTTTCAAGCGGAGGCGCTGGTGAGCAGGGACGCAAAAAAGGCGGCTTATCAGATGGAGACGACGGGACAGGAGGAGTCCCAGTATGACATGCTTAAAAAACTGGAATTATCGCCGGATATGCATGAACAGCTGATTGCCCGGTGCAGAGAAAAGAACATTATGTTCTTGTCTACACCCTTTGATGTTGACAGCCTGCATTATTTGATACAGTGCGGCCTGGAAATCATAAAAGTACCCTCCGGGGAGGTGACCAACTACCCCTATTTGCGGGAAGTGGGAAGGTGTGGGAAACGGGTTGTCATTTCGTCTGGCATGTGTACCCTTGTAGAGATAAGAGAGGCCGTGGCGGTGCTGCGGGAATATGGCAGCGGCGACATTACCGTGCTTCATTGTAATACAGAGTATCCGACGCCCTATCGGGATGTAAATCTGCGGGCGATGGCGACCCTTGAAAGGGAGCTTGGCGTGCCCGTGGGATATTCGGATCACACGCAGGGCATTGAGATTCCGATTGCGGCGGCGACTTTGGGCGCCGTGGTGATCGAGAAACATTTTACGCTTGATAGAACGATGGAAGGGCCGGACCACAAAGCCAGCCTGGAGCCCGCAGAACTCCGGGCCATGGTAGAAGCGGTCAGAAACATAGAATCGGCTCTGGGAGATGGCGTCAAGAGACCCTCCGAATCGGAGAAGAAAAATACGGAAATTGCGCGCAAAAGCATCGTGGCTAAATGTCCCATCAGGGCGGGGGAGCGGCTTACGGAGGACAATCTTACGACTAAGAGACCGGGAAACGGCATTTCCCCTATGCGTTGGAATGACGTTGTTGGAAAAACGGCGGTCAGGGATTTTGCGCAGGACGAATTGATAGAGGTTTGAAAATGGCAAAGAAAAGGATCGCTGTATTGACGGCGACAAGAGCCGAATATGGCATCTTAAGGCCGCTGATTGAGAGATTTTATGCGGATAGAGACTTGGAAATTTCCCTGTTGGTGACTGGCGCCCACCTGTCGGAGGAGTTCGGAAATACCTATCGGGAGATTCTTGACGATGGATTTCCCATTGCGGTAAAAATACCGATTTTGGAAAAAGGAGATACAGCGGCGGCGGTCAGCAGGACGATGGCTGAAGCTTTGGAAGCGTTTGGCGGATATTTTGAGGAGAACCGGGCGGACATGCTTGTTGTGCTGGGGGATCGGTATGAGACGCTTGCGGTGTGTCTGGCGGCAATGAATGCCCGCATACCTATCGCGCATCTTCACGGCGGCGAGATTACGGAAGGGGCGGTGGATGACGCTATCCGCCATTCTATTACAAAGCTCAGCTATCTGCACTTTCCTTCCACGCAGGAATATGCAAACCGCATTATCCAGTTGGGAGAATCTCCTGACAGGGTTTTTCCGGTGGGGGCGCTTGGTGTGGAAAATATCAGAAAAGTGCCGTTGATGACAAAGACAGAACTGGAAGCGTCGCTGGATTTTCCATTGGGGGACCCCTATGCGGTTGTGACCTTTCACCCTGTTACTTTGGAAGATGGAAGTGTGGAGAGCCAGTTTCAGGCACTTTTGGATGCGTTGGATGATTTTACTATGAAATATATTATCACCAAGGCAAACGCCGATGCGGGCGGCCACATCATTAACCGGATGATAGACCAATATGCGGCGGTCCGCGGTAACGTGTATGCCGTTGCTTCGCTGGGGATGCGCAGATACCTGAGCGCGGTGAAATACAGCAGGATGGTGATCGGAAATTCTTCCAGCGGAATCATCGAGGCGCCGTCTTTTCAGGTGCCGACGGTAAATATCGGAGACAGACAGCGGGGTAGAACGGCGGCCGAAAGTGTGATACACTGTGAGGCGGAGCGTGGAGATATCAGGAAAGCCATGGAAGAGGCGGCGGCCATGAAGGAACGACTGAAAAAGGAGCCGGTGCATAATCCCTATGAAGCGGAGGGGACAAGCAGGAAAATAGCCGCTGTCTGTAAAGACTTTCTGCTGCATGACCGGATTTATTTAAAGAAAACTTTTTACGATTTGCATGGAAAAACAGTGCAGGAATGAGGAGCATTATGAAAAAAGTGTTGGTGACAGGAGCGGACGGCTTTATCGGAAGTCATCTGACCGAACTGCTGGTAGAAAAGGGATATCAGGTAAAGGCGTTTGCTTATTATAACTCCTTTAATACCTGGGGGTGGCTGGATACGCTGCCGCAGGATAAAATGAGGGAAATTGAAGTGTTTTCGGGGGATATCCGTGATCCCAACGGGGTGCGGGAAGCGATGAAGGGCGTGGACGGCGTATTCCATCTGGCGGCATTAATCGCTATTCCGTTCAGCTACCATTCGCCCGATTCCTATGTGGATACGAATATCAAGGGCACCTTAAACGTGCTGCAGGCCGCGCGTGATCTGGGAACAGAGCGGATTATGGTCACGTCCACCTCGGAGGTGTACGGCACGGCGCAGTATGTGCCTATTGACGAAAAACATCCTTATCAGGGTCAGTCCCCCTATTCCGCCACTAAAATAGGAGCGGATCGGCTGGCGGAGAGCTTTTACAGAAGCTTTAATTTACCGGTTTCGATTGTCAGGCCGTTTAATACATACGGCCCGAGACAGTCGGCAAGGGCCGTGATTCCCACGATTATTACCCAGCTTCTGGCGGGACAAAAAGAGATTAAGCTGGGATCGCTTTCGCCCACCAGAGACTTTAATTATGTGAAGGACACGGCGGCAGGGTTTGTGTCGATTGCGGAATCGGACAAGACCATCGGAGAGGAAATCAATATTGCGACCCAGCAGGAGATTTCCATCGGGGATTTGGCAAATGAGATCATCAGGCAGATCAATCCGAGTGCGAAGATCGTCTGCGATGAGCAGAGACTTCGCCCGGAAAAGAGCGAGGTAAACCGTCTGCTGGGCGCAAACGAGAAGATCAAAAGACTGACCGCATGGGAACCCCGATATACGTTCGAGGAGGGAATCAGGGAGACGATTGCCTGGATCAGAGAGAATATGGGATGCTATAAGAGCGATATATATAATGTTTAATAGGAGATCATATGATTGCTTTAATCGGTCTGATTGCCTTTATGACGATTGTTACAGGGGTATGTAATCAGATAGCTCCGGGAGAGCTTCTGGTATATATCTGCTTTCAGTTTTTTTGCATGATTTTGCCCGGCGCCGCCGTTATGGCGCTTGTGCCGATAAAAAATCTGAGAAGGATAGAAAAACTGACGCTGATCTACGCGTCCGGCTATATGCTGACGATTCTGCTATATACAGCGCTGATGCTGACTGTGGGAATCAGGTATGTGCGGGGCGCCTTTTTCCTGCTGCCGGTTCTGGCGTGCGCAGCATTGGCGTTTAAGCGGAATCAGAAAAGGGACTTCGTGCAGGAAACGGCGACAAAATCTTCGGATGGCGAAGGAAACATCATATGGATCGGCACGGTTTTAGCAGTCTTTTTTGTTATGCTTGTAGTTTTTTCCATGAGATGGAAGATACCTTATACAGCAGGCTCCAATAATTACGAGACGGATTTTCTGTATTGGACGGGAGATATGGTTGCCCTGAAAAAGCATTTTCCGCCAAAGGAATTTCGCACGCTTGCGCCGGGATACCGTTACCATTACCTGGGGGCGCTGCAGCAGACGGCGGTTTCCGTTGTGACGGGGATTCAGGCGGTTAAGGTGGCGGTGTGCTATTCTTTTATTGAGAGCGCTTTATTGACGGGGCTGTCTTCTTACGCGCTTGTGAGCAGAATGATGAAAAATAAGGCGGCGCAGGTTCTGGCCCTGTTGCTTTTGCTGTTTTCCACCGGGTACGAGGAAGTGGTGCCTATGACCTATATATGGCATATGTACCTGGTGCCGATGTCCTACGATATTGCGCAGGCTCTGGGCCTTATCGTGGTGGCGCTGCTTCTGGTACAGCTGGAAAACGAAAAAACGGATGTGCGCAATCTAGTCTGGAGCCTATGTTGTCTGCTATGCTGTACGGGAACCAAGAGCGCGGCAGGCGCGGTTGTTTTCTGCGGTTTTGCAGCGGCGTATCTTTATTTGTTTCTCTCACGAAGCAGCAGGAGGACAGCGTATATTGCCACGGGCCTTATGCTGGTTGTATTTGGAGCAGTGGGAGTATACCTTTGGCCGATTGCGAAAAATTATAATCTGACGCTGCATCTTCCGGATATTCAGCTTAACGGCGGATCGCAGGCGATGCAGTCCCTGCGTTCATGCGCTGCCTGGATTGTCAGATACGGTGTGAAAACGGCGAGATCCAATTGTTTTACTTTTATTCCGGCAGGGATTTATTGTCTTTATCTGCTGTTTTTAAAAAAGCTGAAAAAGGAGCATCTGTTGTTTGCCGTTATTATCCTGGCCGGAACCATGGGAAGCTATGTGATTAACTTTAACGGGAACTCGCATATGTATTTCTGTTTTATCACATTTCCGTTTGCCGCAGTACTTACCGGGTGTCTTGCGGAAATCGTATTTGAGAAGTATCTGCGGGGGAAGGCCGGCTATGCGGCGGCAGGGGCGATTGGTGCTGCCGCGATTGTATTTATGCTACAGAATAACTATCTGGGTTACTTTGGCTCTAATCTGGCGGCCGGAGTGAAAAATATCGGTACGCCGAATGCCGTTGACAGGCATAAGGGCGAATGTCTGCTTTATGTATCCCAGGCGCAGTGCGAGGCCTACACGTGGATCAGGGACAATACGGAGGAGGATGTGATTCTGTTATCCGACAGGGTCTGGGGAAACCTGCATGATCCTACCGGCGTTTTTTCGGAACGATATGCATATCTCTTTCACGATTACGATACCGATTATCTGCGCGGAATAAGCTGTTTTGCCGGAAATCAGGAAGCGGTAAGGTACTACGCGGAGCTGGGGCTTGACTATATCGTGCAGAGAAAGTTTTATACGCCGCTGTTTACATGCCCGAAGGATGTGGGTGAAGTGGCTTTTGAGAATGAGGAGGTCGCAGTGTACAGGCTGTATTTCGGACAGAGGGGAAAACGGGGCGTTTTTTATTGAGGATGAAAACGAATGTGTGAAATCAGTGTTATCATACCGGTGTACAATACCGAACAGTATTTGAAAAAGTGCGTGGACAGCGTTCTGGGACAGACGTTTCAAAAGTTTGAGATCATTCTGGTGGAGGACGGCTCGCCCGATCAGGCGGGGCAAATCTGCGACGAGTATGAGAAGCGGGATGAAAGAATCCGGGTGATCCATCAGAAAAACTGCGGACTTGCGCTGTCCAGACGAAACGGGCTTGAGGCGGCTAAAGGAAAGTATGTGATGTTTCTCGATTCGGATGACTGGATCGACAGAAAGATGCTGTCGGCATTGTATGAAACGGCCGAAAGAACCGGGGCCGATGTGGTCTGTTCGCAGCTTCGACGGGTTGCGGAGACGGGAGCTCCCATTGGGGAGAAGATAGAGTTTTCCGAAATTATCTGCAACGACAGGAAGGATATGGTATATCATCTGCATATAACGCGCTATATCAATACTTCCGCGGTGACCAAGCTGATTAGGCGGCCCCTTCTGGAAACGGTGGAATTTCCGGGAAATCTGGCTATTGGAGAAGAACATGACATGGTTTCCCAGCTGGTGTGGAAAGCGGCGAAAATCGTCATTACGGACGCCGCCTATTATAATTATCTGATGCGGGGAGGCAGCATTTCCCATTCAGGTTATAATCCAAAGTACGCAAATTCCCTTGAAAAATATATGGAGATTGAACGCGCATTTGAGCAGGCATTTCCGAAATACCAGGGGCAGCTGCGCAGCTTTTATGCGGAGTTTGAGATGGCGGTGATTACGGCCATGTGCAGAAACAGGTCTTATGACCGGGCAGTGATCCGTAAGCTGCGGGAACATCTGCGGGCGCATAAAAAAGAGATCTGTCGCAGCACGGCAACCCCTTTTTACCTGAAATGCAGCGCGGTTATGATAATTTACTGCCCGGGAGTATTTATTTTTCTGTTTCGGGGAATACATTTACTGACAGGGAGATAGGGCGGCGGAAAGTTGTATTATTTCATAATGTATGGTAAACTTATCCAATATATGTAAAGAAGGATAAAGGCCGAAAATGGAAAAAAAGAAAAAAATCAGTGTGATGATTCCCTGCTATAACGAAGTGGAAAATGTGGAGCCGATGAGCTATGCGGTAGTCAACGTGCTGGAGGAGGCTCTTTCCAAGTACGACTATGAGATATTGTTTATCGACAATTGCTCCACGGACGGCACGAGGGACAAGCTTGAGAAAATCTGCGCGGCCAACAGGAAAATAAAGGCCATTTTTAATGTGACGAATTTCGGACAGTTTAATTCTCCGTTCCATGGTCTGTGTCAGACTACGGGAGACTGTACGATCAGCATGTGCTGTGACTTTCAGGACCCGGTGGAACTGATACCCCGTTTTGTGGAAGAATGGGAGAAGGGGCACAGGATTGTCAGCGGGATCAAGACCTCCAGCAGGGAGTCCAGCGTGCTCTATTTTTTAAGAACCGTATATTACAAATTGATCAAAAATATGTCCGACGTCAAGATGATAGAGCATTTTACGGGGTTTGGACTGTACGATAAGACCTTTATAGCATTACTTCGGGAACTGGACGATCCGATTCCTTTTTTGCGGGGGATTGTGGCGGAATACGCGTCGGGCTTTAATATGATCGAGATTGAGTACGAACAGGCGAAGCGGAAGGCCGGTAAGACGCACAATAACTTTTACAGCCTTTACGACGCAGCCATGCTCAGTATTACATCCTACACCAAGGTGGGTCTGCGGCTTGCAACGCTGCTTGGCTTTTTATCCTCCGGCGTCAGCCTGCTTATTGCGTTTATCTATCTGATTATGAAGCTGGTAAACTGGGGGGATTTTCAGGCGGGTAATGCGCCCATGATTTTGGGCGTTTATGTGATCGGTTCTCTGCAGCTTT
The DNA here is from genome assembly GCA_009774175.1 of Lachnospiraceae bacterium. Classification (GTDB taxonomy): domain Bacteria; phylum Bacillota; class Clostridia; order Lachnospirales; family Lachnospiraceae; genus UBA3282. The sequence goes on along the minus strand of VSNG01000002.1, from coordinate 29,276 downwards.
TTTTTATCGGACTGCTTGGCGAGTATATTTTAAATATTAATACGAGGATTATTCACAGGCCCATTGTGATTGAGGAGAAGCGGATTAACTTTGAGGAGAAGGATTCCTGAAAGAGTTGATTATGGATATGCGGAAAGTAAAAATTTCGGTGGTTACCGTGTGCTATAATGCGGCTGATACCATTGTGGAAACGATAGAGTCGGTACTGGGGCAGACATGTGAAGATATGGAGTATCTGATTATTGACGGTTTGTCCGGGGACGGTACCGCAGAATTGATTCGTAAGTATGAGAACGACCCAAAGGTAAGGACCGTATTTGAGACGGACAGCGGTTTGTACAACGCCATGAACAAGGGGACTGATCTGTGCTGCGGAGAGTATGTGATCTTCATGAACAGTGGCGATCAGTTTTATGACGAGCGGGTTCTTGCGGACATGCTTCCCTGTCTGGATCAGGATCTGGTATACGGCAATGTACTGCGGCGCAGGGCGGACGGGGAAGAGCTGGAGAAATATCACGGGAAACATAAATTGATGCTGCTTCTTTTAAGCGGCAGGATGATGAGCCATCAGTCCCTGTTTACGAGGACAGAGGTGATGCGGCGGCTGCGTTTTGACGAACAGTACCGTATCTGTGCCGACTATGATTTTGTTGTGAGGGCGAAAAAGCAGAAATGCTCTGTTCGATATGTGGACAGGACAGTCAGCATTGTAGAAAATGTGGCGGGACTCAGTTCCCGGGTGAATAATTATGACCTCATGCGAAAAGAGGATGACAGAAGCCTGAAAAACAGTTATCCGCTTTTCTATTATTTGATAAAGCTCCCGAAAGGATTTGTGAGATGCATAAAGAGAGCGCGGGAAAATCAAAAGTAAAAGTACTGCATCTGGCGACGATTGATCTGGGAGGCGCTTATAAGGCAGCGGTCAGGATCAGTGAGAGTATGCAAAAATGCGGCGTGGATTCGGAAATTCTGATCAGAACCAAAGTGCATGACGATACGCAGGCTATGGAGATTTTTAAAAATCCGATACAGAAATTTGGCTCCAAAGCAAAAAATGTGATCAACCTGACATTGTCCAAAAAAGACATCATCAGCGATTATCTGGGCACAGATGTCTCTGCCCATCCGATGGTGCGGGATGCAGACGTGCTTGTGCTTCACTGGGTTAATTCCTTTCTGTCATACAGGAGCGTGGAAAAGCTGTTAGCCACAGGGAAAACAGTCATATGGGTAATGCATGATATGTGGACTTTTACCGGCGGCTGCCATTATGACGGGTACTGCGGCGGATATGCTCATGACTGCGGAAACTGTCCCCATATGGAAAGCAGGAAAGAAAACGATCTGTCCCGCAGGAACTTTGTGCGTAAGACACGGGCCATAAAAAGCGGGAAAATGATTTTTGTGGGGCCCAGCCAGTGGAGCGTGGACTGTGCGGGGAAGAGCAGGATCACAGAAGGACAAAGGATCGTCAGAATATTAAATCCAGTAAATCGGGATGTGTTTTACAGAAGAGATAACATACCGATGTTAAAGAAAAAGTATGGAATTCCGGCGGACAGGAAGATCATTCTGTTCGGCGCCACACAGGCGGATAACAATAAAATCAAGGGGATGCAGTACTTGGATGAGGCATTGTGCGGGTTGTCTGAAAGGGAGTACGCTGTAGTCATTTTTGGCAATCAGGGAGGCGTGCGGCTGACTAACGACAAACTGGAAGTCAGATGTCTTGGCCCTGTGAAACAGGAGGACGAGCTTGCGGAAATTTACAGCTGCGCGGATGTTTTTGCGGCGCCGTCTTTACAGGAGGCCTTTGGTTATACAGTAAGCGAGGCGCTGTCGTGCAGGGTGCCGGTGGCTGCTTTTGCCGTGGGTGGCATCAAAGATCAGGTAAGGCATCTGGATAACGGCTATCTGGCTCCGGCAAAAGATGCACGGGAGCTGTTAGCGGGGATCAGGTGGTGCACGGATGCGGATAATCAGATTCGCATACGACAGGCAGCGCTGCCGGACAACGATTATATGACGATTGGCAGCGCTTACGAGGCGCTGTGGAACAACGCATAAAAGCGGATGTATGACGATGTTCGGGTACGGGGACGGAGCAACGGAAATGTGGAGAGGGCATTATGCCGGTCAGTATCATAACAGTTTGTTATAACAGTGAAAAGACAATTGCACAGACCATAGGAAGCGTATTGGATCAGACTTACCATGATATAGAATATATTATCGTGGATGGAAACTCAACAGATAACACGATGAAAATTGTGGAGGCGTACCGGGAAAAATTTGCCGGAAGGCTGAAAGTGGTTTCCGAACCGGATCGGGGAATTTATGACGCCATGAACAAAGGCATTCGCATGGCGTCAGGGGAATTGATTGGCATTCTCAATAGTGATGATTACTATGAAAAGAATGCGGTAGAAATTATGGTAAATGCCATGACAGAAGATCGTTATCAGATTTTGTATGGCGAAATGCGCACATGGCGGAACGGGAAAGAAGAATCGGTCGGACTTTTGACACATACGTTTCTGAGAGACAGAATGATTTATCACCCGGCTTGTTTTGTAACCAGAGCGGTATACAGAGATTTGGGCGGATTTGATTTGCGCTATCCCAGCGTGGCGGATTATGATTTTATGCTTCGCATGGCGGAGAAAAGGGAAGTGAAATTTTATCCTGTGTACCATGTGATTACCAATTTTACGGCAGGCGGCATGTGCGCAACGGAGACGGCATATTTGGATCTGTTGAAAATGCAGCGCAATTGGAACCTGATTTCGGCATGGGAATACAACAAGCAGATTATGGTGAATAAATTATATCACTTATTTTGTGTGGGAAAGCGTATTTTTGGGCATTAAAAGATTTTGACGTGGGAGAAACGTTATGATAAAACGGATGAAACAGCAAATGGGCATTGTTTCATTAATGATGGGGATTGGGACGGTTCTTGTCGGGTATTTTGCGTGGGGATTACTGACGGTTCATCACAAAAGCGGCGCCTTTGGTGAGGCCGGATTCCTTTTTTCACTGCTGACGATGCTTTTCTATACGCTGTTTTGTTATTCTGTCCTTGTGCTTGCAGGAAAAGATTTTCGCAGGCAGCTTATGGTGATATCAGGCCTGGGCGCGGTTCTTTGCCTGTTGCTTTTTTTAAGAGGCGGCGGCGCGTTGTTTTTACAGGGAGAATATGGCAAGCTTTGTCTGAATATTCTGTGGTTTGCCAATTTTGCAGGATGTTTTCTACTTTTGGGGCGGTTCAGGCAGTCTTTGCCGGGTGATGAAAAAAGTCGGTTGGTTTCGACAGACCGGCGCGGAAAGCTTCTGACAGATGAAGACAGCGGAAAGGGGCTCCTGTCGGGGGGATGGAAGGAACGCGTCATGGGAGCGGCGGGCTCTCATCGGTGGCTGCTTTTTTTGCTGGCAGTGACGGCCCTGCTTTTGATCGAGCCGGACGCCGTGCAGTTTAAGTGGGACGGGCTTTTATATTATCTTGCCTGTCGGGAAGGGGCGGCGGATTCCATCAGCTCCCTTGCTCCTTACGGGCATATTGCGCAGACCTATGGCATGTTGAACTGTCTGGGACGTATACTTGCGGGGGATACGGCGGCGGCAATGATTGGCATGAATATCATCCTGTTTCTTTGCAGTGTATGCGCCTTTTATGGTATGATAAAGTGTATGCTGCCGGGGAAACAGGATTTTGTGTATGCGCTTGCGGCGGCAGTATATGCATGGTCGCCTTTTACGCTGGGCATGGTATACTATCACAGTCTGGACTTTTACTGTCTTTGTTTTTTTGTGATTATGCTGTGCTTTTTGTATCGGAGGCAGTGGATTTACTTTTTCATTGCTTCCATGCTGTTTTGTTTTACCAAGGAACCTGCCGTTCTGATTTACGCAACGACATGCGTAAGCCTTGTTGTCCTGGATTTTACTGATCAGTCAGGTGCGCCTTTCTGGACGCGGGTCGGAAGGATGTTTCGGACAAAACGGTATTATGCCATGACTCTGCCGGGTATTCTGTGGCTTGCCACTTACAAGATTCTGGGGCCTTGGAGCGCCGGTGTGGGAGGCCTTCATATAGACGGCGCTTATGTGTTTGAGAAGCTAAAGGCTTTATATATTTTACAGTTTAACTGGCTGTTTACGGTTTTTTGTGTAGGCGGCGCCGCTGTCTGTATCCTCAGAAAGGAAAGGGGCGTTTGGCAAAGACTTTTCCCGATTTTGTGCGGACAGCTTGCCTTTACGGCTTTTAGCTGTATTTTTAAGACGGTAAATCACCCGCGCTATAATGGAACAAATCAGCCGGCGCTTATGTGCATGGCAATTGTGCTTTCGGCCTATGCGCTGGAACATCTGTATGGACAGATTCTTGCAGGGTGTGTGGCCGTTTTGATGGCGGTGTCTTCCTTTTGTACCGTTGATCCGGTGACGCGGCTGAGCTTTCCTCAATATTCCGCCGGGAGTACGGTCATGATTACGACCGATACCAATCCGCTGGGGGACGGCATGATTTATAACAGACAGATGCTCTGGCTGGAACATGCGCTGGGGGCGGCATTGGCGGATTCCCTTGCAGGGAGCGATACCGTTTTCTTTCCGTCTTTGGGCGGGAACACCTATTATTTTGACGGGATGGCCGAGGTAGGGGCGGTTACCGGAGCGTATTACCGGCAGCAGGAGTATTGGAATCCTGACAGGGGCAGGCGCGAGGCTGTGTTCGAAGACGGCGTGCAGATCTATACGGCCTGTCAGCTGGCCGAAGAGCCGGATTGGGATGTGGTGGCAAAAGATTTTGAAGGCAGGAAAAACTACTGCTATCTTCCCTGTGCGGGAGAAGGGCTGGCGGAGGAGATCAGACAGCGTTTCCATGTGCTGGAAGAGCAGGAATATGCATACAGGGGATGGAAGGTTTACAGGATCAGTTTTGAGTGAATCATGGCGAGGGAGAAAAAACATGCAGGAGAATTTTGTTTTAACGACAGCGGTTGCTTTTTGCGTATTTAAGAGTCTGGATACCACAAAACAGGTTTTTGAGAGGATCAGAGAAGCAAAGCCGCCGAAATTATATATTGTAGCCGACGCGGCCAGAGGCCATGTGCCGGGCGAAAAGGAAAAAGTGGACGCGGTTCGGAGCTATATCGAAGAACATATCGACTGGGACTGTGAAGTGCATAAAAATTATGCACAGGATAATATGGGCTGCGGCAGAAGGATTTCCAGCGGCTTAAGCTGGGTGTTCGAGCAGGAGGAACAGGCTATCATACTGGAGGATGACTGTGTGCCCGATCCCACCTTTTTCCGCTACTGTCAGGAAATGCTGGAGTATTATAAGGATGATGAACGGATTATGATGATCAGCGGGAACAATCCCTATGCAAGCTGTTATCACGGCGACGAGGATTATCTGTTTTCCAAAGTGCCCTTTATCTGGGGCTGGGCTTCCTGGCGGCGGGCCTGGAAGCTGTATGATTATGATTTAAAGACCCTTCCTGAAAACCGAAAGTCGTCTGTATTTAAGCGGGTGCTGCCAACAAAGGCATACTGGGTTTATATGGCGGAATACGAATCCCTGTACCGCCATGAATTTGATACATGGGATTATCAGCTTATGTATGCAGGTATTTTACATGATAAGCTGAATATTGCGCCCCGCGAGAGCCATGTGTTTAATATTGGATTCAGTGAAGAAGCGACGCATACCTTCCGGGCGCCCAAGTGGATGAAACAGGAGGTGCGGCCAGTGCGGTTTCCCATCCGCCATCGGGAGAAGGTGCAGTGGGACGAGGCCTTTGACAGGGGGTATTTTAAGGCGGCAAACCGCCACGGGCTGATTGTAAAGATCAAGTCCATGCTGGGACTTGACGTGAATAAATCTGTGTTTGAAAAATTGAAAAGCAGATAAAAGGAGCCGTACATGCTGAACGTATTAATGATGGTAAGCTGGTATCTGCCAAAAGACGGCGCGGATCATGCCGGAAATTTTCATTATGAGCAGGCGATGTCCCTGAGTAAATACTGTAATATCATGATCTATTATCCCTATGACAGACAGGTGAAGCAGATTGAGGAGGGAATGGAGCAGGGGATGCGAGTCTGGCGCTCGCCCTATAAGCTGCAGAATAAGATCAGAAACAGGATGTATATGTTTCGTACCATGAGACGGATTGTAAAATCTTTTCACCCGGACATTATTCATGCCCAGGTGGCTACGGAGGTGGGACGGTTTGCCATTATTTTGGGGAAAATCTTTCATATTCCCGTGATGGTGACGGAGCACTCCACCATCGAGGCGTCGGGCGTGCTGCATTTCCCGCTGCATCAGTATGCGGATTTTGTATACAGAAACAGCAGATATAATGCCTGCGTGTCGGAAGATCTGACGAAGAAGCTGTCGGCGATTTTTCCAAAGTACCGTTTCCATACGGTTTATAATGGCATTATCGTGCCAAAGGAGCCGGCCGTTTTGATTGAGCAGCGTTCGTCAGAAGCGGAGAAGAACGAGGTTTATCAGGATGAGGCGGCTGGGCCTGTGTCATATCGGATGGCCGGCTGTGTGAACTTCGCGCTGGCAGCAAGCCTGTATGACCGGGAAATCAAAGGGATTCCCATGCTGCTTTCCGTAGCTTCCCGAATAAAGCGGGAAGGGATGCGGTTTACACTGCATATTGTGGGAGACGGGGCGTTCCGACAGGAGTTTGAACAGACGGCCGCGCGGCTTGGCGTGGGGGAGAACTGCATTTTCCACGGAAAAGCGGATAAAAAGAAATTGTATGAGATTCTTTCCCAGATGGATTTTCTTGTGTCCGCCAGTAAGTTTGAGTCTTTCGGCTGTACCATCGCGGAGGCGATGATGCTGGGGAAACCCGTGGTTTCCACAAAGAGCGGCGGGCCGGAGTCCTTTGTGACGAAGGAGACAGGGGTACTGGTGGAGAGGGAAGACGAGGAGGCCCTGTATCGGGGGATTCGGGAAATGATGACACATTTTCGGGAATACCAGAGCGATGCCATCAGGGCTTATGCGGTAGAGAAGTTTGATATGGAGAAGATAAGCAGAAAGTATCTGGATATTTACAGGAGCGTTTCGGGGAAGAATGACGTACTGCAATGAGGATGTGTTACATGGATGACAGGTTGTGCTGGGAGTTTTTCGATAAATATAATTATATATCAGAATACATTTGTTTTCGCAGAAGCCAGATTTATGAGAAGCTTACCGGCAGGCTGCGCTGGCCCATGCCCCGCATGGTGGCCGGACGGTGGCTGCTTTCAACGCCGAAGGCCAACGAAATAATTGGCCGGGCCATTACGGACGGCGCGCCCTTTTGGGCCGGTCGGTTTGGAGATACCGAGTTGAAGATGGTTTATCAGACGCTGTTACATCGGATGCATCCGGAAAAGGATGGGCGGGAAGCGGCGTTAAGGCAATTATGTACGAATGCCGGTTTTTTCCCATACAACATGAGTCTGGGGGAAAAATTTAGCGATTTAATGCTGGAATCATGCGCGCATATAGATTTATTGGGCGAATGGGGAAGATATATGGAGGACTATATCTATGTGAAATATCAGCCCCATACCAGACTGACACAGCTTTCGCGCCTGGAGCCGTGGAATATGTATCAATATCCCCGTAGTAATATCAAGCCGTGGAGTTATGCATTGAAAGGAAAGAAGGTGCTGGTGGTGCATCCTTTCGAAGAATCCATCAGAAGCCAGTATGAGAAAAACAGAGTGCATATCTTTGAGCGTATATACGATGCGGAAGATATTCTGCCGGAATTTGAGCTGAATACATTGAAAGCGGTACAGACAATTGCGGGAGAGCGGGACGGCAGATTTTCCACATGGTTTGAGGCGCTTACCTGGATGGTTGACCAATGCAGGAAGTCAGATTTTGACGTAGCCATTATCGGCTGCGGCGCGTATGGGTTTCCGTTGGCGGCCGAGATCAAAAGGATGGGAAAGACCGCCATTCATCTGGGCGGCGCAACCCAGCTGATGTTTGGGATACTGGGACGACGCTGGGAAGATGAAAATGCAGAATTTTGCAGGAATGTGGTAAATGAATACTGGACAAGACCGCTGGAATCGGAACGAGTAGCCGGTGCAAATCAGGTGGAACAGGCCTGCTATTGGTAATGAAATCAGTAGGAGGTATTCAGGGGTTACAGGAGCGTTAAGGAGCAAAAATGAAGAATATACGGACTTTTTTCACAATGTATAAGCAGCTGCTGGGGATTTTGACCAGCAAGCAAAAGATAAAAGGGGTTATTCTGATCATTCTTTTGATTTTTGTTTCCATCTTGGAAATGCTGGGAATCAGTGTGGTAATTCCCTTTATTATTGCCATGCTGGAGCCGGAATTACTGTTAAATAATAAATATATTGTAAGCGTTGCAGGCTTCCTGCATTTAGATGATTACGATAATATACTGCTTCTGGTAGCCATAGGCATTATTGGAGTCTATGTTGTTAAGAATGCCATGATTTTACTTGCAAATTATTATCAGGCGGACTTTCGGAATAAACTGGAGAAAGATTTGTCAATTAAACTTCTGGCTTCCTACATGAAGCGGCCGTATACTTTTTTTCTGGATACAAACAGCGCGGATATTTTAAGAGGCGTCATTAATGATACTACCGGGATTGCGCTTGTGTTGGATGGTTATTCGGGATTGCTGGCGGAAGGGCTGACATGTTTCTTTATTGGCATATTTCTCGTTTTCCTCAATCCCTTCCTTGCCTTTTCCCTGATGGGCGTGACCGTATTGTTCGCAATGGGAATGGTAGTGGGATTTAAAAAGAAGATAGGGGAGTGCGGGAAAAAAACAAGGGAAGCTTTTTCGGAGAGACAGCAGTGCGCCTATCAATCCGTTAACGGTGTAAAAGAGATAACGGTGATGCAGCGAAGAGACAATTTTGTCAGTCAGTTTGCGCGCGCATCTGAAAAGGCCTGCCAATATAATACGACCTATTTATGTATTCAAAAAGTTCCTAATCGGTTGACAGAGACCATTTTTGTGGGAAGTATGCTGCTGCTGGTCTGTTTCAATGTGAAAAGCGGGGGAGTATCCACCGACTATATTTCCAGTCTGGGGACAATGGCAATAGCGGCGGTCAGGCTTTTACCATCCATTTCAAATCTTGCAAATTATATGAATTCCCTGGTTTTTAACAGGCTGGCGCTGGATGAGGCATATCAGAATATCATGAGCGCAAAACAGGAAGATGAACGAAACGCGGCGCTGTGGGAGAATGTTGAAAAAAGTAAAGATCAGAGCATGATAAGCTTTCGCGAAGGGCTGTCAGTAGAACATGTCAAATGGAGATATGGAGAAAAACTTCCCTGGGTGATAGAGGACTTGTCTCTGGAAATACGGAAGGGGGAATCCGTAGCGTTAATCGGGGAATCCGGCGCCGGTAAAACGACTCTGGCGGATATTATGCTGGGGCTTTTGCAGCCCCAGGAAGGATGCATAAAAATAGATGAAAAGGACATTTTTACCATTCTGCCGCAGTGGGCAAAGGTGATCGGATATGTGCCGCAGTCGGTGTTTCTTCTTGACGATACCATTCGAAATAATATCGCGTTTGGCCTGCCGGAAGAGGAGATTGACGATCAGTTGATCTGGCGGGCGCTGGATCAGGCGCAGATCAAAACGATGGTGGAAAATTGTGAAAGGGGACTGGATACGGTAGTGGGTGAGCGGGGCGTTAAGTTCTCAGGAGGACAGAGACAGCGAATAGCCATTGCGCGCGCTCTATATTATAACCCGGATATTCTGGTACTGGATGAGGCGACTTCTGCACTGGATTCAGAAACAGAGCAGGCGGTTATGGAGGCGATTGACGCCTTGCAGGGTATCAAGACGATGATTATAGTTGCCCATCGGTTGGCAACAATTAGAAAATGTGATAAAATATTTGAAATAAAAGACGGAAGGGCACATTTAGTTGATAAGAGGAAAATATTTGACAAATAAAAAAACAATGGCATTTGGCTGCTATTTCTTCTTTGTTATCTGGCGGATTATTTTGATCGCCCATTATGAAGGGTGGTATGCTTTTGATGAAACCTATCATATTTCCTCTTCCAATGCAGAGTTTTACAAAATATCTTTGTATGACAGAGCTGTTTATATTAACGATATCATTCGTTGGCTGAGCGAATACATTGGGAAATCTTATTACGTTTATAAGCTAATTCCGTTTGTTTTAAGCGGCATCAGCTTTGGGGCACTGCTTTATGTACTGTATCATGTGGTAACGCATACGTACAGCATAGTGATATTTACTTTTATCATCAGCTTTCATGGCGTTATTATTTATAATCATCTCTATATACGCGAATATATTTGGGATGAGGCCGTATGGTCGGTTCTGGTTTTTCTGCTTTATAAAATGCAGCAGCAGGGACAGCAGATAAAAAGGATCGGGTTTGGTATACTGTATATTTTATTTGCGTTTAGTCTGACCATCATGCAATCAGGGTATTTGATAGCGGTTGGTCTGACATTATTTGCATTATTGGCTTTCGTGTTAAACGCTATATTAAAAAAATATGCCGTACAATTGAAGAAAGCGAAATACATCCGCACAGTTGTATGGACAGGCTTGAGCCTGCTTGTGCTGCTGGAAGCAATATTGGTTGTTAATCGAATGGGTATCCTTTCATCACCGCTTCCGAAATTTGTGGACAGGATGTTAAACATATATGGCCCCTATTGGGGACATGCTTATTTTAGCAGAAACTTTTATTATGGTGGAATCGGTCTTGTGGCAGGCGTGATTATATATGGTTATTATCTGGTAAAGCGCAGAAATGACTATGCGGATAATGTGATAGGGATTTACTGCCTTGGCGTCATACCGTTTCTTGCCTTTAACGCACTGTATTTCGATTGTTTTCCCATGCGGGTATATGCGCCTTATCTGCCGGTATTTGTTTTTGCCGCCGTTTTGGGCTTTGACCTGTTAGCGGCGCATACATTCTGTAAATGTATAATATTGCTATTTTCTTTATTTGCGGTTCTGAAACCAGAGGCGGAAATAAATATAAAAGAATATATCCGGGTGCCCTATCTTTGGAATGAAACGAATTTTAACAATTATGGTGGGCTGGTTGAAGAAACGCAGACGGCCATAGACGATGGAAGAAAGTGTATCTGCATATGGTCAGACGAGCATGAGGCAGCGGCGTTTCCGTTAGACGCTGAGTATTTGCTTGCATTGAGTGACAGTGATAATGCTTCTAACGGGTATACGGAGGAAGATTTGTCCGCACTGCTGCGTTATCTGGAGGGAACGGAAGAACCTTATGCGTTGATGATAGGTACGCACAGCGATTTTCAGTTGAACGAAATTGACGAAGATTTTCTCGCGACTTTATTGGAAAGATATTCGTATAGCGAGTATGAGAGAAGGGCTTATTTGTTTTATATAAATTAATTGCCTTTGGATTTTTCTGATATCTGATATCCAGGCTTGCCAGGGCTAAGGGGATCAGAAAGAAAGGAAGCTGCGCAGGAGATATATGAAAGTTTTATATATAACAAATTACGACACCATGGGAGGCGCGAATCATTGCCTGTGTGAAATGTCGCTATATATGCAGCGATACCATAATGTGGAACCATATATACTTGTTCCGTCCGGCGGCACGATTGAAGCGAAATTAAAGCCCTATGGGATTAAATTTATTTTTCATACTTTCAGAATCAGCGCTGTTGATGAAAACATAAAATACAAGCCTTTTAGAAAACTGACAAGAAAAATCATGCGGTATAAAGAATTTTATGCCGTTTTGGATATGATTGACAGACAGGGCCTGACGTTTGATTTGGTGCATACCAATACAAGTATAACGGATATTGGCCTGTTTCTGGCAAAAAAATGGGGTGTTCCCCATGTCTGGCATTTTCGCGAAATTTTAAAGGACGGGTATCCTCTGGAATATGTATGGGGAAAAAGGGAGTTTACCCAAAAATTACTGCAATCGTCTCAGATAATTACGATTTCCGAGGCATTGGCAAAAAGAATAGAAGGTTATTCGCTAAAAATCAATAATATTCAGATATATGACGGCGTAGAAATCAGACCACCCTATGTAAAAAAATATTGCGAAGGTGGAATCGTCCATTTTTGCATGGTGGGAATGATATATGAGCAAAAAAATCAGATGGATGCCGTCAAAGCGTGTAAGGTTTTAGTTTCAAGGGGATACACTGATTTTTCCCTGACAATCATCGGGCCGACGCAGGGGGATTATTATCATAAGATACTAAATTATATAAAGGAAGCGCAGTTGAATCCGTATATCTGTTTTACGGGATATCAATCGGATGTGGGGTCTGTTCTGGAGCATATGGACGTGGGAATCATGGCTACGAATAATGAGGCTTTTGGGCGGGTTACTGTCGAATATATGTCCAATTATATGCCGGTTATCGGGGCGCGCAGCGGCGCCACACCGGAACTGGTATCATTTATGAATTTACTTTACGAAGTCAATCATATTGAGGAGCTTGCTAACAGAATGATATACTGTATTGATCACAGGAATGAGATGCAGAATATCGGGCGTCAGGCGAGGAAAGTGTCGGAAACATACACGGTAAAGAATAATTGTGAACAAATTTGGGCTGTTTATCAGGAAATATTGAAGAACAAACAGGATTTTGCAAATAACAGATAAGGTGGCAAACAAAATGCTTGGAGTATCAGTTGTAGTACCGGTTTATAATGAAGAAGGAAACGTGGAAAAGCTGCATCAGGAAATTAAGCGGATGTGTGTGAACGCAGGATACGACTATGAGATTATTTTTATCAATGACGGCTCCTCGGACAAAACGGATCAGATCTGCCGTACCCTGAAACCGCTTAAATATATTCAGTTCCGTAGAAATTTCGGGCAGACGGCGGCCATGGACGCGGGGATTAAGGCGGCAACAAAGGAGTTTATCGCTACGCTGGACGGCGACGGGCAGAACGATCCGGCGGATATTCCCAAAATGCTGGAATACATGCGGGAGAATCACTACGACGTGGTTTCCGGCTGGCGAAAGAATCGCAAGGACACATTCATGAAGCGGTTTATTTCCCGCGGTGCGAATGCGCTTAGATATCTGCTGGTCCATGACGGTATCCATGACAGCGGCTGTTCTTTAAAAGTGTACCGAAGGGAATGCTTTAAAGGAATAAATCTGTATGGCGAACAGCATCGCTTTATTCCGGCGATATTGGAGATTAAAGGGTTTAAGGTCGGGGAGATGGTGGTCAATCACCGAGCAAGGACGTCGGGTAAGACAAAATATAACTGGCACAGAACCATTAAGGGATTTGTGGATATGATTTCCGTCTGGTTTTGGAATAAATATGCTTCCAGACCGCTGCACGTTCTCGGCGCTTTTGGCATTTTATTCTGTATGTTAGGGGGAATATGCGGCATTTGGTCGATTGTATTATTTGTGATGGGTTATAAAATGTCAAATAATATTATTCCGCCAATCCTGACAGTGTTTTTTATGATTATGGGCGTTCTGATGTTTGTATTTGGACTGATGAGCGAGATCATGATGAAGGTATATTACGGGACGCATGTGGATTTGCCCTATAATATTAGGGAAGTTGTGGAGAATACCGAGGAACAGTGATACACCGTTTGGGAAAGGTCAGATACAGACATGAGAATATTGGTGTTGAATTACGAATATCCGCCCCTTGGCGGCGGCGCGGCCCCGGTATCCAGGGATATATCCATACAGCTTGCGAAGCGGGGCCATGATGTGACGATAGTGACCATGGGATTCCATGGTCTTTTGGCATATGAGGAGGAGCAGGGAGTCAAAATTTATCGTTTAAAGTGTCTGCGCGGCAAAAAGAGCTCCTGTATGCCGTGGGAACAATATTCCTATCTGCTGGCGGTCAGACATTTCATGAAGAGCCATATGAAATCCCATACTTATGATGTCTGCCATACCCATTTCGTGATACCCACGGGGGAAGCGGCCAAATGGGTAAAGGACAAATATGGGATTCCCTATGTGATTACGGCACATGGAAGCGACGTGGAAGGATATAATTCCAAAAAGTACATGAAGATTATGCACAGGTTTTTGCGGCCTTCCTGGAGAAAAATTGTAAAGGAGTCGGAAGGTGTGATCGCCCCGTCAAATTATCTTCTTTCTCTTATGAAAAAGGAGTATGACGGAGGCAATTATATTCAGATACCAAACGGACTTCATGTAAAAAAATACAGTGAAATTGCAGATCGAAATAAGAAAGAAAAGCGGATTCTTCTGATGGGGAGAATGCAGAAATATAAAAATATGCAGACGGCGATCCGTGCGGTTGCGGCGGTTGACCGGTCGGGATGGATGGTAGATATTCTGGGGGACGGACCGTATCGGGGAGAGCTGGAGCAATTAGTGGCAGAGCTGGGACTGGCGGACTGCGTGAGATTCCACGGATGGATTGATAATAACAGTAAAGAGCAGCTTGCTTACCTGCAAAAGGCGTCTGTCTATATTACGGCGAGTCACTTTGAAAACTGTCCGATGGCAGTTCTTGAGACGGCCGCGGCGGGATGCTATCCGCTTCTTTCGGACATACCGGGACACAGACAGCTGATCGGTGATGATCAATACTATTTTGCGCCGGATGATGTGCAGGGGCTTGCGGACAAGCTTGGAAAGGTGATGGAAAAAGATCCTGCGGAGCTGGATTGCGTCATGGACGTGTCGCGGTATGACTGGGAGCAGATTATCAGACGGTATGAGGATGTACTGCAAAAAGTAGACGAGAGGGACTTATAATCGTATATGAAAAGAATTCTTTTTGTTATATCGCACTTATATGGCGGCGGAGCGGAGCGGGCATTGTCGAACCTGGTTACCCACATACCGAATGATTGGGAAATTGATATCCTGCTCAATAATGATAAAACGGAGACATATCCGTATCGCGGCAGACTGATTTCACTGGATATTGAAAATGAAAGGATGGGATCAGTTTTCTTCCATTTTCGTTTATTGATCAAAAGAATGAAAATGCTGTATCAGTTAAAGAAAAATAACGGATATGCAGCGTGCGTCAGCTTTCTGGACAGCTCGAATGTGGCCAATATATTAACCGGAAATAAATATTGTAAGGTGATTATATCGGCCCGAAGCAGTTTGCAAAGACAGAGTATGCTGCCGCAGTATAAGTATGTGGTCATTCCGCTGGTACGGCTTTTATATAATAGGGCGGATCGGATTGTCGCCGTATCAAAGGGCGTTGGAAGTGAATTGGTACAGAGCTTTTCTTTGAAAAAGGATAAGGTTGTTGTTATTGAAAACGGGTACGATATCAACGGATTGAACAAACTGGCTGAAGAACCGCTGACGGATGCTGAACAGATGTGCATGCAAAACAAAAAAGTGATTGTGACAGCCGGAAGGCTTGTGGATGTCAAAGGATATCAGCATTTAATCAGGGCATTTGCTGAAACGCAAAAGCAGATAAGAGACGCCATGCTGATTATCGCAGGAGAAGGCGAGCTGGAAGAATCTTTAAAAGAGCTTGCAAAAAACTGCAAAATAGCGGATAGCGTATTTTTTGCTGGTTTTACGAAAAATCTTTATCGGCTTGTCAGCAAAGCAGACGCGTTTGTCATGACGTCCCTCTATGAGGGATTTCCCAATGCAATGGCCGAGGCTGTTTGCTTGGGGATTCCGTGTATAGCGACGGACTTCCATGCGGGCGCAAGGGAAATACTGGCACCGGATATAGCTGACAGTGCGGTGCAAATCGAGGAAATGACAGAGGTTGAATACGGAATTTTGGTTCCCCTGTGCAGTGGACAAAAATACAGAGGAAAAGAGCCTTTGGAGCGGGCGGAGCAGGAGCTTGTAAAGGCTATGACATTATTATTGCAGGATTCTGAAAAAAGAGATTATTATAAACACAAGACCAGTTCGCGGGCAAAGATGTTGACGATTGAAGGATCTGTGAACAGGTGGCTGGAAATTATATCCGAGTAGCGGGGAAAAGAAAATGTGCGGCATCTGCGGTTATCTATCCGGACAAAAGTACAGACCGGAGATTTTGACGGAAATGAATAATACCATGATTCATAGGGGACCGGACGATGCGGGAATCTACCAGACGGGGTTGTCGAATGGGCTTTATCTGGGATTGGGACAAAGGAGATTATCTATCCTGGATTTGTCTTCTGCTGGCCATCAGCCCATGTTTTCTGATGACCGGCAGGTGGTTCTTGTGTATAATGGAGAGGTATATAATTACATTGAGTTAAGAGAAGAGCTGGAGCTAAAGGGGTATCGGTTTCGTTCCGCCTGCGATACGGAAGTAATATTAAATCTGTATTTGGAGTATGGCATTGACTGCCTGACCATGCTGAACGGAATGTTTGGCCTGGCGATTGCGGATTTGCGGCAGGGGCGGGTGATGCTTGCCAGGGACAGGATGGGTAAAAAGCCGCTGTATTATTATCGGTCTCCTGAGACAGGCGCATTTGTTTTTGCTTCTGAATTGAAGCCGATTATGGCATTTCCCGAATTCCGCAAGGAGATAAGAACGGAGCTGATTTCTGGATATTTGGTAAATAAATGCTTTGATTCGCCAGATACCGTGTTTCGCCATACTTGGAAGGTGCAGCCGGGCGAATGCGTGATATGGGAAAAGAATAATGTGCACAGCTATTTTTATTGGGATCTGCTGGAAACCTATCAGAAACAGAGCGGGCGGAAAATAACGGACTACGCCGCCGCCAAAGATGGTTTGGTAAATTTATTATCGGATTCGGTAGAAAAAAGAATGATTTCTGACGTTCCGCTGGGCACTTTTCTGAGCGGAGGAATTGATTCAACGGTGATCACAGCGCTGGCACAGAGAACATCCGTCGAACCGATCAGGACATATACAATAGGCTTTTCTACCCAAAAAGAGAACGAGGCGGAATACGCCAAAGCCGTTGCAAAGCATATCGGGACAAACCATACGGAGCTTTATGTATCTAAACAGGATTTGCTGGAGCAGATTCAGGATATCTGTAAGTGGTATGACGAACCTTTCGCAGATTCTTCGCAGATACCGACCATGCTGGTGTCCAAACTGGCAAAAGGGGATGTATCCGTCATATTGTCAGGGGACGGCGGGGACGAACTGTTTTGCGGATATGAGCAGTATGACTGGATGTTGTGGGCGCAAAAGCTGGAGTGGCTTGGAAAGGCAGGACACGCTGTATGTCATATGCCGTTGCTTCGGAATATGGCATTAGTGGACAGGCTGCCGGATAAAATGAATGCGTTTTTGAATAACAGGGATCAACGTACAAAATTGCAGTTGTTTGCAGACGTCCGGGAAAAGCATACCCGGGATATGATAATTAGCGGGTCTGAATCGGCAAAACGTGACTTCGAAGAGAAAATACATGAAATCACGTCGCTTGGAAATGATTGGCAGACAAAACGAATGCTGCTTGACATGCGGTACTATATGGCGGATGAAGTGCTGGTGAAGACAGACAGGGGATCCATGAAATACTCCTTGGAGATCAGATGTCCGTTGTTGGATTATCGAATTGTGGAGTATAGTTTTCGGGTTCCTTTGCAGTATAAATACCGTAACGGAAAGAAAAAGTATATTCTAAAGGACATTGCTTACGATCTTGTACCGAGAGAACTGCTAGACAGACCCAAGCAAGGTTTTGGAGTTCCGGTGGCGCTCTGGCTGAGGAATGATCTTAACAAGCAGCTAAGACAATATGCAGATCCCCACATTTTGAAGAAACAGAGTATTTTTGAAGCAGGGAAGATTAGTGAGTTCATACAGAGATTGGAAGTGTCAGACAAGTCTGTATACAGTTCTGTGTTATGGGGATTTATGATGTTCCAGATGTGGTATCAGGAGTATGTGGAAGATTTGTGGTGAGAACGTGAAGAAAAGAAAGGAATAAAAGGATGCAGGAGACGGTAATAGAAAATGGCAATTTAAATAGGGGGGGGGGTAAAAGCAATCGGGGATATGCGTTGATTGCGGAGATATCGCTGCTTGGTACGGCGGCGTTTGTTTTGATACCGGTTATCATTGCGGCGTGGTATACGTTTTACTCCCATGATGATTTTACCAATGTGAAGTCAGCGGGAGCGCTGGGAACGAATGTAATTGTTTCGGCGTTAAAATATACAAGGGAATGTTATCTTACATGGCAGGGGACTTATACGTCTATTTTTTTGATGATAGCGATATCACCCTTAAATGGATTGGGTCTTATGCAGCTTCGGGCCGTGATGATCTTAAATATTCTCCTGTTTAATGCGGCTTTATGGATATTTGTTTGCGCCGTATGCAGGAGTATGCATGTCGAGGAGACGAGATACTCCATTTTGTTCTACTCATTATGCGTGATAGGAATTTTTGCATTTACAGGATGGACGGAGGTCTTTTACTGGTTTGTCGGATCAACAGTTTATGCTTTCCCGATGACGCTTTGTCTGCTGGGTCTGGCAATGACTTTGCAGGCGAAAAGTGCCAAAGGAAACTTTGTGGCAGGGCTGTTAATGTTTTTGGCGTCGGGAGGAGCGCTTCAAATAGCGGGAGTGGGATGCTGTGTTTTGCTTGGGATTTGTGTAATTAAGTGGCTGGATAAAAGCATAAAGAGGAAGGATTATATTATCTTTGGTCTAGCAGTCCTTGGAGCGTTGATAAATACGGTGGCGCCTGGCAATTATGTGAGGCATGACATTATAGATGATACAGGGCTGCATTTAGGCGCAGCAGTAATTGAGACGGGGCTGGAGGTGCTGCAGACGGTAGAAACGTTGCTATTTAACACCCCATGCATCCTGTTGATTCTGGCAGCTGTGGTGATCGGTGCGGTGATCGGGAAAACGAAAAAAGTACAGGAGATCAAGGTTGTATGGGCGGTAGTTCTGCTTTGCGCGGTTACGCCTTTTGTTACTTGTTTTCCGGTTCTTTTGGGGTATAGTAGTACGTTGGATGAATTTCCCAACAGATGTAAGTTTATTGAGACCATTGTTATTGTCTGCGGTTTTATGCTGATTGCGGCGATTGCAGGCTGTATGATGAGTGAAAGGCTTTATTCCCTGCGTAAGGGGGAGCTGTGCGCAGGGGTTGCCCTGTTCCTGATTGTGATGTCTAGTACGAATCCGGCATGGAGAGCGTCGCAATCAGTACCTGGAGAAATGTGGAATGAGATAGCGCGCGGCTCTTACAGAGAATATTATGAGAAGGTTAATGAGATCTATGATATGGTGGAACATGATCCCAATGAAAATGTTTTCATTTACGAGATGCCGGAGGAGGCGCCACATTTTCCGATCCTCAGGTTGAGAGAAGATATGTCGTATTGGATTAATGCAGGATGTGCCGGTTATTTTGGGAAGGCTTCCGTGCAGACTGTATCTGAGCCTTTATATGTGCAGGGGAACGGACAAAAGAATATTCGGATATCGCCGGCTACTTTTGGCGGTCAGACAGGGTATCTTTCCATTTATAAATTGGATGAGGAAGGTGAGCTCACGGAAATTGTTCAGGAGCTGCAGCTTTTGGATTCCAATATTTTGATCAGTATGCCGCCGGAGGATACGGGGATCATAAAATGGCAATTTTATGAAGATTCGAAAGGTATGGTAAAAATTGATGAAAGAGAATTCGAATATTAAGGAAAAGAAGTGTGGAACGGATGATTAGTTTTGTAGTGCCATGTTATAATTGTGAAAAGACATTTGAAAGATGCATTGGCAGCATACGGAATCAGACATATAATCGAATTGAAATTGTTCTGGTAGATGACGGTTCTACGGATCAGACATATGCGTTATGCGAAGAAGCGGCGAAGAAAGACGCCCGGGTGAAAGCGGTGCATCAGAATAACGGCGGATTGATGAATGCCTGGAAGCGCGGCGTGAGGGAAGCATCCGGGGAGTATATTGCATTTTGCGATTCGGATGACTATATTGAAAACGATCTGGCGCAGACGCTTATCGCTAAAATCAAAGAGCAGCATGCAGATGTGATTTTGTATGGAATGGCAGTGGAATATGCCGGCAGTAAGCTTGTCTACAATGATAATCGCCTGGCGGAAGGGTATCATTCGAAAGAGGATATTGAGAAGATTATATGGCCCCGTTATTTCAGCAGTGGAGATATGCAGTCGGAGATCATAGTGCCGTCCAGGGATGTCAAGGCTTTTAAAAGGGATCTGCTGATGAAGGTGATGGATCATCTGAACGATACGGTGACGGTCGGTGAAGATGAATTGACGTCTTTTGCGGTGATTCTGTCAGCAAATTCCATTTATTGCATGAAGCAGTATTTTCCGTATCACTATATTCGCAATGACGAGTCCATGATAGGCGGATATGATGCGGGAATTTTTGATAAAATGCTGACCCTGCGGAACGAACTGGTTAAGATTGCCGGGATCTATGGGTATCCCTATCCGGATCAGATAGAAAAGGATTTTGTTTCCCATGTTCTGGTGTATATGAAAAAGGAAATATGCAGAAATCGGAAAAGCGGATACGGGCAGGTGAAGAGAAACTTAGTCACAGTGAGGGAGAATGCTGTCTTTTCGGAGGCATTAAAAAAAATTGATATTAAAAAATATCAGTTGAAGAACAGGGTGTTTGCAGGATTGGTTATCAGAAAACAATATTTGGTGCTGTATGCGCTGACGAACCTTATGTCTGCGCTGGGAATGGGAAAAGCATGATTGGCAATATGGAAAATATGCACGGGGATGAGATGTCTGCCAGAAAAAACGGATACTATATCTATTTTGGAACAACGACTGAATTTTTAGGGGTTCAGAAAAAAATTGACAACCAGGTCAAAATACTGAATATGGTCTGCGACTGTCGCAAGATTGTCGTTCCAAGGGAAGAAGGGAATGTGATAAAATCCATTATGTGGAGGATACCCTTTGGCTCCTTTGGGAGAAGGTATGAGTATGCGTTTGATCAGATCAGGAAAAATGGAGAACCTGATTTTTTGTATATTCGGTTTGCGCCCTTTGACAGAAAATTTATCAGGTTTTTGGCAGAGCTGCGGCGGCGATATGGTTTGGCAAAAATTATGCTGGAAATTCCTACGTATCCCTATAAGGGAGAGCTGCTACACGATATTACGATGGTACCTTTTTATTTTAAAGATGTCTTTCACAGACATAAGGTAAAGAGATACGTTGACAGGATCGTTACGCTGACAGATGACAGGCTGATCTATGGAATCCCAACGATTCATATCATGAACGGCATTATTGTGGACGATATACCGATGGTATCCTGTGGCAATGAATCTGAGGGGGGGGGGTAAACCTGATTGCGGTAGCTCTCATGCGGAGGGCGCACGGCTATGAAAGGTGTATACAGGGGCTTGCCCGGTATTACCAGAAAAACCCCGGCCGAAGAGTCGAGATCCATTTTGTAGGAGACGGAGAGGAAAAGGATTATTATCAGAACTTGGCTTCACAGCTCCATTTGGAAGAATATGTATTTTTTTATGGCAGTCAGGCGGGGAAGGAACTTGATCCGATCTATGATAAGGCGGATGCAGGGCTTGGATTTTTTGGGTTATATAAAGACAAAATGAGCACGATCAGCTCGTTAAAGAGCGTGGAATATCTGGCGAAAGGGCTGCCGGTGATATCCGGATGTGTAGAAGATATTATGAAATATGAGAACGGGAAGAGTTTTTTTAAAATTTTTCCCAATGACGAATCAGTAATAGACATAAAAGAGATTGTTGGCTTTTATGACAGCGTTTACAATAATAATAAAGACAGAAATTCAGTGCATAGGGAAATCAGGAATTTTGCAAGACAGACAGTGGATATGTCCGTTGTCATGAAACCGGTAATCAATTATATTTTGGGAGAAAAGGATGACCAATAGTTGTAATGTGATACAGAGTGAAAGTATGCCGCCACGGCAGAATGAGCAGATAATTCGCCTGCTGGCGGTGGCGGCATTTCAGAAGTCTCACGGTTATGAGAGAGTGATTGCCAGTCTTGCGCAGTACTATCACGGGTCGGTAGACAGGAAGATAGAATTGTATTTGGTCGGTTATGGAGATGAAACGATAAAATATAAGAAAATGGTCAGGCAGTACGGATTGGAACAGTACGTGTTCTTTTGTGGGAGAAAGGTCGGTTTGGAACTCGACCACATATATGATCGCATGGATATCGCTTTAGGGTTGTTTGGCGCATATAAAAGGAAACTGTATTCATCAAGCGCTCTAAAGGTACGAGAATATCTTGCGAAAGGGATGCCGATTGCTTCAGGCTGCCACGAGGATGCTTTTGAACAGGAAAAGAACTATAAATATTATCTGGAATTTTCAAATGATGATTCAGTAATAGATATGCAAAGGATTGTGGATTTTTATAAATCAGTTTACGAGGCGAATACGGAGCGGGAACAGATTCATAAAGAAATCAGAGAATATGCCAAGAAGACGGTTGATTTGTCAGTTACCATGCAGCCGGTTATAAAATATATTTGTAGTTAGAGAAAGAAAATCGGGAAAGGAATCTTTAAAGATGAAAATTATAGAAACGTTTATGGATAAGCAATATACAGAAAAACGCCAATTTATGTGGATGTTAGAAATATTGTTGATTTGCGCTGCTGTTTTGACTTTTATTCCAATTATGATTACATCAGCGTATACTTTTTATTCCGCTGATGACTTTTCTGTTATAAACGATGCAAGAAGATATGGAACGAATACTATCATTTGTGCATTGAAATATGCAGTCCAATGGTATTTTACTTGGCAGGGAACATATACATCATCCTTTTTAATGGTATTCTTATCGCCGTTAAATGGAGGCGGTTATGTGTGGCTTCGTGCAGTGATGATTTCGAATGTTCTTTTGTTTGGAAGATCTTTGTGGGTGTTTGTTAGAGGCGTTTGCAGAAGTTTAAATATGGATAAGATTAATTATCAAATACTGTTTTATTCACTATGTATTATAGGCGTTTTGGCGTTTCAGGGATGGACGGAAATATTTTATTGGTTTACTGGGGCGATGGTCTATTCTTTTCCAATGTCATTTTGCCTTTTGGGGGTGGGAATTGCGTTGCAGTCGAACAACATTAAAGGAATATGTGTGTCTGCATTGCTGATGTTTTTTTCGGCTGGGGGCTCTTTAGAAATAGCGGGAATAGGATGTTTTGTTCTACTGGGAGTATGTTTTGTTAAGTGGACGTTAAAAAAAGTGGAGATAAAAGACTATATTATTTTTGGGTTTGCGTTTTTGGGTGCGTTGATTAATACTGTAGCTCCGGGTAATTATGTGAGACATGCTGCAATAGACGATACAGGTTTACATATTGGCAGAGCATTGATTTTTACTGTGTTGGAAGTGGCGCGGAATGTTGAGGAGTTGTTGTTTGATACGCCTTGCATTTTTCTTGTGTTTGTTGCAGGTATTATTGGTGCATCTGTTGGAAAACGGGCACATTACAAAAAAATAAGGGGGGGGGGTACAATTGTAGTATTATGCATTATGGCTCCTTTCATTACCTACTTTCCAGTTTTTTTGGGGTACAGTAAGCTCGGGGTGCCTAATAGATGTAAGTTTGTTGAAACAATAGTTATCATTCTCGCATTGATGATTATTGGGGCAATAAGTGGGCATGCAGTGAGTGAAAAAATTAATTTGTTGCGGATCGGGAAACTTTGCATAGGTGTTGTTGTACTTTTGGTTATTATTTCAAGTTTAAATCCATCATGGCGGCTATCTCAATTGGTACCGGCGCAAATGTGGGAGAGGATAGCGGATGGTTCTTATAAAAATTATTATGAAGAGATTAAAGAAATATATGATCTGGTAGAAAATGATACCAATGAAAATGTTTTCATTTATTATATACCAGAAGAGATCTCTCTTTTTCCGGTGCTTAGACTTCAGGATGATATGTCCTATTGGGTTAATATAGGAGTTGCTGACTATTTTCAAAAAGAAAGTGTGCAACGTGTTACGAATCCATTAGCAATTCAAGCGGATGGACAAAAAAATATTCGAATATCACCAATGATTTTTGATAATAAGGATGGTTATATTTCTATTTGCAGATTAGATGAGGACGGTCAAATCGTGGAAATGCTTTATGATTTACAATTATTAGGTTCTAATATTTTAATAAGCAAATCATCAGAGGAAACGGGTAAGCTTGAGATATGTCTTTACGAAGATTCGGAAGGCACAGTGTTGATAGATAAGAAAGAAATAGAATATTAGGTATCAATATATTCATGAATAAGTATTCGGGAGGCTGCAAATATCAATGAGTATGGCAACTGACTCATTGGTTGAGAATATATGGAAATGTCAAATAAATCAAAAAGAAATCTTTATTTATTAACAGATTCATTTCCTTATGGTCGGGGTGAAAAAAGTTTTATTATGCCCGAGTTGCCATATTTACAGGAAAGATTTTGCGTTACAATTATTTCTTGCGCAACGCAGAAAGATCGACAAAATCAAGAGTTGGAAACTGCATTAGAACCAGATATTCAAGTAGCTTATTGTGAAAAAGAAGCGGTAAAAGGTTTGGAAGTATTGCGCTATCTTTTTGCATTTGTTTCAGATCGTAAATGTTGGGGTGAGTTGAAACGGATATTTACGGAGCGAAAGTTGCTGTTAAGAAGAACAAAGGCGTGTCTTTTCTTTTATGCCAATGCAATAAAGTTTAAAAGATGGTTAACAAAGAGTTGGCTTCTTGATGAAAATGGGTTATATTATTCTTATTGGTATAATTATCATGTAATGAGCCTTATTATGTTAAGAAAATCTGTGGGAAAAATTATAACACGGGCACATGGCTATGATTTATATGAAGATCGGGCAAAGTATGGATGGCAGCCTTATAAGCGGTTGATGGATCAAAATGTAGATAGGGTAGTATTCATTTCAAAGCATGGATATGATTACTATATGGAGCATTTTGCTTTTGATAAAGATAGTATTGATAAGTATTATGTATGCAGGCTGGGGACAGCAAAGCAGGAATCGAAGGATAGTAATGTAGATCGGGACTTCTTTTTATTAGTCAGCTGTTCACGTGTGATTCTAGTGAAACGGGTTTGGTTGATTGTGAGGGCATTATCTAAAATTAATTCTTATCAGATAAAATGGGTTCATTTCGGAGACGGAGATTTATTGGAAGAGGTTCGAATGGACGCAGAAAAACTGCTTGGAAATAAGGATAATATTGTGTTTGAGTTTAAAGGTTCATGTTCTAATCAGGAGGTTTTGTCGTATTACAGAAAAAATGTTCCGGATGCCATTATTATGACTTCGAAATCGGAAGGAAGTCCGGTAGCGCTTCAAGAAGCGCTGTCATTTGGAATTCCAATTATTGCAACAGCAGTGGGAGGTATTCCAGAACTTATTGATAGTAATGGAATATTATTAGCGCCTAATCCGTCTACTGTGCAAATTGCCGATGCAATCGTTACATTATGTGAAATGGATAAGGAAAAACTGATTGAAATGAAAGAGCGTAGTTTGGAAATGTGGAGAAAGGATTACAATATTGATGATAATATGCGGGGATTTATTAACTGTTTAGAGGAACTGGTAGGAGAAAAATGAGAAAGAGACGACTTTAAGGAGGACGGGCGAAATGAGGGAAAAAGTATTGATTTTTGGGACAGGAAGTGTTGCTGAGGTTTTGGTGGATGAGATTGACTGCAATAAAGTTGAGATAGTTGCATTTATTAATTCTAACAGTTCGGTTAATACATTTCATGGCTACAAGGTAATTCGACCAAAGCAAATCAATGACTATGAATATGATAAAATTATTGTAGCCAGTGGATATTATCTACAAATTGAAAGGATTTTACTGGAATGGGGAGTAAATAAAAATAAAATTATTGGTTTTATATTTGATGAAGATGAATCTTATCAGAAAATATCAGAGAGTATCACTGAATATTTGGATAAACGCTATAATCGTAATCAGTTATTTCCTATGTTAAGAACAGATAGATTGTATCCCAGTTTATATGCAAGCGTTTTGTGGAAAAATAATTGTTTTTCGCAAATAGACAAGGATTTTGTTAAAGAACAGACAATGGCGTTGATTGCGCAGGAAATTGAAAGAAAAGATGTAAAGGGCGCAGTTGCTGAATTGGGAGTTTTTCGGGGGGATTTTACGGTTGTCATTAATCGAGCGTTGCCCAAGAGGAAAATATATTTATTTGATACTTTTTGTGGCTTTGTGACCGAAGATGTTAATGAAGATGATACAATAAAAAATAAAGAGAATGAATTATTGAAATTTCAGAATACAAGTGAAGAATTTGTATTGTCCCGATTAAATGTGCAGGAGGGACAGTGTATCGTGCGGGGGGGGGTGTTTCCGGATACTTTTGACTTATACGATGAAAAATTTTGCTTTGTTAGCGTAGATTTAGATATGTATCAGCCGGTATTAAAATCCTTAGAATTATTTTATCCTAGGATATGCGTAGGTGGATATATGATGATTGCATGCTATAACGCGCCGTTTTATGAGGGGACAAGAAAAGCGATTATAGATTACTGTGATAAATTTGGTATTAATTATTTACCTATACCGGATTTATACGGAAGTATTATTATAAGTAAGTAGAATTTTGAGTCCCGGCCATATCAGGATGAGTGAATCTTTGGTAGATGGAAGCGTGATAATTGGAGGGAAGATGAAGGGATCCTTAGTATCAATAGTTGTTTTAACATATCAACACGAGCGGTATATAAAAGACTGTATAATGGGAATTTTATCACAAACGTATTCTAATATAGAGGTATTGTTTCTGGATGATGCGTCTACAGATGCAACGCTGCATATTATAGACGAGCACATGTGCGAATTGGAAGAGAGATGTACACATGTCGAGGTGATAAAGCACAGTCATAATTTGGGAAATATTTCTCATAATGCAAACGAGGTGCTAAAAAGATGCCAAGGCAGCTATGTTTATCTTGGATCAGGAGATGATGTTATAGCAGCATCTTATGTTCGAGATATGGTTGAATATTTAGAATTAAATGAAAACTGCGTACTTGCATATTGTAATGGATATATTATTTCGGATGATTGGCATTTTGGAAAAGACAATCCTGTTGAAATGATTTACCAGAAGCATCAACCATTAAAGCCTGACGAAACATTCAAATTTTTACTTAAAGAAAATTATATTTCTGCGGCGACCGTTATGATAAGAAGGAATGTCTACGAAAAGTATGGATATTATGATGAGAATATCAAATATGAAGATTATGATATGTGGTTGAGGCTTGCGCGCTATGAACGATTTGGCTATATAGATAAAAAACTGGTGTACTACAGGGAATCTGTAACTGGATTATCTAACGTATATACAAGTAGAAAATTTGTTTTTATGTATAAGGAGAGAGCTAAAGTATTAAAAAAACATTTACAATATATAGAGGAAAAAGAAAGAAATATATTTATGTTTGCGTTTGTGAAGCATCAGATGTTTTATGCTTTAGAAAGAAAACATTATGGTATTGCGTTTGGAATATTGCTTATAAATTGGCGGCTATTTATCGAAGGATATGTGAGGAGATACTATGCAAATTGTAAAATATCAGTTTCAGCAACACGGAGATAATAGAGGACAATTAGTCTCCTTGGAAGAATGTGTAGATATTCCTTTTAAAATTAAACGGGTTTACTATATGTACGATACAGCAGGAGGAGTTTCTAGAGGATTTCATGCACACAAAACATTGGAGCAAATTTTAATATGCATACATGGTTCCTGCAAAATTCTATTGGATAATGGTGCTGAAAAAAAAGTGGTTTATTTAGAAAAACCATATGAAGGTTTATATGTGCCTAATAATATGTGGAGAGAAATGTATGATTTTTCAGAGGATGCAGTATTAATGTGCCTTGCGTCAGAAGTATATAATGAGAGTGATTATATTCGAAATTATGAAGAATTTTTAATGTTTTTGGAAGAGCAGGAAAAAAAAGCTTAGTCGTATTTGTTTTTTCTTAGAAAGGTGCGAATGCAGGAAAATGAAAATATTAGTTACTGGCGCGAATGGTTACTTGGGACAAGGTATTGTGAAAGAACTGATAAGAAGAAATTATGAGGTCGTGGCGGTTAGTTTACATACAGAGAACATTGACGAAAAAGCGACTGTAATACAAAAGGACATTTTTCATTTAGAAGAACCATTTGAAGAATTGGGAAGCCCAGATATCATGTTACATTTAGCATGGAGAAATGGATTTTCGCATCAGGAGATAAGTCATATTATAGATTTGCCAAAACACTACTGTTTCATTAGAAAAATGATACAAGGAGGATTGAAGCAAGTAGCAATTATGGGGAGTGTACATGAAATTGGATTTTATGAAGGGAGCGTGGATGAAAATACGCCAACTGCTCCGTTAAGCTTGTATGGAATAGCTAAGGATGCATTGCGAAAAAGTGTTGAGTTGATAACCAAAGAGAACAATGTCATTTTTCAGTGGATCCGGGGATTTTATATAGTAGGAAATGTGGAATATGGCTGTTCAGTTTTTTCTCAAATAGCAAAGGCGGAAAAAAAGGGGGGGGGGTGGAATTTCCATTTACAAATGGTTCAAATAAATTTGACTTTATAGTTTATTAAGAGTTTTGTTATCAGGTGAGTAGTGTAATAACTCAAAATAGAATTAATGGTATAATTAACTGTTGTACAGGACGTCCTATGGAAATTGGTGAAAGGGTAAGACAGTTTATAGAAGATAATCAATTTTCAGTTCGGTTACAATATGGTGCGTTTCCGGAACGGGCATATGATTCAAAGGCGATATGGGGAAATGATGGAAAGATCAGGGAAATTTTAAACAATCAAGAGAGTGATTCATAATTTTAAGAGAGAAGAGATGATATGAAGGATAGAAGTCATAATCTAAATAGTATTTATGATGAGTATTATAAAATTACAGGAATGTGGTGGGCTAATATATATAACATGCTTGATCCGCTTAGAGAAGAAATTAGTCGAAAGAGGGGATTGTATAGGCTATCTCAAATTAGAAATTGGATTGAACGATTGTACTCAGATGATTATGTAAAGATTTCTTATGATACAAAAAAATATTTGGAAAAAAATAATGCAAGAACATTGCGAAGACTAATATATGATTACCTTCTTATCTTTGATTTTATCAACGCTTTCTATTATATGGACATTTATATTAAGT